>NZ_JBQCIF010000043.1:0-36651 GCF_051953955.1 Trinickia sp. | reverse complement strand
CGGCGCGCATCATGAATGCCACGCCGCGTGTTACGGATATGCCAGTACAAGTTCCGTATCTCGCCAACGACCCTCGCCAATTCAGCCGCCGACAGACATTCACGCTCCCAAAGCTCCAACTGCTGCATTACCGCCCTCACGCTTTGTTTTGATGTATACGTTTACGTGTGACGAATGGGAGCGCTGAAGGTCGAAACTCTAAAAAGTGTGAGCACGGGGCAACCGCAGCGGAAAGCGGCTTTGCAGTGAGGGGGAGCCGTGCTCGATGCCCACAGCAAGCACTAGCGGCGCCGGTCATACCCGCTACTCGGTCCGGGAGGTCGCCCGGAGGGCGATAACCGCTACGACTTCGCTCATCGGCCGAGGCGGTAAGCCTCTCTGCCTACCGCCCGGACACTCCTAACGCTAGTCGCCCGACAACCTCCTCTTAGAATCTATACCGTGCTCTTTGAGAAGGGTCCGAAGCCGCTGATTATCGCGATACAGCAAAAGAACGCCTATCACCGTAGCGACCGGAAAAAACCACTGACCGGAATAATGGAGAATGGCCCATGCGCCAGCGGCGCACACGATACCCGTTGCAAGTAACGCGATTTTGTCGACAATCCAATTCATTTCGCGGCCCCGGCCTGTAAAGCACGCATTGCATACGATTTGCGTGCAGGTACGTCCGTCAAAACCTCGGGATGGCGCTGAATGAAAACTTGAATGTCCATCGGAACGAGCAAGCCGCGACTGGCGATCCATTGAGCAACTGCACGATACCGAGCCGCAGGGGAGTTCCTATACGGGTCGCCGCACGCCTTCACCGCGTCAGTTGCCACGATCAAGCTTCCGAGCGTCGCACCGACGTAATACGAGGCAGCCATCACACCAACGGCACCAAGCTTTTCAGCGCAGTAGTGGCCCCCACAAGCTCAGCGACCGTAGCGGTAGGCCCAAGCGCTTTCAACGCGCCAAGCATCGTAGTGAACGTACCAATCGCAGTCTGCAACGACAAAAAAAGACTAGACGGAGCGTCAAGCCTAAGTGCGTGCATGTTGTCTTGAAACGCTTTGGAAAACGAAACACAGTCCATACGACAGCCCTCTCAGTAGATTGTTATATGCCGCCAAGCAGCGCACGAATTTTACCAGAGCCAGGACATGCGAAATTTCTCGTTACGCATAACAGTATTTTATTTTTCGTTACTCGTAACACCACGCTTCATTGGGGATAACCCTAGACCACCTCGGATCGGCCCGCCTCTCGATGAACAACGATGAACAATGTAGGGACGTGCGCTGCACGAACGGCTACGATTGCCTCGCTTCATCTACTGGGGCACCATGCCGATGCGTTCATTCCGCCCCACTTCAACCTCTACCGGAGAATCCGAAATGACCAAGCATGACGTCATGATTCGCGATATCGAAGCGTTCGAAGTGTTGACCGTTGACCACGTAGGCCCTTATATGCAGATCGGCAAAGCGTTCGATTCGCTGATGGGATGGCTGGCCTCGCGCGATCTGCTGTCCGGCGAGATGCGGATGATCGGGCTCTACTATGACGATCCCGCAATCGTCAAAGAAAGCGAACTGCGCTCGAAGGCTGGTGTTTGGCTGCCGCGCACGGTGGATGTGTCCGGCAGCCCCGTGCGCGTCACGCCCGTTGCCGGCGGCAAGTATGCCGTCCTACGGCACCAAGGTCCCTACGCCGACATGGCAGCAGCCTATCAATGGCTATACGGCGAGTGGCTCGTCAACTCCGATCACGACGCGGCCGACGCGCCGGTGTTCGAGGAGTACCTCAACAACCCGACAAATACCGCCCCTGCCGAATTGCTGACCGACATCTGCTTACCGCTCGCTTCGTGAGTCGGAAAAAGAACATGCATACGCTTTCTCCCGACGAAGTCCTTTTTTTCCCGGGCTCGCTTCTGTCTGCAAGCGATGAAATCGTGGCCCCGTATGACCTCGAAGCGGGCTGCGCCCCTCTGACGGGCTATCGCGCAGCGCTTTCCGAACGCCGTTTCAACAACGCAAACGCGGCCCCGTTCCGGCTCGATTGGGATCGGATCTCCACGCTTCACATCGTCAACGGCATGGGGGTCACGCTGGGCGATTCGATCATCGGCTTGACGGCGATCAATGCGATCAGGGAGCGCTTTCCGCACGTTCGCATGCACCTGTACCGGCCCGCACTCGCGCCCTCCTACGTCGAGGAACTCTATGTTTTGGCGACCGGAACCGTCATCGACGAATGCGTGAGCTTGCCCTGCCCACTCGCTCGCGTTCCTGCCGATGACGTTGTCGTGGACGCGGGAAATCATCTCTTCTGGCGAGGCTTCTCGAGCGAGCCCATGATCGATTTTTTCCTGGATGCGTTGGGTGTCGATCCGGCATCGATCGACTCCGAACAGAAGCGCAACAGCTGGCTCGGGCGTCTTCCGCAGTTGGACTTGCGCGATGCTTCGAACGGCGCGCAGCCGTATGCCCTCTTCTGCCCGACCGCCAGCACGTCCCTGCGCAGCATTCCGGCCAAACATCGCGCGCGCTTGGTCGATTTGCTTCACCGCACCTACGGGCTGCCGGTGCTCGGCTTCGGCGCTGTCGAACACCCCGCATACCGCGACGTCAGAGCCGCCAGTGACTCGACGGCCGCATTCCTTCGCTTGATAGGCAACGCTGCGTTCGTCATGACGGGCGACAGCGCGGCGCTGCACATCGCAGCGGGGTTCGGCGTTCCCACCACTGCGTTTTTTTCGAGCATCGAACCGGAGATGCGGGCAAAGGACTACCCCCTCTGCCACTCGGTAACCCTGCATGTCCCTTCACTCCGAGGGCTGCAGGCGAGCAGCCGCGCAGCGGACTTGCAGATGCTCGACGACGCCTTCGAGCACTGCCTAGCCGCGGGATCGATCCTGCCGCGCTTGCCTTCGTGAGGCGCCTGCCGCCAGGGCAGACGGGCTCGATCCTACGCAACCTTGGCTCGCCAAGCGGCCAGACCGCGTTTCGCTTGCAAGCGAATGGCATTCTGAACGAATGGCGTCCACCCCAACAAAGCGCCTTTCGCGCCCAAGGCCTGTGCCGCCCATCGCCATAAGTCGAAGCGATCGCGATGTTCGACGATCAGGCCGTCGCGCAAAACGAATTGCGCTTCAATTCGATTGACGATCCTTCTGCCCGTTTGGCTGAACAAATAGCTCGCAATCCAATGTGCGTGCCCACCGTGATCGTCGGCGGATACGTCGCTGAAGGTAAGTGAGAATTCCTGAGCGCGGGATAGGAGCATTCGCCACATGTCGCGTGCTGCGTCACCATGAAGCTCACCGAATACAGGATCGCTGAAGATGACGTCCGCCGCGTAGCACGCCGCCATCGTTTCGGCGTCGCGCCGTTGAAACGCTTCGTAAAATCGCTCGATTACTGCCGTATTCGGACCGGTCATGGTCGTAATAATGGTTTGTTGTTGTTCAAGAACCGATTTGAAAACGATATCAGCCTGGTTTCGATGCTGTCAATGTCAATAGGCCGGGGTTTCGCGCCCTTCCCATTCATCTCGAACAAAGGTTTCCGATAGGCCCGCCGGAATCATCCCCCTTGCCCCGCGTCGCGGGGCTTTTTTGCTCACGGGTGCTCAAGCGACCCCGGCACCGGCACCGCCCGCCGACAACTCGGCCCAATCCAGTTCCTGCACGAGAATTCGGTAAGCCTGGTCGCCGATGACTTCTCGATCGCGAAGTTCGTTGACCTTGCCGCGGGCCGCCGCAATCGCGCGTCGACGCAGCGGTCCGCCAGGTACCTCGGTGAGCGGCTGCTCGCGCTCCTCACTCGTGTTCAAGTCCACGACGGCCTGGTATTCCTTCCTGAGCAGTTTCGCGTGCATCGAATCGTCCTCGCCGATCGAGTCGAGCAGCGCTCGATAGATCAAACTCCGTCCCGTCCGCACTTCCGTCGCCACGAGATCGTCATGGGACAGACGCAGCAAACGTATCATCGGCTTCAGCGTCAGGCCTTGAACGACGAGCGTGCCGAAGGTCACCGCGAACGCGCACAGGAGGATGACGTCGCGGTACGGAAAGGGCCTTCCGTCAGGCAGCGCCTGCGGAACGGCGAATGCGGCGGCCAGCGTCACGATGCCCCGCATGCCTGCCCAGGAAACCACGAAACCGCTTCGCCACGACCGCTTCGGGCGCTTCTCCGGCACGATTCTCTGGTTCTGCCACCGCACGATCGCGCCGTAGCTCATGACCCATCCGAACCGCGTCGCCACGACGACGCCGAGCACGACCGCCGCGACGATGACCGCGTCGAGGCGGGACGTGCTATTGCCCAGCCGCTCCCAGATCGGCCGCAACTGCATGCCGATCAATACGAATGCGAGTGCGTTGAGAATGAAAACGACGGTCTCCCAGACCGCTAGAATCGGCACGCGCATACGCGCCGCCATGCGTGGCCCGCCGCCTCGGGAGATGGTCATCGCGAAAGCCACCATCGTCAGGATGTTGGACAGGCCGACCTTGTCCGCGAGCATCCAGACGCCGAACGTCGCAGCGAACTGCAGGATCAACGAGGTGGGGACGTGGTCGGTCGCCGTCGTGACGGGCCGCAGGACGAACCCCAAACCGATTCCCGCCGCGATGCTGCCGAACACCGTGAGCAGGAATACGGGCAGATAGTCGTCGAGACCGAGCGGTCCCGAAAGCACGGACATGAGCGCGAGACGGTAAACGAACAGCGCGCTTGCATCGTTCAGCAGGCCTTCGCCTTCCAGCACGCTCTGTAGGCGGTGCGGTAATCCGACTTGCCGCATCACCGCCGTGGCAGCTGCCGCATCCGGCGGCGCAACGACGGCACCGACCACGACGGCCACGCCCCACGGCATCCCCGGCACGAGCCGATGGCAGGCGTACGCGACGCCCATCACGGTCGTGCCCACGGCCGCGACGACGAGCCCCGTTATCGGGCGCCAGTTGGCTCGTAGGTCTCTCAACGACGAGTCATAGGCCGCGTCGAGCAAAACGGGCGCCACGAACAGCGTCAAGGCCAACTCCGGATCCAACGTCCAATGCGGAGCCGAAGGCAAAAACGCAAACCCCACGCCTCCCAGCGCCAGCAGCGTGGGATACGGCGCGCCGATCCTGCGTGCCACTTCTGCGAGGCACGCCGCGGCGATCAGCAGCAAGACGATCCATTCGAACGTTTCCACCTGTCGTTTCCCGCACGTCGACTGTTCGGTCCGCAGCGCTGGCCGGAGGGCCCCAAGCGGGTCGATCCTACCGGGAGCGGATACGCAAAACCACCGGGGAACCGGTGGCTTCGGGCGACCCATTCGATCGAAGAGGCAACTGCGGGCGGACCGTGATCAGTCCTGGCGAACGACCGTCGTTTTGCTCTTGCGTTCGACGTCCTTCGATTCTTCGCGTGCCGAAATCTTTTGGCGGCTGACGCCGACAGGCGCTTTCGACGCGTCGTCATCCCTATGAGGTGAACGGACGTCTTCGCCGTTCGCCGTCCAAAGATGCCTGAACTGCTCGCGCTCCCGCTCCTCGGCGAACACGACCGTCGACGGTTTGAGCAGGTCGAACCGTGACACGATGCCGAGCAGCCGAAGCGATTTCTCGTCTTCGACGACCGGAACGCGATCGAGTCCCTTCACGGCCAAACGAGCCGCGACGTTTCTGCATGTCTCGCCGGGCACCGCAACCTCCGGCACCGAGTGCGCAAACAGCGTACCTACCGCCGCGTCGGCATGCTCGGCGCCGGCCCGATCGAGCAGCGCGCGATCGACGACCCCCACGAGCGCACCGGAGGCGACGACCGGATAGGCTCGAAACTTTTGGTGCGCGCCGAAATAATTCTTCAATACGTCGGCCACGGACGTTTTCGCATCGATCGTCGCGGCCGTGCGCGTCATCACGTCCTCGACGTAGTGCCTTTCGAGCGGATCGATGCTGTACTCGCGGTAAATGTGATAGCCGCGTCGCGCAATCTTTTCGGTGAGAATCGAGCGGCGCATGAGCAAGACGGTAAACCCGTAAGCGACCGAGGCGGCCGCCAGCAACGGCAGCAGCGCATTGGCGTCGCCGGTCAGTTCGAACGCGAAGACGGCTGCCATGATCGGCGCGCGCATCATGCCGCCAAGCGCCGCGGCCATGAAGATGAGCGGCCACACCGCCGGATCGCCTCCCGGCATGTAGGGGGCGGCAATGGCGCCCACGCCGGCGCCCATCATCAGCAGCGGCGCCAGCACCCCGCCCGACGTGCCGGAAGCCAGGGCGATGACCCAAATGATCGCCTTGATGAGCACGATCGATACAACGGCCTGCAGCACGAGATGACCTTGCAGCAAGTCGCCGATCACGTCATAGCCGACACCGAGCGCGCGCGGTTGAAAGTACCCGCCGATGCCGACGGCGATCGCACCCAATGCCGGCCACCACATCCAATGGATCGGCAGCTTGCCGAACGCATCCTCCATCTTGTAGAGCCAGCTGGACAGCCCCCACGACAAGGCACCGGCGATCACGCCGGCGAAAGCGGACGACAGAAGACCGACGGGACCGAGGACGGCCGTGTGCAGCGGAAACAACGGCCCCGAACCGAGCAGCAGCGGCCGCGTGAACCCGGCTACGGCACAAGCGATTGCGACCGGCAAGAGGCTGCGAGGCCGCAATTCGAAGAGCAGCAGTTCGATCGCGAGCAGCACGGCGGCGACAGGCGTACCGAAAACGGCGGTCATGCCGGCCACTGCCCCCGAAACCAGTAGCGCCTTTCTTTCCGCACTCGTCAGGTGAAAGAACTGCGCGATGAGCGAGCCGATCGCGCCGCCCGTCATGATGATCGGCCCCTCCGCACCGAACGGCCCGCCGCTGCCGATTGCGATGGCGGAGGCGAGCGGCTTGAGTACGGCCACTTTCGGCGACATCTTGCTTTTGCCGAACAGGATCGCTTCGATCGCCTCCGGAATGCCGTGACCGCGAACCTGCTCCGACCCATAGCGGGCAATGACGCCGACGAGCAGCCCGCCGATAACCGGCGCGACGACGACGAGCCAGCCGAGCGCATTCTCGGACGGCGAGTGGTTTGCGGTCGATAGCTGTTGGAAGAAGAACAGGTTGGTGAAAAACCGAATCAGATGCAGAAGAAAATCCGCGGCGACCGTGCTCAATGCCCCGCCGGCGGCGGCAATCGCGCTGATGCGTAAAAGCCGAACGTCTGTTGCGAAATCGCCTTTGTGATCGCTCATGAACATCCCTAGTCAAACGGCCGAACGGCGTCGGCCAGTGGCCCTATATATATCACAGTGTGATGTATTGTGCGAAGCGAGGCGGCAGCCTCCTTAAAGGAACGCGCTCGGCATCCGAGCAACGATTGCGCCCTTTCCGCGCCACGCCGGATTCGTGCCCGCTCCGATTGACATAGTTGCCCAAAGCAACTAAAACACTGCTACAGGCAACTAATGAGCGCCCAGCGATGTCTACCTGCCCGCACGATGACCGGATCGAAACCGTTCGACGCTTCAACCGCTTCTACACGCGCCAAATCGGCGTGCTCCACGAGCATCTGCTCGATAGCGATTTCTCGCTGACGGAGGCACGCGTCCTCTATGAATTGGCGCACCGTGAAGGGCTGACGTCGGCGGATCTCTGCAGAGAACTGGGTCTCAACGCAGGCTACGTGAGTCGCGTCATTGCCCGATTCGAGAAGAACGGGTTGCTCGTGAAGACGCGCTCGGCTGCTGACGCCCGCGCTTCGCAGTTGCAACTGACGGACCACGGGCGCGCAAGGTTCGCGCCGTTGAGCGAAGCCTCGCGGCGTGAGGTCGGCGCGATGCTCGAGCGGCTGGCGGCGCCGGCTCAGCGGCAGTTGGTCGATGCGATGGCCGAAATCGAATCCCTGCTGAGCGCTCCCGAGCACACCTACGTGCTCCGCGACCCGAGGCCCGGCGACATGGGTTGGATCGTCAGTCGGCAAGCCGTCCTGTACGCGCGGGAGTACGGATGGAACGCGCAATTCGAGGCGCTCGTGGCGGAAATCGTCGCCAAATTCATTCGCGAATTCGATCCGCAAGCCGAACGATGCTGGATTGCAGAGAAAGACGGCAAACCCGTGGGTTCAGTGTTCGTCGTCCGGCAAGACGAAGAAACGGCAAAACTGCGCTTGCTCTACGTCGAGGCGAGCGCTCGAGGGCTCGGCATCGGGCACCGCCTCGTCGACGAATGCCTGCGCTTTGCGCGGCTCGCAGGTTACAAGAAGATGATGCTGTGGACGAACAGCGTGCTGGCCGACGCCCGCAGGATCTACGAAAAGGCGGGGTTCCAACTCGTCGAGGAAGAACCGCATCACAGTTTCGGGAAGGATCTCGTCGGACAGGTCTGGGCGCGTACGCTGTGAACCCGGCCCGCTGTTGTTATTGTGCAACGCGGCATGCGAATGTCCTGGCATTTATCGCCGTAAACGAAAATTTTTGTGCAGCGCACTAGCGCGATGCTAGGGAAAACCCTAGAATGCCAACTAAGGGATAACCCTGAAGCATTCAACCGGGAGTTGCCATGAGCCTCGTCTTCTTCGCCGTCATTCAAAAGATCAGCGATTTCTTCGCTTCGCCGCACCTGCCGCTCGATTCCGACTATTCGTTCGAGGCGCGCCACCGCGAAGCCGAGCGCATTCGTCTTTCGCAAGCCACCGTGTTCGGGATTCGCCTCATCGATTAACCGACCCGCCTCGCATAGTGCGCCTCGGCTCTTTCGGGCCGATCGCGGCGAAGGCTTCGACGTTTTGCGCTACAAGTACTTACAAATGTCACCGATGTAGCGTCCACCGCGCAGCCTCCTTCGGCGTTTTTGACGGCATCCACCCACGGAGCCAGTCATGAACGTCAACTTGCCGTCCAACCCGCAAAGCAACCGCATCCATCCGCTCATCGCCGCTGCCGCGGTTGCGGTCATTCTCGTCAGCGGTACGGGTATCGCCGCCATCGCCGGATGGCTGCCGACATCGCACGCCGTCTCGGCCCCGCTCGGTCAAAGCGCCGCGAGCGCGATGCAAATCGCGAGCGCTCCCGTCACCGCCGAGCCTGCACTGAGTGCACCGCGCAGTGCAAGCAATGAGAGCAACGAAGCGGCGCGCGTCTCTCGGCAACATCATCACGTCGTCAGGACGACGCCTGCCTATCGCGACGGCGAGGGCAGCTATCAGAACGCCGGCGCCTACGGCTCTGCCGCTCCGCGCGCATCCGCCTATGATCCGAACGCGGGAGAAGTCGTCGCGATCAATCCCGTGCAGTCTCCCGAGCCGGCGACCGGCATCGGCGCCGTCGGCGGTGCGATCGCCGGAGGCCTGCTCGGCAATCAATTCGGCAATGGCCGCGGACGAACGCTCGCGACGATAGCCGGCGCTGTCGGCGGCGGCTTTGCCGGCAACGGCATCGAACATGAAGTCCGCAAAGCGACGTCGTACCAGGTGCAAGTACGCATGCAAGACGGCAGCTATCGCAACTTCGATTACCCGACTCAGCCGCCGTTTCAGCCGGGCGAGCACGTGCGCGTCGTCGGTGGATCGTTGGCCGCGGCGTAGCCGCGCAGCGCAATGGAGCCGTGAAGATATCGACGATGCAAGGCGATGCATCGTCGTATCTTCCGCATCTTCGGTTACATCGCCTTACATCGGCTACCGGACATCCGATCCATCGGTTAACCGATCCTTAAGCTTGACCGAGCACACTGGGATCGTGGGCTGCGAGCAATCGCCGCTTGCAGTCGGACCACGGACTAGGAGGTGCCGATCATGAAATTCACGATTCGAACCGTTGCACTCGCGTTAGCGCTCGTACCTGCCGCTGCCTTTGCTCAAGCGTCCCATCAACCTATGACGCATCAACAGGTCATGGATCAGCTGACGCAGCTCAGGCAAGCCGGCTATAGGCCGAACAACATTCACTATCCCGCCGACATCCAAGCCGCTGAAGCGCGCGTGGCTTCGCGAGGCGGCTCGACCATGACACCGCAAACCGGATACGGCGGTACGCCCGACGAAGGAATGCAATCGGGCCATTCGGGGCAAACGGGATATCAGCCGATGACGCATAGCGGCTGGCGTACGATGTACGCTCATCACTGAGGCCGATTCGCGCGCCGATTTACCGATGATGCGATGCGACCGCAAAATCGGCGCGCATCGCATTGTTGGTGATGGGACGCAACGGCGCTACACTCGGGGCATCTCTCGCTCCGGAGCGCCATCATGACCGAGATCGATCCCGAGCGGACCTTCCGCGGGCTTCCGCTCACCCCTGAGCAAGATGCGGAGATCCGGCACTACATCAAGGTGTGCAAGAAGCACGGCAAGCCTTGGGATACGCCGGAACTCGAGGCGATGCTACAGGACATGCTCGAGCCGCCGGGCGAAGACGAAGCCGGTGAGGAATTGGATACCGATTTCGGCAACGCACGCACCGCGGCGGAACGCGCCCAGTTTTCCATCGACGACGAGACGAATCCGATCGAAGCCTCGGAAGAATGGCACGCGGCGATGGAATCGGAGACGATGAAGCGGCTCGACCATTGAGCCGCTGAGGGCCGGCACCCGTCTGCCGCGTTCGCGCATGCTTTGACGTCACGCGGAACAGACAAGGATCGCCGATGCTTCGACTGCCGCGCGCCGGACTGCCGCGGCAGCCCGACGCGCCGATGCGTGCTCCGCAGCGTTGCCTTACTTCGGCTGCGCGACCGTGCGCAGGTACGGCTTCAGCGTCTTGAACCCTTGCGGATACTTCTTCTTGGCGTCTTCATCGGATACCGACGTCGGGATGATGACGTCGTCGCCCGGATGCCAATCGGCCGGCGTCGCCACGCCGTGCCCCGCGTTCATTTGCAGCGCGTCCACCAAGCGCAGCACCTCTTCGAAGCTGCGGCCGGCGCTCATCGGGTAGATCAGCATCGCCTTCACCTTCTTATCGGGGCCGACGATGAACACCGAGCGAATCGTGGCGTTGTCGTTCGCCGTGCGTGTGCCGCCGCTCGCGTTCGGGTGAATCATGTCGTACAGCTTGGACACCGTGAGGTCCGCATCGCCGATCAGCGGGAAGTTCACGGCATGCCCTTGCGTCTCGGCGATGTCGCCTACCCACTTGCTGTGATCGCTGACGGGATCGACGCTCAGGCCGATGACCTTCGTCTTGCGCTTCTCGAACTCGGGCTTCAGGCGCGCCACGCTGCCGAGCTCCGTCGTGCAAACGGGCGTGAAATCCTTCGGATGCGAAAACAGAATGGCCCAATTGTCGCCGATCCATTCGTGGAACTTGATCGTGCCTTCGGTGGTTTCAGCAGTGAAATCGGGCGCTACGTCGCCGATGCGGATGGTCATGGTCGAACCTCCTCGGATAACTGTGTTGGCAAACAGAAAAGTCCGCATGAGGCACGCCGCGCAGCAAGCGCGCATCGAGCGGGATGAATGAAAAGCGAGGCTCCGAATTATAGACGCCGATCCGGCCCGCCATCGGCCAACCCACGCACCGAAGCGGACACCGCCGCGCCGAACGGGTGCGGCGTTCGTGCCGCGCTGCACTGCTGCAGTGCGGCACGAACGGTCGCGTCGGAGGCCACAACGGTACCACATTCGCGCAAACCCTTTCCAGTCAAGCGTTTCAAGCAATTGGCATAAGCTTTGCATAGATGTCGCCCGTACCCGGCAATGGCGTCGGGATGCATGCAACGCAACGCGATTGCGAGGCGATGGTAGCGAAACGTAGCGCACAGGAACGACTGCAAGCGTGCGTCTCTCGCCCCTCTCCGCGCAATGGCCCACGCTTCAAGGACAACGGCGTCCCCTCGTGCACCGGCACGAGCGGACGCCGTTTTCGTTGACGCATGCCATCGCTGTTTTGTTTTCGTACTTTCCGTCGCGCACCGACGCTGCGACTTCAACGGCTCAAGGATCAAGGAGTAACCCACGATGAATGCGCCCCGACTCGTCGTAATCGGCAACGGCATGGCCGGTATCCGCACGATCGAAGAATTGCTCGCGCTCGCGCCGAACCAATACGAGATCACGGTTTTCGGCGCCGAGCCGCATCCGAACTACAACCGGATTCTGCTCTCGCCCGTGCTCGCCGGCGAACAGACGTTCAACGACATCGTGCTCAATCCGCTCGAATGGTACGAGCAAAACGGCATCCGTCTGCATCTCGGCAAGACCGTCTCGGGAATCGACCGCAAGCGGCGCGTCGTCACGACGGAGGACGGCGTCGAGGCACCCTACGACCGCCTGCTCATCGCAACGGGATCGCAGCCGTTCATCCTTCCGGTTCCCGGCGCCAAGCTCAAGGGCGTCATCACCTATCGCGACATCGGCGATACGCAGGCGATGATCGACGCCGCCACGGTCAAGCGGCGCGCCGTCGTGATCGGCGGCGGTCTGCTCGGGCTCGAGGCGGCCAATGGCTTGAAGCTGCGCGGCATGGACGTGACCGTCGTTCACTTGGCCTCGACGCTGCTCGAGCGGCAACTCGACGAAAACGCCGGGCGGTTGCTGCAGCGTTCGCTGGAAGCGCGCGGCCTGCAGTTTCTGCTGTCGAAAGCAACGACCGAAATCGTCGGCAACGAAGCCGGCGAGGTCGCCGGCGTGCGTTTCAAGGACGGCTCGGAAATCGAAGCCGACCTGGTCGTCATGGCCGCCGGCATCCGGCCGAATACGACGCTGGCCGAAGCAGCGGGCCTGCACTGCAACCGCGGCATCGTCGTCAACGACACGCTGCAGACCTACGATCCGCGCGTCTACGCAGTCGGCGAGTGCGTGAGCCATCGCGGCGTTGCATATGGCCTCGTCGCGCCGCTGTTCGAGCAAGCCAAAGTATGCGCGAACCATCTCGCCTTGATGGGCATCGGGAGCTACAGAGGCTCGGTCTTGTCGACCAAGCTCAAGGTCACGGGCATCGATCTGTTCTCCGCGGGCGACTTCGTCGGCAGCGAAAACACCGAGCAGATCGTGCTGTCGGACCCCGCGAGCGGCGTCTACAAGAAACTCGTGATCGAAGACGACCGCTTGGTCGGCGCCTGCCTTTACGGCGACACGGCGGACGGCGCGTGGTACTTCAAGCTCCTGCGCGAAGGCCGCAAGCTCGGCGAATTGCGCGATCGTCTGATGTTCGGCGAATCGAGCATCGGCGATGCGGGCGTCCAAGGACACAATCGCGCGGCCGCACTCGCCGATTCCGACGAAGTATGCGGATGCAACGGCGTTTGCAAAGGCACGATCGTCAAGGCGATCACCGAAAAGGGCCTGTTCACGCTCGACGAAGTGAAGAAGCACACCAAAGCCGCGAGCTCGTGCGGTTCGTGCTCGGGTCTCGTCGAACAAATCTTGATGAGCACGGTCGGCACGAGCTTCCAGGAAACGCCCAAGACGAAGGCGATGTGCGGCTGCACGGACCGCACGCACGACGAAGTGCGCAAGGCCGTGCGCGAGCATAAGCTGCTCACGCACCGCGCCGTCTACGATTTCCTCGAATGGCGCACGCCGAACGGATGCTCCACCTGCCGCCCCGCGGTCAACTATTACCTTGTATCGACCTGGCCACGCGAGGCCGTCGACGATCCGCAAAGCCGCTTCGTCAACGAACGCGTGCACGCGAACATTCAAAAGGACAACACGTTCTCCGTCGTGCCGCAAATGAAAGGCGGCGTGACGACGCCCGACGAGTTGCGCCGCATCGCCGACGTGGCCGACAAGTACCAGATCCCGATGGTCAAAGTCACGGGCGGCCAGCGGATCGATTTGCTCGGCGTGAAGAAGGAAGACCTCGTGGGCGTGTGGAAAGACCTCGGCATGCAGTCGGGCCACGCCTACGGCAAGTCGATTCGCACCGTGAAGACCTGCGTGGGCAGCGAATTTTGCCGCTTCGGAACGCAGAACAGCACGCAAATGGGCATCGATCTCGAGACGATGCTCGCGAACATGTGGTCGCCGCACAAGGTCAAGCTCGCCGTTTCAGGCTGCCCGCGCAATTGCGCCGAGGCCGGCATCAAGGATGTCGGCGTGATCGCCGTCGACAGCGGCTGGGAGCTCTATGTCGGCGGCAACGGCGGGATCAAGACCGAAGTCGCGCAGTTCCTGGCGAAGGTCAAGACGGCCGACGAGGTCAAGGAGTACACGGGCGCGTTCTTGCAGTTGTATCGCGAGGAAGCGCACTACCTCGATCGCACGGTTCACTACATTGCCCGCGTGGGGCTCGACTATGTGAAGCGCAAGATCGTGGAGGATGCGGCCAACCGCAGCGCGCTGTACGAACGCCTGCTCTACGCGCTCGAGGGCTTGCCCGATCCGTGGCAGGCGCGCATCAAAGGCCAGCACGAGCGCGAATACATTCCGCTGAAAGTCATCGCTTGAGGGCAACGCAAAAATGGATATGACGATTTCCCCCGCCTCCACCTGGACGCACGTTTGCAGCGTCGCGGACATTCCGCGGCTGGGCAGCCGCGTCCTCAAGCGCGACGACGGCGACATCGCCTTGTTCCGCACGGCCGACGATGAAGTCTTCGCGCTGCACGATCGCTGCCCGCACAAGGGCGGTGCGCTCTCGCAAGGCATCGTCCACGGCAAGACGGTGACGTGCCCGCTCCATAGCTGGAACATCGCGCTCGAAACGGGCGATGCATGCGCGCCCGACGAGGGTTGCACGATGCGCTTCGCCGTGAAGGTCGAGGGCGAAGCCGTATTCGTCAACTTCGCATGACGGGGGCCACGTCGCGATGAAAACCGTCACGCGTTCGACGTGTTGCTACTGCGGCGTAGGCTGCGGCGTGCTCATCGAAGCCGAGCATGGCCATGTGACGGGCATCGAAGGCGACCCCGATCATCCGTCCAACTTCGGCAAGCTGTGCACGAAAGGCCGCTCGCTGCCCTTGACGGTCGCAGGCCATGCCGGCCGAGCATTGCACCCCGAGGTGCGGCTCACGCGCGAGTCGGAGCGCTTGCCGACCGAGTGGTCGCACGCGCTCGACCACGTGGCGGCCCGTTTTGCCGACATCATCGAACGCGACGGCCCCGACGCCGTCGCATTCTATGTTTCCGGCCAGCTCCTGACGGAGGACTACTACGTCTTCAACAAGCTCGCGAAGGGGCTGATCCGCACGAACAACATCGATACGAACTCGCGCTTGTGCATGTCGAGCGCGGTCACCGCATACAAGAAGTCGCTGGGTGCCGACGGTCCGCCCACCTGCTACGAGGATCTGGAACTCGCGAAGACGGTGCTGTTCGCCGGCAGCAACATGCCTTACGCCCATCCCGTGCTCTTCCGGCGCTTGGAAGAAGCGAAGGCGAACGACCCGTCCGTCAAATGGATCGTCGTCGATCCGCGCCGCACCGACGTCGCCGCGCTGGCCGACCTGCACCTCGCGATCACGCCGGGCACCGACGTCGCGCTGTTCAACGGCATGCTGCACCACATGATTTGGGAAGGTGCGATCGATCCGGCGTACATCGCTGCCCATACGAACGGATTCGACGAACTCAAAGCACTCGTGCGCAGCTACACGCCCAGCATGGCCGCGGAAATCTGCGGCATTGCCGAGCGCGATCTGCTGCAAGCCGCCGAATGGTTCGCGGCGAGCCCCGCATCGCTGTCGCTCTACTGCATGGGGCTCAATCAGTCGAGCCACGGCACCGACAAGAACCTCGCACTCATCAACTTGCATCTCGCCACAGGGCAAATCGGCAAGCCGGGTGCGGGGCCGTTTTCGCTCACGGGCCAACCGAATGCCATGGGCGGGCGCGAAGTCGGCGGGATGGCGACGATGCTCGCCGCGCATCGCGACATCGGCAATGCCGCGCATCGCGCCGAAGTCGAAGCGTTGTGGGGCGTGAGCGAACTGTCGGCACGCCCCGGCTTGCCGGCGGTCGATCTGTTCGATGCCGTCGCCGAAGGAAAGGTCAAGGCCATTTGGATCGCCTGCACGAACCCGGTGCATTCGATGCCCGACATCGAGCGAGTGCGCAAGGCATTGCGCACCGCCGAGTTCGTCGTCGTGCAAGAGGCGTTCGAGCAGACGGATACGGTGCCTTACGCCGACGTCTTGCT
Organism: Trinickia sp.; assembly: GCF_051953955.1. GTDB lineage: Bacteria > Pseudomonadota > Gammaproteobacteria > Burkholderiales > Burkholderiaceae > Trinickia. The sequence goes on along the minus strand of NZ_JBQCIF010000043.1, from coordinate 20,589 downwards.
GCCCGCCTCGAGCTGGGGCGAGAAATCCGGTACGGTCACGAACTCCGAACGCCGGATCTCGCGCGTGCGCGCGGCCGTCGAAGCGCCTGGCGCGGCTCGCCCCGATTGGTGGATCGCGAACGAGGTCGCACGCAGGCTGGAAGCGCGATTGTCCCCGCAACGCAGCGGTGAGGCCTTCGCCACGGGGCCGTCCTTGTTTCCGTTCGAATCCGAGCAGGACGTTTTCGACGAGCACCGCACGCTCACCGTCGGGCGCGATCTCGACATCGGCGGGCTATCCTATGAGCGCCTCGAGCGGAGTGGCCCGCAGCAATGGCCGTTGCCGGCAGGTGCAAAGACGGGGTCGGCACGACGGTACACCGACGGCGTCTTCGCCACGGACGACGGCCGCGCGCGCTTTCATGCGCCGCACTATCAGAGCGTCGCCGAGCCGGTCGACGCGCGCTACCCGTTCCGTCTGCTGACGGGGCGCCTGCGCGATCAATGGCACGGCATGAGCCGCACGGGGCGAGCCGGCCAGCTCTTCAATCATGCCCCCGAAGCCACGCTGTCGATCCGCCGCGAAGACGCGGCACGCCGCGGCCTGAAGGACGGGGACCTCGTCACGGTCGCGAGCCGCCGCGGCCGGCTCGTCCTGCCGCTCGAGACGACCGACGATCTCGCCCCGGGGACCGTATTCGCGGCCATGCATTGGAGCGGCCAGTTTCTCGACAGCGGCGGCATCAACGAAGCGACGATCGGCGCGGTCGACCCCGACTCGAAGCAGCCCGAGCTCAAGCACGCCGCCGTACGCATCGAAGCGGCCAAGCTCCCGTGGCGGCTGGTCGCGGCCAAGCGAGGCGACGTGCTCGCGCTGCGCACCGCCGTGCAGCCGCTGCTCGCGCAACGCCGCTATGCATCGATTCGCGTCGAAAGCGACGACCTCATCGTCGTCAGCGCGGCGGATGCCGAAGCCGACCCAGCTTGGGCCGAACAGCTGCACGATGCGCTAGGATTGGCACGAGGCGACGATCTGCTCGAGTACCGCGACGCGCGGCGCGGCCGTGCCCAGCGGGTCGCGTGGCGCGAGCAATTCATCGACGGCTTTTTGCTTACCGGCGAAACGAGCCCCGCCGCGGCGCTGATCGAGCAGATTCGGTCGGCAGCGCCGTGGGACGGTCCGCGCCATGCGATCATGCTGCTTGGCGGCGATACGCCCCAGCGCCCGCGCGCGCCGCGCGACCGCGTCGTCTGCAATTGCAAGCAAGTGACGCAATCGCAGATCGAGCAAGCGATCGCCAACGGCTCGGCGCTGGACGAATTGAAATCGACGCTCGGCTGCGGCACCGTCTGCGGCTCGTGCGTTCCTGAAATCAAGCGATTACTGACTGCGACGACACCCGCTTGAGAATGTTGCGTATCTTGCTCGTCACCGATACCGAAAAACCGATCGGCGAACTGCGCGAGGCCCTTGCACGCCTGGGCTACGACATGCTGCCCGAGGCCGCCGCGCCGCATGCGTTACAGCAGGTGGTGCAGCGCGAGCGGCCCGACGTCGTCATCATCGATACGGAGTCTCCCTCTCGCGACACGCTCGAGCATTTGGCCGTCATGAACGAAACGGCGCCGCGGCCCGTTCTGATGTTCAGCCATGACGCGGATCAGCAGTTGATTCGCTCGGCCGTCGACGCAGGCGTCACCGCCTACACGGCGGAGGGCCTCACACCCGACAAGCTCGCGCCGATTCTCGAGGTCGCGCTGGCGCGTTTCGCGCATGAAGAAAAGTTGCGGCAGCGCTTGGCCAAGGTGGAAGCCGAACTAGACGACCGCAAGACGATCGACCGCGCAAAACGTCTGTTGATGGAGCGCGGCAAACTCTCCGAACAGGACGCATACGCCACCTTGCGCAAGCGCGCGATGGATGCCGGCGTGCGGCTGGCCGAAATCGCTCGCCGCGTAATCGAAGCGACGGACTCTTCCAAGTAGGTAGCAAGACTATGGACATCGCAACGCCGAGTGGGGCCGCCCCCGAAAAGACTCACCTGCGGATCGGATTCGTCGCGCTGTCCGATGCGGCGCCGATCGTCGCGGCCAAGGTGCTCGAATTCGGCCATCGGCACGGGCTGACGCTCGAACTGTGCCGGCAGCCTTCCTGGGCCGCCGTGCGCGACAAGCTGCTCTCGGGAGAGATCGATTGCGCGCATGCGCTGTACGGGCTCGTGTACGGCGTGGAGCTCGGCATCGGCGGGCCGCGCGACGACATGGCGATATTGATGGTGCTCAACCGCAACGGGCAAGCCATCACGTTGTCGACGCCGCTCGCGCGTGCGCTTAAGACGCATGGCAGCCTGAAGGCAGCGCTCGCCACGCTCGACAAACCTCCGGTGTTTGCACAGACGTTTCCGACGGGAACGCACGCCCTGTGGCTCTACTATTGGCTCGCCGCCAACGGCGTGCATCCGCGCGACGACGTCGAAAGCGTCGTCATACCGCCGCCACGCATGGTCGATGCGCTCGAGCGCGGCACGCTCGACGGATTTTGCGCAGGCGAGCCCTGGCATGCGGTCGCACAGGCGCGCGGGGCCGGCGAGACGGTCGTGTCGACGAGTGAGATTTGGCCGAACCATCCGGAAAAAGTGCTGGCGTGCCGGCGCGGCTTCGTGGAACGCTACCCCGCCACGGCACGCGCGCTCGTATGCACGATGCTGGAGGCGTGCCGATGGGTCGATGCTCCCCTCCATCGCGCTGAAATCTCGTCGTGGCTTGCCAAGCCGGATGCGCTCGACGTGCCACGCGATCTGATCGCGCCTCGTCTAACCGGCGCCGAAAGCGGCCTGAACGATGGACGCTCGCCGCTACCCGTCGCCTTCTTCGATGGCGGCTCGGTCAACTACCCGCGTATCGCCGAAGGACGCTGGTTCCTCGCGCAATATCGCCGCTGGGGGCTGCTGCGTGACGCCGATGCGCCTGCATCCGAAGACGCAGCGATCGCCGCGCGCGTCAATCAAACGAATCTCTATCGGGACGCGGCCTTGCTGGCCGGCATACCGGTGCCCGCAACGGACGCAACTCGCACCGATCTCTTTTGCGACGGCGCCGCTTGGCGTTGAGCGCTGCCCTCCACTGGCTCGCTCGGCCCTGACGATCGCTCGGCGGCCGCATTTGGGCTGACGGTGCACTCGTCGGCACTCGCGTGCGCGACGTCGCGGTGGCCACCATCACCGTCGGTTATTAGCTTATAACCGTCATCCCTTATAACGACGATTTTGCGGTTTTGCCGCAACGGCACCACGCACTACGATGGCGCTTTTATATCACGTTGACATATAATCGCCGGCTCCCAAGGCGACGGCCGCACCGTTCGCCGCGCTTTCATCATGTCATCCGAAGAGAAGATCAACCGCCGTGCCTAGCCAAGCCGTGTTGCGCTGGTTCGCCAGCTTCGCCCCGCACCCTATCGCCGTTTCCTGGCGCGAGCGCCTGCGCGCCTCACTCGGCGCACTGCTCGGCATAGCGGCGATGGGCGCATCGGTGCATTGGCTGCTCGGCCCGGAAGCGGTCGTGCCGTATCTGATCGCGCCGATGGGCGCATCGGCGGTGCTGCTCTTCGGCGTGCCCGCGAGCCCGCTCGCTCAGCCGTGGTCGTTCATCGGCGGCAATCTCGTCGCCGCGACGCTCGGTGTGATCAGCGCGATGTGGATCGGTAATCCGATCGTCGCCTCCGCCGTCGCACTCGCCGCGGCCATCGGCGTCATGTTCGCCCTGCGCTGCATTCACCCGCCGTCGGGCGCCGTCGCGCTCACCGCCGTGCTCGGTGGTCCCGCCATTCACGCTCTGGGCCTGCGCTTCGTGATCGAGCCCGTCGCGCTGCAATCGGCCGTGCTACTCGGATCGGCCATCGTTTATCACGCGGTGACGGGCCACCGCTATCCGCACGTCAGCCGCGCCGCGGCGCAAACGCCACCGGGCATCGCCGGCGTGACGCGTGCCGATCTCGAGGCAATCGTCCGCGAACGCGGCGAATTGCTCGCCGTCGCCGCGGACGACCTCGAATCGGTCGTGCATGAAGCGCAATTGCTCGCCTATGCACGAAGCTTCAGCGAACTGACGTGCGAAGCCATCATGTCGCGCGACGCCGTCAGCGTATCGAGCGACACGACCGCCGCCGCGGCTTGGCGATTGCTCGAGCGCCATCGCATCAAGGCATTGCCCGTCGTCGACGCAGCGCGGCGCGTGGTCGGCATCGTCACGCGCACGGACTTCGTCGGGCGCACGGCCTTCGGCTTGCGCGGCCCGCGCAACAAACGCCGGAGCTTGTGGCGCAGCGCGGACGAGACCCACCGCGTCGACGACTTGATGACGCCGAACGTGCGCACGGTCGATCCGCATTTGCCGGTCGCCAAGCTCATTCCGGTATTCGCGCATTACGGCCATCACCACATTCCCGTGGTCGACCATTCGCGCCGGTTGATCGGCATGATCACGCAGTCGGATCTGATCGGTGGATTGCATCGGCAAACGCAAACGCAGGCGCGCGAACTGAAGACCGCGTAGCGTCGAAATATATCACAATGTGATATTATTGCGGGCTTCTACTTTTTGCCCCCGATCACGATGAAATCCTTCGCCAACGGCGCGCTCGCCAAGAGCGATTTCGAGCAGCTCTCGGAGTTCCGCTACCAGATGCGGCGCTTCGAGCGATTTTCCGAACGCGCCGCGCAGGAGGAAGGCATCACGCCGTTGCAATACCTGCTGCTGCTGCACGTCAAAGGCTATCCGGGCCGCGAATGGGCCACGATCGGCGAGTTGGCCGAGCGCTTGCAAGCGCAGCATCACGGCGTGGTCGCCTTGGTCTCGCGCTGCGAAGCGCTCGATCTCGTCAGGCGCAAAGTGAGCGAAACGGATAGACGGCAGGTGGAAGTCCATCTGCAGAAAGCAGGCGAAACGGTACTGGCAAAACTAGCGGCATTGCACCGCGCGGAGCTCAAATCGCTCCAAGGCGCGTTCAGTGTGCCGCAAATCGATTTGTGACTTTGGTATATCTATGAGCGATCACCTCGACCCCAACAAGCGGGACTTTTCCGCGAACGCACGATTACCGGGCATCTGCGCGCTGGCCGCCGTCATCGGCGTGCTCGGCACGATTGCGGCCATCGTGCTGCTCAAGCTCATCTACTTGTTCACGAACGTGTTCTTCTTCGGCACGCTCTCGTTCGTGAATCATTCGCCGGCCGATAACAAGCTCGGTGTCTGGGTCGTGCTCATCCCCGCGCTCGGCGGCCTCATCGTCGGGTTGATCGCGCGCTTCGGCTCGGACAAGATCCGCGGCCACGGCATCCCCGAAGCGATCGAAGCGATCCTGTTCGGCAAAAGCCGCATGTCGCCGAAAGTCGCGATTCTCAAGCCGCTTTCGTCGGGCATCGTGATCGGCAGCGGCGGGCCGTTCGGCGCGGAAGGCCCGATCATCATGACCGGCGGCGCGCTGGGCTCGCTGCTTGCGCAATGCGTGAAAGTGACGGCCGCCGAGCGCAAGACGCTGCTCGTCGCCGGCGCGGCGGCAGGCATGACGGCCGTGTTCGGCACGCCCGTCGCGGCCGTGCTGCTCGCCGTCGAACTGCTGCTGTTCGAATGGCGCCCTCGTAGTTTTCTGCCTGTCGCCCTCGCCTGTGCGGTGGCCGGATTCATGCGCGCCCAGTGGTTCGGCGTGGGTCCGCTGTTTCCGCTCGAGACGGCGCCCCCCGGCACGATCTCCCTGCTCTCGTGTTTGATCCTCGGCGTCGCCAGCGGCGCCCTCGCCTCGGGCTTGTCGATCGCGCTGTACGCCACCGAAGACCTCTTCGCCAAGCTGCCCGTGCATTGGATGTGGTGGCCAGCCATCGGCGGTCTCGCGGTCGGTCTCGGCGGCTTGATCGAGCCGCGCGTGCTCGGCGTCGGATACGACGTCATCGGCGACTTGCTGCATCAGCAACTCGCGGTGAAGGTCGCCATTGCGATTCTCGTCGTGAAAGCGGTCATCTGGGTCATCGCGTTGGGCTCCGGTACGTCGGGCGGGGTGCTCGCTCCGCTGCTCATGCTCGGCGCCGGTCTCGGCATCGTGATGGGCCCCATCTTGCCGGGCCACGAAGCGGGATTGTGGCCGCTCGTCGCAATGGCAGCCACGCTCGGCGCGACGCTCGGCGCCCCGCTGACGGCCATCGTCTTCGCATTCGGCCTCACGCATGACGCCAACGCGTTGCTGCCGTTATTGACGGCCACCTTGGTCGCGCATGGATTCACGACCGTCGTCATGCGGCGCTCGATCATGACCGAGAAGATCGCACGGCGCGGCTATCACATCTACCGCGAATACGGCGTCGATCCGCTCGAACGACATCACGTCGATGAAGTGATGACGCGTTCGGTGCGCACGATCGATGCCGCCGTGACCGTCGGTGAAGCGCTCGCGTCGTTCTTCGGACCGAGCCAGACCCATCGCGCCTACCCGGTCGTGCGCGCCGAGCGCCTGGTCGGTGTGGCCGATCGCGACACGCTCGTTGCGTTGGCCACCGAGCAAGGCAGCGAGATGGCGGTCGGCGATGCGCTCGCGGCCAAATCCATCACCATCGCGCTAGCCAGCGAAACCTGCCGGCTCGTTGCGGCGCGGCTCGCCGTGCATGGCCTCGAACGGGTGCCGGTCGTGGCCGACCGCGATTCGATGAAGCTCGAAGGCATCGTTTCGAGAAGCGATCTCGTCAAACCTTCGCGCATGCACTTCGAAGAAGAACAGAAGAAAGAACGCTTCCGCCGCGTGGGGTGGCGTTCCGCCAAGCGCCGCAGCTAGGCGCCAATCGTCTCCCCTGTCGCCGCGCGACATACCGAGGCAGCTGCTCGCTCAGGCGAAAAGTTGGACGAAAAGCGGCCGGCAGTACGCCGGCGCACATTCGCGTCGCGGCGGCAGCACGACAATGACGGTACGTGAAACGGTAGGAATGCGATCGATCGTTTCGACGTGAACTCATGATCGTGTGCATCAATGGCGCTTGCACAGAACGAAAACGAGCGTGCGGGGATGCCGGCTCGATGCTCGGTACGCCTGCGACTGCGTGCGGCATGGGTGCGCGCGGTGCAGACGCGAGCGCGACGAGCACTTCGGCCGGTTTCGCGACGCCACGCGCTGCGCCAACGCCTAACGGGGAGGCGTGACATGGACATCATCGAATTGGCCCGCGAAGCGGGCCTGCAAGTGCTGCTGGATGCGCGCATCGGCACCGTGAACTACCACAGCGTGTGCGGATCGCTCATGGCCCTGCAGCGCTTCGCCGACGCTATCGAGGCTGCGACGCACGAGCATCCGACGCGGCCGCGCGACGCGTGCGGACGCCGCGCGCGACTACCTCATCGCACACCGAGCAAAGTCATCGGCCGCCGGCCCCGGCCGGCACGGCAGCATTCGAACGCTGCTTCGCCGCGTGGCCGAGCCACGTGACGACGAGCCAGACGGACACGAGCCAAACCGAAAGCCTTTGCGCTGGCGGCGGAAGAAAAACGAGTCAAGTCGCCGGTGTGCCGAGGATGCGCTCGGACAAGCTCGCGTCGTAGCTCGAATGCACGTGCACCCGCTTCTTGTCGGGGAACGCATAGGCATACGCCTTACGCAACGCGAGCGACGCCTCGTGAAAACCGGAGAGAATCAGCTTTTGCTTGTTGGGATAAGTTGCGATGTCGCCGACAGCGAAAATACCGGGCAGCGACGTTTCGTAGTACGAAGTATCGACGGCCACGCGCCCGGCACGCACGTCGAGCCCCCATTGCGCGATCGGTCCGAGGTCCGCAACCAAGCCGTACAGCGCGATGAGATGATCCGCTTCGATCTCGGCGTCGCCGTTGAGCGTCTTGACGTCGACGGACTGCAGCGCCCCATCTAGCGCGTTCAGCGCAGCGATCGTGCCGATGACGAGATCCATTTGGCCCGCGTCCACCGCGCGCTTCATCTCCTGGACGGTGGCGTCGGCGGCGCGAAATGCGTTGCGCCGATGCACGAGCGTGACGCGCTTCGCTTCTCCGCGCAACGCGAGCGCCCAGTCGAGCGCCGAATCGCCGCCGCCTGCGACGACGACGCGCTGATCCGCGAACATGGCGCGTTTGCGCACGGCATAATGAACGCAGTGCCCTTCGAGCGCCTGCGCTTCGGGCAGTCCCACACGTTGCGGCACGAACGCGCCGTTGCCGGCCGAGAGCAGCACCGCAGCGGTGTCGAACACGAGGCCTCCGTCGGTGCGCAGGCGCCAGCGCTGCGCATCCTCCAGGCGCTCGACGTCCATGACGCGCTGCCCGAGGTGGATCGGCGGCGCAAACGGCCGGCACTGCTCCATCAGGCGGTCGATCAATTGCCGTGCGGTGCAGACCGGAACCGCCGGGATGTCGAAAATAGGCTTGTCGGGATACAGCTCGATACATTGGCCGCCGACTTGCTCGAGCGCATCGACGATATGGCACGACAAGCCGACGACGCCGGCTTCGAACGCCGCAAAAAGCCCTACAGGGCCTGCTCCGATGATGACGACGTCGGTGCGAAGCACTTGATCGTCTTTCGGCGTCACTGCTTCAGTCATGATGTGCTACCTCGATGATGCCGCTGACATTGAAGAAGCGGACGCATCGCCCGTGCCGCCGCAGGGGAACGAATGCGCGCTTGAATGAGCCAGTATAGGGAGACGCTCGATGCAGTGGGCCAGTGGCCCGCCGGCGAGTAGGGTGAACCGCGCACGGCGGTCCGCTGCGAAAGATTTCGGATGCGTAACAAAAAAAACCCACGTTCCGGAAAACGTGGGTTCATCGGCGGTCTTAGGCACCGCGGCCGCAGCGCCCAAGAAACGACTAGGCCGATACTGCCGGCTTAGAAGCGATGACGCAGGCCGATCGTGGCAGCCGTTTGGTTGTCCGACGAGGACGCGTTGCTACCGATCGAGCCGTTGTAGATCGATGCGCCGCTCTGAGCGCTCGTGTGCGCGTACGCGACCTGTGCGTACACGTCCGTCCGCTTCGACAGCGCGTAGTCAGCTTGCGCGCCGATTTGGTGGACGCGCTCGCCCACGTTGACGCCCGTGACGAAGCCGCGGTTGTCCGTGAACGTATAGGCGACACCAAGGCCGAGCGCGGGCGTCAGGTTGTACTTCGCGTTGACTTCGTAGTTGTCTTCACGAACCGATGCTTGAGCCTGAGCCGCATCGAGACGCGCTTGCGTCCACACCGCACCGACTTGCGCCGGACCGAACGCGTAGCTCGCACCCACGCCGTACGTGCGTTGACGGAAGTTGCCGACCGTGGTGGCAAGGCCGCCGTTCGCCAACGTCGCGACAGCGTTCACGCCGGCGCCGAAGTTCGAGCCGTCGCTCGCGCCGCCATTGGCGGCGAGCGGGTTGTTCTGCTGAGCGTACGCAGCGCCTACGCGCAACCCTTGGAACTGGTATGCGGCGCCGATGCTGTATTCGCGGTTGTTGCCGAAGCGGCCGGCCTGGTTAGAGAAGCCGTACGTGCCGCCGAACGTGAAACCGGCGTAGTTCGCGCTCGTGAACTTGATCGAGTTGTTGACAGCCGCGCCGCCGTTCGTGTTCAGGTTGTCGAGGTTGCCGTAGTGAGCGAACGCCGTACCGCCCCAGCTGCCCGTTGCGCTGAGCGGAGCCAGGAAGTCTTGCTCTGCGTCGTACTGACGGCCGAGCGTGACGGTGCCGTAGTTGCTCGACAGGCCGACGAACGATTGACGGTTGAACTCGCTGCCGTTGTTGGCGTAACGACCGCTATTCAGGTTGAAACCGCTTTCCAGGGTGAAGATCGCCTTCAGGCCATTGCCGAGGTCTTCCGAGCCCTTCAGGCCGAAGCGGCTTTGGTCGATGCCGCCCGACGTTTGTTGCCAGTTGGACTTGCCACCGACATTGCTCGTGTACGTGATGCCCGCATCGATCACGCCATAAAGCGTGACGCTGCTTTGAGCGTGGGCTGCGACTGCGAAAGAGGCGGAAACCGCTGCGACAACCAGGGTTTTTTTCATTGGAGAAATCCCTTTTATATAAAACTGGCTCACTGCCAGGCTTCGGAATGAACGGATCGACTTCGACGCCGCTTCCGATTCGGCTACGTCATCGAACGACTGACCCATCCGATGAGGGGCGAGTCTACGTGGCGAGCTCGATTAGGGTATACGTGGGCTGCACAACACATTTTTGCCGGAATCGAAACAATCAATTTAGGGGAAACCCCTAGTTCATTGTTTTTGAAGGGATTTGTTTTGTGATATGGGGCCGGGGCTCAGCGCCTGGAACCTGGCCGTTCGACCAGCGTGCAGTTGCGAAAGAACAACGCTTTTTCACACGAACGTCACCGTCCGGGGGCACGCGTGCGCGAGCGGATCTTGACGCGCGTGGTGCGGTTGGACCCGTGGGATCGATTTCGCGCTGCGCGGTTACGGCATGCGTCAGGTCAAAACGGCGGGGAGGAGAAACCAAAAAGACGGCCCGTCGACAGACGCCGAACGGGCCTAGGAGGGTTGGCCTCGAGATAGCCAAGGCCGACTATACCGAATTGAAATTCGCCTCGGGGAGTTCGTAACGAACCGTAAGAGATTATTTGCCGCCGCCGCGGCCGGGCCGGTGAGCCTATCGGCGGAAGACGCTGTGCTCGGGCGGCGGCGTCATTTTTTCGACGGCCTGCAGGCGCCAGAAACCGTCCCCGCCACCGACGGTGCCGCAGGACCATTGCGCCCCACCCTGCGCGGCCGTCAGTAAATCACGCTCGACGTGCAAGCCGCACAGCGTACAGAGCGGTCGTTCCTCCGTGGGTGCGCACAGTTGCGTGACGCCGCCCTCGTCGCGCAGCTCCCCCCAGGGCGGAAGGTCGATCCCGTCATGCGACTCCCTTGACCATACTCGTTCGTCAGTATCGAGCCAAAGCACGGCGTAGTCATGATTGACGGTGGGATCGGAACCGTTAATCAAAATAGTCAAACGCATCTCCTTGTCCCCCAACGATGTTCGCCGAGAGATAAAGTCTAGGCCGCGACGGGTCGATTTCAAGCCGTTGCAGCGGCACGGCCGCGAGACGGGAGGCGCGAGCTAACCGTCGTTGGAAACGCGGCCGTCTCACTGCACGCCGTACCCGCGGCTCTGCATGCAATCTCCGTACGCTTGCCAATAGGCGGTCATGGGAGGCTGAGGCGGCGGCAATGGCGGCAGATTCGGCGTGGCCCCAGGCCCCGAAGCCCCGGACGCAACGCTGGCGGCCGTCGTGCCGGAGGAGGAAGACGCCGGCGCTGCCGTTTGCGCCGAGCCGCCGCTGGCCGGCAACGATGCATTCGGGTGCGACGCGCCCTGCGGCACACCGCCGCTCATGGCCGACGACCCGTGAGGCTCCGATGCGGACGATCGGTTCGAAGCTGCTCGAGATGTGCCGCTCGACGCACTATGCGACGGCGGCAACGGCGGTTCGCTGGCCCCCCTGCCGGCATCCGCGGAGAATCGAAGCGGCGTGGTCCGCTCGGGGCGCTGCGATTGACGCGCCATATCGACACCCGTTTGCTGGCGCGCCTGCCAATAGCAATAGGCGTTGTCGACGCTTTGGGCCGCGGCGCTTTGGCTGCGCAACGGATAAACAGAGGGCCGCTGGGCGAACGCTGTCGTCGTCCATGCGATCAACGCTACCGCTGCAAACCGGGAAATCTTCATCAGCTGTCCACTCCTCCTCGTAGTCGACGCCGCCGCGGGACGACGCGACGCGGTCGACCCCGCCCCGACGCACTGCCGGGCTGCCTGCGCGGAGCCGTCCCCGCGGCTCAGTTATCAGCATAGAGGCAGGAAAATTCGTCGGAACGAGAGAGTATCGGCATCATCGGCCATATTCCCCGCAATAAGGGACAGATAGATGCATGACTAAACGTTTATGCGCATAAATTTCTTATAACTTTTTTACGTAGAAACGTGCGACCGCCGATCGGGTTTAGTTAGGAACCCTAAGGATGTACTTGGAACGCACAGGGTGCGTTGCCGCCGACGATCAACTCGCGCCTGCCCGCATCGCCACGAATCGGAACGTCAGGTTGATCCGCTCTCCCCTCAGGCCTGGCACTTTCGCGACGCGATGCCGCCATTCGCGCTGCGTGCGCCCTCGCATCACCAACAAGCTGCCGCTCGTCAGTTCGAATGCGCGCATCTGTCCCGTTTCGTTGTGTCGAAGGTCGAATCGTCGAGCGACGCCGAGGCTCACGGACGCAATCACGGGTTCGTCGCCGAGCTCCCGCTCGCGATCGGCATGCCAGCCCATGCCGTCCTCTCCGCTGCGATATCGATTCAGGAGTGCGCTGTTGAAGCGTGTCGCGCAAGAGGCCTCGGCCAGCGACTTCAGCGCTTGAACGGTCGGCGTCCATGCGAGCGGCTCGTTGCGGATGCCCGAGTAGACGTACACCGCGCCCGGATCACCTTGCCAAGCAGTAAGACGCGGCAGCAGCTTGATGCCGCCCGGCGTATTGATGACGTCCTGCTTCCATTGCACTTCATCGACCAGCGACGAGAAAGCCACGTCCGCTTCCTCCGGGGACAACCAATGCGGGTACCAGTCGACATCGACCTCGGGCGCACCGCCGAACATATCATCGATCATTCGATTCACACCTTGCCGTGCAAAAGGGTCGGCTCAACGGGGTCGGCTCAACGTTTGGCTCGACATACCCTCGCATGAAGAAAAAGCCGTGCCGCTCGGCATCTGACCTGCCGTTCGCCATCTGGCCCGCCCGTGCGGCCGTGCAAACAGCCGGTTCCATCGTTATCATCGTAAACCTGACCCCGGTTTGCCCCCCCGCCCTTCAGGGGGCAGTGAGCCCGAACCCCGGCCTGAAGGCCGGTCGTGGACAGTTGCTGGAACGCTTTCGAACCCCAGGCCTCGTGCCGCAACCCCCGTCGATCATGCCACTATCCGATGCCGCTCTCGATCAGTTGTTCCGCGAAGCACGCACGCACAGCGCCTGGCTGCCCAAGTCCGTGGACGACGCGCTGCTGCGGCAGATCTATTCGCTAGCCGCCATGGGGCCGACGTCGGCGAACTCGAGCCCCGGCCGGTTCGTCTTCGTCAAGACGGCCGAAGCCAAGGAAAAACTGAGGCCGGCGCTTTCGGCCGGCAACGTCGACAAAACCATGGCCGCTCCCGTCACCGTGATCGTCGGCATGGACTTGGCGTTCTACGAGAACCTGCCGAAGCTGTTCCCGCACACGGACGCGCGCAGCTGGTTCGCCGGCAACGAGGAAGCGATCCGCGCCACGGCGTTCCGCAACGCCTCGCTGCAAGGGGCTTATCTGATCGTTGCCGCACGTGCGCTCGGCCTCGATGCCGGTCCGATGTCCGGTTTCGACGCGGCCAAAGTGGACGACGCGTTTTTTGCGGGAACGACCATCAAATCGAATTTCTTGATCAATCTCGGATACGGCGATCGCTCGAAGCTGCACGCGCGCAATCCGCGCCTGTCGTTCGACGAGGCAGCGCGCATCGCATGACCGCCACGTTGCTCGAGCCGCCGACAATTTCGGACGCGCGGCTCCCGCAGGCGGGCTGCCCCAGGCCTCGTGCTTCGAAGGCCTCTCATGTAAGCAGCGCGATGTAAAACACGATCGCACCGATCAAGGCGCCGACGAAGCAAAAGCCTTCGCTCTTTCCATCGCCGTCCGAGCGCAGCCACGCGCCGGCTACGCCGAACAAGCCCGCAATGCCGAGTGCGACGAACACCATCATGACGTCGAACAGGGCGCTGCGGCTCACCTCGAGCAGATCCGCACGGCGCACGACGTAATAGACGGCGAGCGCCATGAGCGAGAGCCCGACGAGCGGGAGCATGACATGGCTGCCCTCGTAGCCGAGGTGATGAGCATGATGAGGGCGATGCGGCCGATGAGCCCACTTAACGGCTTTCATCATTCTCTTCCTCCCTTTCAGAACGCCAACCACGCAGGAATCGAATCTTGATGAATATTCGTAGCTTAGATCGATTTCACAACGTGGGAAACCGCCGTTAACCCGCCCGGCGGGCGCCCCGGCGCGCGCTTCGGGCACGGCATCGCACGCACCGGTACAATGCTCGAACCCGAGCCTGTCCAAGCGGCTCGGTTTTCGCGTGCTTTCGGCCTCCCTTTCGTTACCTATGCGTCGTTCGTCCTTCTTCACGCGCGCAATCTTGATCGGCGTGCTGCTGCACATCTATGTCGGCCTTCGCGTCATCCCCGAGCTTCCGATCGGCCTCCCGGGCAAACTGCTTGCAGCCTGTGCGCTCGTGCTGTCGTGCTGCTTGATCCCGCTCGGCATGCTGGCTCGGACGTTCGAAGGCCGAGCACACGCCGATCGCATCGCGTGGATCGGCTTGATCGCCATGGGGCTGTTCTCGTCGCTGCTCGTCTTCACGTTCTTGCGCGATCTCGTGCTGGCGTCGGCGCTGACCGTCGATGCCCTTTGGCACCATACGCTGTCGCTCGACGAGTGGCGTGTCGACACCGCAGTCGCCGTGCCGGTGCTCGCGGCGCTGTCGACGGCGATCGGGTTCGTCAATGCCCGCCGGCGCGCCGGAGTCGTCGCCGTGGACGTTCCGATCGACGATCTGCCTGCCGCGCTCGACGGGCTGACGATCGTTCAGATCAGCGATATTCACGTCGGGCCGACGATCAAGGCGCGCTACGTCGATGCGATCGTCGATGCAGTCAACCGCTTGGAGCCCGATGTCATTGCCGTGACGGGAGACATCGTCGACGGCAGCGTCGCGCAGCTGGCGAGCCATACGGAGCCGCTGAGGCGCCTGACGGCGCGCTACGGCACCTATCTGGTTACCGGAAACCACGAGTATTACTCCGGTGCGGCGCAATGGATCGCCGAATTCGATCGCTTAGGACTGCATGTCTTGCTGAACGAGCACGTCGTGCTCGAGCACCGGGGCACGCCGTTCATCGTCGCAGGGGTCACCGATTACTCCGCGGGGCACTTCGACGAGACGCATCGCAGCGATCCCGCTGCTGCGTTGGCCGATGCGCCGAGCGACGTGCGCATCAAAGTGCTGCTCGCCCATCAGCCGCGAACGGCGCTGATTGCCGCCGACGCGGGCTACACGCTGCAGTTGTCGGGGCACACGCACGGGGGACAATTCTTTCCGTGGAACTTCTTCGTGCGGCTGCAACAACCGTTCACGGCGGGGCTCGCGAAATTAGGACCGCTATGGGTGTACACGAGCCGTGGAACCGGTTATTGGGGGCCGCCGAAGCGGCTCGGCGCCCCCTCGGAAATCACGCGGCTGCGCCTCGTCAGCAGCGCGGCGAACTGACCGCCCCCCCCTTCAAGGCCTGGGTACGGAGCGGATATTGCCGATTTCGCTGTCCGCGCCGGCATTGTCACCGTAGCTCGGCGGAACGCCGCCCGCATCGTAGGCGTGCACTTTCCCCGCGAGGACCGCATGCGGCGCACGCGGATAAGGTTCGACGGTCTCGCCGAATCGCACCTGCACGAACGCGCGCAGCAATGCGATGCGCGGATGGGCCGCGTGGCCTTCGTGCGGTGCACTGCCGTCGAAGCGCACCCAGCAATGCGTATCTTGCTCACCGCGTATCCAGCGAAGCTCCTGTGCACGCTCCACTATCTCGAGCGCCTCGCCCCATTCGCTCGACGGCGAAAAAGGTTGCGCCAATTTGCGCAACGTCCCATGCGTGAACGTGACGACGATGCTCGGTTCGACTTGGATGAACGCGATTTCCTCGTCATCGTCGACCAACGCGCGCGCGCACCAATAATCCAGTGCGCATCCTTCTAGTTCACTCGTCTTCAAGACTTTTCTCCAGATGAGTCCCCGTGCGACGTGTCGGCCGGCATGCGGATGCGCGCGACGAGCGGATAGTGGTCGGATGCGCGCCGCGCCAGCGCGCTGCGGTGTACGGCGACGTCGACGAGGCACTCCCCCGGATGCACCCAGATGCGATCGAGCGCGAAGACCGGGCAAAACGTGGGAAACGTCCGAGGCGCGGGCGCCCGCCGAAAATGAGAAACGAGCGCGCGCAACGCACGCCGTCGCACGAACCACTCGTTGATGTCGCCGACCAAGATCACGGGCAGCGCGCTGTTGTCAAAGGCCGCGAGCAGCGTGCGCACTTGCGTGCTGCGTTCGCTGGCCGACAAGCCGAGGTGCGTCGCGACGACGCGGATCAGTTGCCCCGCGCATTCGATATCGGCGTCGAGCGCACCGCGCGGCTCGCGCCCATGAAACGACAGGTCGAGCGTGCGCGCCATCCGAATCGGCAACCTCGACAGCACCGCATTGCCGTAGCGGCGCCTCGGCGTGTCGAGCGTTGGTCCTTCCACCGCGAACATGCCGCTAGTCTCCCGAAGCTGCGATAGCACGTCGGGCGCTTCCGAGCCGCCGAGCGGCACCTCCTGCAGCGCAACGATGTCTGCATCGAGTTCCTCGACGACGTGGGCGATGCGCGAAATCATCTGCCGCTTCGATTGCGTCGTCCACGTAGGCAAGCCGCCATGAATGTTGTAGCTCGCAATCCTGAGTTCGCAGATCCGGCCCTTCATGGCGTTTGCCGCCTTGCCGGGCTCCACGGTGCCGGGTACCGAATCCGCCGGAGCGTCGAGTTGCGCATTCAAGTTCGCGTTCACTTGCGTCGCCCCAGCCAACGTTGCAGCAACACAGACACACCCACCAGCGCGAGCCCGATCGCCAACATGGCTGCCACGGACCCGATGCCGGGGTGCCGAATCGCGTTCAGCAACTGATGCGCGAAAGTCACGGTCAGCAAAATGCCCGGCACCATGCCGAGGACCGACCCGATCATGTAATCGCGCAAACGGATGTGAGACGCACCCGCAACGAGGTTGACGATCGTAAATGGCGCAATGGGCAGCAGCCGCAGCACCATGACCGTCACGATGCCGCGTTCCCCGATTCGTTCACTGAGGCGGTTCGCGCGCGCGCCGGCAAGACGGCGCACGGCATCGCGCCCGAGCAGCACCCCGAGGCCGTAGGTCGCGATCGCGGACAACAGCGTCCCGCCGAGCGCATAGCCGATACCGGGCCACGCGCCGAAGACGAGGCCCGTCGCGGCGATCAACAAGGTGATCGGTACCGAGACGATCGACGCGATGACATATCCGGTCAACACGATGAGCGGTGCCAGCGGCAACGCATCGATGCGTCGAATCAGGCGCGCGACCTCGGCGAGATCGAGGTGATGCCCGAACGACGTAAACCGCCAAACGATGGCCAGCACCGCGAAGGCGAGCACCAATCCGCCGAGCACGAGGAAGCGTGCGGTCAAGGATTTGCGGCGTCCCTGGGGGATGAACTCGTGCACGAGAGCGTCTGGCGCGATGGGCTGCTCGGGATCGAGCCAAGTATTGAGCGGCACCAGCGCATCGAGATCTGCCGTCACGACAGGCGTGAACGAATGCAACGTGCGGCCTTCGCGGCGCGCCAACGTATCGATCACGGCGTTCAAGCGTTGCTCGCTTGCGAAGGCGCGTGCGACGTCGAGCTCGGCCACGTCGAGATGCTCGGCGAGCAACCGATTGCGCCAGCGAGCGATCGCCTCGCGCACGCGAGCATCGCCGTTCGCATCGATCGTCACGTTGCACTCGGTGTCGAGCACCATCGATCGATTGTTGAAATTGGCACTGCCCAACGTCATGAGCGTGTCGTCGACGATCATCACTTTGCTGTGCACGTTGACGCATCCGTCTCCGAGACCCTCGACGTGCGGGCAATACATGCGAAAGCGCCGGTGGCGATCGGCGTCGACGAGCGCCCGATGCAAGCGTGCACGCAGCACCCCCATCGTCGCCTCTTGCAGCCATCCGCTTTGCAACCGCGGCACCACCACTGCGACATCGGGGCCGTCGTTGCGCGCCAACCTGCTGACTAGCGCTTCGCGGACGATGCCCGCCGTGAAGTACTGATTTTCGATGTAGATGTGGCTGCGAGCCGATGCAATCGAATCGGCAACGAGCGCGCGAATGTGCTGCACGGCTTCGTGCGACCGGTAAGGCGGCTCGGTCACGGAAATGCCGAGCATGACGTCGCGCAATTCCACCGACGCATTGGGCGGCCAAGGATCCGCGTCACGGTCCACGGCGCGATGCGCGCGCACCGCGATCCGTTTGCCGCATGATCGTTGCCAGCGCTCGCGCGCGAGTGCGCCGATCGCCACGGCCGCGTCACCGTCGAACATTGCCTGTACATCGTGAAACGGCCCATAGGGCAAGCCGTTGGCATCGCGGCGTCGCGGATCGCCCGCCCTATGCTCGGGCGTGTCCCAGCGCGAGCGCGTCAGGTCGAGCCCGCCGACGAATGCGAGGCGATCGTCGATGACCACGATTTTTTGATGGTGCGATGCCCCGCGCGGATGGGTTCCGTCTTGGCGAAATACGATCCCGCGCTGCGATCGCCAGCCCGTTTGATAAACGGGCATCCACTCGCGCTCGAACGCGTAGATCATGGCGAAGTCCCACGCCAGGATATAGATGCGCAAACGCCGGCGCCTCGCCGACAGCGCTTGCAGAAACTCGCCTAACGCTCCGGGCAAGCCGTCGTGCGCGCCTTCCGGGACGAGTCGCATGCGGCTGTCGATATCCCAGCCGACGATGAAAATCGTGCGCTGAGCGCGCAGGAGCGCCTCGCGCAAGACCGAGAAATAGGCACTGCCGTCGATCAGGAGTGCAAATCGATCAGCGTGCACCAGCGATTTGCAGTTGCGCCCGACCTCGAGCAGTCCATGCCCGAGCGCCGGCGGGCACGATGCCGCTATCGGCTCGTGCTCGCGCACATTCGTATTGCCGTCAGCTGCGCCCCTCATCGTTAGCCGCGTGCCCGTCAAATGATCGGCACCCCGCCCGTAACGGCTACCGTCGCCCCGGATACATAGCTGGCCTCGTTGCTGGCAAGCATGACGTATACGGGGGCGAGTTCGGCGGGTTGGCCCGGCCGTTTCATCGGCGTCTGCTTGCCGAATTCCTTCACGTTGTCGGCCGGCATCGTCGCCGGAATCAGTGGGGTCCAAATCGGTCCGGGCGCGACGCAATTGACCCTGATCCCACGCTCGGCCAGCAGCTGCGCCAGGCCGCCCGTAAAGTTCTGGATTGCGCCTTTCGTCGTGGCGTAGGGCAGCAGCGTCGGCCGGGGCTTGTCGGCGTTGACCGAAGTCGTGTTGACGATCGCGCTGCCGGATTTCATATGAGGCAGCGCCGCTTTGACGAGCCGGAACATCGCGCCGATGTTGATATCGAAGGTGCGGTCCCACTCGTCGTCGGAAATGTCTTCGACCTTCTCGTAGGTCATCTGGTGCGCGGCGTTGTTCACGAGCACATCGACGCGGCCGAAGGTTTCGGTCGCACGCGCGACGATCTCGCAGGCCTGCTCGCGCTGCGCGAGGTCGCCGGCCACGAGCACGGCTTTGCGGCCGGCCTGCTCGACCCAGCGAGCGGTTTCGCGAGCGTCCTCGTGTTCGTCGAGATAAGCGATTAGGACATCGGCACCTTCGCGGGCGAATGCGATGGCGACCGCACGGCCGATGCCGCTGTCGCCGCCGGTGACGATAGCCGCTTTGCCGGCCAAACGGCCATGCCCTTGATAGCTCTGCTCACCGTGATCCGGCTGGGGAGACATCGGTGCCGTCTTGCCCGGAACCTGCTGCTGTTGCTGCTCGGGCATCGGCGGCGTAGGTTTGCTCGTCATGTTCGGCTCCTGTCTTTGATGGCACCGCGGATACAGCGGCAACGAAAGACGGGCAGCAACGGGCATGCCCCGGCCGCGCTGCGGGCGCAGTCACGGGCGCGGATCTTTAAACGACCGCAACTTAAAATGGGGATGGATGGCGAGCGAGGCGGCGGGGCACAGGAAATGATGAATTGCGCTGGCCTTTGCGGCAACTACATCGGGATGCGCTGGTCGTTACTTGGGACCGGGCGGCGCCGGCGAGCGCCGCGGCGGCACCGTCTACAGCCCGATTGCAGCACTTGAAGCAGCCGAGTTGTTAATGGACACGATGCTCGCGTCAGAATTTCTGCGCTTCGAGGCGACTTTGCCGGTGCTTACCGAGCGGTGAGCGTTTCGGCGATTCCAAACACGAAACCCCCGACAGCGGTTGGCTTTCGGGGGTTTGGTGAGGCATTGCATGGGTCGCAGTGGGCGCTTGAGCGCGCACTGCGACGGGCACGTAAGGAGCCTGACGATTACCTACTTTCACACGGGTATCCGCACTATCATCGGCGTGGAGTCGTTTCACGGTCCTGTTCGGGTTGGGATGGGGTGGGACCGACTCGCTATGGTCATCAGGCATGACTTGTTGCTGGGGCGCGGTGACGGTGCGCCCAGCCAATCTGGGAAGAAGCGTATGTAATGGATCAGGGCAGTGAGTGTAGGCACTGCGAGGATCAAACCTGGTGCGAGCATTCCAGGTGACGGGAAGTCAGCTGGATAAAACGCTCCGGTTATAGGATCAAGCCATACGGGCAATTAGTATCGGTTAGCTAAGTGCATTACTGCACGTACACACCCGACCTATCAACGTCCTGGTCTTGAACGACCCTTCAAGGGGATCGAGTCCCCGGGGATATCTCATCTTA
>NZ_JBQCIF010000042.1:0-8306 GCF_051953955.1 Trinickia sp. | reverse complement strand
GTCGCCCGAGGAGCGCGAAGAGCTCGACGGGCTGTACGAATGCATTTTGTGCGCGAGCTGCTCGACCTCGTGCCCCAGCTTCTGGTGGAATCCGGACAAGTTCGTCGGCCCCGCTGGCCTATTGCAGGCGTACCGGTTCATCGCCGATACGCGCGACGAGGCGACCGGCGAGCGCTTGGACAATCTGGAAGACCCTTACCGTCTGTTCCGTTGCCATACGATCATGAACTGCGTCGACGTCTGCCCCAAGGGCTTGAACCCGACCAAGGCGATCGGCAAGATCAAGGAACTGATGGTGCGCCGCGCGGTTTGAAACATGAAACTCGTTTCTTCACCCTCGCTTCACTCGCTGCCCCCCGAAGAGTCCTTTGGGACATCCGGGGGCGGTACGGAGCATACTGATGCGGCTTCGCATCAGGCAGACCCGCTGCGCCGTGCGCGTCTTCGTTGGCGCGCGCGCCGCGGCTTGCTGGAAAACGATCTGATTTTCGAACGTTTCTTCAGCCGTTATGAGGAGAGCCTCAGCGACGCCGACGTGGGTGCGCTCACACGTCTGTTCGAGCTGAGCGACAACGACCTGATGGACTTGCTTCTCGCTCGCAAGGAACCGGAAGGCGACCTTTCCGACCCGGACGTCGTCCGGGTGCTGGGCCTGTTGCGCGCCGTTTGAGCGCCGCATTGTTGCACGCGCTGCGCGCGCATGATCGGAAAACCCGTTCCAACTTCGATTGAGGATGCTATGACTCCGTCAGATGTTAAAGCCACGCTCTCGTTCAGCGACAACTCGCCGAGCGTCGAACTGCCGATCTACAAGGGCACGATGGGCCCGGATGTGATCGACATCCGCAAGCTGTATGGCCAGACCGGCAAATTCACGTATGACCCGGGCTTCATGTCGACGGCATCGTGCAACTCCGCCATCACGTACATCGACGGCGACAAGGGCGAACTGCTCTACCGCGGCTACCCGATCGACAATCTCGCGCAAAACGCGGACTTCCTCGAAACGTGCTACCTGCTGCTCAAGGGCGACCTGCCCACCGCGAAGGAACACCAAGAGTTCGTCAGCACCGTCACGCGCCATACGATGGTGCACGAGCAGATGCAATTCTTCTTCCGCGGCTTCCGCCGCGATTCGCACCCGATGGCGATTCTCGTCGCATCGGTCGGCGCACTGTCCGCGTTCTATCACGATTCGCTGAACATCAACGATCCCCATCACCGTGACGTTTCGGCGATTCGCATGATCGCGAAGCTGCCGACGCTCGTCGCGATGGCGTACAAGTACAGCATCGGCCAGCCGTTCGTCTATCCGAAGAACGACCTGTCGTACAGCGCGAACTTCATGCGCATGATGTTCTCGAACCCGTGCGAAGAGTACAAGATCAACGATGTCCTCGTGCGCGCGCTCGACCGCATCTTGATTCTGCACGCCGATCACGAGCAAAACGCGTCGACGTCCACGGTCCGTCTGGCCGGCTCGTCGGGTGCGAATCCGTTCGCCTGTATCGCAGCCGGTATCGCGTGTCTGTGGGGCCCGGCCCACGGCGGCGCGAACGAAGCGGCGCTGAACATGCTCGAGCAGATCGGCTCGTCCGACAACATTCCCGAGTTCATCAAGCAGGTGAAGGACAAGAACTCGGGCGTGAAGCTGATGGGCTTCGGTCACCGCGTGTACAAGAATTACGATCCGCGCGCGAAGCTCATGCGCGAAACGTGCCACGAGGTGCTCGAAGAACTCGGCCTGCATGACGATCCGCTGTTCAAGCTCGCGATGCAGCTCGAGAAGATCGCCCTCGAAGACGAATACTTCGTATCGCGCAAGCTATATCCGAACGTCGATTTCTACTCGGGCATCGTTCAACGTGCGCTCGGCATCCCGACGTCGATGTTTACCTGCATCTTCGCGATGGCGCGCACCGTGGGCTGGATTGCCCAATGGAACGAGATGATTTCGGAAGCCGAGCAAAAGATCGGCCGTCCGCGTCAGTTGTTCATCGGCGAAACGCCGCGCGAAGCCAAGCCGATCGCTCAGCGCGGCTGATGTACACGTCGGCGCCGGCTAACTAGCCGGCGCCATGCGGTCTGCGAAAACCCCGACGCGGGACAAGTGCTCCACAGGTTGAATCAGTAGTGCTCAACCTTTGGGATGCAGCTCAGTCCCGTCGTCGGGGTTTTTTACTATTCGGCGTTGTTCCCAATTAATGCGTCAACGATGTTTGCTTTTGGCAGCATGACACCGTTGAATAATGCCGAGCAGATGCTCGGCCGCTGCTAGCGCAAAAAAAGGGGCTCACCGATATGTTCGAAAAAGAGGCGGTGCTGCCTCGCGTGCGCAGCTCGAAGAGTCGCGCGATGAACTGCGGGCTAGGCGACTGGATAGCGAGTGCCGTGGGTTCGCGCGGCATGAGCCGGTCGACGCTCGATAGGCGGCCCGTGCCCGCGCTGCACTTCACGCCGCCCTGCCCGGCCTCTGACGGTGCGCGAGAGGCTGGCGGGCATCAAAGCGTCCGAGATTCCCAGAGTGTAAGCGAGGCGTTCCGGTTCGAACTCGAGCGAGAGCCTCGAGTATATCGGGGCGTCCGGGAGATACCGGCAGCAAGCGATCGGTTCCAGATACCCGTCCAGCCCGGCCAGGAGGCCCGGATTGTGCCAAGAAGCATCGCCCTCGGTGCAGGCGGCGACGAGCAGGGGCTGCAGACGCACCCAACCGTCGGTGCGAGACGGCCTTGCCGCGCATCAAGTTACAGGGCGTCGACCGATTGTCCGCTCTCTCTGCCGAATCGAGAGCGTCAACCGAATCGAACGCAATGTTACATTGTGTCCCCGCATAACAACGAGAACAATTTCTTTGGAAATGCGTTGGGAATGAACCTGCATAGGTTTTCCAAAAGCAAGTCGCCGGTTCAGCCCATTTTCAAGGACGAGGCTCAACGGCAGCGGTTTCACCACAGAGTCAAGCGGGAGTTGCGCAACGCACGTGCGGAACGACGTGAAGTATTGGAATTTCTCCTCAACCATTCCCGCGCCCGGGGGAAGCATACGTTGATGGACTTTACGCGAACACAGGGGGCCGCCCGAGCAACCGACCCGGGAACGGAACCGACACATCGAGTCTACGTGCAAGGGCATGGGTTCCCCGGAAAACAATATATTGTTTCGGACGCCGGCTCGCTAGTCACGGCGGAAGAGGTGGCTGAGCTGCTGATGCAGATGTCGCTTCCGCTTGACGCCGACGTTCGGCCGAACTCGTGCTGGAGCGGTGCGGGCAAGGAATATGTCGCGTCGAATCCCGACTGGCTGCCGCGATTTCGCAGCGGCACGCTGGGCGAGGTTTGCGAGCCGGAGTTCAGTTTCAGCGCGGGTCTATTCCATCATTTGAGACGCCGAGGGTTCAAGGGGCCGGTATACGGTTATTTAACCGAGACGTTTCAGTTTCCGCAGGATGCCTATACGCGCCAAGAAGAATTCGCACGTCACATGGCTGGCTATCCCACTGAGCGAAGGATCGCAACCGGCGCCGATTGGCGGCCGTATGCGGTTAGGAAGAGCGATATCCGCATTACACAACCTACGAGCGGTCTCGGGTCCAGGCGGATGCCGAAGGTATCGCCACCGACCTGGATTTGACGCGTCGCAGTCCCGGTTGGACGGTAACGCATAGGGCATGACGCCATCGACCGCGCGCGCCGCTTCGGCCGTTCGGCCGACTCCTCGTCGAACCGCTGCGCCGGTACGCTGTATTCGTCCATAAATCGTGGTTGTCGATTGACAACCCAACTACTGAGCGGTATTCTTGCCGCGTTGACGAATGCAACGACCACATCCGAAGAAGGAAATCGAAGCGGCGCTCGCGTATGCGCAGGCGTGCGGTTGGCGAATTGAACCCAAGAAGGGAAACGGGCACGCGTGGGGCAAGATGCTGTGTCCTTACAACAACGCCGATTGCCGCTGCGGTGAGTTCTGCATGACGAGCATCTGGAGCACGCCGCGCTGCGCAGCCAGTCACGCGAAGGATTTGAGGCGCGTCGTCGATCATTGCGCGGTCTTGCGCCAGATTGCCACCC
Source organism: Trinickia sp. (assembly GCF_051953955.1). Lineage (GTDB taxonomy): Bacteria > Pseudomonadota > Gammaproteobacteria > Burkholderiales > Burkholderiaceae > Trinickia. Next base: position 4,239 of record NZ_JBQCIF010000042.1, on the reverse strand, counting down.
TTAAGTCGAAGCTGCGCTCAGGAAATAAGGAGTCCTAATGAGTTACAGTTTTACGCTCAAGTATCAGCTTTCAGATCACGATCGTGATCACGATGACATCGTCGAACGCCTTTTCGAAGCCGGTTGCGACGATGCCACGATTGGGGTGGGGCAACCGGGGCGGATTGCCCTTACATTCACCCGCGAGAGCCCCGATGCTTGGTCGGCTATTTTCACGGCGCTCGGTGACATCAAGCGGGCCGTTCCATCGGCTCGCCTAGTCGAGGCCGGGCCGGATTTCGTCGGATTGACCGACGTCGCGGATCTGGCGGGCGTCACGCGGCAAAACATGCGTAAGCTCATGCTCACGCATGCATCGGACTTTCCCTTGCCGGTCCACGAGGGCAATCCATCCGTTTGGCACTTGTCCGATGTACTCGTTTGGCTGATGAACCGAGGCTCGTATCCGATCAGCCCCCATCTCGTCGAAGTCGCGAAATCGACGAAGCAAGTCAACCTGGCGAAGGACGCGCGCGCGATCGAGCCTCGCATCAATCGGCAACTGGTGCCGCTTCTGACATAAGTCTGAGCGGGCTCGCGGCGACGGGCCGCGCGAACTCATACTCGTTCGGCGTCTGACACCGGGCGGCCCGACAACGCGTAGTGCATTTCATAGAAAAGAAGGTCGCCTCTCGACGGCAATCGGAATGGCGGCGACGAAGAAGCGAAGCCGAGCGCTTCATAGAAGCCGCGAGCCGTCTCGCGAGCAGTGCACCAGGCGAGCCTGCCACCGTGCCGGCGAGCGTGATCGACGCACACCTTCATGAGTGTGCGGCCGAACCCCCAGCCTCGTAGGCGTTCTTCTACTGCTACGCCGCGCAGGCGCCAGGCCGTATCGTCCTGCGATCCGGGTAACGCTTCGCGGCACACGGTCGCCACTGCGACGATGCACTCACCTTGGTAGACGGCGAGATGCAACGTCGTCGGGTCGTCGTCGCCGCGAAAGCGGCACGAGTCGGCTTGGTTGTCCAAGAGGACGACGCGGCGCAGTGGTAGGACGTGCTGGGCCGAGACTGCATGGATCGAGAAAAGCGCGGGACTGTCGGGCATACAGTGGTCTGTCGAGTGATCCGAATCGGGGTTACGAGGGTGCGTTCTCAATTGATGAGTAAAGACAGGTTTGTCTATTTTTCGATTAAGAAATGTCTGATGGCGATATCGTGAGAGTTACGTCAATTGCCGAAACGGTTATACTCAGAAAAATAACAGGTTCTGTCCGCGGTGCAATAGGGTAGCCTCTACGCGAACCAGAAAGCCTTCGTGATAACAAACTGACTGAGATCTCAGATGACGGAAGATCGTCAATCCGACACACAAACGGCCTATACGCAGATTCGCTCGCGGATTTTGGATGGGCGGCTCTTGCCGGGAAACGCTCTTTCTCCGCGCAATATGGCCGATGAACTGATGCTCGGCCATATGCCGGTCCGATCCGCCATACAGCGCCTCGTCGTGGAAGGTTTGGTCGAAGTCATTCCACGCAAAGGCACCTATGTAACCGCGCCGACGAAGATGGACTTGCGCGAGATTTTCGAGGTGCGGCTCGCGTTGGAGAGTACGGCGGCCTATTTGGCCGCGATCAACGGCACTACGGACGGATTGGTGGCTGCGGCGGACCAATTGCGCCGCGTCGTCGACGAAGAGCCGGCGGATCTGATGACGGAGCAGCGAATCGGTTGGGTATTCCATCAGGAAATGTTCGAGGCCGCGAGGAACGATCGGCTTTATACGTCCTACCGGATGTTACGCGCCCAAAGCGGGCTCGCGCTCAACGAATTGCATCGAGACGATGCGGCGACGGTGCGGCGCGGAACGGTGGAGCACCTTAGCATTTACGCATCCATTCAATCAAAAGAGCCCGAAGCGGCACGTCGGCACATGTGGAATCACATTCTGGATGGGACCGACGCAAGAATCAAATTGATCCGAGGCCAACATGACAAACCCGCGTAAAAGGATTCCCGTCCCGCTACAAATGATCTCCGGGCTCGTGCTCGGGGCGTTGTTCGGCGTCTTGGCGCCGTCGTGCGCCGCCAAGTTGTCGTTCCTCTCCACGATTTTCGCGCATGCGATCAAGATGGTCGTCATGCCGTTGATCCTGCTGTCGGTTACCGTTGGCGCATTCCGCGCGGGCGTGCAGCGCGGTAGCCTCGGCAAAACGGCCTTTCTCAGCATCGCGTTCTTCATCGTGGCCACCGTGGTGGCTGCCGCGCTCGGTCTTGGTCTCAATTTCTTGTTTCACCCGGGTATCGGCGCAAGCATGGCAGAAACGGCGGCCATGCCGAAGAACCTCGCCGGCAGCGTCGATTGGATTCAATTCCTCGTCGATCTCGTACCCGCGAATATCGTGTCGGCCCTTGCTTCGGGCAATTCGGTGCCCGTGCTGGTGTTCGGCGTATTACTGGGCTCGGCGCTGGCGGCGGTGCAGGACAAGGCGGGGCCGTTCGTTGCCGTGCTCGACTCGGCGCTGGCGGCGCTGTTCAAGATGACCGAATGGGTCATCGCATTTTCGCCGATCGCCATTTTCGCGGCGTTGGCGGCGCTGCTTGCCTCGAAGGGCGTATCGGCGCTGACGCCGCTCTTGAAGCTGCTCGGCGTGGCATACCTCGGCATGGCGATCCTCGCCCTCTTGCTGACGCTGATCGTGAAATCGACGGGCCTGTCGGCGCGTGCCGTCATCAAGCACGTAAGTGAGCCGCTCATTCTCGCGTTCACCACCCGCTCGTCCGAAATCACGTATCCGCTGCATTTGAAGAAGTTGACCGAGATGGGCGTGCCGTCGACGGTTGCATCGACCATCCTGCCGTTGTCATACATCTTCAATCGCGATGGCGCCGTACTCTACACGGCGCTCGCGGTCGGCTATCTTGCCGATGTCTATCACCTGACGTGGACCTGGCCGCTCGTCGTCACGATCATCGTGATGACGACGATCATGATCGACGGAGCAGCCAATGTCCCGTCGGGCGCCGTCGTGGCGATCACCGTCATCTTGTCGGCGATCGGCCTGCCCCCCGAAGCCGTCCTGTTGATCCTCGGCATCGACGCATTCTTCGACATGGGCCGCACCGCGTTGAACGTCTATGCGAGCACCGTCGCGACGACCGTTGCATTGCGGATCTCCGGCGAGCCGCTGCAACCTGCCATCGAGCGGGATGTATCCTTCAAGGCCGGCGCCGTAGGCGCTCGATGATGTTTGCGAGTTGTATCGCCGCTTCGTCGATCGCTGGTTCGCTGAGTCCGGAGTAGCCGAGAACGAAGCCGTTGTAGCGTTTGCCGTCGGCCACCGCATAACGGCTCAACGGCTGAAGCAGCAAGCCCCGATCGGCGGCAACGCGCGCTATTTCCGTGTCCTGCAGCGGCACCGTGAGTTCGGCGGAAAGATGCATCCCGCCCGCGCGGTGCCGGACGTTCAACGATGTCCCGAGATGAGCGGCTAGCGCAGTTTCCAGGCAGCGGCGCCTCTGCGCGTACAACGTCCTCATCCGACGCAGGTGGCGCGCGAACAGGCCGCTTTCGATAAATTCGGCCATGGCCAATTGATCGGCCGGATGGCCGCGGTGCACGAGTTCGCGTAACGTGCTCGCGAAGCGTTCCGCCCATACGGGCGGGACCACCATGAAACCCAGCCGAAGCGCGGGAAACATGGTTTTGCTGAAGGTGCCGAGATAGCAAACCGGCGCGTCGGCATACAGCCCTTGAATCGCGGGCAGCGGCTCTCCGCCGTGGCGAAATTCGCTGTCGTAGTCGTCCTCGATGATCCAAGCACCGGTTGCGCGAGCCTTGTCCGCGAGCGCGGCGCGGCGCCGCATGCTCATCAGCGATCCGAGCGGATACTGATGCGAGGGCGTCGTATAGATGAGCTTCGGGGGACTATGAAGCCATTGCTCGTCGCGCGGTGCCATGCCTTCGTCATCCACGTCGATGGGGATGATGCGCAGCCCCGTCGAGCGGAACGCAGTCGTCGCGCCGTTATAGCAAGGATTTTCGAGCCAGCCGATATCGCCCGGATTGGACAGCATGCGTGCGCATAGTTCCAGGCTGCTCTGCGTTCCGTCTGTGATGAAGACCTGATCGGGCTCGCATCGCACACCCCGCGACACGTTGATATAGGCTGCCACGGCTCGCCGCAGCTCGGGCATGCCCGCAACCGGCCCGTAGGCGAGCTGCGCGGGCTCGATGTGCCGCCACGCTCGCTCG
>NZ_JBQCIF010000041.1:0-8826 GCF_051953955.1 Trinickia sp. | reverse complement strand
CGCTAAGGCATCTTCGTATGGATTTGCTAAGATAATCAGACGGCATACGCGCAGTTCCCCCCCGTCGTGCTCGCCCAGGGCGACCACCCCGTTGCCGCGGCGCTGCTCGCGCAAGCGGGGGCGGACGTGGCGCGGTTCGTCGATGCGCTCGATCCCGGCGCGCAGTTGCCGGTCGCGCTCTGCGGCGGCTTGGCCGCGCCGCTCGCCGAGCATGTGCCGGTTTCGCATCGCGCTCGTTTGCGGCCGCCGCTGGCCGATTCGGCGCACGGCGCGCTCGAGCTCGCCCGCCGCGCGAGTGCCGGCCTGCAGCGAGGCTCGGGCACAGCGGCATAAAATAGCGGCGTGACCCTTGCCTTTTCTTTTGCCTTCAAGCCGTTTTTTTTCCTGCCATGTATAAGCTCGTCGCTACTGATCTCGATGGAACGCTACTGAACAGCAACCATCAGCTCGACCCGTTCACCGTGGCGACGGTGCGCCGCCTCGAACAAGCCGGCATTCAGTTCGTGATCGCGACGGGCCGTCATTACTGCGATGTCGCGGGGATTCGCGATGTTCTCGGTATTCGTCCATATCTCGTCACGTCGAACGGGGCACGCGTTCACGCGCCCGACGATACGCTGATCCACTCGCGCAATCTATCGAGCGAAGCCGTGCGCCGGCTCGTGCAGCCCGACGTCGTCGGTTCGCACGGGCGCGTGATCGTGAATTTGTTCGCCGATGAAGCTTGGCTCATCGATCGCGACGCCCCCGAACTGCTCGCCTTCCACCAGGATTCGGGTTTTCGATATGAAGTGATCGACATGCGCGCGCATGCTGGGGACGATATCGCCAAGGTGCTCTATATCGGCGATCCGGCCGACCTCGCGCAGATCGCCGAGCGCTTGCAGCGCGAATTCGGAGAGGCGCTTTATGTCACCTATTCGCTTCCCGATTGCCTCGAGGTGATGACGTCGAACGTATCGAAGGGGCGGGCGCTGCGAGTTGTACTCGATTGCCTCGGGATCTCCGCTTCGCACTGCGTCGCGTTCGGTGACAACATGAACGACATCGATCTGCTCGAGACGGCCGGCCATCCGTTCATGATGAATAACGCCAATCCCGATTTAATCGCCCGCTTGCCGGATGTCCCGAGGATCGGCAACAACTTCGAGGGCGGCGTCGCGCATCAATTGCGAAAGCTGTTTTCGATTGCGGACGAACTCGCCGCTTCGTAAAAGCGTTCTCAGCGTTCTCTCGCGCTGCCCGGCTTCTTTATTGGGATCCTCGAGATTCGCCGGCTGGCGCATCGGGCAGCGCGGCGCACGGGCAATCCGTGGTTCGCCCGTCGAGGCCTTCGTGATCCAGCACGAACGTGGCATGAGGCCGTGGGTCTTGCGCGTTCCAATCGAGCTTGACGACATACATGCTGTCGAAATCGCTGCTTTCCCAACGCGGCACGTTCGGCGATGCACCGCCGTACTTGCTCATGATGTTGCGCACGAGGTCTTCGATCTCACGATGCTCCCATGCCGTTACGATGAGCTTGCCGGCGTGCTCGGGCGCGACGAGTGCCTGCTCGAGCCCCTCGATTTGCGCATATCCGTAGTCGGTATCGACCGGCAAGCCGAATTGAATGGCCGTAGGCTCGATCGTCGCCAATGGCCGAACGTAGTCGTACCACACGCCGTGATCCTTTTTCTTCATCGACGGATTCGGTGCGTAGACCGCATCGGGTTTGCCGAATTTTGCCGCAATGACTGCCGGTAGTGCCATTGCGCGGTTCAATCCCTGGCAATCCAGCTGGCCAAAGCCTTTGGCGGGTTTTTCGCCGTGGCGAACGAACACTAGCGTTTCGGTTTGCGCCGATGCGTTCGGTGCGATCCCCATGCCGATGAGGCCGGCGGCGACAGCAAGCGCGGGCCATCGTTTCAGCGAGCGACGGGCGCGGGAATGAAACGGCCGGCGGCCGCCGCCGGTACGACTCGATTCGGTATGGTGCCCAGCATTCGAGCGAGTCATGGCGCCTTCCTTTCCATAAAAGGCGATGCACCCGGAATGGGCGTGGATCGCGAGCCGATTCTAGCAGCGGCGCATCTGCCGGCCCGCGCTCGTTTTTTGCTGAGACATCAGCTTCGCATTATTTCGGAATGCTAACGACCGGCGTAGGCGGCGACCGGCGCGACAACCGGGAGACAACCGGCATGACGATCGGCACGGGAAATGGCCAATGCGCCGGCGCTATGCGGCGCATTCGAAAGCGTTCCGAACGGCGCCGCTTGGTGCGCATTCGATCCATTGCAGTGCGATGCGCCGCCGGCAATTGAGCGGGGAATGAGGTTTTACGCACGGTCGACGGTTTTTTAAGAATTATCATACGATTTCATGCGGCATGGGGTAAATTCGGCATTGCCACGGCCGTTCGTTCCGACTAATCTCGGTACCACCAGTTTTTCAATCAAGGGAGACCACGATGTCCCAATACGCGGAACTGAAAGCACAGATCTCAAAATTGCAGGCGCAGGCAGACGAGGCGCGTCGCGCGGAAGTCGCGAACGTCATTGCGGAAATCAAGCAAAAGATCGCGGAGTTCGGGCTCAGCGCCCATGACCTCGGGTACGCCGAGGGTGCACGGCGCGGTCGTCCGCCGAAGAAGACGCCGTTGCCGCCGAAATACCAGGATCCGAAGACGGGCGCTACGTGGAGCGGTCGCGGCAAGCCGCCGAATTGGATCGCCGGCGTCAAAAATCGCGATCGCTATCTCATCGCGCAGTAACGAAACGGCAGTGCAGCCGGCAAGGCGGCGCTCGGCACCGATGGTGCTCAGCGCCGCCTTGCCTTGTGAGCGGCCCCTGCGTCAGGCGGCGGAACTTCAATTAGCCGAAATAGCGGCGATTGCCTCGAGGCAAGACCAGCCTCCGCGCGCAGCGAAGGACTTTTTTTACGAATTATTTCGAGCGAGATGCCGCCGTTTTATTCTCGCCATTAACGAGCGTGCAGGGGCGGCCTCATGCATCCTCCATCCGGGTTATCCCGCGGCGACACTGCGCAGCTGCGGCCGGCCCCGCCCCTGCTCGAGCAGCGCTTCATAGCATTTCACGTAGTTGCTCGCCATGGTTCTAGCCGTGAAGCGGCGTTCGAATTGCGCACGAATTTCATCGCGCGAAAGTTCGTCTAAACGCTGCAGCGCTGCCACGGCGCCTTGAACATCCTCGACGATATATCCCGTCACCGCATGGTCGATCACCTCGGGCACCGAGCCTCGATTGAAGGCAATGACGGGCGTGCCGCAGGCCATCGCCTCGATCATGACGAGACCGAACGGTTCGCACCAGTCGATCGGGAACAGCAGGGCCTTGGCTCGCGAAAGAAATTCCGGCTTGCGAGCCTCGTCGATCTCGCCGACGAATTCGACATGGGCCTGAGATAGCAACGGCTCGATTTCCTGCTTGAAATAGTCGCGATCGACTTTATCGACCTTGGCCGCGATCTTCAGCGGCAAGCCGCTCATCGCCGCGATCCTGATGGCCGTGTCTACGCGCTTTTCCGGGCAAATTCTGCCGAGGAACGCCAAATATTCCGGCTCGCAATGAGGCTGCGGCGTCAACAATCGCTCGGGCAACCCGTGATAGACCGTCTCTCGCCAATGGGCTTGAGGCAGCGGCATACGCTGCGATTGCGAAATGGAGACGACGTTGGCGCGCGAGAACGCATCGAATACCGGCTGCAATTCGGGCAGATCGAGCCGGCCATGCAACGTCGTCACGGACGGCGTGCTTGCATCGCCAAACAGCGAAAACGGCAGGTAGTCGAGGTGAAAATGGAGCACGTCGAAGTCGGCCGCCGCACGGCGCACTTTCTCGAGCAGCAGCATATGCGGCGCAAGGGGGTCGCGGATCGTCGGATCGAGCCGCAGGGCCCGGGGCCATGCGGCCTCGAGCGTGGCCGAGGTGATCGAATCGCCGCTGGCGAACAGCGTGACGTCGTGTCCGAGCTCGACGAGCGCCTCGGTCAAATACGACACGACGCGTTCGGTGCCTCCGTAAAATTTCGGGGGTACGGCTTCGTAAAGCGGCGCGATTTGAGCGATTCGCATGCGTCATTCTCCTTTCTAGAGGCGGCGCACACTACTTCGCCGCCGATCACGTTCGGACTGCCCAGTCATTATCGGGAGCGCGCCGCGCCGATATGAGGAGGTTTTCAAACCCTTAACCCTTGTTACAGCCCGAAACAGCAAGCGCGCGGCGTTTTGCGCGATTCCGGTAAAAAAGCGTCCCCACGATTTTCCGCAGTCGGCATTTGTTGCAGCTCGATGACACGGCTTCCTATAATTTGAACCGTGATGCACCGACGCGACGCAGCGGCGTGGTAGCTTTTTTCGTGCCCGACCGCCGAATCGACCCCCGGCTCGCAAAGCCGCGCTGGCGCTCGATGTCAGAAAAACTCCTACACGTTTTATAGACATTTCCGGCATGGGCCGGCGGTGCTCTTCCTATTTCCACCGTTTTTACAATTCGACACAATTTGCTCGAGACCAAGAACGGGCGGCATCGTGCGTCGAGAGCGCGCACGGCCGGGCAAACGTTTCCGAAGCACTGAGCTTTGTACTGGGACCGCGGCGAACGCAAGCGTGCGCCGCGGTCGACACTTTCGATTGACGGGGGTAGTCATGAGCGCGACAAGCGAAATGCTCAGCGAGATAAAAGAAGTCAATCTTTCGTATTTGCTGCTCGCGCAGCGTCTGCTGCGGGAAGACAAGGCAATGGGTATGTTCCGCATGGGCATCGGCGATCAGCTGGCCGACGTCATCGCAAACCTATCGTTCGCGCAGACCGTGAAGCTGGCCGCGTCGAACCAACTGCTGTGCCGGTTCCGTTTCGACGACCATGCCGTGCTCTCGTCGCTCGCCGACAAGGGCAAGGCGGCATCGCTCACGGGAGCCCACAGCGCCATTCTGATGGCGAGCCAACCGGTCGAATCGGTCAATTGACGAAATCGACGACGCTTTTGCGAACCTGCCGGCTCGGGCGCGAGCGCGGCGGCGAAATCGGTATTCAGTAAGCGAGGCACACGGCCGATATGGCAACCAAGAGCGTCGTGCTCGAAGTCAAGGAAATCACCCTGGCGATCGAATTGATCGAATTGGGCGCGCGCCTGCAATTGCTCGAAGCGGAAACGAGCTTGTCGCGCGACCGGCTCATCAAGCTATACAAGGAATTGAAGGGGGTGTCGCCGCCCAAGGGCATGCTGCCGTTTTCGACGGACTGGTTCATGACCTGGCAGCCGAACATCCATTCGTCGCTTTTTTACAATATCTACCGGTTCATGGCCGAGCACGGCGGCTGTGAAAACATCCAGTCGATCGTGAAGAGCTATCGCTTGTATCTCGAGCATACGCTGCTGAACGGGGACGAGGCGCAGCTCACGCTCACGCGTGCCTGGACGCTGGTGCGCTTCTTCGAATCGGGGATGTTGCAGCTGACCTCGTGCACCCGGTGCCGCGGCCAGTTCGTCGCGCATGCCCACGACCCGCAGCACAGCTTCGTCTGCGGGCTTTGCCAGCCGCCGTCGCGTGCCGGCAAGACCAAGAAGTCCGCCGCGGCCAAGGCCGGGCAAGGCTTGGCGGGGACGTCCCCCGACGTCGCCGAATTGGCCGCGTAAGGCTCTCGCGCTCGCATGGGGCCGCTTCCGGTGGCGGGACCGAGGCTGCCGCCGCGCGTCGCGCCCCGGTTCCATGTCCGCGGCGCCCGACAGGGGCCGCTCACCGTCCTGGTTTCCCCGGCGCCATCGCCCCCTTTTTCCCCCCAAAGTTTTCGGCAGGCCTGCCGTAAACCAGATTAACGGCGGTCTCCCCGTCGCTCTTGTGAGGACCCGGCAGTGCTGATTTTCGTTGGAACACTCGTAACCGTATTGTCCGTCTTCGGCGGCTATGCGCTCGCGGGCGGCCATCTAGGCGCGCTAGTGCAGCCCGAGGAAGGGCTCATGATCGCCGGCGCCGGAGTCGGTGCATTCATCCTCGGCAACGGCCTCAAGACGATCAAAGCGACGATCCGCCTTCTGCCCACGCTCTTCAAGGGCTCGAAGTACACGAAGGACGTGTACATGGAGTTGATGGCGCTGCTTTACGTTTTGCTTGCAAAGGCACGCAAGGAAGGCACGCTCACGCTCGAAGCCGACATCGACGATCCCGAGAAGAGCCCGATTTTCACGCAATACCCGAAAATCCTCGCGGATCACCATATCGTCGAGTTTCTGACCGACTACCTGCGTTTGATGGTGGGCGGCAATATGAACGCGTTCGAGATCGAAAGCCTCATGGACGAGGAGATCGAGACGCATCACGCCGAGGGCGAAGGCCCGGCGCACGCATTGAGCCGCGTCGGCGATGCCATGCCGGCGTTCGGGATCGTCGCCGCCGTGATGGGCGTGGTGCACACGATGGCATCGGCGGACAAGCCGCCCGCGGTGCTGGGCGCGATGATCGCGCAGGCGCTCGTCGGCACGTTCCTCGGCATCTTGCTTTCGTACGGCCTCATCGGGCCGCTCGCCAGCCTCGCGGAGCAGCGCGTGGCCGAGTCGACGAAGATGTTTCAGTGCATCAAGGTCACGATCCTCGCGAGTCTGAACGGCTATGCGCCCGCGATCGCCGTCGAGTTCGGCCGCAAGGTGCTCTTCTCGCCCGAGCGCCCGTCGTTCGCCGAGCTCGAAGAGCACGTGCGCCGCGTGAAGGCCAAGTAAGCCCTAGGCCAGAGGACAGCGCGCCATGACCAAAGGCAAGGATCGGGCAATCATCGTCAAGCGCGTGGCGCCCTCGAAGAAGGGGCACCACGGCGGTGCATGGAAGCTCGCCTACGCGGACTTCATGACCGCGATGATGGCGTTCTTTCTATTGATGTGGCTGCTGAGCGCCGTGACGCCCGTGCAACTCAAAGGCATCGCCGAATACTTCAACCAGCCGCTGAAGGCGGCGCTGCTCGGCGGCGGCCAGCGTAGCGCGCAGGAGTCCAGCATCATCCAGGGCGGCGGCCGCGACATCTCCACCGACGTGGACGGCATCACGCGCCGCTCCGACGGCACGACGTCGCAAGCGACGCACACGGCGGCCAAGGCCGACGACGAGGCGATGAACCGGTTGCAGGGGGCGCTCGAGCGCCGCGAGCAAGTGCGGCTGCACGATCTGCAGGTCAAGCTGATGGCCGCGATCGAGGCCAACCCCGTGCTGCGCCAGTTCAAGCAGCAGATCCGCATCGACTCGACGCTGCAGGGGCTGCGCATCGAGATCGTCGATACGCAAAAGCGCCCGATGTTCGCCACGGCCAGCGATGCTGTCGAGCCGTACATGCGCGACATCTTGCGCGCGATCGGCCAGACGCTGAACGACGTGCCGAACCGCATCGTCGTGCAAGGCCACACCGATGCCGTGCCGTATGCGGGCGGCGGTAAGGGCTACAGCAATTGGGAGCTTTCGGCCGACCGCGCGAACGCGTCGCGGCGCGAGCTGATCGCCGGCGGGATGGACGAGAACAAGGTGATGCGCGTGCTGGGGCTCGCCTCGACGCAGAACTTGAACAAGGCGGACCCGCTCGATCCGGAGAATAGACGCATCAGTATCATCGTTCTCAACAAAAAGTCCGAGGACGCATTGATGCATGATGACTCCACGACGACGACGCTGTCGGACGATGCGGCCAGCACCGCGCCGCTCGCCGGCAAGATCGCGCCGAGCGCGGGCAAGTGAGGCATGCATGATCAAACACATTCTGGCGATCGACGATTCGGCCGCGATGCGTGAAATCCTCGCGGCGACGTTGCGCACGGCCGGCTACGAGGTGACCGTGGCGGCCGACGGCGACGAAGGGCTGGCGAGCGCATCGGCGCGCTCGTTCGACCTCGTGCTGACCGATCAGTACATGCCCAAGCGCAGCGGGCTCGACGTGATCGCTGCGCTGCGCGCGCAGCCGGCTTACGCGGCCACGCCGATCTTCGTGCTGACGACCGAAGACGGCGTCGCATTCAAGGATGCGGCCCGGGCGGCCGGCGCGACGGGCTGGATCGAGAAGCCGCTCGATCCCGATACGTTGACCGAGCTCGTCGATGCGCTCAACGCGTGAGGCGGGGCGCAACACGGGCGGAGCACGAAAACGACGGGCGAAAGCAAAGGTTAGGACATATGCGGCGCGAGGCGCGCGCATGGAACGGATGAATAACGCGCTACCTGCGAAGCACGACTCTTGGCGGTGATTGAAGCATGACACTCGACATTACCCAGTTTTACCAGACGTTCTTCGACGAGGCGGACGAGCTGCTCGCGCAAATGGAGCAGTTGCTGCTGAACCTGAACGTCGGCACGCCCGATCCCGAAGATCTCGCGGCCATTTTCCGCGCGGCGCACTCGATCAAGGGCGGCGCGGCCACGTTCGGCTTCACGGCGTTGACCGAAACGACGCACATTCTCGAATCGCTGCTCGATCGCGCGCGCAACAACGAATTGACGTTGCGCAAGGACATGATCGACACGTTCCTCGAGACGAAGGACGTGCTGGCCGACCAGTTGGCCGCCTACCGCGCGAGCGCGGAACCCGACGCCGCGGCCGCATCGGCCATTTGCGCGAAGCTCGAGCGCCTGCATGCCGAGGCAAGCGGGGCGGCGGCGGAGCCGGCTGCTGCTGCGGCGGCGATCGAGCCCGCGCCCGTCGCGAGCGCGGCGCCGGCCGAGGGCGGCACGCCCGAGCACGTGGTCGAGCAGGCCGTCGAGGCTGCCCACGGCGCAGGCGCGGCCACGGCAGTGAGCGGCGGCGACACGAACAATGAAGGGCCTCACCTGAAAGTTACGCTACGGGGGGTGGGGGA
>NZ_JBQCIF010000040.1:0-31458 GCF_051953955.1 Trinickia sp. | reverse complement strand
TGGCGCGGCATGTTCTTCGTCGGCGTGGCCCCGGCTTTGCTCGTACTCTACATCCGCGGCAACGTGCAGGAATCCCCGGCCTGGAAAGCGATGGAGAAGAAGCAGCACAACCGTGCAGGCCTGCTCTCGACGATCGGCAAGAATTGGACGCTTGCGCTTTACTCGATCATCCTGATGACGGCGTTCAACTTCTTCTCGCACGGTACGCAGGATCTCTACCCGACGTTCCTGCGTGAACAACACCACTTCGATCCGCATACGGTCTCGATCATCGCGATCGTGCTGAACATCGGCGCAATCGTCGGCGGCTTGTTCTTCGGCTCTATGTCTGAAAAAATCGGCCGTCGCCGCGCGATTTGCATTGCCGCGTTGATCGCGCTGCCCGTCCTGCCTTTGTGGGCCTTCTCGAGCGGTGCCGTGATGCTCGCGATCGGCGCGTTTCTGATGCAAATCTCGGTGCAAGGCGCCTGGGGCGTGATCCCCGTTCACCTGAACGAGATCTCGCCCGATGAAGTGCGCGCGACGTTCCCGGGCCTCGTCTACCAGCTCGGCAACCTGATCGCGTCGGTGAATGCGACGATGCAGGCATCCGTGGCCGTCAGCAACGGCAATAACTATGCGTTCGCACTCGCCGTCGTAGCGGGAATCGCCGCAGTCGTCATTGCGATCCTCATCCTTTTCGGTCCCGAGCGGCGCGGCATCGATATGACGCGTTCGGCAGAGCAAGTCGCTGCATCGTCTTGACGGCCTAAATACGACCGCGCAACACCGAAGAAAGGCGCGCGACGCGCCTTTCTTCCCCCTCCCCCACGCTAACCCGCCGGTGCTGCACTGCAGCGGGCCCCATCGCCTAGACTCCCTTTTAGAGGAGTCCATCGACAAACAACGCTTGCCGCAAAATCCGAGCGTTTTTATCGTGCTAAAAATAACCAAATTTCAATCAGAGGCTTGAATCGCTTGTTCGCGGCTGGGCAACCGGCATGGGAGGCGCACATGGCAACGAGAACATCCAGCCGGAACACCGGCGACACGAAGGCACGCATTCTCGACGCGGCCGAGGACATTTTCATCGAATGCGGCTATGAGGCGATGTCGCTGCGTCAGATCACTTCGAGGGCCGACGTCAATCTCGCCGCGGTCAACTATCACTTCGGCAGCAAGGAAGCCCTGATTCACGCGATGCTGTCGCGCCGCCTCGACAAGCTCAACGTCGAGCGCTTGAACCTGCTCGAACGCTTCGACGCCCAACTAGGAAACCGCCTGACCTGCGAGCACGTACTCGGCGCGATGTTCATTCCGGCCTTGCGTCTGTCGCGCGACACGCGCGCGGGCGGCCCCGCATTCCTGCGTCTGCTCGGCCGCGCCTATACGGACCCATCCGCTTTCATTCACGAGTTTCTGAACGGACACTACGCCGAGGTCGCGGAACGCTTCTTCGATGCGTTTCAGCGCGCGCTGCCGCATCTGCCGCGCGAAGAACTCGGTTGGCGGCTGCATTTCGCGATCGGTGCGCTCTCGGGCGTGCTCGCCGGCGCGGATACCGATAGCCTCATCGCCGAATTCTCCAAGGGCCGCACGCTCAGCGATCTGCACTTGATCGCTCGACTCGCTTCGTTGATGGTAGCGGCGCTCAAAGCACCGCTGCCCGACGCGGCCCAACTATCCGCATTCGCAGCCGTGCTCGGCGATGCGGACGATGGCGGCGACGCCGCGGCCGGAATCAGCGCATGCGGCCCGCTCGATGCCCCGCACACGGCCGATGGCAACCACGATGCGGCCGAACCGGACGAGCGCGAATCGGCACGGCTCCTGGCCGCGCAAGCGTTGCAAGCGGCCAGTTCACCGCCCGCCCAACTGCCGGACGCTTCGCGCCCCGCGGGCTGGAGCGCGCCTCTGTAACGACTCACGACGGACGGCACCCCCACGCGCGTCCCCGGAGGAACGGTCATGGCATGGCTCGTCCTCGCGCTCGCCATCGCGGGCGCGATCCTGATCTTCATGGAAGCCGCCGCGTGGTGGTGGCTCGCGGCATTCAGCGCATGGGTCGCAATCGTCGCGCTGACCGGTGCGGCCGGCTTGATCGGTTGTGTCGTGCTCGGCGTCGTGCTCATCGTGCCGGCGGCGATCGTGACGACGCCTCCCGCGCGTCGCTTGCTCATCAGCAAACGCGTGCTTGCGTTGTTTCGCCGCGCGCTGCCCGAGATGTCGCCGACCGAGCGCGATGCGATCGAAGCCGGCACGGTATGGTGGGATGCGGAGCTCTTCAAAGGCCGGCCCGATTGGGATGCACTGCTCGCACACGGGCCGCCGGTGCTCTCCGATGAAGAACGCGCATTCGTCGACGACGAGTGTGCACGGCTCGCCGATTTGGCCAACGATTGGGAGACGACTGCGCGCTGGCAAGATCTTTCGCCGCAAGCATGGCAGTACGTCAAAAGCCAAGGCTTTCTCGGCATGATCATCGACGAGCAGTATGGGGGCAAAGGGTTTGGCGCCTACGCGCATTCGCAAGTCGTCATGAAGCTCGCGTCGCGCTCGTCGGCAGCCACGGTGTCGGTCATGGTGCCGAACTCGCTCGGCCCCGCGGAATTGTTGCTCCACTATGGCACCGACGCGCAGAAAGCCCACTATCTCCCGCGCCTAGCAAGCGGGGAAGAAATCCCCTGCTTCGCGCTGACGAGCCCCTATGCCGGCTCGGATGCGGCGGCCATTCCCGATGTCGGCGTCGTCTGCACGGGTATGTACGAAGGCCGCGAAACGTTGGGATTTCGCATCACCTGGGACAAACGCTACATCACGCTGGGTCCGGTCGCCACCGTCCTCGGTCTCGCGTTTCGCGTGCGCGATCCGCATCACTTGCTCGGCGGCGGCGACGAGCCGGGCATCACCTGCGCACTAATCCCCACCTCGCATCCGGGCGTATCGATCGGCCGCCGTCACTGGCCGCTGAACGCCGTCTTTCAGAACGGCCCGAACTCGGGCAAGGACGTCTTCATTCCGATCGACTGGGTCATCGGCGGCCCCGCGCAGGTCGGCAACGGCTGGCGCATGCTGATGGAATGCCTCGCGGCCGGCCGCGCGATTTCCTTGCCCTCCGCAGCCGTCGGCACGGCGAAGCTCGCGGTGCGCGGCACCAGTGCCTATTGCGCGCTGCGCCGCCAGTTCAAGACGCCGATCGGCAAGTTCGAAGGCATCCATGAAGCGCTCGGCCGCATGGGCGGCAACCTTTACGTCATGGACGCGATGCGGCGATTTTGCGCGCAGGCCGTCGATCTAGGCGAGAAACCGGCCGTGTTGTCGGCGATCGCCAAATATCATGTGACGGAACGCTCGCGCCACGTCATCAACGACGCGATGGACATCGCCGGCGGCAAGGGAATTTGCCTCGGGCCATCGAACTTTCTCGCGCGTGCCTACCAGCAATTGCCGATCTCGATCACGGTCGAAGGCGCCAACATCCTCACGCGTTCGCTGATCATTTTCGGACAGGGATCGATCCGGTGCCATCCGTATCTGCTCAAGGAAATGACGGCCGCGCGCGATGACGACGACGAGCGCGCGTTGATCGCATTCGATCATGCGTTCTTTCGCCACGGCGCGTTCATCGCTTCGAACGCGCTGCGCAGTTTCGTGCACGGGCTCACATGCGGCCTATTTATCAAGAAGCCTGGCGGCGCGAGCTCCGTGCTCGCGAACTACTATCGCGCCGTCACGCGCCTTTGCATCGCGTTCGCCTTCGTGGCCGACATATCGATGCTGCTGCTCGGCGGCGCGCTGAAGCGGCGCGAACGGTTGTCGGCGCGCTTGGGCGACGTGCTTTCGCAGCTCGTGCTGATGTCGGCAACGCTCAAGCGTTTCGAGGACGAGGGTGCGCACCCGGAAGATTTGCCGTTCGTCCGCTGGGGCGTCAAAGACGCATTGCTTGCGGCCGAGCTCGCATTCGAGGGGCTCTTCGCGAATTTTCCGAATCGATTTGCGGCGGCAATCATTCGCATCGTCGCTTTTCCGCTCGGCGTGCGCCGTCACCGTCCGCCTTCGGACGGGCTCGTCAGCACGATCGCGCTGCTACTCCAAACACCGTGCGGTGCACGCGATCGATTGCTCGCCGACTCCCACATCCCGGCAAACCCCGATGCGAACGACCCCATTGCGTGCGGCGAGCGTCTGCTCGAACTGTGTCAGCAAGTCGCCGAAATCGAAACGAAGCTGCGCGATGCCGTGCGCGCGGGCCATGCGCGTCCGATGCCCCAAAGCCTGGCCGACTTGCCCAACTGGGCGCAGGTTGCGCATGAGCGCGGCTGGATCGATCTGCGCGAGCGCGATCTGCTCGTTCTATACGCGCGCGATGGCGCAGCCCTGATCAGGGTCGATGACTTTCCCGCCGACTTCGACCGCTCGGAAAGCCGGCCCGGCGAGCGCGGGCGCACCGACGCGCAGACGGCGGGCAGCGATGATGGGCCGATGGCAGGCAGCACTCAGGCCGCCGGTCTTTCGGTCAACGTCGATCGACGGTAAGCGGTCCGATCGGCGTTGATGGCCGCGGCGGCGCGACGCCACATCGCCGCGGCGATAACAACTCAGGGAGAAAACAACATGGATCAACGCATCGCCCCGCAGGCGGCATTGGACGCATCACGCGCCATCAGCGGCGAGCCGCCGCCTGTTTCAGACGTATCCACCACGTCCGCTCAGTCCGGTGCACTCGCCGCGCCCGATGAATTTCCCGCACCGGCCGCACTTCAGACGCCCAATACCGACGGCATCTGGTATGCCTCGTACCCGCCCGGCGTCCCCCGCGATATCGACGTCGGCCAATATCGATCCGTCGTTCATTTCTTCGATGAATGCACGTCCACCTATCGCGGCCGCACGGCTTTCGTCAGCATCGGCTCGAACATGTCCTACGACACGCTCGCGCGCAAGGCAAATTCGTTCGCCGCCTATCTTCAGCGCATCGGCATCCAGCGCGGTGACCGCGTCGCCATCATGCTGCCCAATACCTTTCAATACCCCGTGTCTTTGTTCGGTGTCCTGAAGGCCGGCGCCGTCGTCGTAAACGTCAACCCGCTTTACACGCCGCGCGAGCTCGCTCATCAGCTGAAGGACAGCGGCGCGAAGGCGATCATCGTCTTCGAGAACTTCGCCAGAACGCTCGAGCAGGCGCTGCCCGAAACCGCCGTCGAACACATCGTCGTTACCGCGCTCGGCGATCTGCTCGGCGACGGGCTCAATGCGAAGGGACGGCTGCTGAACTTCGTCGTCAACCACGTGCAAAAGATGGTGCCGGCGTATCGCCTGCCGGGCGCGGTGCGCATGCGGCGCGCGCTTGCCCTAGGCGCGAAGTCACCCCTCGCGCCGACCATCGTCTCGCACGACGATCTAGCCTTCCTGCAATACACGGGCGGCACGACGGGTGTGGCCAAAGGCGCGATGCTCACCCATCGCAACATCATCGCCAACCTGCTCCAAGCGAAGGCGTGGGCGGAAACGCAGCTAGGCGGCGAGGTCGAGACGGTCCTCACCCCGCTGCCGCTTTATCACATCCTCTCGCTCACGGTGAACGGCTTGATTTTCCTCGGGCTGGGCGGGCGCAACATCCTGATCGCCAACCCGCGCGACATCAAGCGCGTCATGCGGATGCTGCGCCACCAGACGTTCACGGGCATCCTCGCGATCAATACGCTGTACAAGGCGTTTCTGGAGAACGATGAGTTCTGCAAGCGCGACTTCTCGAACCTGAAGCTCGCGATGGCGGGCGGGATGGCGACGCAGCGTGCCGTCGCCGATCGCTTCAAGGCCGTGACGGGCAAACCGATCGTCGAAGGGTATGGGCTGACCGAATGCTCGCCGATCGTGTCGCTCAATCCGGTCGACGTGAAGCATCTGCGTGACTTCGACGGCTCGGTGGGGCTGCCGGCGCCCTCCACGATCGTGCGTTTTCGGAAGGACGACGGCACGTGGGCGAGCATCGGCGAGCCCGGCGAGCTTTGCGTGAAGGGGCCACAAGTGATGAAGGGCTATTGGATGCGGCCGGACGAGACGGCGAAGGTGCTCGACGCTGACGGATGGCTCGCGACGGGTGACATCGGCGTGATGGATTCGGCCGGCTTCATCAAGCTCATCGATCGCAAGAAGGACATGATTCTCGTGTCGGGCTTCAACGTCTATCCGAGCGAGATCGAAGATGTGATTGCGATGCATCCGGGCGTGCGCGAGGTGGCGGCGATCGGCATTCCCGACGAGGCGCAAGGCGAGCGCGTGAAGGTGTTCATCGTCCCGCGCGAGCGAGGGCTCACGCGCGAGGAGATTCTCGAGCACTGCCGCAAGCATTTGACAGGCTACAAGGTGCCGAAGCTGATCGAATTCCGCGATACGCTGCCACAAACGAACGTGGGGAAGATTTTACGGCGGGCGTTGCGGGATGAAGAGTTGGCCAAGCGATCCCCCTCTGACCCTGTCAAACGGCACCTATCTCGAACCCCAGCGCCCCCGCGACGATCGTAATCGAACGAAAGGCGCGGGCATCGGCAATCGCCAAATTGCGCAGAACGAAACAATCGGACGGACGCAGCGCGCCTCGCATGGGGCCGGGCCAATCGCGCAAACGCCCATGCCAGAGCGCACCGACATCCGCATCGACCTCGAGGCAAATCGCGACGTCTGCGCCTGCAAGCGCCGCATACGCGCGGCTCGCCTGCAACCTCGAATCCAGCACGACGAGCGCAGCCGCACGCGAAGATCTGAAGGCGCCATGACAATCGAACCACGGCATCGCGCAACCCGCCGCGACGGCACCCAAGCTCGCGCTCATGAACGTGCGTCGATTCATTGCCGAACTCCCTCCCGGAGCGGCCGCTTTCATCCTTTCAAACATCACCGCGCTTCCCACGCCAGCTCCGAGGCCAAATCCCCGACTTGCCCGGCGCCAAAATGCCTTGCGGATCGAGCGCATCCTTGATCGTTTCCGACATCCGCAGCAGCGCTCCGTCGTTGAAATCGTACTGCGAGGCGGCGAAATCCATCGTCGCCAAATGCGTTCGATAAACGCCGTACCCCTCCGAGCGCGCATCGCTCATCAACACGCGCTGGAGATCGGCGGCAGCGTCAGTCTGCTTCGGGTCATCGCGATCGAATATCGTCGCCACGATGTGATGCAAGTGCCGCTCACCGGCCGTGAAGCCGCCGTAGTAATCGAAGCCATACTCGGCCAACCGTGCCTTCGCGACCGAATATTGGCGCATCGCGTCGCGCCCCCTGAACGGGCAGATCGGCGAAAAATCGACGTGCGCGCCCGCGCCGCCGCGCCAATCGAGCATCCGAAACGCGCTCATCGCCGGAATGCCGGCCATGTTCCTTTCGCTGCCGCCGGCCGGTTCCGCATCGGCCGCATACCGGTTCGCCTCGATGCGCGCACCCGGCAGGCGCGCAAATGCACGCCGGGCCGCGGCGAAGCGGACGTCGACGAGGTCGGCTGAGCCATATACGGCAAAGTGAACGTTCCAGCGACCGATATCGAGCCGCCTCACGATCTCGTCGACGACCGAATCGGGCATCGGCCCCACACCGTCATACCAGTCGGTGCGCGTCGATACACCCGCCGCATGACGGATCGCGCCTTCGATCACCGCATGGTTGCGGATCGTCTCGTCGAGCCTGAGCGGCCGCAGCGTTTCGACGGCCGCTTCCAGGTCGCGTTCGCCAGGCAACTTCACATGCACGATCCGATATTCTTCGGGCCGCGGCATCAGCCAAAGCCCGAGCTTCGTCACGATGCCGAGGTTCGATTGCATGAACATCGTGTCGTACGACGGTCCAAAGCCTCCCTTGTAAAGCTGCCAAGCACGGCCGATTTCGATCGCTCCCATGCCCGTGCGCACGAGCTCGCCATTCGCCAGCATGACCTCCATCCCGCACTGGTGGGCCGCGTGATCGCCGTAGGCGGTATAACCGAATCCGCGCTCGAGCGTGTTGCCGACGACGCTGCCCCACCCGGCCGCGGCCGGATCGATCCACAGCTGCAGAGCACGCCGGTGCAACTCGGCATGAAGATCGAAATACGTCACCCCAGGCTCCACCAACGCATAGGCCAAGGTTTCGTCGACTTCGAGGATTCGGTTCATCCGCTTCAAATCGAGCACGACCGAGCCGCGCAATCGAGGAGCCGCCCCGCCGTAAGCGAAGTTCCGTCCCGTCGAGACAGGCCACAGCGGCAGGCCATCGGCCCGCGCGATCGTGAGCACCTCCCGTATCTCATCGACACTGGCCGGCAGTACGACCGCCGATGCAGCGAACTCGTGCGCCTGCGGCTGCGGCGTGAAAGGATCGACATAGTCTTGCAAGCGCTCGGCCGACGTCAGTACGTTCGATGCACCGACGATCGATGCCAACTCGCGCAGCGCACGTAAAAACCGGCTTTCGGAGACGTTCGGGGGAAGCACTAGCGTCATTGGGTTCCC
The DNA here is from genome assembly GCF_051953955.1 of Trinickia sp. Taxonomy (GTDB): domain Bacteria; phylum Pseudomonadota; class Gammaproteobacteria; order Burkholderiales; family Burkholderiaceae; genus Trinickia. The sequence continues at coordinate 23,002 of NZ_JBQCIF010000040.1, read as the reverse complement.
CCCGTCGATTCGAATTAGCTCAATTCATGATAGACATCGCGCGGATGCCAGGCGAAACATCGTCGAAAAACGACTCCGCGACGCGCGTTTGTAGGCGATCTTCGCCAAATCCATACGCACACCCCGCGCACGGGGTAAAATCCCGCCCAATCATGCGCGTATCGAGTCGCGCAGCCGCCAACCAACCGTGGAGCAGCCCGCGCTGCTGTACCCGCAATGCCGAATCCGTCCGAATCGCATCCGCAGAACGACTTCATGAACGCCGCGCGCAAAGAGCGCAAGCGCGTCGAGATCTACCTCGTCAACGGCATCCGCCTGACGGGCTGCATCGAGTCGTTCGATCAGTATCTCGTCATGCTGCGCACGCCTGTCGGCTTGCAAGGCATCTATAAACGCGCCATTTCGACGATCCAGCTCGATACGGGCATGCGCCCCGGCCCGCGTGGGCCTCGCACCGGCGGATATGGGGAGCGTGGGGAGCGAGGCGAACGTGGCGAGCGCCACGGTCCGCGCGAAGGATCGGGCCCGCGCGAATTCCGCGAACCGCGTGAACCGAGGGAAGGCCGCGAGCCGCGCGAACCTAGGGAGCCGCGTGAGAGCTATGGCACCTCCTCGGCGCCCGAGCATCGTTCGTCCGAGGGGCCGGTGGTCGTCACACGCCGGCGCCGTCCGTTCAGCACGCTGCAGAACGGGCCGTCGAACGACACGAACGGGAATCAGCGCGACGAATAATCGGGTCGAGGTCGAGCGCAAGATCGAGCGCTAGTGCCATTGCGTGCCGGAAAGACCGGCGGCAACGGCGTTTTGGCTTTGGGTCGGGCTTTGGGTCGGGCTTAGGGGTGGGCTTTTGGCCCGGCTTTGCCTCAGTCCCGCTTGAATGCGTAATCGCGCTCGACCTTGCAGATGCGCGTCACGTATTGCTCATACCATTTCTCGCGGCCCGTCTGCTGCGCGATCAGATGGGTCGCGTCCGCTTTCCAAGCCGCGATCGATTCGAGATCGGTCCAGTATGAAACGGTAATGCCGACACCCTCGCGCGCCGACTCCACACCGAGGAAGCCCGGCTGCTGGCGCGCGGCCTTTTCCATCAGTTCGCTCATCTCGCCATAGCCGTTGTCGCCTTCCGTGCGAATCGACGTGAAGATGACAGCGTAGTACGGCGTTGCGCCCGTTTCTGCGATCGACATCCGACTCCTCTGCCGCTTCACGCGGCGGTTGGTCTGTCCAGGCATTCGACGCGAGGCAGATCGAAGCATCGGCGCCGCCTCACGCTCGCGCGATGCCTCGGTGCGCCTCGTTCAATGCTTGCGATGGCGCGAGTGCGGCTGCTTGGGCGGCAAGCCTTGTTGCGCCTCGCTCTGCAGCAGATGGATCTGTTGCTGCATATCGGCCAATTGCTGCTGCGCGGCCAGCTTCTGCGTGCGCAGCGAAGCGGCTTCGTCGCGCGCCTCCTTCTGGCGGCTCGCCACGAGCGCCTGCTGCTTGCGCGCAACGTCGAGGTCCGCTTGCAGACGATCGGCGCGTGCCTGCGCCTTGGCCAGCTGCTCGTCGGTATAGGCCTTCTGGGCCGCGAGCACCGTGCGCTTGATCTCGACGTCGGCAAGCTGCGCGCTGCGACGCACGAAGTCGGCATAGACCGCCTCGGCGTAGTCCGCGTTCGTCGTCTTGATCACGCGCCAAAAGTTCTTCTGCTGGAACAGCACGGCGTAGTACGTCATGTCCTTTCCGTGCAGCAGCAGGCTCGCGCCATATGTGCCGTTGTAGGCCGTGCGCAACTCCGCGAGTTCGTTGCCCCGCATCATCCGTTGCAAATCCGCAACATCGCCCTGAGCATCGGCCACCTCCTCGGCCGGCGCGACCGATGACGCGGCCTCCGGCGAAACGGCCGGCACCGAGGCGAGCGTCGCGCTAGCCGGCGCAGCGGCTACGACGGGCGCCGAGGCCGCGGCAGGCGCGGCCGGTGCAACGTTTGCGGTGCCGTCCGCGGCAGATTGCGCCGTGGCACACCCTTCGATACCCAATCCCCCGATTGCGATCAGCGCTGCAAGCGCCGTCCCCCGCATACGCGAATAGTGGCTCATTGTCGTTTCCTGCATGGAATAGTTCTACTTTTTTGAGACAGCTTGCCTCAAGCGCGCCATTATCCCTCAGATTCTCGCGTTTCGGGTTCCTCATCAAATATCTGGTATTTCCGCATTTTTTCCCATAGGACCTTGCGGCTAATGCCCAAGAATTGGGCGGTGTCCTGCCGTTTCCAATCGTTCGAAGCCAGCGCCGCCAGCACGCGCGCGCGCTCGGCCATATCCCACTTGCTGCGGTCGACGACGATTTCCGTCGTGCTCTCGGCCGGCGCCGGTTGTTCGTTGCGCGCATGTGCGATGAGGCGGCGCAAGCGCGCGGCATCCCACGCACCGATCTGGCGCACGGTCACGCCGATGCGCTCGGCCAGATTGCGAAGTTCGCGCACGTTGCCGGGGAAGTAGGTATCGGCGACGGCATCGGCGAGCCAGTACGGAATCTCGGGCAGGCTCGCGAGCCGCTCGGCCCCGACCACCGAGGCAATGAAGGCCTTGAAGATGGCAATCTTGTCGACGGCGCCGCGCTCTTCCAGCGACGGGATGCGCAACTCGATCACGGCGAGCCGGTAGTAGAGATCGGCGCGGAACGTGCCGTCCTTGACTAGCTGCGGCAAGTCCTTGTTCGTCGCGGCCACCAGGCGAAAGTCCACCTTGACGGGCGTGGCGGACCCGAGGCGCGTCACCGCCGAATCTTCGAGCACGCGGAGCAGCTTCACCTGCTGGTAAAGTGGCAGATCGCCGATTTCGTCGAGAAACAACGTGCCGCCGTCGGCCTGCTCGAAGTAGCCTTTATGCGCGCCGACCGCGCCCGTGAAGGATCCCTTCGCATGGCCGAAGAACAGCGACTCGAAGAGCCCGTCCGGAATCGCGCCGCAGTTGACGGGCACGAACGGGCCGTGGCCGTAGCGCGCATGCTTGTCATGGAGCAGTTGCGCGATGCGTTCCTTGCCCACGCCCGTCTCGCCGCGAATGAGCACGCTCGTGTCGCAGTCGGCGAACGTATCGACCTCGTGCAGCAGCGCCTGCATGCACTCGGCGTGCGCCACGAGCGCCGTCGGCTCGAGCGCCTCGGCCGTATGCGCGCGCAGCTGTGTCAGCAGCTTCGCCACCATGCCGCGCAGCTCGGCACATGTGAAGTCGAGCGGCAGCACGTGCGAGTATTGTGGCGGGTAAGTGGCCGGGTCGCGCTCGCGCGGCAATGCGCCCACCCAAATCACGGGCATGCCGGTATGCGCTTGCCAATCGCGCAGCCTGGCGCTGCCGCCGTCGATGACGCTCACGCTGATCACGGCAAGCGAGGCGCGCGCAGCGTTGCGCTCGGGCGTGCCCGTCATGTCGTCCGCACGAATCACGTCGACGTCGAAGCTCGACATGCAGCGCACGACGCGCTCGACGATATCGGCCTTGCCCTCCCAGACATAGATGTCCAGTTCCTCGATCGTATGGGCGGTTTTCATCGTATTGGTTTCTAAGTAATCCTGAACATTTGGTCCGGTCAGTACGCCGTCAGTAGACCAATTGCGAAGCCCCGCACGTCAGCGACAAATCGTGGACCGTCGCCACACCCAACTGCACACCGAGCAGTTGCAACAACGGATCGACGACCTGGTCGATTCCCAGGAGCAACTGATCGAGCGCTGGCGATAAGGCCAACAGCAACGCATCGACGAGGGGCCCGACCGGCAGCGAAACGCTGCCCAGCAGCGTGACGTTCAGCGCGTTCGGCTGCGACAGCGAGGCGGCAAACCCGGAAAGCGCCGTCGCAAGCACGCGGCCGGCCGCATCCGAATTGGCGCTTTGGTAGTCGTCATCGTTCGGCGTTACGCCGTCGAACGTCAGCGTGGCTGCGGATGATGGCGGAACGACGGCCGGAAGGGCAGCCTTTGCGGTCACGGCAACGACATTCGGCACGTTGAGCAAAGTCGCGGGCGTGGCGCAGCTGAACGGCTGCGAGGCCGACGGATTGACGGGTGGATCGCCCAAGCAGACGTTTGCCAGGCCGGGCTGCACGCCGATCGTCGACGTGCTCGCCGCCCGCGTCGGCGCGCAATTCGTCGCTTGCAGCCAAGCGGTGCCCGGCGCGGCCTCGAGCGAAAGCGGCAAGTGCAAGCCGACGCTGCCGATCACCGGCAACGTCGGTGTTCCGAGCGAAACATCGAGATACAAGCGCACTTGCGCCGTGCTGGCCTGCGTACGCCAGCGCTGTTTGACCGGGTCCATGCCCGCTTCGCCGACGGCCAGCACCGGCGGCGCAATGACTTGAACCTGCAGCGCGGTACTGAAGCCGGCGATATCGATGCCCGTTGCCAAGCTGACGGGAGGCTGGCCGGCCTTCGCCACCTCGGCCGCGATCAGCAAGGCATCGAACGGGCTCACGGTTGCATCGAGCGCACTTTGGCCCTGCGCGACGTCGAGTGCGATCACGCCGTGTCCACCCTGCCCGTCGCCCAACGGGAACGACACCGAGTTCGCGCTGCCGGCGCTTGCGATCGTCTGCAGCGTTGCCAAATCGGTCTGCAAGTTTGCATCGGCCACCGAAGTCGAAGACAACGCAGTCAGCATCAGATTCGCCAACTGCGCGACGTTCACCTGCGTCGCCAGCACCTGCTCGACGGTACCGGCACCGGCCGCCGCCATCAAATCGCGCACGCGAATGCGCGCATTCGCCAGCGCTTCATAGGAAGCGAGCGATACATTGAGATTCGCGCCGAGCAACGCGTTCAACAGCGCATTGGCGAGACCGCCTTGCAGTTGCGCGAGCGTCGTGCCGACCGTGAACGCGCCGAGGTTCGTGGCCTGCGCCGTGGCGCTTGCACTGAGGCGCCGGGCCGGGCCGAGGAAGAAATACGGCACGGTACGCGCCGCCGTCACTTGCACGGCGTTCAGCGGTGTCGCCGTGCTCGTCGCGGCGAAATAGCTGGGGCCTGCATTCGCGCTCGTGTCCCATCGCCCGCAGACGATCGATAGCGATTGGTCCGCCGCATCGGGCGCGAAACCGTTGGCTGCCGCGTTCGCGCGCGCGGTGGCCGTGGGCTGAGTGCACGTATCGTCCATCCGCTGGGCCGCCGCCAACGCCGCGAGGTCGGCCGTGCGCTGTAGCGCGCGACGGGCAAAGAACGCATTGCCGACGTCGAGTGCTCCGAGCGCGGCGATCAAGACCGTCATGAACAAGGCCACGATCGGGATGATCGAGCCGCGCTCGCGCGCCAGGTGCAAGCGCAAGCGGCTGTGCCGCGGTACGCGATGCCTGCCCCCGGCGCAGCCCATAGGCTCCGAAGACAAGCCCGAACGGCTCCCCGCAGTCGGTATCGAGATGCGCCGCACGATCGGCCGATCCTCAGTTCGCGCCGGCAGGCGGCGTCGCGCCCGAACCCGCGTTCGTATAGTCGAACCGCGATGCCCCGCCTGTGCCGGACAACGTCGAGCCGAACGATTCCGGAATCTTACCGGTGAACGAGTTCATGTATCGCTGATAAGCCAGCGTCGCTTGCGCACCGGGCATCGGCAATGCGGGCGCGGCGGCTGCGTTCGTCCGCTGCAGCTCGAGCCAAGTCCGAGTCGCGCGGCCGATCTCGCCGGCTCGCGAATGCAATGGCTTTGCGGCGGCGTTCGCGTCAGCGTCAGCGCTCGCGCTCGCTTGGGCGTTGTCGTCGGCGTTCGCATCGGACGCCGCCCATGCGCAGGACAGCAAGAGGATCGCCGTCATTGCCGCCCGAAACATAGGACTGATGGCCCAATCATGATTCATGGTGTGTCTCCGTCCAACTCGTCAATCGTGGGTCAAGCGGCCTGGAATCGCGACGGTCGCCGATACGTCGCGCGACGACTGGCTGCTGCTCTTGTACGCACGCGCGGCAGCCGCGACCTTCTTGGCGTCGTCATGAACGGCGGTCCGCACGGCCGATGCAAACTGCTGCTCATCCATCAGCGCGCGCGCTTCTTTCGAATGTCCCTGCGCGAGCCACAGCAGCGCGATGTTCGATTGGATGCGGGCGCTGTGCGCGTCGAGTTCCGCCGCTTGCATCAATGGGACGCGAGCCCCGGCGACATCGCCCTCGCGCAGCCGCGCATACCCTAAGTCGGACAGCGTCGCCGCATCGGTCGGAGCGAGCGTAGCCGCTTGCGCCAGCTCGCTCGCCGCCTCGCGAAAATCGCCCTGCGCGCCGGCGAGCAAGCCGAGCCCGTGATAACCGCGCGCGGCGAGGGGCGTGGATAGCAGCGAACGATAGGCCTGCGCGCTTGCCGAAGGCTGTCCCGTTTCGCGCAGTGCTTGCGCACGCAACAACGTGGAGTCGGGCGTCGCGCCGTACTGCTCCTCGTAGGCATCGATATGCGCCAGCGACGCATAAAACAGACCTTGACGCTGCATCCGATCGATCAGCGCCAGGTACATGCCCGGCGTATCGGGCTGCGGTGCCTTCTCGGCCGCGGCCTGCGCCGCCATGCGTTCGGCCTGCGCGCCCGCGCCGTAGCCCGATTCCTTGAATGCGCAGGCGCCGCACGCGCCCGCGAGCACGAGCGCGCATACGAGGCGAAGCAACGATCGCGTCGGGTGGTCTCGTCTCATCGTCGGCTCTCTCATCGCATCTTCCTTTCGTGGTTCGTTGCCGTTCATCGATGCACGGCGAGCGATCGGATGACCGCCAGCAAACCGGGCCCCGCCGTCACGATCAACAGCGCCGGCAGCAACGTCACGACCATCACGCCCGTCATCTTGACCGTCAGTTGTCCTATCTTTTCGCGCAACCGTGCGCGCCTCGCCTCGCGCAAGCGGTCGCCGAACTGCTTGAGCGGTTCCTGCACCGCCCCGCCGTGACGATCGACTTGAATCATCAAGCGCACCACGGCCCGCAAATCCTCATTGTCGAAACTCGTCGCCAAGCGTTGCAGCGATTGCTCGCGCGTGCGCCCCGCCGCGAATTGGCGCTGCGCCAGTTCCAATTCACCCGCGAGCACCGGCAGCATCGCGCGGAAATCGCCCACCGTGACCTGCAGGCTCTGGTCGAGCGACAGACCGACGCCTTGCAGCAAACGCAGCAGATCGACGAGCACCGGCATTTCGTCGGCCACCGCGCTGCGCCGCATCGCGGCCCGCCGTCCCAGCAAGCGCTTCGGAAGCATGAAGCCGAGCGTGAACATCGCGACGACGAACACCATGCGATATGCGCTCGGTACATGGGCACCCCAGAGCCAGATGGCGACCGGCGGTGCGATCAGCGCGCAAACGACGCGCGACAGCAGAAAGAAGCCGCGCGCGTCGACATCCACGAAGCCGCACTGCTCGAGCAGGCGTCTGTCTTCGGCGGCCACCACCTGCTTGCCGAGCGGCGTTTCGAGCCAGCGTGCGCCGGCCTGGCCGCAGCGCGCGCGCCAGGCCGCCAGGCGACCCGCGAACGTCGCGGGCGGTTTCGCGGCGGGCTGCTGATGCGCACCGCCCGCGTCGCGCAGCGGTTCGGCTCCGGCGGGCACCATATAGCGCGCCTGCGGAACTGCGCCGCTCAGCGACGCGGAGGCGGCGAGGGACGCGCCCGCCGCCCTGCGGTCGAGCGCCTGTTCGAGCGCACGGGCACCGCGGCGCGCGGCCGCTATCCGTCCGATCGCCTCGCAGGCGATCAGTAGGCATCCGAGTGCGCCCAGGCCGAGCGCACATGCAACGAGTCGATCGATCTGCATCGCTCAAGCCCTCAACTTCGTCATTCGGTAAAGCAGATAACCGCCGGCGGCTTGCAACGAGAACGAGAGATAAATGAGGCGGCGGCCGTCCGCATCGCCCAACATCGCTTCGAAGTATCGGGGATTCGTCGCGATCAAAGCGCCGCCGATCAACAGCGGCAGCGCGATGAGCACCCACGCCGACAGCCGCGTCTCCGCGGACATCGCCGAGAGTTCCCGCTCCGCCTGTTCGAGGTCGCGCATGAAAGCCGACATCCGCTCCAGCATGACGTCGGCGCGTCCCCCATATTTGACGGACAACCGCAACACTGCTCCGACGAATTCGAACTCGCGCGTTCGGTACACGGTCGCGACGTGCGCCAGCGCGCGATCGATCTCGACCCCGGCGCGCATCATTCGCGATACGTGATCGAGACATTCGCGCAACGGCGCCTCGGTCGTCTGCAACGCGGCTTGGAATGCCGCCGGCACGCTATTGCCGAGCGTGACGAGCCGCACGATGCCATCTAGAAACGTCGGTATCTGCCTGACGATGGCCAAACGGCGCCGTTGCGAGCGGGCTGTCACCAGCAAGGCGGCCACCGCGGCAACGGCAATGACCGCCGCACAGGCGGCCACGACGCCCGCGTGGGCACCGATCCATAGGATGCCGAGCGCCGCCGCCGCGAGCCCGAGCGCCAACATCTTGCCCAGGCCATCCAGCCCGGCGCGCGCTGCGAGGTGCTCGACCATCTGCGGCCAATGCAGACGGCGCGCCGGACGTTCGCCCTGCATTCCGGATACGGCAGCCCCGCCGCCGTGCATCGGCGCGGCACCGAGCGCGGGCGCCGCCGCATGCCCACTCACCGCGCGCGTGCCTGCAAAAGCGGAGACGCCCCGATCCTTCGAGGCCGGCACCACACCTGGCGCAGCAACGCGGCGCTCAACGAAACGCTGAGCCGTCGCCCGCCGCTGCGCGCGCAGGCCGCGCTCCCAGAGCAGCAGCGCGAGGGCGCCGCACAGCAAGGCGAGTGCCGCGACGACCGCAACGTCCCTAGACACGGAAGCCACCTCGCGAAAAGCCATCGTCGAAACCTGCGCCGAGTTGGCTCCTGAAGCGCGCGAGCTTGGGCGAATGCGGATGGATGCCGAGCGAGGTCCAATGGTCGACTTCCTCGCCGTCCGCGTTGACGAGCGGCTCGTACCGATAGAGCTCCTGCGTCGCGATGATCGTATCGGACAAGCCCGTCACTTCGGTGATCGACAGGATGCGCCGCCGTCCGTTCGAGAGCCGGCCGATCTGCACGATGAAGTCGATCGCATTCGCGATCTGCCTGCGCAGGCTCGATTCGGTGCCTTGGAACCCCGCGAAGCCCGCCAGCATTTCGAGCCGATAGAGGCACTCGCGCGGCGAGCTCGCATGTACGGTGCCCATCGAGCCGTCATGCCCCGTGTTCATCGCTTGCAGCATCTCGAGCACTTCTCCGCCCCGGACTTCCCCGACGATGATCCGATCGGGACGCATTCGCAGCGTATTGCGCAGCAGGTCGCGAATCGTCACGAGCCCTGAACCGTCGAAGCCGCCGGGCCGGCTCTCGAGCCGAACGACGTGCGGATGATTGAGCGAGAGCTCGGCCGTATCCTCGATCGTCACGACGCGTTCGGACTCGGGAATGTGAAACGCGAGCGCGTTGAGCAGCGAAGTCTTGCCCGAGCTCGTGCCGCCCGAGACGAGCACGTTGCAACGCGCCGCGACGGCGGCGTCCAGCAGCACCCCGATCTCTTCGCTGTAGGTGCCGTTCGCCAGCAGATCGGAAGGGCGCAACGGGTCCTTCCGGAACTTCCGGATCGAAACGACCGGCCCATCGATCGAGAGCGGCTCGATCACCACGTTCACGCGGCCCCCGTCGGGCAGCCGCGCATCGACCATCGGATTGGATTCGTCGAGGCGCCGTCCGATCGGTGCGAGGATGCGCCGCACGATTCTGAGCAAGTGCGCGTTGTCGGCGAATCGCACGGGCATCTTCGTCAAGATGCCGTGGCGCGACACGTAGACGTCGCGGTAGCCATTGACGAGGATGTCCTCGACGGCCGGGTCGCCCAGCAAATCTTCGATGGGCCCGAAGCCGGCCAACTCTTTCGTCAGCGCCTCGGCAATGAGCCGCACTTCGCTCTCGTTGATCGGAATCCGGCGCAAGCGCACGAAGCTGTCCATTTCCAGATCGACGAACTGGTTGATCGCGGCGCGCGACCATCGGCCGAACTCCGCCCCGAGTTCCTCGATGCGCGTGAGCAGATGCTCGTGCGCGGCGTTCTTGATGTCCTGGAACTGCTGCGTATGCGCGAACGAAGAGGCATCGTCGGCAAATTCGATTTCGTTTGCCATCGTCTATGATCGCTTCGGTAGAAAGTGAGTGAATCGCTTGAGCCGCGCGAACACCACCGCTTCGCCACGCGCGGCGGCCCCGCTGTCGGCGCCTTCGTCGTCGATCGGCGCAAGACGCTGAGCGAGCGCATCGACCGCGCGCACGTAGGGATCGCGCTCGGCGACGTCCGCCAGCAGCTTGCCTTGATTGGCCGCTTGCGCAAGCGGCACGCGCCGCGAAGGCAGCGTCGCGACGAGCGGCAGCGCGAGCCGCGCCGCAATCTGCTCGCTCGACAACCCTAGCCGCGCATCGTATTTGGTGACGACGATGCCGATGCGTCCCGTGTCGAACTGCGCCGCGGCAAGCTCGCGCAGCAAATCGACGGCCGATACGATCGACGCGATCGCCGGATCGCAAACGAGCCAGACTTCATCGGCTGCCTGCGCGACGTGTGCGACGAACTCGTGATTCGAAAACCCGCCGAGGTCGACGATTTGCTGATCGAAAAAAGCGCGCAGGCGGTTGAGGAGCGCAACGGCCGATGCATACGATATCGTGCGCAGCGCCGATAGATCGGGCGCAAGCGTCGTCAACGCGAGGCCGCTGCCGTGATGCGCGAGCGCCGTATGAATGAACGTCTCGTCGAAGCGGCGAAGGTTGCGAACCGCTTCGACGAAATCGAAATCGCTGCGCGTATCGAGGTAGAGCATGCCGTCGCCCGCGGGCAGCCCCAAATCGACGAGCGCTGCCTGCCGCCCCGCCGCCTTGCCGCGCCTTTGCGCAAGCACGCCGAGGTGCGCCGCCAGCGTGGACACTCCGACACCGACGCGTGCGCCGAGCAACACCGTGAGGCGCCCGTGGCGGGCCGGAAGTTGCGCGACGTTCTCGAGCGCTTCGCGCGTGATGCGTGCCGCCTCTTGCGGGTCACCCGCGAGATCGACGAAGTCGCGCACTCCCGCGCGCAGCGCGGCGATCGCCCCTTCCGGCTCGCCAGCGTTCCCACGGCGATGACGGGCACTTGCGGCGACGATGTGCGCACGGCCTGCACGGCTCGCGCCGCCGCATCGACTAGGGCTCCTGAGAAATCCACGAAGACGAGCGACGGACGCAGGGCCGCGATACGTTGCGAAAGCACGGCCGGTTCGTGCGTCGAGGCTTCGACCGTGCCATTCGCCGCGAGCGCATCGGCCAGCCATCGAACGTTGGCCTCAGCGTTGGACGCGAACACGAAGTGGTCGACGATCGCTCGTTCTCGTTCTCGTTCTCCTTCATTCGAGGTTTGCGCTCTTGCGTTCATGCAGCTCCCATCGTCTTCTTCTTTTGAGGGGTTCACGCGAAATGCTCGCCCGAGTCACCGCGAGAAGCCCGGCCCGGCATCGCGCGATAGCGCACCGCCCAGGTACGATCGCCATACGGGGCCGTCACGTTGCTCCGCCTGCTCGCCCGGCGTGGAGGGCAGCGGCGCATCTTTCGCCAGCGGCGAGACGAGATGCGGCGTGACGACGATCACGAGCTCCTTGTCGTTTTGCTGATAGTTCAACTGCTTGAAGAACGTGCCGATGACAGGCAGATCGCCGAGCAGCGGCACCTTGCTGACGTTCGACAGCGTTTCGCGGTCGATGAGCCCGCCGATGACGAAACTCTCGCCGTCACCGAGTTCGACCGTCGTATCGGTCCGCCGTGTGGTGATTGCCGGCACCGATACGCCGTTGATCGTCACGGCATTCTGAAAGTCGAGTTGACTGGCCTCGGGCGCGACCTTCAGCGCGATGCGGCGCGGGCTCAACACCGTCGGCGTCAGCGTCAGTCCGACGCCATACGGCTTGTACTCGATCGACGTCGTGCCGAGCGCCTGCGGCACGGGCACCGGAATCTCGCCGCCCGCGAGAAAGCTCGCGCTTTGCCCTGACAGCGCCACGAGCGTCGGCTCGGCGAGCACGCGTGCGAGGTTGTTGCTTTCCATGAGGCTCAGATCGGCGAACAGGCCCCGCCCTGCTGAATTGAGCACTAGATTGAATGCCGACGCGATCGGCGTGTTGGCAGCAAGTTGGAAGTTCGACGTGCCGCCGCCGGAAACCGAGTTCAAGCCGGACGGCGCGAAGGTCCCGAACGAGAACCCGTTGGTCTGCTTGAACAGATTCAGGCCCGCTTGTTTGAGCACGGTGCGGCTGAACTCGACGACCCGCACGTCGACTTGCACGACACTGCGCGTGGCCACCGTCGATTCGTCGACGATCGAACCTGCGTCACCGCCGGTGCGCTTGCCATCGCGCGTTTGTGCCGCACTGCCGCGCCCGTCGCCGCGCGGGGCGCTGCCACGGGCGCCGGCGCCAGCGCGGGACGCGTTGGCCGCATTGGCCGCCAGCGTCGCGAGATCGATGCCGCGCTGATGCGTCTCCATCGTCGGCGTGCTGCCCGAAACGACGACGTCGCCGCCATAGGTCTCGACGCGCGGCGTCGAGCGATCGGCCAGCGTCGCTGCCGCACCCGGCTCGACGTCGAGCGAAAGCGTTTGCGGTGTTGCGCGGCCTCGCTCCCACAGCATCAGATTCGTCGTTCCCGGCGCCTTGCCGACGACGAGCACCCCTCCCCGCCCATCGCCGTCGCGAATTACGAGCACGTCCGCCACGCTCGGATCGCCGACGGCCACGCGCACGAGCCGTCGCCCCGGCTCGACCTGGCGCTGCTCGCCCACGGCAAGCACCACCGCAGGCGCTCGTTCGGCCTGCGACGCGCGATCGCGACCGTGCGCTTGCTCGCTCGCCGCCTGCGCCACCCGCTGAAGCCCTCCAAAAACGAGCGCGGCACAGCACATCCATGCCCAGCCCATCGCGGTCCACTTCGCTCCTGCTGCTTTGTTTGCCATGTTTTAAATGGCCCTCGCCGTAGGCCTTTTTAGTGTTTTTGCCGAGTTCGCCTCGCCTCACCGCGGCCTCGCGGCACGCATCGCATCGACTCGCATCGGTTCAATCGCTGACTGTCTGCGCGTGCCCTCCTCGTATCACTTCGATGCCCGGTCCCGCATAGGTTCGATTCGAGCGTGCCCGTGCAGAGGCAGGTGCCGGCCTAGGAGCGACCTCGCCCGATAACTCGCTCAACGAAACGCCCGCCGCCGCTTGCATGGAAGCCTTGTCGCCACCGCTCGCCGTGCGCGCGTTCACGCGCATCGTTCCGAGCGGCGCCACGCTCTCGTTCGGATCGATCACGCCCTGATCGCGCGGATTGCGCAGCGCCAACAACACGTGGCCGGCGCTGTCGGCCAATGCGAGCCGATCGACGTCCGCCGTCGGCACGGCCAAAACGGCCGTGCGCGCCCCCGCGCCGAACTGCGACGGCGTGCCGGCAGCCGATGCCGTTCCGCCGAACGCGAGTACGCGCACGCGCGAGAGCAGCAAGCGCGTCTGAGATCGCGCGATCTCCGCATTGCCGCCGATTGCTGCCGCATCACGTTTGAGCGTCATGAAGACATCGACGAAATTGCCGGGCCGCACACGGTTGCCGACGGAGCTCGCATCGTCGACATGGATCGCGACGGCGCGCTCGCCGGGCGCGACCTGCTCGGCGAAACCCGACGACAGTTGCGCCTCGAGCACCGGTGTGTTGGCGCCGATATCCGAAAGCGGCACACGCTGCGCCACGAGCGCCGTATCGGAGAATGCACCGGTGGGACGCACAGGCAGCATGACGACGCGCAGGTCATCGCTTCCGATGGCCGTACCCGCAAGCAACGGATGCGTGGCGACGACGACGGGAAACGTCGTCGTCGCCGCGACCGCTTTCGCCACCGGAGCGGCCGGCGCCGGACGACGGCTCAGCGTAAAAGCATAGAGCCCGAGCATCAGCGCCGCTGCGATCAACGCGACGGCCGCGACCTTCGTTACGTTCAGATGCCTCATGCTCTCACCCTCGTCAACCAGCAACTGCCCACAATCGGCCTTCAGGCCCGGGGTCCCGGCTCGCCACCCCAAAAGGCGGGGTTTCAAACCGGTTACGATGAACGAACGCGCATCACAGCAAGTTCTCCGGATCGACTTGCACCGTCGCGACGCTCGACAACGTTTGCGGCAAAGCCAAGCTCATCAGGGGCAGTGTCGGCACGATCGGATGATCCGCATAGTCGTAAGTCAGCGTGACCTGCACACACGACATCGCGCTGTCGTAGCTACAGTTTTGCGCCTGCGCGGCGCACTGCGCGTATGCGCGAAGCCACCCCGCCGCCTGGCTCGCCACGCTGCACGCATTGCTGCCGCGGGCTGACAACGCGGCCGCCACGCTCGTCGCGCTTTGATAGTTCAGTGCCGCGCGCGCACCCTCCTCGGCGGCCAGCGTGAGACTTTGCTGGGCGACGAACAAGACGCTGTAAGTGACGATGCCGTACAGCACCACGAACAACAGCGGAAACACGAGCGCGAATTCGACCGCCGCGCTGCCGGCAGATGGCGTGCGCACGCGAGGCGGGCGTCCCGCGCGCTTCAATGCACCGCTCCTTGCAGCAACCGGCCGAGCAAATGCAGCGATCCCGCGCCGACGAGCAGCGCAGCATAGGGCGTTGCGCGACGCGCCCCGATCGCGAACGTGGGCTGGGCGTTGCGCCACGGCGTCCACGCCCCCGCGCCGACACCAGCACCAGCACCGGCATCACGTAATCCGATGCGCTCGATCACGATGAGCGTCAGCGCATGCACGGCTGCGGCGATGCTCGCCACGATCCATAGCCCGAGCAATGCATCGGATCCGCACCAGGCCCCCAGCATGGCGAACACCTTCACGTCCGCCGCACCCATGACGCCGAGCAAGTAAAACGGCAGCAACGCAGCGAAGCCGGCGACAAAGCCTAGCGCGGCTTGCACCGGCGTCACGGCGAACGGCGACCCATGCGAGACGGCGCAGGCAAACGCCGCCGCGCCCCCGGCAATCACGAGCCCATTCGCGATACGTCGATCGCGGCAATCGCACCAAGCGACAACCGCGGACCAAGCGATAAATAAAGCGGTTCCGAGCGGCATGCTTATATTGGATAGCGTGGATAAGAATGAACCAATCCCGGCCGATTGCAAATGCAATCAGCACAGGTAGACGCCTAAAATCAAGTAGTAAACCGGCTTTATTAAGATTTGTTACAAATCGACGATCACATGGCACCGACGACGGCAGTGAACACCGTTGCTATTTTTCCGGTGACATCGCCGATCGCGGCGGCAACAGCGACCGCCATCAGGCCGGCAATGATCGCGTATTCAATGGCGGTGACGCCGTGGTCTTCACTCAAGAAACGCTTGATGAGCTTGTGCATGATGCCCTCGAAAAGTCATGGACGTCGTACGGGACCGACACGGATGCCAAGCAACACAACGAAAAGCCGGAGCAAGCCATCCTTGCCCGACTCAGTGTGCTTCGTCAGTTGCTTCGCCGATGTGCCGCTCGCCCGCAATACGACTCTGGCAGTACGTTTTTAGGATGACCCCGCAAAAGATCGATCGATAGCGTCCTCCAGTGCTTATCGGCGTTGTTTTTTTGTTTATAGCCGCCGCGAGTTGACGATGCATTTTCGCTACACGGCGACTCTACCCTCATCGACGGCGTCTTGTGATCTCTTTCGACTTAGGGCTTACGATAGGTTTAGATTAGGTCTACTAATTTTTCAAGGTCGGCGGTTGATATCGCGTTACGGCCCGGCCGGTAACAGAAAGCCTGGATCGTTACGTTACATCGTGCCTTGAGCAGGCCCGCACGCACTTTCCCTCCATTGCATTGTCCGTCCGTCACGCATGGAGATCCCGGCGAGTTGCCCTTATTCCATCGGCGCGTACGCGCAAGTTCGGCCGTTGGGGCCGGCTTTTAGAGTCAAGTCCATGCCGCGTTGGCATGGCCATTGCAGAGCTTGCGCCCGCAACTAATCCGATAAACCCAAATGCGAGGGGCAGCAATGAATGAAAAAATGCGCGACGGGGTACTGCACAAGACCTGGATCGCCGTGGCAGCGGCAACGACGGTTGCACTGGCGGCTTGCGGCGGCTCCGGCTCGTTGAGCCAAGGGCTCGGGTCCGGCAGCGGCGCCGGGGGAGCGATTGCCTCGGACGGCGGCGCGTCCGGCGGCGGATCGGGCACGGGCGGCAGCGGCGGGGATGGCGGGCAGATCAGCGGTGGAGGCACCGGCGGTGGAGGCACGACGACACCCACCGCCAACGCCATCGGCCAAGCGCTCGGGAGCGACGGCAACGTCGTGAGCGCGACGGGGGCAACCGTCTCGAGCGTGGGTACGGCAATCGGTGCCCAGACGCTGCCCGGCACGAACCCGCAAACGACGCAGGCCGCGGGGGCCATCGTGCAAGACGTGGGCGCGGCCGTATCGACGCTCGGCAACGGTGTTTCGCAAGGCCTCGGTCAGTTGGGCGCAACGAGCGATCCGGTGGGCACCACGGTCGCGAGTGCGGGCCCAGCGGTGAGCCAACTGGGCAATGCCGTGACGAGCGCCGGCTCGCTCGTCACGAGTCTCGGTGCCGCCGGCCCCCTCTCCCCGCTCGCTCCGGCCACGGGACCGCTCGGCAGTGCCGTCGGCACGCTCGGCAACGCGATCTCCGGCGGTGGCTCGACGCTCGGCGGCGCGCTTACAGGCAGCGCCGTGCAGCAAGTCACGCAACCCCTCAGTTCCGCGATCACGCCGATCACCGCCATGCTCGCGTCGACGACGCAGACCCTCGGTGCGACGAGCGGTGCCGGGCCGCAAGTCGCGGGGCTGCTGGGGACCCTTGCCGGCGGCCTCAATCAAGCTGGCAGCACCGTCACGTCCACTGGCGGCAATCCGATCGCGGGCGGAATCGGCAACGTGCTGACGTCGAGCGGCACCGCCGCGACGTCGGCCGGCGGTCTCGTCGCGGGCGGCAGCGCAGCGGGCGGCGGCAACCCGCTCGCGCCGCTCACCGGTGCGCTGTCGGGGCTTGCCGGCGGCGCGGGGGGCCTCTCGAGCACCAGCCCCCTCGCGCCCGTCACGGGCCTGACATCGACCGTGGCCGGCGCGCTCGGCGCCACGAGCGGCGGAAGCACGAGCACGACGAATCCGCTCGCCCCCGTCGCGGGACTGCTCACGACCATGACGAGCGCACTCACGAGTAGCGGCACCAGCAGCGGCGCAACCACCGGCTCCAATCCGTTGACGGGGCTGTCGTCGCTCGCAAGCGGACTCACCGGCTCACTGGCAAAGAAATAAGCCACCACCACGAGGAGGACAACATCATGTCCAAGAAGCACAATCGATCGATCATCGAGGCAGCCCGCACCAACGCAACGACGCTGCGTGCGCCGTTCACGGCATTTGCCGTGGCCTATCTGCTGTCGGCCTGCGGCGGCAGCGAACTGACGCCTCCGATCGCTCAAGCGGGAGGCGGCACCGTAACGCCGACTCCTTCCCCGACCACGACGACCAATGCAACGTCCGGCGCGCTGACGACGCTCGGCTCGACGGCCGGCGACCTCGGGGGCATGGTCTCGTCGACGTCGGCGCCAGGCGTGAACCCCGCAGTCACACAAGGCGCGGGCAGCACCGTGTCCGCGACGGGCGGCGTCATCGATGCGGCCGCCAACGCACTCAGCAGCGGCCTTGGCCAAACCGGCTCGACCCCGGACCCGGTCGGCACGACCGCGGCCGGGCTCGGTTCGACCGTCGGCGCAACGAGCGGCGTCATCGCAGGCGTCGCCTCGACGGTCGATGCGCTCGGCACGGGCCAGCTCTCGCCGCTGGCTCCCGTGACGACGCCGCTCGCCGGCGCACTCGATACCGTCGCCAACGGCGTGAGTGCCGGCGGGCAGGTCCTCGCGGGCCAACTGTCCTCGCCGGCCGTGCAGCAGGTCACGCAGCCGCTGAGTTCGGCCGTCACCCCGCTCGTCATCACGCTCGGTCAGCAAACGCAGAACGTCGGCACGACGACCGGGATCGGCCAGCCCGTAGCCGGGCTGCTCGGCCAGATCGGCGGCGCCGTTCAAAACGCCGGCGCGCAAGTAGCCGGCAGTTCGACGAACCCGTTGGCCGCCGACGTAGGGGCCCTCGTATCGAGCGTCGGCAATACCGTCACGAATGCCGGCGGCCTCGTCGATCCGAACGGCCCCAACGGCACGGCCCCGATCCCCGGCCTCATCACGAGCCTCGTCGGCAGCTCGACCGTGAGCGTGCAAGACGGCGCGCCGTCGAGCGGTGCCGGCGGCAGCGGCCCGCTCGCTTCGTTGACCGGTGCGCTCGGCACGGCCGGCGGCGGCAGCACCAGCCCGCTTGCCCCGCTGACGAACGCATTGGGCTCCCTCGGCACCGCCGTGGGCAGTGCCGCGCCATCGACGGGTTCGTCCACGGGCAGCGCGACGTCGCTGCTCGGCGGCGGCCTTCCGCTCGTCGGCAAGTTGCCGTGAGCGCCGGGGCCTCGCACGCGCGCTAAGCCACGGGCCAGCGTACGGGCCCTCGGCTGCGCTGGAACCAGCCCAGCGCGACCCGACCGGCCCCACGCCGGCACAAGCGGCCCAAAGCGGCCCAAAGCGGCCCCAAGCGGCCCCAAGCGGCCCCGAAAAAGAGAACGAGAGGCGATCGCAATGAGCGCGCCCCGACAATCGGCCAACGAGGACTATTTGATGATTAGGACTACCAACCAATGGTTGTGGCTGGCCGTCGCCGCGGCGACGGCCAATCCGGCATTCGCGCAAACGAGGCCGCCCGCGAGCGGCAACCCACTGGGTGCCCTACCGCAAATTCAAACGCCGAGCCGTGCCCCGAGCGTCAGCGTGCACATCCAATCGAACGCCGAACAGCTTCAGCAATTGCTCGGCACGCATCTGACGCCGAGCAAGGTGCAGATCGACGGCGTCAAGACCATAGCCTTCCCGGAGGTGGCCCGGCACTTCTCGCCATTCGTCGGCAAGGACGTCACGATCGGCCAACTCGTCGCCGCGGCGGACGAGGTCACGCGGCTTTACCAGGCGCGCGGCTATGCGCTCTCGTTCGCCTTCATCCCGGCTCAAGCGTTCGCCGGCGGCGTCGTGCACGTCACGGTCGTGGAAGGCTACGTGTCCAGCATCAAAATCAAGGGGAACCCCGGCGGGACCGAGCGCAAGATCCGCGAAATCGCCGACCACATCCGCAACGAACGCCCGCTCAAACGCGCCACGTTCGAACGCTACGTCAACGCGCTCGGGCTGTTGCCGGGCGTCAAGATCGCCGCCACGGTACAGCCGCCGACCACGACCGACGGCGCCACGGCTCTCGATCTGAGCGTCGAGCGCAAGCCGTTCAACGTCGCTACGGGCATCGACTTCCATCATCCGGGAGTGCAAGGGCTCGTCACGGTGACGGAGAACGGCCTCGCCTCGCTCGGCGAGAACCTGAGCGTCTCCACCCTCGTGCCCAAGGGCCGCGACAATCAAACGTATTTCGCGGCAAACGGCGCGCTTCCGATCGGCAGTGAGGGACTCGTCGCGAAGCTGAACGCGTCGCACTATCACGGCAATCCCGTCGACAACCCGGGCCTGCCCTCCTATGTGAAACGCACTGTCGTCAACGACAAGCTCGGTCTCGCGGCGGCCTACCCGCTCTATCTGAGCAACGCGCGCAGCCTGCTCGGCACGCTCTCGGCCTACGCCTCGCATGATGAGAACAGCTACCAAAACACGCAGACGGGCGCCACGATTTCGTTGCGCTCGCAAGTACGCGTCGTGCAGATGCAGCTCGACTATGCCGACACGCGCGCCGGCCAGACACGGCGCGCAAGCCTTAACGTCGCCAAGGCGTTCGATTTGCTCGGTGCCTCGAAAGCCGGCGAGACGAACATCCCCGGCGTGGTCGAGACGAACCCGGCCTCGCTCACGTTCATCCGTACGGGGGCGAGCTTTTCGCAAACGAACGATTGGCCGTTCAAGATCGGCACGGCGATTGCACTGACGGGCCAGTACAGCGCCGATTCCCTGCCCACCTCCGAGCAAATCGCATTCGGCGCCCAGCGGTTCGCGCTCGGCTACGAGCCGGGGGAAGCCTCGGGCGACTCGGGCTTCGGCGCATCGTTCGAAGTCAATCGCGCGATCCCGGTTGCTTCGCACTACTTACAAACGTTCACGCCTTACGCGGCGGTAGACATGGCGCGCGTCTATCTGCACACGGGCACGACGCCGCCGAGCAAGCTCGCCTCGGTGGCGCTCGGGTTCCGCGTGACGGACAACAAGCACTACAGCCTCGATTTATCGATCGCCAAGGCCGTGGGGGACGCGCCGATCGAAAGCCCGTCGCGCAGCCCGCGGCTCAACGCGACGTTCTCGTATCAGCTTTACTGAGATTCATCGAATGCCGGCCACGCCCTTCATGCACCGTTTCGACCGCTTCCGATTAGAGCTACCACTATCAATCGAGGGCGGCATTTCGCGCGTATCCTGGGCGAATTCATAGAAGGCGCAACGCGTTCGGGCTCGCTCCGATTCGCCGCAGCGCATCGAACGACAGACGATTGTTCAACAGGAGGAAGACATGACGCACTTCTCGCATTCCGCCAAGACGGCCACATGGAACGCCGTCAAACGCGCCACGGTGGCGGGCGCCCTGCTGGCTGCGGCAGCGGCCGCATTCGCGCAAGGGACGGATACGCCCGTCGGCGTGTGGCAAACGATCGACGACAACACGCATCAACCGAAAGCACTCGTTCAGATTTCGCAAAGCGACGACGGCATGCTGACGGGCAAGGTCATCAAGGGGCTCGATCCGAAGGAGAAGCCGGGCAAGCTCTGCACGGCCTGCACCGACGAGCGCAAGGATCAGCCGATCCTCGGCATGACGATCATCAAGAGCATGAAGCAGGACGGCGACAAGTGGGATGGCGGCAACATCCTCGATCCCGAGAACGGCAAGGTCTACAAGTGCAACATGCACCTCGAGGATGGTGGACAAAAGCTCGTCGTGCGAGGCTACATCGGCATTTCGCTGCTCGGCCGCTCGCAAACGTGGATCCGCCAGGACTCGTCGCAAGCGAAGAATTGACGATCGCCCGACGACACGACGAGGCTTCGGCCGGCGACGACGCGCCGGCCTGCCGCTATGCCGCGCGGCGCAACGAAGCCAAGTAAGTCAGTGTCGGCACGTTGACCGTCACGAATGGCGGTGGAACGGGCTTGCGCGGCTGTGCCGGCTTCTTCGCGCGCATGCGGGCTTTGATCGTTTCGCAAAGCGCCAGCCCGGCTTCACCGTACAGGCATGCCAGCACTTGCTTGAAGATGCCCGCCGCGTACCACGCGGCAAAACGACGGTGACAGGTTTGGTACGGCGGGTAGCGCTTCGGTATCGAAGCCCAGGCCGCGTTGCTGTAGATGACCCATAGCACGCCATTGAGCACTGCGCGCGTATCGGTCAATGGACGTCCCCGAACTCGGTGCCCACGGGCGCTGAGTTCAGGAAAGAGCGGTACGATGCGCTCCCATTGTTCGTCCGTGATATCGCTATACGGGGTCATCCGCGCCTCCTTCTCAAAAACGAGGAAAAGGCACGATATGCTCCGTGCTACGCGATGCCTATCGGAATAGTCCGAAAGTACATCGCCCGGCACGCGAAACGCCGCTACGCCAGCGTCGCATCGACGATCCTGCGCGGCGTTTCGAGATACTCCTTCGATTGCATTTCGACCAGGCGCGAAACCGTCCGGCTGAACTCGTTCGCCATCGGCCCTTCGACATAGAGGTCTTCGGCGCGTACGGCTGCCGACATCAGCAGCTTCACCTTGTGGTCGTAAAAGACATCGACGAGCCAAGTGAAGCGGCGCGCCTCGGATGCCATGCGCGGCGACATTTGCGGCACGTCCGAGAGGATGACCGTGTGAAAGCGCGTGGCGAGTTCGAGATAGTCATTCTGCGAACGCGGTCCGCCGCACAGCGTGGCGAAGTCGAACCAGACGACGCCATCGGCACGCCGCAGTGCCTTCAGCTCGCGTTTTTCGATATGGAGAATGGGGCTCTCGTCGGGCACCGCGGCCAATTGCGCATACGCCGAGCGCAGGGCACGGTCGGCCTGCGCACCGAGCGGCGTGTGATAGACGCTGACCTGAGCGAGCGTGCGTTGCCGGTAATCGATGCCGGCATCGACGTTGAGCACGTCGAGCTTCGACTTGAGGAGCTCGATCGCAGGCAGCATGCGATCGCGATGCAAGCCGTCCGGGTAGAGCGTGTCGGGATCGTAGTTCGACGTCATCACGAATTGCACCCCGTTCATGAAGAGCCGATCGAGCAAACGATAGAGGATCATCGCATCCGCGATGTCCGAGACATGAAACTCGTCGAAGCAGATGAGGCGATAGCGCTTCGCGATGCGCCGCGCGAGCTCGTCGAGCGGGTCTGCCTGGCCCTTCAGTTCCTCGAGCATGCGATGCACTTCGCGCATGAACTCGTGGAAATGAATCCGGGTTTTGCGCTGCACGGGCACGATGGCGTAGAAGCTGTCCATCAGGAAGCTCTTGCCGCGCCCCACACCGCCCCACATGTAGACGCCGCGCGGCAACTCGGGACGCACGAGAAACTTCTTGAGCGCGTTCGAGCGGCGCGCCTTGTACGCGACCCACTCTTCATAGCACTGTTGAAGACGCGCGACCGCCGCGAGCTGCGCCTCGTCCGATTGATAACCCCGCGTGCGCAGTTCGTTTTCGTAGTATTCGGTGACGTTCATTGTGTTGCTGCAAAAAGAAAGGCGGGAGGGAATGAACCCGCCCGCCTTGTGATGCCGGAATTGCCAGTGCGTTCAGTCAGGCGTGCGCGATTACATGTTCAGCGCGCGCTTGTCCACGGCGAGCGCCGCTTCGCGCATGACTTCCGACAGCGACGGGTGCGGATGGCAGATGCGGCCGATGTCTTCCGACGCCGCCTTGAATTCCATCGCCACCACGGCTTCTGCGATCAGATCCG
>NZ_JBQCIF010000039.1:0-3817 GCF_051953955.1 Trinickia sp. | reverse complement strand
GAACGCTCGCTACGGCAGCCGCACGCTGGCTTTGGCCGTGGCCGTGACCGGGATCGTCGCCACGATGCCCTATATCGCGCTGCAACTGGTCGGCATCGAAGTGGTGATCGGCGGCCTCGGGTTCAATACGACAGGCTTCGTCGGCGATCTGCCGCTCATCATCGCCTTCGCGATTCTCGCGGCCTACACGTACACGTCGGGCCTGCGCGCGCCGGCCATGATCGCCGTGGTCAAGGATCTGCTGATTTACATCACGATCATCGCCGCGGTCATCGTCATTCCGGCGCAGCTCGGCGGCTTTGGGCACATTTTCGGCGCCGTGCCGCACGCCAAGCTGCTGCTCAAGGCACCGGACGTGGCGAGCATGAACGGCTATAGCGCCTACGCCACGTTGGCCGTCGGCTCCGCGCTCGCGCTGTTCCTGTACCCGCACTCGGTCACGGCGATTCTGTCGTCGTCCTCGGGCAACACCATTCGCCGCAACATGGCCATGCTGCCGGCGTACTCGCTCGTGCTTGGTCTGCTCGCGCTGCTCGGCTATATGGCGCTGGCGTCGGGCGTGAAGGACATGCCCGAGTTCGCGCCGTACTTCAAGGCGTTTGGCCCGAACTTCGCCGTGCCGGCCCTGTTCCTGCACTTCTTCCCATCGTGGTTCGTGGGCGTGGCATTCGCGGCGATCGCGATCGGCGCACTCGTTCCCGCCGCGATCATGTCGATCGCCGCGGCGAACTTGTACACGCGCAACATCCACAAGGAGTTCGTCAATCGCAACATGTCGCACGAGCAAGAAACGGGCGTTGCCAAACTCGTTTCCCTGATCGTCAAGGTGGGTGCCGTGGCCTTCATTCTCGGCCTGCCGCTCACCTACGCGATTCAGTTGCAACTGCTCGGCGGCATCTGGATCATCCAGACGCTGCCCGCGATCGTGCTCGGCCTTTATACGCGCAAGCTCGATTCGCGCGGCTTGCTGGCCGGTTGGGCCGTGGGTATCGGCGTCGGCACGTGGATGGCGGCGTCGTCGGGGCTCAAGAGCTCGATCTTCGCGATCCATCTCGGCGGCTATGCGATTCCGGGCTATGCGGCCGTGTGGTCGTTGATCGTGAACCTCGTCGTCGCGATCGTCGTCAGCTTTGCCGTGCGCGCGATCGGCATGAGCCATGCCGAAGACCGTACGCGTCCGGAGGATTACCTCGATCCGGTCGAAGGCTAAAAGCAACGCGTGCCGCTGACGCATCATGCGCGGCGCGCACGCTTCGATTGAACGCCAGGGCGGCCTCGTGCCGCCCTTTTTGCGGTGCGCCCGGCAGGGCGCACCCACTAGGAGGTGAGAGTCCTCTACCCGCCCGGCAAGGGGAAGGGTTAGCCGAAGGCAAGGGTTCTCCGGGTGACTGGAGGTCTGAAGGAAGCTGGGTGGCAAAGCGCTGGCCTGACGAACAGGAAGCGGATATGAGGCGTGGCAGCTGGGTAAGGAGGCCGTAATCTCCGAAGCCCGAAACTTGCACCGACGCGGGCTACGTATATCCGACAGGCATAAGCGTGAAAGTGGGTGCGCAATACCCGGGGAGATCTGTTCGGGTGCTGGGGTGACCCGGCTACCGGCGCTGTAAGGCGACGGGAGGCGCGAACAGAAGTCAGCAGAGGGCATAGTAGGTCGAGGCGAAGGCGGCGAGCCGAGGAGCACTGAGACTGAAGGCCTGAACAGAAGATACCGAGAGTAGGACGGATGATCTCGACGCCGGTTATAGAGGCAGAAGCTCTGGTAACAGGGGCCACGGACACAAGGGGCGGCCGGAAGCCGCAGGATAGCGTTCGGGGTGCGGAGACAGGCGCGGCGACAGACGGGCAAACGAAATCGGAGGACGACTCGCTGATGGCGCGAGTCGTGGATCGCGCGAACATGCGGCTGGCGTATCGGCGAGTGAAGAGGAACAAGGGTTCGGCTGGAGTAGACGGCCTGAGCGTGGAAGACCTCGGCGACTGGCTCAAGATGCACTGGCCAAGTGTGAAGCAAGCGCTGCTGGAAGGGACGTATATACCGCGAGCAGTGCGCCGAGTGGACATTCCCAAGCCGACGGGCGGGGTGCGTATGCTGGGGGTGCCGACCGTTGTAGACCGTCTTATCCAGCAGGCAGTACATCAAGTGCTACAACCGATCTTCGAGCCGACGTTCTCGGTTAGCAGTTTCGGTTTCCGACCGGGCAGGGGTGCGCTGGATGCCATTCGTCGAGCGCAAGCACATGTCCAAGGTGGTCAGCATTGGGTGGTGGACATCGACTTGGAGAAGTTCTTCGATCAAGTCAACCACGATGTGCTGATGGCCCGAGTTGCGCGGCACGTGCAAGATAGAACGGTGCTGAAGCTGATTCGCCGCTTCCTGGAGGCGGGGATGATGAGCGAGGGACTGGTACAAGCGCGCACGGAAGGCACGCCGCAAGGCGGGCCGCTGTCCCCGCTGCTGTCAAACATCTTGCTGAGCGACTTAGACCGGAAACTGGAGAGCCGAGGCTTGGCGTTCTGCCGATACGCGGACGACTGCAACATCTACGTCGGCAGCAAAACGGCGGGACATCGGGTCATGGCGAGCATCAGGGCCTATCTCGAGAGGGTCTTGAAGCTACGCGTGAATGAGGCCAAGAGTGCGGTGGCCCCGCCAAGTACCCGCAAATTCCTGGGTTACCGGGTAGCGGTACGGCAGGGTCAGGCGCACATCCGTGTCGCACCCGAAAGCGTCAAACGACTGCTCGACCGAGTGCGTGCGCTGCTGCGTCAGGGGCGCGGGTGGTCCCTGGCACACACGATCCAAACGCTCAACCCGCTGCTACGGGGCTGGGCCACTTACTACCGCTTGAACGACCAGCGACGGCGAATGGAAGAACTGGACGGATGGTTGCGTCGACGCTTACGCTGCCTACTTTGGCGGCAATGGAAGCGGCCCCACACGCGCGAGCGCCGAATGCTTGAGCTGGGTCTGCGCCCAGAGCGAGCCTGGAAATCGAGCGTAAACGGGCGTGGCCCTTGGTGGAATGCCGGGTCCCATCATCTCAAGCAGGCATTACCCAATGCCTACTTCAAGGTCTGGGGACTGATCTCGATCCGCGAAACTGTGGATCGCCTCCAGCGTATCAACTGAACCGCCGTATGCGGAACCGCACGTACGGTGGTGTGGGAGGGCTGAGGGGGTAACCCCTCACCCTACCCGATTCTGTCGCGCTGTCGGTCATGCTGTCTGGCACGCGCCGGTCACGCGCCTTGTCCGCGTCGGTCACGTTGGTTGCTTCTATCGACGCGGCGCCGCGTTTAGCCGAGAATCGATCCCGTGATTAAGCTCCTTAGCCCCTTCCGATGGCTGACGACGTCGCTGCCGAGCGTCGTCGTTTCGCCGTACTACCGGTACCGGCACGCGAGCATGCTGCACGCCGTGCGCGTCGGCCTGGCGATGCTCGTCTCCATCCTCGTGACCACGGGCATTCACGTGCCGAACGGCATCTGGGCGTCGGTGACGGTGCTCGTCGTCATCGGCGGCTTGCAGCATCACGGCAACATCCGCAAGAAGGCGGCCGACCGAGCGCTTGGGACGATGCTCGGTGCATTGATCGGCCTGATGCTGATCGCGCAGCTGCACTGGATCGGCTCGATGCCGCTCACCTATGTGCTGATGTCGATCGCGGCCGGTGTCTGCGGGTATTACGCGATCGGCAAGGCGGGCTATATCGCGCTGCTCACCGCCATCACGATCTGCATCGTCGCGGGGCACGGAGACAGCACGATCGATACGGGCCTATGGCGGACGCTGAACGTGCTGATCGGCATCGCCGTC
>NZ_JBQCIF010000038.1:0-15847 GCF_051953955.1 Trinickia sp. | reverse complement strand
AATCGGAAATCGCGCGAAAGCGATTCCTCGCCTTCGAGGCGATTCACCAATAGGATCTCGTACGGGGCATTGTCATCCGGGAACGACAGCGTCAATAGCCGGTTGTGCTGCATCCCCGTGGCGATCTTTCGCAGATCTTGGACAGACAAGTTGGTATTCATTGGCAAGCCCGACGAAGAACCCGGCATTCAGAGGCGGGCGATTTTACACACGTTTTCTTCGAACCCGAATACCCAGAGCATTGTTAGGATTGACCGGAAGCGCGAGAAGCAAATATTGCCGACATATTTATGTGTTTGCGGCAATTATTTCCAATTCAACAACTCTGCTCTTCACAATAGCCCCGTCCCGCCCATCACTGCTCCATCGCGCGCGAGAACACGGCGACGCTATGCGCGACAAAGCGTTGCTCGTCGATTTCCAGCGTGACCTCGATCCCCCGCACCATGGCCGACTGCGGCTTTCTCGCGATGAGCGTCATGACCGACCGGTGCTTTAAGCCCGTGATACCATCGATGTGCTGCGCCTGTGGTTTGTTTTTTGCGGGGTTTCCGACTTCGACAATCAGATCCTCAGCTGAAACCTCCACCGCCTTCAACTTCCCGCCTCAACTCCCCCCACGCCACTTTCGACTTTAGCTCAATGGGGAAAATCCATACCCACTACGACAACCTCAAGGTCGCGCGCGATGCGCCGATCGAGGTCATTCGCGCCGCTTATCGCTCGCTCAGCCAGAAATATCACCCCGACAAGAATCCAGGTGATCGCGACGCTGAGCGCATCATGAAGATCATTAACGACGCGTATGAGGTCTTGAGCGACCCCGAGCGTCGGCACATACATGACGAGGCTATTGAGGCAGCGGAACGGCCGCCCGCTGCCGAACGTGAAGAATCGCCCCCTGCGCCTGCGGTTCCCCCGAAACCGCAAGTGAAGGACGGCCCGTGGCAGGACTTGTGCCTGTTCGTGCGCATTGTCTTCAGAAATCCGATTATGTGGATATTTGCGATCGGCGCTGTTGTAGCGATGGTCGGGAGCGTTCACGACTATTTCTTCCCCGCGCAACCGCGCGACCCATACGGACGGCAGGTTGCTAATCCAGCGCCCATTCCCGCCCCACCGCAACCCGTCGCGCCTGTGGAGCCGATGCAAATGGTGAATGGGGTGCCCGACCCGTCGCGTTACACCCCAATAACGAGTGCCGACCAGGGCGAGGAATCAGCGAAGATTGAAGCGGCGAAAGTCGCTGCACGAGCAGCACAGCAGCATATATACGTGCGGCCCGCGCTAGACCCCTATGGTGCGTCCTGGCCGGTTGTCGCGGGCTATCTGTCGAACGTGCCGGTAGGCAATGCGACCGGCCATTCGACGCTGACCATCCACAACGGCTCGGGCGACGTCTTCGCGAAGCTGTGGTATGGCAATCAGCCGGTGCGCGCGGTCTATATCCCAGCCGGCGCAACGTTCACGCTGAAGGACATCACGCCCGGCCTTTACGACCTACGCTACGAGTATCTGGACGACGGCAGCAAGCAAGAGACCGATCCCCTCGATATAACGGAGCGCGAAACAGGCGACGGACTGGAATTTTCTAATGTGGCGATCACGCTTTACGCTGTGCCTGGCGGAACGATGAGGACCCACCCTATTTCTGATGCAGCGTTCTGAGCGAGACCGCCGCGACGAGCGGCCAGAGGCACCGATGCCAGCCAACAGCGAAAACGAAAACAAAACCAGTGGGAGCCCTTCGACGGCATTGTTCGCCGTAGAGTTGGCTACGGCAGTCTCGAATATGTGGACCAACTTTCGGGGAAACGTGGCACGCGAAGCGGAGGTGATGAAGCGCATTCAAGCGTTCGACCGACAGGAGATCGCCGCTCTCCACGTTGATGAAATCCCGTTACACAGCAGTTACATGAACCCAATAGTGGAAAAGGGGTTACAGCCAATGCGACTGCAACCCCTTGATTTTCCTGGTCGGAGCGATAGGATTCGAACCTACGACCCTCTGATCCCAAATCAGATGCGCTACCAGGCTGCGCTACGCTCCGACGAGCCGTGGATTCTAGCCGTGTTATCGACGGGAGGTCAATCCCTAATCTGCCTAGTCTGCTAAAGCGGTCGCGATATTCCCATATCGTCGGCCCCCAGGTTCGCCAGTTGCATCCGATGACCGACGGCGCCACGGCGCCCAACGCTATAAGGAGGCAAGGACATGGATTTGATTCTTTGGCGCCACGCGGAAGCCGAAGACACCGCGCAAAGCGATCTCGCGCGCCAACTCACCGCCCGCGGACGCAAGCAAGCGCAGGCGGCCGCCAAATGGCTGCGCCAGCGGCTCCCGCCCGACACCGTGATCTTGGCCAGCCCTGCCGCGCGCACGGTCCAAACCGTCGAATCCCTGACCGATCAATACCGCACGGTGGACAGCATCGGCCCGGGCGCGGCGCCCGAGGCTGTGCTCGCCGCCGCGCAATGGCCGGACGGCCCCGCCCAAACCGTATTGGTGGTCGGGCATCAACCCACGCTCGGCCTCATCGCCTCGCAGCTCGTGGCAGGCGAAGCGGCCGAATGGACGATCAAGAAAGGCGCGCTGTGGTGGCTCGCGAGCCGCGAGCGAGGCGACGCGCGTCGCGGCGGGGCACTGCAAGTCATCGTTCGCGCAGTCGTGCCACCCGATCTCATCTGACTTGACCGCACGACCGCGCGTCGAACGACCTCCGACCATCCGACCATCCGAACATCCGACCGAACGCGGCCCTCATGATGAAAGCCGCGTGTCCGCCGCGCGACATGTCATCGCTTCGACACAGGTTTGCCATGCAACCGTCATGCCTCGTTACTACATTGGCGAGGACATTCCTTTCATAGTCATTAGGAACCAGGAAATCCCTATGCGAGATCTGCCGATGCCCACCCTGCCCCTCGCTTCGATTCCGCTCGATTCGCGCCGCCGTCTGCCGCGTGAAAAAGAAACCATCACGCAAGAGCATCGTCTGCAAGTGGCTTGGGCGCGCACCGACGAGGAGCTTCGCGAAGCGCAGCGCCTACGTTACCGCGTATTCGCCGAAGAGATGGGCGCAAGCGTATCCGGCCCCGCCGGCCTCGACATCGACGCATTCGATGCCTATTGCGATCACCTGCTCGTGCGCGATCTGGAAACGCTGAAAGTGGTCGGCACCTACCGCGTGTTGCCGCCGCATCAAGCTGCCCGCATCGGGCGCTTGTACGCCGAAGGCGAATTCGACCTGTCGCGCCTCGCACACCTGCGCTCGAAGATGGTCGAAGTGGGGCGCTCGTGCGTGCACGCCGACTACCGCAGCGGCTCCGTCATCATGTCGCTCTGGGGCGGCCTTGGCACGTACATGATGCAAAACGGCTACGAGACGATGCTGGGCTGCGCGAGCGTGCCGATGGCCGACGGCGGCCACTTCGCGGCGAACCTCTATGAATCGCTGCGCGAAAGCGCGCTGACGAGCCCCGAATACCGCGCGTTTGCGCATACGCCGCTGCCCGTGGAGGACTTGCGCACGGGCGCGCGCGTCGCACCGCCGCCGCTCGTCAAAGGCTACCTGCGCCTCGGCGCGAAGATTTGCGGCGCGCCGGCCTGGGACCCCGACTTCAACTGCGCGGACTTCCTGACGCTGTTCCGCCTCTCGGACATCAACGCCCGCTACGCCCGCCATTTCCTCGGCTAAGAGTCGATGCGCGGGAACGGACGCGCCGCTTCCCCCTCCCGCGCGCCCTCCGGCGAATATGAAAAGCGGCCCGAATGCATTGCTGCATGCGGGCCGTTCGTTCTTGCGGTTTCTCCGTCGAAAACTACGGCGATGCCCGCGGCGAGCGAGGTCATTCGTCCGTATAGATGACGCGATAGCGCATCCCGATCTTCTCCCACTCCGCCGCTTCCTGGATCAAGCTGTAGTCGGTGAGCGGATTGCCGGCCACCCATGCGTTCGGCAGGCGCACCTCGTAGCCGCCGTTCGAGTTAGCGACGCGTATGCCGGGCAGCCCGACGTCGGTGCGTCGGCGGCACAGCAGCGCCGCAAGCCGCAGGCAGAACAGCAGCGGCCATTCGACTTCGCGCGTTTGCGCAACCTTGCCGAGCTTCCCCGCATGGCCCAGCACGAGCGCGGCAAGCCGGGCTTGGTCGGTGCGGGAAAACCCAGGCATGTCGGCATTGCTCGCGATGTAGGCAGAATGCTTGTGATAGGCGCTGTGCGAGATCGATAGCCCGATTTCGTGCAACGCGGCGGCCCACCCGAGAAACATCCGCGCTTCCTGCACGCGTTCGGTGTCGGACTCGCCGAGTTGATCGTAGAACGCGATCGCGAGATCGCCGATGCGCTCGGCCTGTGCACGGTCGACGCCATAGCGGCGCATGAAGCCTTCGACCGTGACGGCGCGCATGTCTTCGTGCTGCGTGCGGCCCAGCAGGTCGTACAGCACGCCCAGACGCAATGCTCCGTCGGTCGTATCGACATAATCGATGCCGAGTTCCTCGAACACCGCGAGCATGATCGACAAGCCGCCGGCGAGCACGGGCACGCGATCGGGCTTGAGCGCGACGAGCTTGAGCCGATTGACGTTCTCGGCCTTGATCAAGGCGCGCTTGAGCCGCTCCAGGCCGCCGCGCGAAATCCCGTGCGTGACGCCGGGGTCATTGAAGCCGTTCGCTTCGACGAGTTCGGCCAGCGCTCGCGCCGTGCCCGACGAGCCGATGGCCTGGTCCCACCCCGCCTGCTTGTACTCGCGCGAGATGATTTGGATTTCGCGCTTGGCCGCGAGCTCGGCCTGGCGCATCGTGTATTCGTCGACGTTGCCGGCCGGGAAGAACGCGCGGCTGTGGCTGACACAGCCGATGTACAGGCTTTCCATGACGAGCGGCGTGTAGTGCTGGCCGATGATGAACTCGGTCGAGCCGCCACCGATGTCGACGACGAGCCGCTTGCCGGAAATGGCCGGCACCGAATGGGCCGCCCCCGCATAAATGAGCCGCGCCTCTTCGCGCCCCGCGATCACTTCGATCGGAAATCCGAGTGCGTTTTGCGCTTCGACGAGAAACTCGGACGCGTTCTTGGCCACGCGCAGCGTGTTCGTTGCGACGGCGCGCACGTGGTCGGGATGAAAATCGCGCAGTCGCTCTCCGAAGCGCTTCAACGCATCCCACGCGCGCACCTGCGAGGCGCGATCGAGCATCTTGTCGGCCGCGAGTCCCGCGGCCAGCCGGACGGGCTCGCGCAATGCGTCGACCTGATAGATCTGCGCGCCGGCGGGCGTTTCCTCGACGCGGCCGACGATGAGCCGAAAGCTGTTCGAGCCGAGATCGACGGACGCAAGAAGGTGCGGGGTATTGGGCATTAGGAAAGAGAGCTCCTGTTCACGCACGGCGGCGTGCGGGCCGGAAAGGCGCCGGCGCGCACGCCGCTGCGCAGTGTTCAAAGACGCCATTTTAAGCGCATAGCATTTCGCGCCGGTGCAGGAATATGGCGTCGCCGCGCAAGCCGTGCGCAGGCATTCACGGCCGCCGGCGCTGCCGATAGCATACAACCGGGCCTGGCCCGGTGGTCAAAGTCGCAGCAATGTCCGTAGAATGGGTGACAGTATGACTTTTCATCGAAATGACATCGAACTATGAGAATGTCCGAGCGCCCGTTCGTTCCCTCATCCGACCCTTCTCACCATTTGCTGCCGATGTCGCTGCGTTATCCTCTCCTGAATCGTGAATTAGGCATCCTGGGCTTCAACGAGCGCGTGTTCGCCCAGGCGGCGGACCCGTCGGTACCGTTGCTCGAGCGGTTGCGCTTCATCTGCATCACGAGCAGCAATCTCGACGAGTTCTTCGAAATCCGGATGGCGGGGCTGCAAGAGCAGTTGCGCGACAATCCGGGCACGCTGGCGCCCGACGGCATGTCGCTGCAGCACGTCTACGATCTCGTCGCCGAGCGGGCGCACAAGCTCGTGGATCGGCAATACACGATGCTTCACGAAACGGTACTACCGGCACTCGAACAGGAAGGGATCTACTTTCATAGCTGGGAAACGTGGACCGACGCTCAAACGGCGTGGGCTCGCGAATATTTCATCGACGAATTGCTGCCCGTGCTCACGCCGATCGGCCTCGATCCGGCCCATCCGTTTCCGCGCGTGCTCAACAAGAGCTTGAACTTCGTCGTCGAACTCGAGGGCAAGGATGCGTTCGGGCGGCAAGCCGTGATGGGAATCGTGCAGGCGCCGCGCGCGCTACCGCGGCTCGTGCGCATGCCGCAGGAGTTGTCGGGCTTCGCATACGGCTTCGTGCTGCTGAGCTCGTTCATGCAGCGCTTCGTGCACGAGCTCTTCCCGAACCTCGTGATCCGCAGCTGCAATCAATTTCGGATCACGCGCAACAGCGATCTCTTCGTCGACGAAGACGAGATCACGAACCTGCGCGTCGCGCTGCAAGGCGAGTTGCCCGCGCGCCACCTCGGCAACGCCGTGCGCCTCGAGGTATCGGCCGACACGCCCGTGCACCTCGTGCGGCGCCTGCTCGACGAGAGCGGCCTGGCCGACAAGGACTGCTATCGCGTCGCCGGCTCCGTCAATCTCGTGCGGCTCATGCAGTTGCCCGAGCTCGTCGATCGGCCCGATCTGAAGTTCGTCCCGCACGTGCCCGCCATGCCGCCCGCACTCGCGAACTCGGCCAATCTGTTCGAGACGCTCGATCAAGGCGACGTCCTGCTTCATCATCCGTACGAGAGCTTCCAGCCGGTGCTCGAATTGCTGCTGCAGGCCGCGCAGGATCCGAACGTCGTCGCCATCAAGCAGACGATCTATCGCACGGGCACCGATTCGCCGTTGATGGACGCGCTCATGGAAGCGGCGCGCAACGGCAAGGAAGTCACGGTCGTCGTCGAGTTGCTCGCGCGCTTCGACGAAGAAACGAACATCAACTGGGCCGCGCAGCTCGAAGCGGTCGGCGCGCACGTCGTCTACGGCGTCGTCGGCCACAAGTGCCACGCGAAGATGATGCTGATCGTGCGCCGCACGACGCAGAACGGCAAATCGATGCTCAAGCGCTACGCGCACCTCGGCACCGGCAACTATCATCCGCGCACGGCGCGCTTGTATTCCGACTTCGGCTTGATGACGGCCGATCAGCGCCTCTGCGAAGACGTTCACCACGTATTCCAGCAGCTCACCGGCATCGGCGGCGAGTTGAAGCTGCACGACCTTTGGCAATCGCCTTTCACGCTCCATCCGAAGCTCGTCGAAGCCATCCGTGCCGAAGCCGACAACGCGCGCGCGGGGAAAAAGGCGCGCATCGTCGCGAAAATGAACGCGCTGCTCGAGCCGACCGTCATCGCGGAGCTCTACGAGGCCTCGCAGGCAGGCGTGAAGATCGACCTTATCGTGCGTGGCGTGTGCTCGCTGCAGCCGGGCGTCGAGGGATTGTCCGAGAATATCTCGGTGCGCTCGATCGTCGGGCGCTTTCTCGAGCATCACCGAATCTTCTACTTCTTCGCCAATGGCCAGGAGCAGGTGTATTTATCGAGCGCCGACTGGATGGATCGCAACTTCTTCCGCCGCGTCGAAGTGGCGTTTCCGATCAAACACCGGCGCCTGAAGCGGCGCGTCATTGCGGAGGGGTTGTCCTCGTTCCTCGGCGACAACCAATCGGCCTGGGTCATGCAGAGCGACGGCCACTATCGGCGCAGCCGCCCCGGCAAGACCTCGCGCAACGCGCAGATTAGCCTGCTCTCGAAGTTCGGCTGCTGATCCTCATCAGCCGATGTTCGGCGATCAGCGCTCGGCCGCTCAGGCGTGAGCTGGCTGACGCCGTGTCGTGCGCTGCACCGGAAAACGCACGCTGAACGTGCTGCCCCTGCCCTCTTCGCTCTTGATGTCGAGCGTCGCATCGTGCCGTTGCAGCACGTGCTTGACGATCGCGAGGCCCAGCCCCGTGCCGCCCGTGTCGCGCGAGCGGCTGCGGTCCACGCGATAGAACCGCTCGGTCAATCGCGGAATGTCGGCCGCCGGA
Organism: Trinickia sp.; assembly: GCF_051953955.1. Taxonomy (GTDB): domain Bacteria; phylum Pseudomonadota; class Gammaproteobacteria; order Burkholderiales; family Burkholderiaceae; genus Trinickia. Next base: position 7,827 of record NZ_JBQCIF010000038.1, on the reverse strand, counting down.
ATGCCGAAGCCCGTGTCCGTCACCGAGAACACGGCTTCTTTGCCGGCTGATTTCCATACGACGTCGATCGAGCCGCCGTCCGGTGTATAACGAATCGCGTTCGTCACGAGGTTGCCGAGCGCACTGAGCACTTCCGTCTCGACGCCGGTTACCGTCAACCCGTCGTCCGCGCTGAAGGCGATGCGATGCCGCCCGCCCGAGAGCGTCGCGGCGTCCTCGCGAATGTGCGAGATCACGGCACGCATGTCGATCGCCTGATCGCTCGGCGGCTTCACGTTGCCCTCGAGCTTGGCGAGCACGAGCAAGTCGTCGACGATGTTGCGCATGCGCGAGGCCTGCTGGTCCATCAGTTCCAGATAGCGCTCGCGCGTGCCCTCGTCGAGCGGCAGGTCGCGCATCGTCTCGAGGAAACCCGAGAGCACCGTGAGCGGCGTCTTGAGTTCGTGCGAGACATTCGCGACGAAATCGCGCCGCATGGCGTCGGTCCGCTCGAGCTCGGTAATGTCGGCCGTCAGCACGAGCTTGCGATTCTCCCCATAGGGAAACGCCTGAACGGACAGCACGGTCTGCCGCTTCTCGCCCATCCCGCGCATGATCAGCATTTCCTCGTACGCGTGCGAGTTCAAATACCGCACGAAATCGGGATGGCGCACGAGATGCGTGATGTGCTGCCGCAGATCGCGCTTCGCATCGAGTCCGAAGTGCTGCTCGGCGATGGCATTGCACCATTCGATCTGGTCGTGATCGTCGAGCATCGCGACACCGTTCGGCGATGCTTGAATCGCCTGAATGAAGCGCGAATGCTGCTGCTCGACCTGGCGCACCTGTGCGTGCCAGCGCTTGGCGAGCTTATGCAGGCGGTAGTAGATTTCGCCCCAGATCCCCGGTGCGCTCGGCACCTCGCCGTACACGGGGGCATCGAGCAAGCGCCACAAGCGCTGCGTGTGATAAGTCGAAAACAACGCCTGCGCGATGAGCGCTGCCACCGCGAAGCACAGCGCGGTGCGCACGCTCGTGACGGCGGCGATCGCCGCGCAGATGAGCGCGAGCAGCGAGAGCGATACGATCGAGCGCGCCCAGATGATGTTCATGTGGTCAAAATCAGCCGGATAACGAATTCGCGCCGCATCGGATGCCGGCCCGCGGCACCCGCCCCTCGCGGCGCACCGAGAGGGCGCCTTTCAGGCTCAGGCGCTCTTGGCTAGCCGATAACCGCTGCCGCGCACCGTTTCGATCATAGCATCGCACCCCGCGGGCTTGAGCGCGGCGCGCAAACGCTTGATGTGCACGTCCACCGTGCGCTCCTCGACGAAGACATGATCGCCCCAGACTTGATCGAGCAACTGCGTGCGGCTGTGCACGCGCTCCGGGTGCGTCATGAAGAAATGCAGCAGCCTGAATTCGGTGGGACCTAGATCGAGCTTGATCTCGCTGCCCGACGCATGCGCCGCGACGCGATGCGTGGCCGGGTCGAGCTTGAGCCCGTTGATGGCCACCACGTCTTCGGTCAACTGCGGCGCGCGCCGGCGCAACACGGCCTTGATGCGGGCCATCAGTTCCTTCGGCGAAAACGGCTTCGTGACGTAGTCGTCCGCGCCGATTTCGAGGCCGAGCACCTTGTCCTGCTCATCGCCGCGCGCGGTCAGCATGATGATCGGAATGTGCTTCGTGCGCTCGTTGTTGCGCAGATCGCGCGCGAACGCGATCCCCGACTTGCCCGGCAACATCCAGTCCAGCAAAACGAGATCGGGCAGCACGTCGCTGATCAGCGCCTGGGCCTGCTCCGCGTTGTACGCGCGGATCGGGCAATGCCCCGCATGCTGCAGGTTGACGGAAATCAGTTCGGAAATGGCGGGCTCATCTTCGATGATGAGAATGCTGCTCGGCATCGTCACCTACCTCAGGATACGGTTGATACGTGTTAACTAAGGGCTTCGCGCTCGAGGGTGTCGCGGCCTTGGTGGCGCACGTCGGTCCCTTTCACGATGTAAATGATGAACTCGGCGATGTTCTTGGCGTGATCGCCGATGCGCTCGATCGCTTTGGCGATGAACAGGAATTCGAGCCCCGCCGTAATCGTGCGCGGGTCTTCCATCATGTACGTGACGAGCTTGCGCACGAACGCGCGGAATTCCTCGTCGATGGCCTTGTCGTCGCGCACGATTTGCGCGGCGGCGACCGTATCGAGCCGCGCGAACGCGTCGAGCGCGCGGCGCAGGATCGACGCGGCCATCTCGCCCGAAACCTTGATTTCGGCGATGTTGACCGTGCGCGAGGTGCCGTCTTCCGCCAGACGCTTGACGCGCTTGGCAATCTTCTCGGCCTCGTCTCCGGCACGCTCGAGGTTCGTGATCGTCTTCGAGCTCGCCAGCAGCAAGCGCAAGTCGCGCGCGGCCGGTTGACGGCGCGCGATGACGTTGCTGCACTCTTCGTCGATCTCGACTTCCATCCGATTGACGGTTTCCTCCGCCAAAATGACCTGGTCGGCGATGTCGATGTCGAAATCGTTCAACGCCTGCATCGCGCGCGTGATCTGCGCCTCGACGAGGCCCCCCATTTCCAGCACTTTCGACGAGACGAGATTGAGATCCGCGTCGAATTGGCTCGACAGATGCTTGTCCGACATCGCTGTCTCCTTAATTCATCAGCCGAAGCGGCCGGTGATGTAATCCTCGGTTTCCTTGCGGACCGGCTTGATGAAGATTTTCTCGGTATCGCCGAATTCAATCAACTCGCCGAGGTACATGTAGCCAGTGTAATCGGAGCAACGCGCCGCCTGCTGCATGTTGTGGGTGACGATCACGACCGTATAGTCGTTCTTGAGCTCGGCGATGAGCTCTTCCACGCGGCCCGTCGAGATCGGATCGAGCGCCGAGCACGGCTCGTCGAGCAACAGCACTTCCGGCCGAATCGCGATGCCGCGCGCGATGCAAAGCCGCTGCTGCTGGCCGCCCGACAAACCGTAGCCGCTTTGCTGCAGCTTGTCCTTCACTTCGGTCCACAGCGCCGCCTTCGTGAGCGCCCACTCAACGCGGTCGTCCATCTCCGAGCGCGACAGCTTTTCGAACATCTTCACGCCGAACGCGATGTTGTCGTAGATAGACATCGGAAACGGCGTCGGCTTCTGAAACACCATGCCGACGCGCGCGCGCAGCAGCGAAATGTCGCGCTTGGTCGTCAAGAGGTTCTCGCCGTCCATCATGATGGCGCCTTCGGCGCGCTGTTCCGGATAGAGCGCGAACATCTTGTTGAACGTGCGCAAAAGCGTGGACTTGCCGCAACCGGAAGGACCGATGAACGCCGTCACCTTCCCTTCGGGAATGCTCATGTTGATGTTCTTGAGCGCATGATACTTGCCGTAGAAGAAGTTCAGGTTCTTGACTTCGATCTTCGGCGCCGCGGGCGCCAGCGGCCGATCGCCTTGGGCCGGATCGAAACCGGCGGGCGCGGCGGGGCGCTCGACTTGGGACAGGTGACTCTCAGCCATATTCATAAGGCGCTCCGTGGCTCATTTCTTGCCGAACATCGCACGCGCGAGGATGTTCAGTCCGAGCACGCCGAGGGTAATCAGGAACACACCGGCCCACGCGAGCGATTGCCACTGCGGGAACGGGCTCATTGCGAACTTGTAGATCGTGACGGGCAAGTTCGCCATCGGCTGGTTCATGTCGACCGAGAAGAACTGGTTCGACAACGCCGTGAAGAGCAGCGGCGCCGTCTCGCCCGCGATGCGCGCGATCGCAAGCAGCACGCCCGTCACCACACCGGCCATCGACGCCTTCAGCGTGATCGACAGCACCATTTTCCACTTCGGCACGCCGAGGGCAAATGCCGCTTCGCGCAGCGCGTTCGGCACGAGCTTGAGCATGTTTTCGGTCGTGCGGATCACGATCGGGATCTGCAACAGCGCGAGCGAGACGACGCCGGCCCACCCGGAAAAATGCCCCATCTCGGCCACGACGATCGCGTACACGAACAAGCCGACGACGATGGACGGCGCCGACAACAAGATATCGTTGATGAACCGCGTCACGCCGGCGAGCACGCCCTTGCCGCCGTATTCGGCCAGGTAGACGCCGGCGAGCACCCCGATCGGCGTGCCGAGCACCGTCGCGGCGCCGACGAGGATCAGCGAGCCGACGATCGCATTGGCAAGCCCCCCGCCATCGGTGTTCGGCGGCGGTGTCGATTGCGTGAACAGCGTCAGCGACAATCCGCCCACGCCGAGGCTCAACGTCGTGTAGAGAATCCATACGAGCCAGAGCAGCCCGAACGCCATCGCGGCGAGCGACAGTGCCAGCGCAATGGCGTTGACCCGGCGGCGGCGGCGCTGCAGGCGATCGCGCGTCGCGGCGAATACGTCGGGGTTGGCCGAGCCCGGCAGTTGCATCGTGGGACCGTTCATTTTGCCCCCTCCGCCTTCTCGAGGCGCAGCAGCATCAGCTTGGAGACGGCCAGCACGATGAACGTGATGACGAAGAGAATCAAACCGAGCTCCATCAGCGCCGAGGTGTGCAAGCCGGGACCGGCCTCGGCGAATTCGTTCGCGAGCGCCGACGTGATGCTGTTGCCCGGCGAAAACAAAGAAACGTTATCGAGCAAGTTCGTGTTGCCGATCACGAACGTCACGGCCATGGTCTCGCCGAGCGCGCGGCCCAGACCGAGCATGACGCCGCCGATCACCCCGCTTTTCGTGAACGGCAGGACGATCTTCCACATCACCTCCCACGTCGTGCAGCCGATGCCGTATGCCGACTCCTTGAGCAGCACGGGCGTGACTTCGAATACGTCGCGCATCACCGAGGCGATGTAAGGGATGATCATGATGGCCAGGATGACGCCGGCACAGAGTATCCCGATGCCGATCGGGGGACCCTTGAACAGCGCGCCGATGATCGGCATCGACCCGAGCACGGCGCCGATCGGCTGCTCGAAGTAAGTCGCGAAGATCGGCGAAAACACGAGCAGGCCCCACATGCCGTAGACGATCGACGGAATGGCGGCGAGCAACTCGATCGCGATGCCGAGCGGCCGGCGCAACCAAGCGGGCGAGAGCTCGGTCAAGAACAGCGCGATGCCGAAGCTGACGGGCACGGCGATGATGAGTGCGATGATCGAAGTGGCCACCGTGCCATACACGGGCACGAGTGCGCCATAGGTGTCGGTGGGAGGGTCCCAATCCGACGTCCAAAGAAAGTGCAAACCGAATTTCTGAATCGTCGGCAGCGATTCGATGATGAGAGACACGATGATGCCGCCGAGCAGCAACAACGTGACGATCGCGGCGAGACGCGCGAGATTGCCGAAGACGATGTCGCCGAACTGGCTCGGCGCGCGCTGCGCGTGTTCGGCCGGGGCCGTCGACATGAGACGAGTGTCGGACATACAAACCCGTTTGCTGTTGCCGCGCCCGGGATGGGCGCAGACGATGGCGATGCCCGGCAAAGCATCCGCCTTGCCGGGCCTTCCTTCGTACCGCTAATTACCGCTTGCTACAGCTTACTCGGCAACCGACTTGCCCGAAGCGTCCTTCACGTTCGCCTTCCATTGCTTCTCGATCTCAGCCGTCACCGAAGCCGGCAGCGGGATGTAGTCGAGCGACGTGACGGCATCGCTGCCGTTCTTGAAGCCCCAGTTGAAGAACTTCAGCGCTTCGGCGCCTTGCGCCGGCTTGTCTTGCGTCTTGTGCAGCAGCACGAACGTTGCACCGACGATCGGCCATGCGTTCTTGCCCGGCTCGTTCGTCAGGATCTGATAGAACGACTTGTTCCACTCGGCGCTCGCAGCAGCGGCCTTGAACGTGTCCGTGTCGGGCGTGACGACCGTGCCCGCTTCGTTCTTCATCTTCGTGTAGACCATGTGGTTTTGCTTCACATAGGCCCACTCGACATAGCCGATGGCGCCCGGCAGACGTTGGATGAACGCGGCGACGCCGTCGTTGCCCTTGCCGCCCGTGCCCGTCGGCCAGCTGACCGTCGTGCCTTCACCGACCTTCGACTTCCATTCCGGGCTCACCTTCGAGAGGTAGTCCGTCCAAATGAACGACGTGCCCGAGCCGTCGGCGCGGCGCACCACTGCGATCGCCGTATCCGGCAGCTTGATGCCCGGGTTCAGCTTGGCGATTTCCGGGTCGTTCCACTTCGTGATCTTGTTCAGATAGATGTCGGCGAGCACGGGGCCCGACAACGTCAGCTCACCGGCCTTGATGCCCGGCACGTTGACCGCGGGCACCACGCCGCCCACGACCGTCGGGAATTGGAAGAGGCCTTGCTTCGCGAGTTCGTCGTCCTTGAGCGGCATGTCCGAGCCGGCGAAATCGACCGTCTTCGCTTCGATCTGCTTGATGCCGCCCGACGAACCGATGCCTTGATAGTTGACCTTGCCCCCGCCGTTCTTAGCGTAGGCGTCTGCCCACTTCGTGTAGAGCGGAGCGGCGAAGGTGCTGCCCGCGCCGGTGATGTCGGCGGCTTGCGCGGAAACGGCGAAGAGCACGCCAGCCAAGCCAGCGAACGCGGTTTGCATCAATTTCATGGATTTAACCCCCAGTGGTGTGGTCGTGGAAAGCGCGACACCGCGAAGAGTAGGTCGAAACTGTGACAGTAATATGACGATCGATGAAGGTCATGTGACAGCTTCCTTACTGAACGAAAGGATGAAGCTGACGTAGACGAAAATTATGACGAATTGAGCGAAGATAGCGGCGCGAAGCGGGGGCTCGCATCGGCGGAGCCGGAAAAAAACGCTGCCCAGGGCAGCGTCTTTTCGATCGATCCGGCAACTCCTACCGGGGCCGCCTAGGAGGTCGCCTGCTCGACGACACGGGCGATATCTTGGGCATGACGCACGGCGGCGTCTCGTTGGCTCGCCTCCACCATCACGCGCAAGACGGGTTCCGTGCCAGAGGCGCGGATCAGCACGCGCCCGCTGCCATCGAGCGAACGCTCGGCCTCCGCCACGGCCTGCTGGATCGCGGAACTGCCCTTCCAATCGGCACCCGCGCGCATCCGCACGTTGATCAACTGCTGAGGGAACAGCGTCACGCCTTCCAACAACTCGGCGAGCGATCGTCCGCTGCGCTTGATCGCCGCAAGCACGAGCAGGGCGGAGACGATGCCGTCGCCCGTCGTATGCCGATCGAGCGACAGGATATGCCCGGACCCTTCGGCGCCCAACTGCCAGCCGCGCTCACGCAATTGCTCGAGCACGTAGCGGTCGCCTACTGCCGCGCGCACGAACGGCACGCCCTCGCGCGCAAGCGCCACTTCGACGGCCATGTTCGTCATCAACGTGCCGACCGCGCCCGGCACGCGGCCGTCCGTGGCCATTCGATCCTTGACGAGCACGTACAGCAACTCGTCGCCATTGAAGAGCCGGCCCGATGCGTCGACGATCTGCAAGCGATCGGCATCGCCGTCGAGCGCAATCCCGAGATCGGCCCGGTTCGCGCGCACGGCGCGGATCAGCGCGTCGGGCGCCGTCGCCCCCACCCCGTCGTTGATATTGAAACCGTTGGGCGTCACGCCGATCGGCACGATGTCGGCACCGAGCTCGTGAAAGACGTGCGGCGCGATGTCGTAGGCCGCACCGTGCGCGCAATCGACGACGAGCTTGAGCCCATGCAGGTCGAACGCCGCGGGGAACGTGCTCTTGCAAAACTCGATGTAGCGCCCCGCCGCGTCGTCCAAGCGGCGAGCCTTGCCCAGCTGCTCCGAAGCGGCGCAAGCGAGCGGCTGCTCGAGCTGCTCTTCGATCCGCAATTCCACTTCGTCGGGCAGCTTGTTGCCGTCGGCGCTGAAGAACTTGATCCCGTTGTCGTAGTAAGGATTG
>NZ_JBQCIF010000037.1:0-4921 GCF_051953955.1 Trinickia sp. | reverse complement strand
TAGAAGCTGTATCGGATACGGGGACGCCGTCATGGCGTCGCCGTCAGCCTGGTATGAGACGGCCTGTGAGGGCCTAGGCGGAAGGGGACAGGTTCTAAACTAGATTGGAGCAAAACGCTACAAGGGCGCTGCACTCGCCGGTATGGTCGGAAGGTCCGGTATGGCCGGCAGGTGACGCGCTGGCAGCATTATAAGGGTTTTTACTGCAGTGCGCCACTGTTGTGCACGGTCAGGATCTGCTCACGCTCATTCCGAGGTTCGGGCGATGCGCGCGAGTGCCCCGGGCCCATGCCGAGCGTGCCGGTGGCAGGGCGCCGGCGCGCTCAACTGGCCATGCCGTTCTTCAGCGATTCGACGAGTTCGACGTACTGCTGTTTCGCCACGTCTTGTCCGGTGCCCTTGAGCGATGCCCAGGCATCGTACTTGTACTTGCCGACGATGTCGGCGAAGCCCGGCTTATCGCCGTGCACGTCGCCTTCGGTGGCCTGCTTGAATAGCGCGTATAGACGCAGCAGCGTCATGTTGCCCGGCTTCTCGGGCAGGGCTTTCACATCCACCTGCGCTTGCTCGAACTGTGTGTCGACGTTGCTCACGATGCATTCTCCCATGCAAAAACGATCAGGCCGCCGATCATAGCAAGCGTTCCCGCCCAAAAGACCGAGCGATGCTTCCAAACGCGCACCGACCTTACGCAGCCCGCCCTCATGCGGGCGGCAGGGTGCGGCACTACCCGCATTACAATAGCGCCCATGACATCAACCGTGCTGCTTGCTCTCGACACATCGACCGAATACTGCTCGGTCGCACTCCTGCGCGCCGAGGCCCCGTCGGACGCCTCGCAACAGGCGCAAGCGCGCCTCTGGGCGCGCCACGAACTGACGGGCGCCGTCTCCAGCACGCGCGTGCTGCCGGCCGTGCGCGAATTGTTCGACGAAGCGGGCATGGCGCTCGCCCAGTGCAATGCCGTCGCGTTCGGGGCCGGCCCCGGCTCGTTCACGGGCTTGCGCACCGCAACGGGGGTGGCGCAGGGGCTGGCGTTCGGACTGAGCGTTCCCGTCGTGCCGATCAGCACGCTTCTCGTTTGCGCCGAAAGCGCGCGCCGGCGTGATGCTTCGATCACACGCGTGGTGGCCGCGCTCGATGCGCGCATGGGCGAAGTCTATTGGGCCGACTACGCCTGGGATGCCGGCATCGGCGAATGGCAAACGCTGACGCCGCCGTCGCTCGGCGCGCCCGAAGAACTCGTCGCCCCCGAAGTGCCGTTCACGCTCGCGGGCAACGCCGCTCACGCATTCGGCGCGCGCCTGGGTCTCGTCGAGCGGGCGGCTGTCGTCGACGGCGACGCGCTGCCCGATGCGCAGCCGCTCGCGTTCGCGGCACTGCGTGCTTATCGCGCGGGGCGCACGGTCGCGGCCGAGCACGCGGCGCCCGAGTATGTGCGCGACAAGGTCGCGCAAACCACGGCCGAGCGGCTTGCGGAGCGTGCCGCGCGCGGTGGGCCGGAGGCGTGATGAGCGGGGTGTTGTTGGCCGACCGCTATTTGTCGCCGATGACCGAGGGCGATCTCGACGAGGTGGCCGCCGTCGAGCACGAGGCCTACGAGTTCCCCTGGTCGCGCGGCAATTTCGAGGATTCGTTGCGCAACGGCTATTTCGGCATTTGCATGCGGCACGTCACGGGCGTGCTCGTCGGCTACTGCGTGTTGATGCCCGTCGTCGACGAGATGCATTTGCTCAATCTCTGCGTCGCGCCGCGCGCACAGGGCTCGGGCGCCGGCCTGGCACTACTGCGCGAGGCCGTGCGCATCACGCGCGGCAAGCAGCTTGCCGGCCTTTTGCTCGAGGTGCGGCCATCCAACGTCCGTGCGCTGCGTCTGTACGAGCGCTTCGGATTTGCGACGATCGGCCGGCGCAAGAACTATTACCCCGCGCGGCGACATGGCCGTGAGGACGCGCTTGTCATGCGCTACACGTTTTCGAAGGAGGGCGATTGATGCCACTCGATGAAGCCGCGCTCGAGACGCTGGGTCTCGGGACGCTCTGGGTGCGGCGCGGCGCGTCGATCGAGCCGGAGCCCGCGCAGGACGACCCTGTCGCACAACCGGAGCCGCATGCGGCCTCGGCCGCTGCGGTGAGCGCGCCCAAAGCGGTGCGGACGCCCGCGCCGCGCGAAACGGCGCGCGGGCCCGAGCCGGCGCGCTCTGGCGCGGTCGCGCCGTCGGCACCGCCTGCGCCGCGCGTGAAGCCGGAGCCGCCGGTCGAGGAGCCGGCGTGGGACGATTCGGCGCACCCACACGCACACGCGCCGCTCGCGCTCGCCGAGCCGCCCGGAGCGGGCGCGGCCGGTGGCGTGGTGACGCTCGACTGGGCCTCCCTCGAGGCGCGCGTTTCGGCGTGCGAGCGCTGCCGCCTCTGCGAAAAGCGGACCCAGACCGTGTTCGGGGTCGGCGACCGAGCGGCCGAGTGGATGCTGATCGGCGAGGCGCCGGGGGAAAACGAAGACAAACAGGGCGAGCCCTTCGTCGGTCAAGCCGGCAAGCTGCTCGACAGCATGCTGCGCGCGCTTTCGCTCGCGCGCGGCGACAACGTCTACATCGCCAACGTCGTCAAGTGCAGGCCGCCCGGCAACCGGAACCCTGAACCCGACGAAGTTGCGCGCTGCGAGCCCTATCTGCAGCGCCAGGTCGCGCTCGTGAAGCCCAAGCTCATCGTCGCACTCGGACGCGTGGCCGCCCAGAATCTGCTCAAGACCGATGCGAGCATTTCGTCGCTGCGCGGCCGCGTGCACCGCTACGAGGACGTGCCCGTCATCGTGACCTATCACCCTGCGTATTTGCTGCGCAGCTTGCCCGACAAGGCGAAGGCATGGGTCGATCTATGCCTTGCCCACGATACCTACCGGCAGGTGCTCGATAAAGGACAAGCGCCGCTATGACCGCACTCGAGCCGGCCGAGCCCGCCGCCGTGCTCGATGCGTTGCAGGGCGTCTTGGTCGATCCCATCGTTCGCGATCTGGCCTGGCTGCTCGGAAGCCCGTCGTTGCTGCGCGGGCATCCGCCCGCCGGCGAACTCGCTACCGTGTTCGAGACGGCGCGCGAGTGCACCGCCACCATCGACTGGCTGCTCGAGCTCGACAGCGATCCGAGCGCATTGCGGCAAGCGCTCGCCGCCGCGCGAATCATACGGCTCGGCCGTTACGCCGAATGCTTGCTCGGCTACTTTCTGGGGCATGGCCCAGCGGGCCGGCTCGTCGCCGCGAACGTCCCGCTGCGTGTGGCCGGCCGCACGATCGGCGAATGCGATTTTCTCGTGGAAACCGCGAGCGGGCGCCGCTTGCATTGGGAACTGGCGGTCAAATGCTATCTGCACGCCGGCGGCGCTCGGGCCGAATTGGCCGATTACGTCGGCCCCAGTCTGCAGGATCGCTTCGATTTGAAGCTCGCGCATTTGCTGGAGCACCAACTGCCGCTGTCCGCGCGCCAGGAGTTCGCGGCGCTGGGGCATCTCGGCCCGTGGCAGCCGCAGATGTTCGTCAAGGGGTGGCTGTTTTATCCCTTTGACGAAGCGCCGCCGGTGCCGCCGGCCGTCGATCCTATGCATCATCGCGGCTTTTGGGTGACGCGGAGCGATTGGACGGCGCTTTGCGCGCGCCGCGGTTCCGCGCGTTGGGTCGTACTGCCGCGCCTGGCGTGGCTCGCGCCGCGGCCACCGATAACGAACGAGACGGCGGAAGCGGGCGGCTTATCGGCGGCCGATGCTTTGGCCGAACGATTCGCGCAGCAACCCGGCCCCGCGATGGTCGCGGCATTCGAACGGGATTCGTCCATGCAGGGGCATTGGCGAGAAGTGCAGCGAGGCTTCGTGGTGCCCGACGAGTGGCCCGCGCGGGCAAGGGCCTACGCGCTGAGCGCTGCGTGAGCCGGCGCCGACCGCGGGTAGGATGGCGCAGCGCGCCCCGTCGTTCGTCACCACCACCGATGAAAATGATGAACGGGGCCGATGCCCGTGCCCACCGAAAGGCGCGTGCTTTCGCGCAGTGCGCCGACGAGGTAGGCCTTGGCTTCCGTGACGGCGTCGAGCCAATTCGGGCGCTGCGCGATCAGCGCCGCGATGGCCGCCGATAACGTGCAACCGGTGCCATGCGTCTGTTGCACATCGACGCGCATTGCACCGAGCCGGTGGGCGCCCGTTTCATCGATGAGCCAATCGGGACTTTCGGGGCCGCCGAGATGGCCGCCTTTCATCAGCACGGCGCGTGCGCCTAGGGCGCGCAATGCTTCGCCATGCTCGCGCATGGCGGTTTCGTCGGCCGCTTGAGCATCGGCGTCGACGAGCGCGGCCGCTTCAGGAAGGTTCGGCGTGACGAGGTCCGCGATCGGCAGCAGTTCCTCGCGCAGCGCGCCAACGGCGTCCGGCGCCAGCAGCGCGTGGCCGTTCTTCGACAGCATGACCGTGTCGAGCACGACGTGCGCGGGGCGATAGCGGCGCAGTGCCGCCGCGACGGCACGCACGATGTCCGCGTTCGCGAGCATGCCGATCTTGACCGCATCGATGCGGATATCCTCGAACACGGCGTCGAGCTGAGCTGCGACGAACGCACTATCGGGTGCATGCACGGCGCGCACGCCCTGCGTATTTTGTGCCGTAAGCGCCGTGACGACGCTCGCGCCATAGACGCCCAGCGCCGAGAAAGTCTTCAAATCGGCTTGGATGCCGGCCCCGCCGCCGGAGTCGGAACCGGCGATCGTCAGGACGTTGGGAATGGCGCGGGACATGGCACGTATGCGGGCCGCGGCACGGCCCGGCGGGTGGGTTAGTGCTTGGATTCGCCGATCAGGGCGACGGAATCGAATGCGCGCTGATTGGCTTGATGCCGGCGCATGACGAGCCACATCATCAGGCAGACGAACGTCCCGAAAAGG
>NZ_JBQCIF010000036.1:0-23204 GCF_051953955.1 Trinickia sp. | reverse complement strand
CGTCATTTGCAGACTATCGAGTCAATTTCTCGAGTCTCTATACTTTTTCTCCGCTCAATGCCCTACTTTTGGTAATGGGAGCGGTTACACAGTGTTCACTGAAAACGAAAATGGGCAAGTCCGGTTCGACTTGCCCACTTGCCATCCTTATTGCAATTAGGGATAACCTTCGCGCGGCGCGCGCCATCGACGATCGAGCTTGCTACTTCGCGATCCCGGCCTCGGCACCATGCCACTCGCGCATCATCGCCTCGACTTCCTCGAGCAGCCAGTCGCGAAACCGCAGGTACTCCGGCCTGAGCTTGGCGTTCTTGTGCGCGATCAAGTAGTGATGGCGATCGTTGAATACCAGTGCATCTTGGACCGGGCGGACCAGTTGCCCCGATTCGATCTGGCGATGCACCAAGTGATGCCAGCCCAGCAGCGTGCCCTCACCTGCTTCGGCCTGGGCGACGAGCAAACGGTAGTCGTTGCTTTCCAGATGCTCGTTCTCGGCAAGCATGTCGGTGCCGTCGCCGTGCTGAAACCAGTTGCGCCATACGCGCCAGTCGACGTGCTCGCAAACCTGCGCTCGACCCAGCAAGGACAGGTTCAACGTCGGATGCGAAAGCAAATCCAACGGCTTGAGCGCTCTGCCGTGAAAACGGCGCTCGTAAAACGAAGGACTGCAGACGGGATAGACGACGTCGTGAAAGAGCGGTTCGACCTCGTACTCCGCCTCGCGCGGCGGGATCTTCGTGATGATGACGTCGGGCTCCATGAGCCCATCGAGCTCCATGAAGTGCTCCGTCACCATGATGTGCAGCTTGATGTCGGGATGCAGCTTGCGGAACTGGGGCAGTCTGAACGATAGCCACAGCGCGGAAAACGTGTGCGAGACGCAAATGGTCAGCGCATGCTTGTCGGATCGTCGCACCGCTTCAGCCGCTTCTGCGATGTTCATGATCGAGAGATACGACGCGTTGTAGAGAATGCGCCCCGCATCCGTCAGCGCGATATGCCTCCCCGTGCGCTCGAACAGGGCGACGTCGAGCGAATCCTCGAGTTCCTTGATTTGCCGGCTGATCGCCGCTTGCGTCACGCACAGCACCTCGGCCGCCTGCGTGAAGCTCTCGTATCGCGCCGCCGTGACGAAGCATCGCAACGCACGAAGCGACGGCATCTGGGCGAGGAGCCGGTCGGCAAACAACTGCTTTTTTTGCATTGCTATCACCTTTGAAGCGGACCACCCAAGCGGTCCAAGGGGCAGACGACCCTCAGCGATCGCGTCGACATGTCGCAATCACACTGAAATACGGCGCGAATGCGAAAACATTAATTCTGATAGTTTGCTATCGCACCCCGCGCCTGACAAGAGCGGGCTACCCCGGTGTCGCATCGCCCGGTAAAGAGGAAATGGCGCCGCAAACACAGACGGCGCGGCGGGATCGATTCCCGCCGCGCCCCAAATCGCCGGCTCAGCCGTGGATGCCGAGCTGAGGATGAGCCGAACGCTCGCTCAATCGAGCTTCAGCCAGGTCGTCTTCAGTTCGCAGTACTGGTCGTGAGCGTAGATCGATTTGTCGCGGCCGCCGAACCCCGATTGCTTGAAGCCCCCGAACGGCGTGGACAAATCGCCCTCGCCGAAGCAGTTCACGGTGACCGTACCCGCGCGAATGCGCGCGGCAATCTTATGTGCTTGATTGACGTTGTCCGTCCACAGCGACGCGGCCAGCCCGTAGCACGTATCGTTTGCGATCCGCACTGCGTCGTCGACGTCGCTGTACTCGATGAAGCAGAGCACGGGGCCGAACACTTCCTCGCGCGCGATCGTCATGTCGGGCGTCACGTTATCGAAGATCGTGGGCTCGACGAACCACCCGCCGCTTTCCGTGAGCGTAGCCTTGCCGCCACATACCAAACGCGCCCCCTCGGCCTTCGCGTTTTCGATGTGCGCAAGCACCTTTTCATAGTGTGCACGTTCGATCAACGATCCGAGCTTCACATCGGGATCGAGCGGATCGCCGGTCTTCCAGCCCTCCAGCACCGCCCCAACGTTGCTCAGCAATTCCGCCTTCCGCGAAGCCGGCACGAGCATGCGCGATCCCGCGCTACAGTTTTCGCCCATGTTCCAGAACGCGGCGGCCACCGCGTTCTCGGCCACCGCATCGAGATTGGAGACGTCGGGCAGCACCACCTGAGGATTCTTGCCGCCGCATTCCAATACGACGCGCTTGAGATTCGTATCGGCCGAATAACGCAGAAAGCGCTTGCCCGTTTCCGTCGAACCCGTGAATGCCACGAGGTCGATGTCACCATGCTGCCCGATCGCCTGCCCCGCTCCTTCGCCGAAACCCGTGACGACACTGAAAACGCCGGCGGGCACACCCGCTTCCAAGGCAAGATCGGCGATGCGCAACGTCGAAAGCGAGGTCTGCTCCGCAGGCTTGACGATCACGCTATTGCCGACGGACAGAGCCGGGCCGATCTTCCAAGCGAGCATCAGCGCGGGGAAATTCCAAGGCAGCACGGCTCCGACGACACCGATCGGCTCACGCGTAATCATGCCGACGACGCTCGGGCCCGAGGGCGACAGTGCGTCGTAGCGCTTATCGGTCGTCTCCGCATGCCAGCGAATGCATGCGGCCGATTCCGGAATATCCAGGCCGAGGCATTCGCTGATCGGCTTGCCTGCTTCGAGCGCCTCGAGCAGGGCCAATTCTTCGGCGTTATCGTCAATCAACTGCGCCAGACGCAGCAGCACGGCCTTGCGCCCCGCCGGCGTCGCCTTCGACCAGACGCCGTTTTCGAACGCCTCCCGCGCCGCGATGACCGCGCGATCGACATCCTTCGCCTCGCACTTCGCGACCGCAGCCAATGCCTTCCCGGTCGACGGATTGAGCGTGTCGAACGTTTCGTTCGACGCGGCCGAGCACCGCTGCCCGGCGATGAACGCCCGGCCATCGAGCCGCAACGCTTCCGCCCTCTGCTTCCATGCCTGATAAGTCGCCATTGTCTCGTCCTTGAAAGTTACAGTTCGGCGCCCGCCGCGAATTCCTTGACCCAGATCGTCGCCGAAACGGCCACGTCGGCGATCGGGCGAGCCGGCAGCGAGCGCGGATGGGGTTGGTTCAGAAGTTGTCGAACGAGGTCGTTCGATTGTCCGAGCGCGTGTTCCGCGATGAGCTTGCCGGACGCCGACCCTCTGCTCAAGCCGAGACCATTGCATCCGATCGCCTCGAAGATGCCGTCGCTGCGCTGGCCGAACAGCGCCCCGTTGTTGGCCGACAGGCACAGCGGGCCGCCCCACGTATATTCGATCTCGAGGTGATCGAGCATCGGAAAGCGCCGGTCGAACGAGCGCTGATGCAAGGCCTTCGACTTCGCGAGATCGGATTGAGAAACTTCGAGGCCCGGCCTGAACGCGAAGTGATTGCGGATGCAGATGCGGTTGCTCGACAAGCGGCGCACGGTCGTGCCCATCGGATCGGCCGGAATGAGCGCCCATGACTGCATGCCGCCGAGCGCGGCGATCTCGTCCCGCGTCATCTCCCGCGTCATCGAGGCGAAGGTATAGACCGGCAAGAGCCCATTCGGATGTCCCCCGAACCGCGCGGCATAGGCATTCGTGCAAAGGATCACGCGTCTCGTCGCGATCGTTCCGTGAGCGAAACTCAGCACTTTCACGTCACCGCGATCGTCGATATCCTTCACGGCGCTCATTTCGAAGACAGTCACGTTCTCCGGCTGCGTCGCTGCCAGGCCCCGCATCAGCACCGCCGGTTGAACCGTGCTGCAACCGGGCGTAAACAGCGCGTCCTGGTAAAACTCGGTTCCCGTGACCTCGCCGATCTCGGCCTGGTCGAGCCAGCGAAACGGCTCGTCTATGCGTTCCAAGCCCAGCGCGAAGTGCGATAGCGCGGCATGCCCCTTCTTGTTGACCGACGCGTGAAACTTGCCGTCGTCGCGCCAATCGCAATCGATGCCGTGCTGATGCACGATCGAGCGCACATAGTCGATGCCGTGGCGTTGAAACCGCACGTCGGCTTTGTCGGCTTCGACGCTGCGCGAGTAGCTCTCGCTGCTGATGTCGTGCGGCAGATCGATGAAGAAACCGGAATTGCGCCCGGCAGTCGTGCGCCCGATGCGGTCCGCCTCCACGAGGGCGATCGAAGCGTCCGGAGCCAGTTCGGCCAAGCGGCGCGCCGCGCATAATCCCGTAATGCCTCCGCCGATGACGACCCAATCGAATCGGTGGCCGGCCGAGACCGTCCGCGGCGGCGCGGCCGGCGGCAGGCACTCCCACCATCCATTCACGCCGTCGGGAGCGGGAAAGCGCGCGAATTGCAGTTTCGAGGCCATACGTCTTCTATCGAGCGTTGCTCAGCATCGGTTCGACGATCTGCGCGAATGCGCTGCGTTCGCCGTCGGAAAGACCGCCCAGGGGTGCCCGCGCCACGCCGACGGGCAGCCCCGCCAACTCGCAGCCATAGCGAACGTATTGGATGAACTTGCCGCTGCGCTCGAGCAATTCGAGCACGGGCAGCAATTGAGCCATCAGCCTGCGTCCCAACGCGAAATCGCCTTTGTTCACGCACGCATCGAACAGTGCCATATGCGCTTCCGGCAGGAAGTTGGAGGCACCGCCGACCCAGCTTTTTGCCCCCCAGGCGAAGAATTCGAGCGCTTGGTCGTCCATGCCGCAACTGAACGTCAAGCGGTCCTTGAAATGCGTGGCCAGGTGATGCAGGTGGGCGACGTCACCCGTGCTTTCCTTCATGGCTTGGAAATTCGGCCGCTCGAGCAGTTTTTCGAGAACGTCGTCGCTGATTTCCGTTCCCGTCCGCGCCGGGAAGTTGTAGAGCATGATCGGCATGTCGAGCGCGTCGTCCACCTTCAGCAGGTGGGCCAGCAATTCTTCCTGCGTGGGCTGCGCATAGTACGGCGCGGCCAACAGTAGTGCTTGCATGCCGGCGCGCTTTGCTTCCTGGCCGAGGCGCAGCACCTCGCGCGTCGTCGTCGCATTGATGCCCGCCGTCAAATACGTCTTGCCGCCGGCTGCAGCGGCAACCGTCTCGAACGTCGCCACGCGCTCGACGAAACTCAACGCATAGTATTCGCCCGTCGTTCCGCCCACGCCGAGGCCCGATACACGGCCGGCCAGATTGGCCGCGTGCTTGCCGAGCAACGCATGATCGATTTCGCCATCCGCTTTGAACGGGGTCACCAGCGGGGTATGTACGCCCTCGAAGCTCATTTCACTCTCTCTTCAGTCATCGTCAAATAGGTCGATCAGCTCGCTTCAGCCTGCGATGGAAGGCGATCGCCGATCGCGGTCTTTGGCTCATACGACATCCACCGCGTGCGAATAAATCGGAAACTGACCGCACAGGTCTCTCACGCGCGCACGCACCGCCCGCTCCACCTGCTCGTCGCCGTTGGCGTCACGCTCCAGCGCCGACAACACTTCAAGAATCATTTGACCGACCTGCTCGAACTGAGCGGTGCCGAAGCCGCGCGTGGTGCCGGCGGGGGTACCGAGACGGATGCCCGACGTCACCGTGGGGTTCTGCGTATCGAACGGAATGCCGTTCTTGTTGCAGGTGATGCCGGCTCGTTCGAGCGCCTTCTCGGCCTGCGTCCCCGTGAGGCCTTTCGGCCGCAGATCGACCAGTTGCAGATGGTTGTCGGTGCCGTCCGTCACGAGGCTCAGTCCGCCCGCCTTCAGCACGTTGCCGAGCGCCTGCGCATTGCGCAGCACCTGATCGATGTAGGTCGTGAACTCGGGGCGAAGCGCTTCGCCGAACGCCACCGCCTTGCCGGCGATGACATGCATGAGCGGGCCGCCCTGCAATCCGGGGAACACCGCCGAATTGATCTTCTTGGCGATGTCGCCGTTGTTCGTGAGGATGAAACCGCCGCGCGGACCGCGCAGCGTTTTATGCGTCGTCGACGTCACGACGTCGGCGAAGCGAACCGGATTCTCATGCCTTCCGGTGGCGACGATGCCCGCGATGTGCGCCATGTCGACCATCAACAGCGCGCCGACGCTGTCCGCGATGTCGCGGAACGCGGCGAAGTCGAGGGCACGCGGGTACGCCGAATAGCCGGCAATGATCAGCTTCGGGCGATGCTCTTGCGCCAGGGCGCGCAGCTTGTCGTAGTCGATGCGCAGCGTTTCCGGGCTGACGCCGTATTGCACGGCGTTGAACCACTTGCCCGACAACGCGGGACGCGCGCCATGCGTCAAATGCCCCCCGGCGTCGAGCGACATGCCCATGACCGTTTCGCCCGGCTTGACCAGCGCGAGCATGACCGCCCCGTTCGCCTGGGCACCCGAGTGCGGCTGGACATTCGCGTATTCGGCTTCGAACAGCGCCTTCACGCGATCGATAGCGAGCGCCTCGATCCGGTCGACGTGCTCACAGCCGCCGTAGTAGCGCTTCGCGGGATAGCCTTCCGCGTACTTGTTCGTCAATACCGTCCCTTGCGCTTCCATCACCGCGGCCGAGACGATGTTCTCGGAAGCGATCAGTTCGATCTGAGTTTGCTGGCGGCGCAACTCGAGCGCGATTTCCGATGCGATGACGGGGTCTCGGCTCTGAAGCGTTTCCGAAAAAAAGCGCGAGTGTTCGTTCACGGGTCACTCCGAAAGTGTTGGTGCGACGCAGCCCGGCAGAGCTGCGACCCTCGTTGAAGCGGCAGGCACTCACGCGCCCGCTCGCCAAGCGTCGAAGCAGCGTCCGCGAACGCCCGCAACGTCGTTTGCCGCCAGGCGGGCATTCGCGAAACGCAAGGTTCGACTTATTGCTGCAGCCAAGCCTTCACTTCGTCCGGATGCGCATCGACGAATTTCTTCGCAGCGGTGGCATAGTCGTTCGTCGAATTGCCGTCGAATTCGATCGCCTCGACATCGGACAGCTTCAGCTTGAAATGTTTGAAGAACACATCGGCGCGTGGGAACTTGCCGGCGAACTGCTTCGAGGCGAACGCGTGGATCTGCTCCTCACCGCCCAGCGTCCCCTTCGGGTCCTTCAGGTAGCGCATCTTCCACTTCTGCCAGAGCCAATGCGGGCTCCAAACGGTCGCAACGACCCATTGCTTCGTCTGATAAGCACGCTGCACCGCGGCGAGCATCCCAGCTTCGCTCGACGATTGCAGGTGATAGCCCGACAATCCGTAGGCTTGAACCGTCTTTTCCGAAGCTTGCATCAGGCCCGCGCCGGGGCCGATCCCCTGAATCGTGTCGCCGAGCTTGCTCTTGACGTCCGGCTTGTTCAGGTCGGCAATCGACGACAGTTCGGATTCCGGAACGTAGGCCGGCACCGCCCACCCGTTCTTGCCACCCGTATAGATGATGCCGACGTCGTCCATGTCGTTCTTGTACTTTGCGTAGTACACGGCATGCGTAACGGGCAGCCAGCCGCCTACCATGATGTCGAGGTCGCCGCGTGCAACACCCTCGTACTGAATACCGATGTCCGCATTGACGAACTTGACCGGCTGGTTCAGCTTCGTCTCGAGGACGTACTTCGCGACGTTCGCCGTGGCCAGCACATCCGCCCAGTCGGTCACCGCCATCTTGATCGGCTCGGCAGCCGAAGCGGACCCTACACCGAGACTCAAAGCCGCCACCGCTGTCATGGCGGCTTTGGTCACCAGTGCTTTGAAAACATTGCCGTTCATTTAGGACTCCTAATCTACCGTCGTGTCGTTTTGAACCATGTCACAGGTGCTGCCGCTTGTATGCAGTCTCCCCGCCCCTTCAACTCCCCCGGCTATCCCACCGAACGGCTACGACGAACCGGCTACCGAACGCGATTCGGTGCCCGCCTGTCGCATCGACGACGCCGGGTCGATCGTCGCCCCGACCTTCAGGTACGGGCCGCCGCGTCGTTTCCGCCCGCCTTGGCAGCTTTGACGATACGTCGCGCCTTCTTCTTTTTCGATTTGCCGAACGTCTCGGTCAACCGATCGAGCACGATCGCCAGCAGCACGACACCCAATCCGCCTTCGAAGCCGATGCCGATGTCGAGCCGTTGAATGCCGCTCAACACGTACTCGCCGAGCCCGCCCGCCCCGATCATCGACGCGATGACGACCATCGAGAGCGACATCATGATCGTCTGATTGATGCCGGCCATGATCGATGGCATCGCGTTCGGCAACTGGATTTTCCAGAGCAATTGCGAATCCGTGCTGCCGAACGAGCGGCCCGCTTCCAACAATTCTTCCCTGACCTGGCGAATGCCGAGCGTCGTGAGACGCACGACCGGGGGCATCGCGAACACCACGGTGGCGATCACCGCGGGGACGCGGCCCAAGCCGAACAGGATGACGGCCGGGATCAAGTAGACGAAAGCCGGCATCGTCTGCATGAAATCGAGCAGCGAGCGCAGAATCAGTTCGACGCGGCCGTTGCGAGCGCCCCAGATCCCGAGCGGCACGCCGATGATCAAGCTGAAAACCGTCGCCGCGACGACGAGCGCCAACGTCGAGGCCGTCTGCGGCCACAAATGCATGTAATCGATCAGCAGTAGAGCCGCGCCGACGAAAATCGAAAAGACGATGCCGCGGCGCCAGAGCGCGAACGCCACCAGCGCGACGAGCATGACGGCGAACGGAATGGCTCCGATGCCGTCCTCGAGTAGTTTGACGACGGCACCCAGTGCGGCGGAAAACGCATTGAAGCCGCCTTGGAAATGATTGAATAGGAAATTGACGGCGTTCTCGGCGAACTGGCCAATGATCGACGACGACGAATTCATGCTGCCCTCCGCTCCATAACCTGCTTCAGTATCGTTCTGCACGAAACGACGCCCGCCAGAGCGCCCGCGACGTCGAGCACCGGCACGTCGTGCTCTTGGGCCAACGCAATGGCTGCCAACTCGTGCAAGTCCGAGTCGGGGGTAACCGTCTTCAAGTTTTGCAGCAACGCGTCGCGCAGGGGGCCCGCGCCGGCCTTGTGCAGCGATGCGGGCGTGACGCAGCCTTGGTACCGGCCGGCCGGATCGCACACGTACCCGCACTCGACGCCGCTGTCGATCAACTGGTTGACGTAACGGTCCGCCGGCGCACCGACGTCCGCGGCAATCACACCTCGTTCGATTTTGGTCAACAAGGTATCGGCCTTCAGAAAGCGCGAGACGTCGACATGGCGGAAGAAGTCGCGCACATAGTCGTCCGCGGGCGACTGGATCAGTTCGGCCGGCGTGCCTACCTGAATCAGGCAGCCGTCTTTCATGATGCCGATGCGGCCGCCGATCTTGATGGCTTCTTCGATGTCGTGCGAAATGAAGACGATGGTCCGCTGCTCTTGCTTCTGAAGCCGCAGCAGTTCCGTTTGCATTTCATGCCGGATCAATGGGTCCAGTGCCGAGAACGCTTCATCCATCAGCAGCACGGAGGGATTCACGGCAAGCGCACGCGCCAGGCCGACGCGCTGCTGCATCCCGCCCGACAATTCGCCGGGCAGCAGCTTTTCGTATGCACCCAGGCCGACGCGCGTGAGTGCCGCGCGGGCGATGTCGTAGCGTTCGGCCTTCTTCATCCCGCCGACTTCGAGCCCATAGGCAATATTGTCGATCACCGTGCGATTGGGCAGCAGCGCGAACGACTGGAACACCATTGCCATCTTCTTGCGGCGAACCTCGCGCAACTCGACCGTGGACATCGGTGCGATGTCGCGTCCTTCGAGAACGACTTGGCCCGACGTCGGCTCGATCAATCGATTGAGCAGCCGCACGAGCGTCGATTTGCCGGAACCCGAGAGGCCCATGATGACGAAAATCTCGCCCGCTCTGACGCTGAGGCTGACGTCATTGACGGCCACCATGTTGCCCGTGCGTTTGAAAACCTCTTCTCGGCCGAGGCCTTGCTTGACCAGCTCGGCGGCGCGTTCCGGTTTCGCGCCGAAGATTTTCGACAAATGGCGGACCGTCAGGATATCGGTCCCGGCAAGCGCGGCCGAGTTTGCAGCCGGCGAGACGGCTTTCGCCTGGGTCGCGCCCGACGGAGCCACGTCCTGCGGTGCGAATGTCAGATTCGGGGGCATGCTGTCTTCCCAACTGGCAGGTTCAAGAAAAGGCTGCACCGGTCGCACCGGTCGCCGATCGCTGTAGGGCGTCTATTGCATGGAATCAAGCGTATCAAGCCAATTCGATGCATCCCGATACATTTTCTTCGCCCTTTCCGATACCTGGGGTTATGAGCGCGGGTTATGCAGCAGTCATTGAAAACGTCACGGGCTTGCGCAATCTTGCGCAAGCATTTGGTGCCGGGCATTTGCGGGCGGAAACGCGCGCCTGCGGCGATGTCGCCGCGCGCTGCGCTGGACGTCGAAAACGCCGCGACATAGGGAATTCACCGACCCCTGCGGCAGCATGCTAAGCTCGTGCGGCACCGCCACCCTCGATCCCATGCCCACACCCGATCCTTTCTCCGGCTACGTGAACGACGTGACGTTTCCGGACCGCTTCCATCGCGAGTTGTCCCCAGCGTGGCTGACCTACGCGAGCGTGCTCGGCGGTGCGCGGCCGAAGGATCTCGGCAAGCCGTTCCGCTATCTGGATCTCGGCTGCGGCTTCGCGCATTCGACGGTCATCAATGCGGCCTCGTTCGCGCATGCGGAATTTCATGCCTGCGACGTCAATCCGGCTCATATCGATGCCGCGCGGCGGCGCGCGGCGCGGCTCGGCATAGGCAACGTCGTCTTCCACGAAGCGAGCTTCGAGGCGCTGCTGGATAAGGATCTGCCGCCGTTCGACTTCATCGTGATGCACGGCATCTACAGTTGGGTCGATGCCGGCGTTCGGCGCACGGTACGGCAGTTGATCTCCCGCCAACTGGCCGACGAGGGGCTCGTCTACCTCAGCTACAACTGCCAGCCGGGCTGGTCCGCCGAGGCGCCGCTGCGCAAGCTCATGCTCGAATTGACGCAGGCGGCCGACGGCGGCATCGAAGCGCGCGCCGCGAGCGCAATCGCCGGCATGCGAACGCTCGGCAACCCGAGCTTTCGTTACTTCCGCGACAATCCGCATACGATCCATGCGTTGCAGGCACTCGTGGACAGCCCGGTCGACTACCTCGCGCACGAATACCTGAACCGGGCCTGGGAGGTCCACTACTCGGTGGACGTCCTCGACGAGATGGAAGCGGCAGGCCTGGCATACGCGGGCAGCGCAACCCTCGCGGACAACCACCCGGCGCTGCTGATGGACCGCCAGGCGGCCGAGGCGATCGCCGCATTGCCCAATGCGCGGTTGCGGCATCTCGCCGAGGACTTCGCCGCGAATCGACGGTTTCGCCGCGACGTGTTCGTGCGTGACGCGCAGGCGAGCCAAACGCGCCAGACGCCGGCTCAGGCATTGCGCCATCTCGAACAGACCGCGATCGGCTGCGCGACGGATATCGAGCAGATCGACGCGCGCGTGACGATACCGCGCGGCGCGCTGAGCTTTCAGGCCGAGTTCATTGCCGACCTGCGTGGGTTGATGCGGCAGGGCGCAATGCCCGTTGGCGAAATCGTCGCACGTCTCGGCGCCAATAGCCGGAACCGGCGCGAAATCTTGCAGAACCTGCTTTTTCTCGTGGCGAGCGGCACGTTGACACCGTTCGCGCACGCGGGCGGCTACGATGAAACAGGCCCGCGCCGCGCGTCGAGCCCGGCGTGCGCAGCGGCGCTGGCATGCGGTGCCGACGAAGGTGCAAGCACATTCGTGCCCTGCGAAACGCTAGGGAACGGATTGGCCGTCAGCACCGAAGAAGCGGAGCAGGCGCGCCGCTGGATCGCCGGCGAGGCGATACCCGTGCCGGGCCGCCTTGCTCGCCTCGGCGTGCTCCGAGGCGCGTAACCGAGCGGCGGGCCACGGCTCTTTCAATTGCGACGCGCCGCGGCCATTACGAAATTATCGCCACAATGCCGATGACGACCCAGGATTCATCGGTAACATCTCAATTCGAATTCTTCTTTCGCACTTGACATAGAAATAAAAAAGAAAGAAGAATTCGCCTCGAATCAGCTCTTCTCCAATAACCTGAAATTGTCCGATCTGCCCGCATCGCGCAGACCGCGTCGCTATTTACGTATCTGCCGCATTCACTCCAACGGGCAATCCGTTACATGCATGCGGCCATGCATCGGGAAAACCTATGTCGAAGCTCTGGAGATGGTGCCGAGAGACGTTCGAGCTCGGCCGCGGCAATGGCGCAAACGTCCGCAGCATGGAGGGTATGCGCGGATTGGCCGTGACCGCGGTGTTCTGCGTTCACTACGCAACGCTCTGCTTCCCGTACGTATCGCATTCCGGGATGGCCCCAATCATGCAGGCGCTGCACCAAATCGGCAACGCCGGAGTCGATCTATTTTTTGTCTTAAGCGGCTATTTGATTTACGGCGCCGCACTCAAATGTCCGCCGTATTTTGCATTCATGAAACGACGAATTAGGCGAATTTATCCTGCATTCTTGGCGGTTTTTTCTATCTACGTATTGCTCTCGTTCGCCATGCCGCACGAAAGCAAGATTCCTGCGGGATTCTGGCCGGCCCTGAGCTTTCTCGTGCAAAACGCCCTGCTGTTGCCGGGCATCTTCCCGATTCCTCGGATGATCCCCGTGGCATGGTCGCTCAGCTACGAGATGCTGTACTACATCGTCATCCCAGCTTTGGTCAGCGGGTTGGCGCTCTACCGCTGGCGCCGTGGACCGCGCATCGCGCTCCTTCTGTCGCTTGCCGCACTCGGCGCGCTGGCAGCTTGCATCGTCGGAGGTCCCGTCCGCGCGATCATGTTTCTCGGCGGGGCCGCGCTGTACGACGCGAAGGACAGAGGCATCCATTGGCCGCTCCTCGCCCCGATTGCGCTCATCGCCGCGTTCGCTTCCATGCTCCTTCCCGCCGGAACCCGCACGCTCGACGCAATGCATGCCGTGATGCTCTTGATCGCATTGACGCTGTTTTGCTTCGCGTGCTTCTCCGAGCCGGCATCGAGCATGTCGAAACGACTGTCGGCATGGCCTATCCGGTGGCTGGGCAACATGAGCTATTCGTACTACCTCCTCCATGGCATCGTGCTCAAAGCCGCGTTTCTCGTCTTGATGCGCTGGCGGCCGCCAACGGGCCACGAGGCGATCATGGCCATCGCGCTGCTCGCGCCCCTCTACCTGATCACGATCGTCGCATCGGCCATGCTGTTCGCCAGCGTCGAGCGTCCGTTCTCGCTGCGCAGCGAGCGGCACGAGCCGCCGGTAGGCGTGCTCAATTGAGTGCCGAGCACTGGAACGCCCGCCGCTCCGGCAATCACGGCTCATTCGATCGATGCGCGGACGACGGGCACCGTGAACTGAAACACCGCGCCGCGCGGCACGTTGGGGCTCGCCCACAATTTGCCCCCATGCGCTTGCACGATCGACCGGCAAATCGACAGTCCCATGCCCATTCCGCTCGCCTTCGACGTGTAAAACGGCTCGAAGAGCTGCTCCGTGTCATCGGCCGCCAACCCCGGCCCGGAATCGCGGACGGAGACGACGACGGCATCGGCGCCATCCTCGGTGGTGCCGATCGCCATGTCTCTGGCATGCTCGCCGACGGCATCCATCGCTTCAACGGCGTTGAGAATCAGATTCAGGATCACCTGCTGCAGCGCCACGCGATCGCCTTGAACGAACGGCAAATCGTGCGCGAGCTCCGTTTTGAGGCAGACGCCATGCTTCGCGATTTCGCTGCGCATGAGCGCGACGACTTCCCCGATCGCTTCGTTGATTCGCAGCTTCTGCATGGCCGGCGGCGCCTTTTTGACGAGGCCGTGAATGCGGTTGATGACGTCGCTGGCGCGCTTCATGTCCTTGTCGATACGCTCGAACGCCTGCCGCACCTCGTCCAGATTTGGCGGCTCGGCGCGCAGCCATAGCAGCCCGGCGTGTGCATTCGTGGTGCTCGCCGCGATCGGCTGCTTGATCTCATGGCTGATCGAGGCCATGAGTTGCCCCATCGTCGTCACGCGATTCGCGTGCGCAAGCGCCGTTTGAACCTCCCGATAGCGCCGCTCGCTCTCACGCAATTCAGCCTCCGCGCGCTTGCGCTCCGTGATGTCGCGGGAAATGCCGAGCAGGAACTGCGGTTCGCCGCGCACGTCGAGAATCGGGATCTTCATCGTATGCACGAGCCGCGGCCCGTGGCGCGTGAGCACCGATTCTTCGGGGATATTGATCATCTCGCGCGATTCGAGGACGTCGCGATCCTTGGCATCGAAGAATTCGGCCTCCGGCGCGGGGAATAAATCGTGGACGGACTTGCCGAGCAGTTCCTCTCGGCGGCAGCCGAGCAGTTGCTCGCCCGCCTTGTTCAGGCGCACGAAGCGCAGCGTCGCCGCCTCCTTGACGAAAATCGTGTCGGGAATGTTCTCGATGATATTGTTCAGGAAGTGCTCGCTGGCCCGCGCGGCTTCCTCCGCGCGTTGCCGAATCACGATCTCCGCAGTGCGGCCCGCCAGCGCGGAACTCAGTTCCTCCGTGCGCTGCGCGACGCGAGCCTCGAGTTCGGCGTTGAGCGCCTTCAGTGCCTCCTCGGCCTGCTTGCGTTGACGCCGATCCTCGAGGAACTGCTCCACTGCGCGCGCCATATCGGCGATCTCGTCCCGGCCATGCACCGGCACCTCGAGCTCGCCGTCGGCATCGCCATGCCGCAGGCTGCGACTGACCCGGCGCAACCGGCCCATGACGCGGCGGCCGAGAAACACCTGCGCCATGACCCAGGCCAGCAACACGCTCACCGCCACCTCGCCGACCACCCAGGCACGCGTGCGATCGGATCGGTCGGCCAGGTCCTGAACGGCCTTGCGGTATTCGCTCGTGAAATGGACGGATTGCTCGCGCGCCGCAACGGCCAGCATATCGGCCTGCAGATGCAGATCCTCGTCCAAGCGCGCCAACGACGTGTCGGGCGGCGGCGCGGCGCCCGCAAGGCGTGCCGCCAATGCCGTTTCGCGCAACTGCGCCTCGATGTTGACCGTATTGCGGAAGCGTTGGCTCGACCTATGCAGCGCGAGCGTATCGACGCCGATGTCTTCGCGCGTCGGCGTCGCGGTGGCCAATGCGTCGACGAGGCGGTCGAACGACGCGAGATGCTCGATGAGCTGGCGCTGCGTCTCGCGCACGGCGTCGATGGTCTTGTCGCTCGAGAGCTGCAACGCCATCCGTTCGATCGTCAGCGTTTGCCTGGCCAAATCCTGCGAGTCTTGCAGCCGCCCGAGCCGGTCTTCGGCCAACTGGCGCAACGCGTGGGTCGAA
The DNA here is from genome assembly GCF_051953955.1 of Trinickia sp. Classification (GTDB taxonomy): domain Bacteria; phylum Pseudomonadota; class Gammaproteobacteria; order Burkholderiales; family Burkholderiaceae; genus Trinickia. Next base: position 7,943 of record NZ_JBQCIF010000036.1, on the reverse strand, counting down.
CTCGTCAACGAATAGAGGGACGTGGCTGCGAGTGCCACCACCAGGGCCGTCAAGCATGACGCAAACAGCGCGAATTGCGCGGTGAGGGACTGGGGAAACGATAGTTTCACGGACGTTGCCAGATGTGCCGATAAATGTCGCGGTAGCCGTTGGCAGGATCGTAAAGCAAATGGTCGCCGCCGTCGGCACCGACGTTGCCCACCGTCACCAAATGGACCGGAAACACGTAACCGGTGACGGGCTGCCCCTCGAAAAGCCGGTTCATCTCGTCGATCAACTGCCAGCCATGCAGATTGAGCGGCTCAGCCACCGTGGCGGTCTGGAATGTACCATTGCGGATGCGCAGAAACGCCGATTCGCTGCCGTCGCCGGCCGACAGCATCGCCATCGCGTCGTTCGGGATTCCGGCCTGCGTCAAAATGGGCACCGCATAGTCGAAGTAGATATCGTTGATCGCGAGCGCGTAGGTCCATCGCTTGCCGTACTGCGCGAGCAAGGCGCGCGTCTCGCCGGGCATCAGTTCCTCGGCTCGCGAAATGGCAACGTCACGCACGTCGAGCAATGTGCAGCCGCTGCACGCCCGAATGACGGCTGCCATTTCATCGGCTTTGTCTTGCGCCACTCGAAAGTTCGAGTCGGTAAAAATGACGACACCCGCGTGCTCGTCCGATTGCACGATCGCCGCCAGCGCGGTGACGCGGGCGACTTCGAGGGGATCGGTGGAAACGTTCATCGCCACGGGGGTGCCGGATACCGGCCCCGCCTTCGCGGCGACATGCCAGCCGACGATCGGGATGCTTAGCTTCGCAAACGGCGCGAGCCCCGGCAGCAGCGCGTGGGCATCGCCGCCGACGATGATCAGTCCGTCCGGGTGCCCCGCCAGCGCGTTCGAGAGCATCTTGAGCCGGAGATCGGGCTTGCCGGCCGCATCGAATACTTTCACGTTCCAGGCCGTCACCTTGGCGGCCTCGAGCAGCCCGTCGACGACGCCGAGGATGCCGCCGTTGCGCAGATCCTCGGCAACGACGACGACGTGCTTGCCCGGTTGCGCGCGCGGCCCGGTACGGGGCCCGTTCCAAGGGGGGGCGGGTTGCGCCGCGGCATCGACGATACGTTTGGCCGCGGCAAGGCTGCTGCTTGACGCGATCGTGGCCTGAGGCGCGGAAGCCTGAGCCAAACCAAGCGCCACGGCACTCGAAAAAAGCATGCACACAAGGACCCTGAGACATGCCGGAAACCAGCCTCGCATGCCATTCCCGCATGGGCCCCGCCGGGGTCGATCGACCATCATCGAACGCGAATCCAAACGGCTCATCGAATGAGCCTGGAACCACATACTATCGCAGCGCTTGGGCCGAAAGACACGTCTGCCGCACATTTCTTGCGCGTAAAATGGGCATCGTCAGGGCGCGGTGCGCGCTTTCATCGGACGAATGCGCTTGAGCAAGGGGCATGGGATGAGTCTGGCTTCCGATCCAACATCGGCTGGCGGCCCGGCGCAAGAGCAGCGACCGGTCGTGTACGTATTGGACGACGACGAAGCGATGCGATTGGCGCTGAGCAGCCTGTTTCGTTCCACGGGATTGCACGTCGAAATATTCGAATCGTCACAGGCGTTCCTCGCGTTTCCGAAGCGCGAAACGCCGAGTTGCCTAGTGCTCGACGTGCGGTTGCGCGGAGAAAGCGGACTCGCGTTTCAGGAAGAGTTGGCGCGGCGCAGCCTGCGCATGCCGATCGTCTTCATCACGGGTCACGGTGACATCGCCATGACCGTCAAGGCGATGAAGGCCGGCGCCGTCGATTTCCTTGCCAAGCCGTTTCGCGATCAGGACATGCTCGACGCCGTGTCGAGCGCGTTGGCGCGGGACGCCGAACGTCTCGCCTCCGAGCAATCGATTGCCGTGCTGTGCACGGCTTACGATTCGCTGACGTCGCGCGAACGCGAAGTCATGGAGTTCGTCGTAGCCGGCCTCCTGAACAAGCAGATTGCGTCGGAACTGAATCTCAGCGAGATCACCGTGAAGATTCATCGCGGGCAGGTGATGAGAAAGATGGGCGCCCGCTCGGTGGCCGACTTGGTCAGAAAAGCCGAGGCGCTGCGCACCAAGCCGCCGCCCGCCCCCGGCATCACGGACGGTTCGAAGCAACGTTGAGCCAATGCTCGATCGTGCGCGCGTCGAAGGGTTTCTCGACGACGGCGAGCACCCAGTCGGTGCCGATTTTGGCGCGCAACGCGGGAGTCGGAAACGCCGTGATGAAAATGACGGGCGTGGTATAGCCGCGTTGCAGCAGCCGGTCGTACATCGCCGTGCCCGATATGCCCGACATCCGGTCGTCGGAGATCAAGCAGGTCGTTTCGCCGATTTGCGAAGAAGCGAGAAACGCCTCGGCCGACGCAAAAGGCCGCGCTTCCCATCCCAACGAGCGAACGAGGCTTACGACCGCCAGACGGACGGCTTCGTCATCATCGACGATCGAAACGATTCGCCCCGCACCCATACGGCACTCCTCGCTGCAATGCACGACGCAGCGTGATCAGATCTATATCTGGCACGTATTCATGATGGCAGTCTAGGCCGCGGGCAAGCGAACGCACACTATACGGAAGGATGATCGGCTAACTCTATCGTTGCAGTCCGTTCAGCCTATCGTAGGTTTGCGCGTTGTCTCGAGGTTTTATATCGTGAAGATGTCGCTTTCCCGCGCGACCGGCGGAGCCTGATCACGAAAATCAAAAGCCGGCATCCAATCGTCTGCCCTGATTTGCGCGACGTAATTGCCATTTTTTCCCGAGAAGCGCCATGCCGACCAAAATACAGCGGGGCAGTGCCCGCCCTCATCGAAACCGGCGGCGCTCGTCGTTCGTCGTCATGCATGGCCGCAGCCGGCCCAATTCCCTCCGGCGGCGAACGGTCCCTGCTGTGCATGTCCCGCTCATGTGCCTCCTGTCCAACGGACGCGCGGCCGATCGAATCTCGCTGCCTAAAGGCTGATGCCAGGGTAACGCCGGGATGACGTTACCGGCCTCGGGTCCGCTACGGATATACGCGCGTATGAACGCGGCATGCCAAGGCAGGAGATAGTCAAACCATTCGTAGAATGGTGGCCGAGGCGAGAGAGGCTTACCTTTGTCTCATGGCCGATATCCGGCCATGCCGTAAGCGACGAACGCCACGCTTACGGCGGTAAGCTGCCTCAACGTGGGAAGATGGTTTTGCGCAGTGCGGATCGGCTTTGTCCTCCGTGCCCCGAAGCAACTCACAGGCGCAGCGGCGAATCGATCGACGGGTAAGACCATGCAGAACGTCCTCAGTCATTGGATCCATGTTTCCGCGCACGCATATCACGAGTACACGTTCGTGCCGTGGTTGAACCGGAGCGTTTTTCGCCGGACCGTCGATCTAAGCCTCATTTGCATTCAGTGACGCGCGCATCGCATCGCGAGGGTCCGCGGTGCACTTCATCAACCTAGCAACATCCTCATTCCCAAGAGCGGTGCCGAACATGGCGCCGCCTCGCCACCGCTCGTTCCCCACGTAGCCGTCCAATGCCGACGCCGGGCTCTAATCGGCGAGAACTTCCGCCATCGCACTGAAGTTTTCGCCGCACATTCCGATAACCAATAAGGAGACCACAGCGCGGCCCCACGCTCCGCGGTAAAAGCCTATTCCAGCAAGACCCGCGTCCGGCGTGAAACGTGCTCGTCAATTGTCGTTTATACCGCCCCACTACGCTTGATGATATCGGCCCTCTATTCCGGTCTTGCGCACACCGTTTTGGGGTGGCGGCAGCGCTACGCGAGCATGGATCGGCGGCTGCCGATGACGCTCGCGATGGTGTTTGCCGGGCTGACACTGCTGTCAGCAGGCGTCGGATACACGGTGGCATGGCGCACACACTCGAATGCGCAGCGCATCCATGCGATTCGCACGCGCAATGACATCGACACCCTGCAGGCCCTTTATCTGAGCGCCAACGCCGACTTCCTGGAAGGGCTCGGCAGCGCCCGAGTCGCGTCGTACGCATGGCAGGTGCCGCGTGTGGGCAAGGCCATCCGATGTTTCAGGCGGCTAGAGCGAAGCTATGCGAACGACCCGGAAGGCACGGCCGCCATTCGGCTGCTGCGTGACGAGACCGCGCACTGGGTATGGCTGCTCGCGGAAATCGCCGTCAATGCGCGCATCGCCGACGGCCGCGCATCGATCGATAGCGCAAAGCTCATTCGCGCGAATCGGTTGCTTGCGCAAATCGCCGCCCAGCTCGACGATCGCCGGCAAGCCCAGACTGAAATCCTTCGTTCCGCGTCGGAGAGCGCAAGCCGGCATATGGCGATCGAAGGCATCGTGCTCGCACTGACGGGCATGGCTGCGTGCCTGCTCCTCGGCTACGCCTTCCTCGCTCACTACCGTGCCGGACTCGCGCGGCAGCGGATCTCTTTGATCGAGGCCGAGAACGAGCGGCGGTTCCGCGAGTACTTCGACAATCACCCGCTCCCGATGCTCATCTTCGACGTCGAGACGCTAGACATCATCACGGCGAACCGCGCCGCCGAACTGCAGTACGGTCACACGCGCGACGCGCTTTGCGCGCTCGACATGCCGTCGCTCTACGCACCGGCCGACGTGCCGTCATTTCTGCACGACCTGCGCAGCCTGCGGGAAGCCGGCACGCGCAGCGGTGCGGCAGGCGTCTGCCGGCATCGGCGCGCCGATCAAAGCTCGCTTTACGTGGACTTGTCGTACCACCTGCTCACGTATGCCAAGCGCGAGGCGTGCTTCATCACGGCCATCGACGTTACCGAAAAAATCGACGCGCGCAATCGGCTCGTTGCTCAAGCCCGACGCGACGAGTTGACGGGACTGCCGAACCGCGTCACGTTGCGCGAACTGCTCGACCAGTCGATCGAGGAGCGGCGCGATTTCGCACTGCTCTTCATGGACCTCGATCACTTCAAGGACGTCAACGACAGCCTCGGCCACGGCGCCGGCGATCGGCTGCTGCACGAAGCCGCGCAACGCCTGTCCCGCTGCGTGGATGCCGAATGCGTGGTCACGCGCTACGGCGGCGACGAGTTCGTGGCGATGCTCGCGCGTCCGCATCAAAACGATCGTCTCGCCACGCTGCTCAATCGCATCGGCCGCGCCTTCGACATGCCCGTGCAGATCGACGACATGCAACTGCACGTACAGATGAGCATCGGCATCGCGTGTTATCCCGACGACGGGGCCGATGCCGATGCGCTTTTGAAGCATGCCGATCTCGCGATGTATCAAGTCAAGTCGCGGGGGCGCAACGGCGTCGAGCGCTTCAAGCAAACGCTGGCGTCCGCGGCCGATCGGCGCATCGCGCTCTCGCGCAAACTGCGTGACGCCGTCGAGCGCAACGCGTTCGAGCTCGTCTATCAACCGCAAATCGATGCACGCGGGCCGTGCATGAGCGGCGTCGAGGCGCTGATTCGCTGGCATGACCCGGAGGCCGGTGCCATCAGCCCCGCGACGTTCATCCCTCTGGCTGAGGAGAACGGCATGATCGGGCCAATCGGCGAATGGGTGCTGCGCACCGCCTGCGCGCAGGCGAAGCGATGGGAGCGAGAACTGCCGGGGCTGCGCATGTCGGTCAACGTATCGCCCCGTCAACTGGCACGCCCCGATTTCTGTGACACCGTCTGCCGCGAGCTCGCCGCGTCCGAGTTGGCGCCACACCGCATCGAGCTCGAAATTACCGAGGGCGCCCTCGTCGCACCGGGGGCACTACCGACGTTGCGTGCGCTCAACGACATCGGCGTATCGATCGCGATCGACGATTTCGGCATCGGCTACTCGAGCCTGTCGTACTTGCGCACCTTCCACGCGGACCGGCTCAAGATCGACATGTCGTTCGTCCGCGGCATCGGTGCGAGCCGCGCGGATGAAGCGATCATCCGCGCTATCCTGGCGCTCGCGCAGAGCCTGGATTTTCAAATCGTGGCCGAAGGCGTCGAACGCGACGATCAGTTGGCGTTTTTGATCGCCCACGGCTGTTCGCTGGTGCAAGGTTACTTTTTTGCACCGGGGCTACCCGCCGCGCAGATCCCCGCTTTCGCGGCGAGCCTCACGAAGCGATCGCTCGAGCAATGGCAAAGCGCGAGCGCGATCGATTCATACGCGCACGTCTCCCGAGCGTTATGACAGCTTCACCTGCCCACCCTACCCACATCTCTTCGCCTGCTGCTTCGACGTAAACCTAAAAGCCGTGCCGACTCTAACGACGGACGCCATCGACGGCGCGTTGAACGCGATATAACAGCGCCCATAGCGAAACAAAGCAGATCGGAAATACGACTATAGTAGGGTAAGTTGGCGTGAGGCATAACTGCTGCAGCCATAATGAGTGCGATCGGGAAAAACTACTATCTCAAAAACGCTGCAGCAATTATTGCTCGAAAATGCGAGCGTCCCATAATGCTTTAACTCCGTTGCGCCGGAGAAAAAACTGTGTAAAATCGCCCGCCTCTGAATGCGGAGTGCTTCATTAGGCGTGCCAATGAATACGAACTTGTCTGTCCAAGATCTGCGCAAGATCGCCGCGGGGATGCAGCACAACCGGCTATTGACGCTGTCGTTCCCGGATGACAATGCCCCGTACGAGATCCTATTGGTGAATCGCCTCGAAGGCGAGGAATCGCTTTCGCGCGATTTCCGATTCGTGATCGAGATCCTGTCGGATAACGTCAAGCTCGATCCGAATGAGTTCGTGGGCAAGCTTATTACGGTGAAATTGCTGCGCAACGACGGCAGCTACCGATATTTCAACGGACACATCTTCTCGTTTCGGCTCGTGCGAACCGATGGAGGCATCGTTTTTTACGAAGCGGAGATGGGCCCGTGGACCCGTTATCTGACGCTGCGCAAGAACAACCGGCTGTTCTTGGATGAGAGCATCGGTGGCCAAACCGCCACGATCTTCGCCGATTACGGCACGCTGGCGGTCTGGCAGTGGACGGTCCGTCAGAAGGACCCCGAGATGACGATGGCGTGCCAGTTCGGCGAGCACGACCATAACTACGTCCACCGCCGCTGGGAGCACATGGGGCTGTGCTACTGGTACGAGCACACGGCGACGCAGCACACGCTGATCATCTCCGATCCGGCGCGCCTGGAGCCGGCCATCGATGGCGAAAGCCCCAAGATTCCTTACCAGGACAAAGCCGGTTCGCAGGAGGCGGACGGGGTCCGAACGTGGTCGTTCATGCAACAAGTCACGTCCACGCACATCGGCGAGTCGACCACCGACTTCAAGGCCATGCCGCATCTGAATGCGCGCACCGGTGGGTTCGTCGATGCGCGCACGGACGCATGGGCGAGTGATCGCGGGCAGCAGAAGCTGGAGTGGTACGACTATGCGGGCCAATATGCGCACCGCGACTGGGAAGATGGGGAGTGGCAAACGAGCCGCCGCATCGAAGCCATCGAGGCAGTTGCTCGACAGTGGGAGGCTACCGGCAACAACCGCTTCGTGATGCCGGGGCGGTGGTTTCAATTGACCGACCGCTTTGGAGATTCGATCAGCCGCAGCCCCTACGACGATGAATATCTGATTACCTTCGCGCATCACGTTGCCACGAACAACTACCTTCAGGGCGTCGGCGCGCAGGCGACGTATAGCAACCGATTTACGTGCGTGAAGAAAACCACGCCGTGGCGGCCGATGCGAGGATTCAACAGCGTCGATACACGCATCTTGGCGCCGCAGACGGCGATCGTGGTCGGGCCCGAAGGCGAGAGCCTCTATACCGACGAGTACGGGCGCGTGCTGCTGCAATTTCATTGGGATCGAGAGGGCAAGTACACGACGTGGGTGCGCGTGTCGAGCGGCTGGGCGGGTGGCGGTCAAGGCATGAGCACGCTGCCTCGGATCGGCTCCGAGGTGGTCGTTCAATGGGTTGACGGGAATCCGGACCATCC
>NZ_JBQCIF010000035.1:0-6765 GCF_051953955.1 Trinickia sp. | reverse complement strand
ATCGGAACGTTGCGGAAGTTCGCGAGCTCCGCGCGAAAACCCGTCGTCGACGTGTTCGCCAAGTTGTTGGCGACCACGCTCTGCTGTTCGAGCGCCTGCGCGGCGCCCGTCATCGCGGTGTATATCAGTCGGTCCATGACTCGCCCGGTGCGCGCTTCGCTTACAGGTTGATGAGCGCCTGATCGACGGCCTGCTGCGTCTTGATCGTCTGCGCGTTCGCCTGATAGTTGCGCTGCGCGGTGATCAGATCGACGAGCTGGCTCGTCAAGTCGACGTTCGAGTTTTCCACCGAGCCGCCCGTGAGCGTGCCGTGGTTCGTGCTGCCCGGCGCCGAGATCTGCGCCACGCCCGAGGCCGCCGTTTCGGCATACTCGTTGCCGCCGAGATCCTGCAGGCCGTTCGGGTTGTTGAAATTCGCGAGCACGATCTGACCGAGCGATTGCGTGCGCCCGTTCGAGTACGTGCCCGAAATCGTGCCGTCGGCGCCGATCGAGAAGTTCGTGAGCTGGCCCGAGGCAAAGCCGTCTTGCGCGAGGTTGTTCACGCCGTCGGAGCCCCCGTACTGGGTCGTGCCGGTCATGTTCAGCGTGATCGACTGCGGCGACGCGCTGCCGTCCGTGTTGGGCACGGCGAACGTGAGCTCGCCCGTGGAAGGGCTCGTCGCCGGGGCCGTGGCCGTCGTCGACGTCAGTGCGCCGGCCGTGCTGAAGCCGACGGAGCCGACCTTGCCGATCGCGCCCGAGGCGGGGCCCGAATACACGTCCCATGCGTTCGCGGCCGTCTTCACGAAATACATGTTGATCTGCTGCGAACCGCCGAGCGAATCGTAGGTCTGGATCGACGTCGAGTAGTTGTACGTCTGCGAGTTCGTCGACGAGAACGGCGTGACCGTCGGCACCACATCCTGCGAGTTCAGGTTCAGCTGCGCGTTGATGTTCTGCGTGGCGATCGGTGCGATGTTCGTCGTCGGCACTTGGATCGGCACGGTTTGCGCCGAGTTGATGACGCCGTTCGCATTCGCCGAGTAGCCCATCAACTTGAGCCCTTGCGCGTTCGTGATGAAGCCGTTCTTGTCGAGCTGGAACACGCCGTTGCGCGAATACGTCAGCGTGCCGTTGTTCGACATCTGGTAGAAGCCCGTGCCGTTGATCGCGACGTTCAGCGCTTGGCCCGTCGTCGTGAACGTGCCTTGCTTGAAGTCCTGCTGAACGCCGGCGAGCTGCGTGCCGATACCGATCTGGTCGTTGACCGAACTCGCGATCGTGTTCGCGTACAAATCGGCGAACTCGGCCGTGCTTTGCTTGAAGCCGACCGTGTTCGCGTTGGCGATGTTGTTGCCGATGACGTCGAGATCGTTCGACGACGCGGACAAGCCGCTCAAGCCTTGCTGGTAGCCCATTTAGCGGTCTCCCTTCGGATGAATTCGTTGGTTGTTACAGAATGGCGGCCACGCTGGTCATGCCGACCGTGCTGCCGTTGTTGAGCAAGAGCCCCGTGCTGCCGTCGCTTTGCTGGACGACGCTTTGCACTTGGGCGCCCGAAAGCGTCGTGACGGTTGTCGCTGCGCCGGTGCTGCTCGTGCCGACGGCGGAAACCGTGTAGGTGCCGTCGGGCAGCGCGTTGCCCGACGAATCGGTCGGCTTCCACGCAACGGGCACCGTTCCGGCGGGTTGCGCGCCGAGATCGGCCGTGCCTACGATGTTGCCGCCCTTGTCCTTGATCGTGACCTTCACGTCCGACATGGCCGCCGAGAGCGACACGCCGAATCCCGACGAGGCGCCGCTCGTCACGGTCGTCGTGGAGCCCGGCACGAGCACGTTCTGGCCGATCAGCAGCGAGGCTTGCGAGCTTTGGCCGGCCGAGAGCTGCGAGGCCAGCGAAGTCAGCGTCGTGTTCAGTTGGCTGATGCCCGTGACCGTGTTGATCTGCGCCAGCTGCGAGGTCATTTGCGAGCTGTCCATCGGGTTCGTCGGGTCTTGGTTCTGCAACTGCGCCACGAGCAGCTGCAAAAACGTTTGCTGCAGCGACGACGGCGAGTTCGGCGACGTACTGCTCGTGCCGGACGCGCTGCCCGACTTGCCGTTGACCGTATCGAGCAGTTGCTGCGAGAGGGTGCCGGCGTTGCCGATGGTGGTATTGGATGACGTCACTAAGATTCTCCTCAGGTGCCGATCGTCAAAGTCTTCAGCATCAGGTTCTTGGCGGTGTTCAGCGTCTCGACGTTGGCCTGGTACGAGCGCGAGGCAGAGATCATGTTCACCATTTCCTGCACCGGATCGACGTTCGGCATCGTGACGTAGCCGTTCGAATCCGCCGCGGGGTTGGTCGGGTCGTAGGTCGTTTTCATCGGCGTGGGATCGTCGATCACGTTCGTGACCTGCACGCCGCCCACCTGTTGGCCGCTCGCCGTTTGCGCGCCGCCGATCGGCTTGACCCCGAACACGACCTGCTTGGCGCGGTACGGCTGCCCATCGGGACCCGTCGTGCTGTCCGCGTTCGCGAGGTTCGACGCAGTGACGTTGAGTCGCTCGGATTCGGCGGACAGCGCCGATCCCGCGACGGTGAAGATGTTCATCAATGCCATGGCTTGTGTGCCTCTTTGGATTCTTTCGACTCTTGCAACTCTTTCGATTCTTTCGCTCGGCGCTCGCTGGATACTCGAACGCTGGGGCCGGTCAGCCGCCCGACGTGATCGCCGACAGCAACTGCTTCATCTGTTGCGTGATCTCGGTCATGCCCGATTCGTAATGCAGCGTGTTGTCGGCGAATTGAACGCGCTCGGCGTCGAGATCGACGGTGTTGCCGTCGAGCGCCGGTTGCGTCGGAATCCGGTAGGCCAGATTGCCGTAGTCCTGGGTTTGGCCGCCCGTCGGGCGCAACTGAACGTGGCCGGTCATATGTCCGGGCTCCGTCGATGCCATCGTCATGCCGCTCGTGACGCCTGCCGGCTGCGCCATCGGCAACGCCGCGGTGCCCGAGCTGGCCACCGCGCGCGTCTCTTGCGTGGCGCCGCTGCGTTTCAGGGCGACGGCCAGCGACGAGCCGAAGTCGACGTCCCGCGCCTTGTAGCCGGGCGTGTCGGCATTGGCGATGTTCGACGACAGCAACTCCTGCCGGTAGGCGCGGACATCGAGCGCCTCACGGCCAAAGGCGAATTCGGCATCGAGTTTGTCCAGCATCGGGTTTCTCCGTAGCTCAAGCGGCGGCCGCTTGGTAACTGGGTAAGCCGCTTCCCGGTTCCGCCTTGGTTCGGGTCGAGGCGCGCCGGAAAGGCTTTTTTGCATGACGAGCATCTTAGGGTCGGCTGGCAAGCTCCAATCGGACGAATAACCGGGGAAGGCACCCTCTATTCAACGTTTGCGCGCCTCGCGCGAGCCCTAGAATTCGATTCGTCGTCAGAAATTGTCTCGATGGAGAAACCGATGTCCTCATCCGCCGCTTCCGATCCCGCGCGCCGCCCGGCGCCGCGCGCCCTCGGCCGGCGGCATTGGGGCGCCGCGCGCGCCGCGGCCGGCCTGCTGCTTGCCTGTGCGCTGCTGCCGCTGTGCACGGCGACGGCCCGCGCGCAAAGTGCCGGCGCGGGTGCGGGTACGGGTACGGGCGGGCAAATCTATATTCCCGGCCCGGGCGAGGCGCATGCCGCCGAGCCGATCGGCACTGCCGGTGCCACGATCACGATTCCCGGCCGCGGCGAATCGGCGGCAACGGCCCCGGCCGCGGCCGCCAACACGGCGAACGGGATGATCGTCATTCCGGGACCCGCCGAGCGCCGCACCGAGACTGCCGCCCGCCGGGCCGACATCGTCCGTGCCGCTTATACGCCGCCCGCCGCTCGGCCGCCGATCGGTCAAGCGCCGGCGCTCGCTCCATCGGCCAGCCGCGTCGAGCCCGTCGTCGTCACCGCGCCGCAGCGCGCGATCCGCGCCGCGCAGCCCGTTGCCGTCGAGCAGCCGGCCGGCGCGCGATCGATTGCCTCCGCCGCGGCGGAAGCGCCGAGCCGTTCGGCCACGCCTGCCGCCCCGCCGCCGAGCGCCTCGGCCGCTTTGACGCCCGCGTCGAACGTACCGGCCGGACAGGAGGACGGCGAAACGATTCGCCAGGCTGCACTGGCCTTTCTTCAACAGCAGACGCTCGGCTTGCCGGGCAAGATCAAGATCACGGTCGCGCCGACGTTCCCGCGCGGCCTCGCGGCCTGCACGACGCTCGAGCCGTTCATGCCGACGGGCGCCCGCCTGTGGGGCACCACGTCGGTCGGCGTGCGCTGCGCCGGCGCCAAGCCGTGGACGCTCTACCTGCAAGCGCGTATCGCGATCGAATCGACGTACTACCTCGCCGCGCGTCAAATCGAGCCGGGCACGGTCGTGACGGCGCAAGATCTGCTCGCGCGCAATGGCGATTTGTCGAATTTGCCGCGCGCCATCATCACCGACCCGCAACAAGCGATCGGTTCCACGGCCACCGTCCGAATCAGTGCCGGCATGCCGCTGCGCCAAGATCTGCTCAAAAGCGTCAGCGCGGTGACGATCGGGCAGACGGTGCACGTCGTGGCCCAAGGACAGGGTTTCCAGATTTCCTCCGAAGGCAGCGCGATGAACAACGCGGCGCCCGGCCAGCAGGTGCGCGTCAAGATGGCAGGGGGACAGATCATTTCCGGCATCGTCCAGGATGGCGCGACGGTGCAAGTTCAGATGTAACAAGATGTAACCAGAGGACGGACGTCCCGAGCGGACGGAGGGGCGCGAGACGCCCGGCGCGTGGAGGTGCCGGGGGTTTTGCCCCGAAGTGCGCTTCGGCCGTCGGCAGGTGTTCTTCCTGATTGCGCTAAAGTTTCGACGGGTGTTGCCGTTATCACACTCAAATCGCAATCGTTCGGGAAGCCATCGTGAAAGTCGATTCAACCTCCACTTCGAGCCTGACCTCGTCCAAGGGCGGCGTGCAGGGTACCCGTCAGGGCGGCCAGGCCGCGGCTGACGTTGCACAAGCGGGCGTCAGCGCAGCTTCGGCGCAAAGCGCCGATGTCAGCCTATCGGCGCTGTCATCGCAATTGCGCTCGCTCGCTGCATCGGGCGAGGCCGACATCGACGTGTCGCATGTCGAGTCGATCAAGCAAGCGATTGCTGACGGCTCGCTGACCATGGATGCGGGCAAGATCGCGGACGGTATTCTCGCGACGGCTCGCGACCTGTTGAAGAATCCGTCGACGGGCGGCTAAGCGGCGTTTCCCGCTTGCTAGTTGCGCGCCTCGTCGGCTTTGTTTGAGCGCGCACGCGCAGTTTAAGTTTTGGCGGATGAGATGAGAGACGCCCTGCTGGCCACCGTGACCGAAGAACACGCAACGCTCGAAGCGTTCGCGTCGCTGTTGATGTACGAGGAAAAGGCGCTCGCGGCCGTATCGCCGCTCGAGACGCTGCCCGGCATCGTCGAAAAGAAAACCGAGCTGACGGAAAAACTCGCGTCGCTCGAGAAAACGCGCGACGGACAGTTGCGCCAGATGGGCCTGCCTGCCGGCTGGAAGGGCATGGAGCTGGCGATTGCCGACGATGCGCGGCTTTCCAAGCAATGGAAGCTGCTGCAGGAAGTCGTGCAACGCGCTCGCCGCGCGAATGCCACCAACGGCCTCATGATCCGCATTCGGATGAACTACAACCAAAACGCGCTCGCGATTTTGCGCGGCGCCACTTCGCGCAATTCGGCCAGCGTGTACGGGCCCGATGGGCGGATGGCGGCGGTTTAGTAAAATTGGGCCGCTGCTTGGGCGGCCATATTCCCCTCTACTCGCGCTAACGACATCCGTTCCCTCAAGTTGGAGGGGGCGAAACCGCTAGCGGCTTTCCTCGAAGTGTGTAAAGAAAACGGCATCGAGCCGGTCCGCCATTTTTCCGGGCGCTTCAATGCGCGCATCGATCCCAGCCTGCACGCGCGAGCCGTAGAGGCAGCCGCAGCCGAGGGCATCAGCCTGAATCAGTTCATCGAGCGCGCAATCGAACACGAAGTGACGGCCTGACAGGCGGTGTCTACCGCCCTTCGCTGCCCGCGAAATTGAGTTCGACGCCGTTGCCGGCCGGATCGAGAAAGAAGAGCTGCCACAGGTCGAGCAACGGCACGTGAGCGCGCCGAAACGCGATGCCGCGCGCCTCGAGATGCGCCTCGAACTCAGCCAAGCCGGAACATTCGAAGGCCACATGATCGAACGTGCCGTTCGCGTGCGCTCTGCGCTGCTCGTGCGAACGCGCCTCGCTCAAATGCAGCACGGCCTGCTCGCCGATATACAGCCAATACCCGAAGCTCGCGAACGGCGGGCGCATACCGGCGCGCAGGCCCACCACGTCGATATAAAAATCGCGCAGGACATCGAGCGTCGCCCGATCGGCACGTAGGTTGTAGTGGCTAAAGCCTAGAACAGGCATGGAATACTCCCTCGGCAGTACCGCAATGGAGTGAGACGCGGCAATGCGGGAGATGTTAGCGCTAGTTGGCGCGAGTGCACGCTGGTGAACGGGAGTGCATGCGAGTGCATGCGAGTTTCACGCGAGGCGCGATCGGACGTGCGCGATGAAATCATCGTCGCGGGTCGATCGCTTCAGCGCCGCGCGCGAGAGTGGGCGTGCGAGGACGCCCCGGCTGTTTCGTGCTTCGAACTGCTTGCTGGCGGGTACCGAATCAATCCACGCTGGCCCAGGCCATCTCGCGCAGCTTCGCGCGCAGCCGGGCCACCGCTTGGCTATGCAACTGGCACACCCGCGATTCGCTCACTTCCATCACCGC
>NZ_JBQCIF010000034.1:0-21244 GCF_051953955.1 Trinickia sp. | reverse complement strand
CGTCGGCCGATTCGAAAACGGCAAGGTGCAGCTCACGGCCGGCAGCCCGTTCATCCTCGATGCGAATTGCGAACTCGGCAACGAGGAGCGCGTCGGGCTCGATTACCGCGATCTGCCGCGCGACCTGAGAGCGGGCGATGTGCTGCTGCTGAACGACGGCTTGATCGTCCTGACGGTGTCGCGTGTCGTCGGCGAAGAGATTCACACCATCGTCAAGGTGGGCGGCGAACTCTCGAACAACAAGGGCATCAATCGCCAGGGCGGCGGCCTCACCGCGCCCGCGCTGACGGCGAAAGACATGGAAGACATCCGCACGGCGATGGCCATCGGTGTCGAGTACATCGCGGTGTCGTTCCCGAAAAACGCGACGGACATGGAAATGGCCCGCCAGTTAGCGAACATCGCCGGCATGCCGTACGGCATCAAGCCGAAGATGATCGCGAAGATCGAGCGTGCCGAGGCGATCCCTGCGCTGCAAGGCATCCTCGATGCGTCCGACGGCATCATGGTCGCGCGCGGCGACTTGGCCGTCGAAGTCGGCAACGCCGCGGTGCCGGCGCTCCAGAAGCGGATGATCCGGATGGCGCGCGAGTCGAACAAGCTCGTGATCACGGCCACGCAGATGATGGAGTCGATGATTCACGCGCCCGTGCCGACGCGTGCGGAAGTGTCGGACGTCGCGAACGCGGTGCTCGACGGCACGGACGCGGTGATGCTGTCCGCCGAGACGGCCGCGGGCAAGTACCCGGTGCAGACGATCGAAGCGATGGCCGCGATTTGCATCGAAGCGGAAAAGTCGGAACACGTCGAGCTCGACAAGGATTTCCTCGACCGCACCTTCACGCGCATCGACCAGTCGATCGCGATGGGCGCGCTCTTCACGGCCTACCATCTCGGCGCGAAGGCGATCGTGGCGCTGACGGAATCGGGCGCGACGGCGCTGTGGCTCTCGCGCCACTGGTCGCACGTGCCGATCTTCGCGCTGACGTCGCGTGTGACGAGCGAGCGTGCGATGGCGCTGTTCCGCAACGTCACGCCGCTTTCGGTCGAGCCGAACAGCGATCGCGATCAAGCGTTGAAGCAAGCCGTGGAAGTCGTCGTGTCGAAGGGCTATGCCGCGCGCGGCGACATGGTCGTGCTGACGGTGGGCGAGCCGATGGGCCAAGCGGGCGGCACGAACACGCTGAAGATCGTGCGCGTGGGCGATCCGTATTGATCCGGTGGCGATCCGGACGGATTGACCGGGTTGCAAACGGATTCGAGCGGGATTCAGCGGATTCAGCGGATCGACGGCCGAGCGGCCGCTTGCTGGCCGGCACGGGGTGCTGAGCAGCGGCGGCGCCGCGTGCCGTTCGCTCGCGCGAGGCCGCTCGTCGGCGCCCAAGACCGTACATTTGGCGCTCGCCGCGGGTTATGACGACCGCTCGACTGGGGGTTGCGCCCCCGGTTCGCGATAAAATCGCGCATTCGCACATTAAAAGTGCCGACCGAGCACCCAGATTTCAATCCAAGGAGTACAGCATGCCTCTCGTATCAATGCGTCAACTGCTGGACCATGCGGCCGAGCACGGCTACGGTTTGCCGGCGTTCAACGTGAACAACCTCGAGCAAGTGCAAGCGATCATGGCTGCGGCGGATCAGGTCGGCGCGCCGGTCATCATGCAAGCGTCGGCCGGCGCCCGCAAGTACGCGGGCGAGCCGTTCCTGCGTCACTTGATCGAAGCGGCGATCGAGTCGTATCCGCATATCCCGGTCGTGATGCACCAGGATCACGGGCAATCGCCGGCCGTTTGCATGGCCGCGATGCGCAGCGGCTTCACGAGCGTGATGATGGACGGCTCGCTTCAAGCCGACGGCAAGACCGTCGCGTCGTACGAATACAATGTCGATGTGTCGCGCAAGGTCGTCGAAATGGCGCATTCGATCGGGGTCACGGTCGAGGCCGAGCTGGGCGTGCTGGGCTCGCTCGAGACGATGAAGGGCGACAAGGAAGACGGCCACGGCGCCGAAGGCACGATGACGCGCGAGCAACTGCTCACCGACGTCGAGCAAGCGGCGGACTTCGTGAAGCAGACGCAGTGCGACGCGCTCGCGATCGCGATCGGCACCTCGCACGGCGCCTACAAGTTCACGAAGAAGCCGACGGGCGACATCCTCGCGATCGAGCGCATCAAGGAAATCCACGCGCGGATTCCGAATACGCACCTCGTGATGCACGGTTCGTCGTCGGTGCCGCAAGAGCTGCTGGCCGAAATCCGCGAGTTCGGCGGCGACATGAAGGAAACGTACGGCGTGCCCGTCGAGGAAATTCAGGAAGGGATCAAGCACGGCGTGCGCAAGGTGAACATCGATACCGATCTGCGCCTGGCGATCACGGGCGCGATCCGTCGCTACCTGTTCGAGAACCCGAGCAAGTTCGACCCGCGCGACTACCTGAAGCCTGCGCGCGAGGCCGCGAAGATGGTGTGCGTCGACCGCTACGTGGCGTTCGGCTGTGAAGGGCAGGCGGGCAAGATCAAGCCGATCTCGCTCGACAAGATGGCGGAGAAGTACAAGGCCGGCGAACTGGCGCAAGTCGTTCGCTGATCCCCGCCCGCATGGCCGCGCGAGCAACGCGCGGCCATCGTGAATCGATCGCCGTTCCGATCAATCGATGGGAACGGCGTTTGCCTTTGTTCTTTGTTGTTCGTTGTTCGTTGTTTTGCAGTTGATGCTGCCGGCCGATCAGCCGGCAGCGCCGTCCAGGCGGGCGATGGCTGATGCTTCGATGCGCCTGGTGTTTCATTCGTTCATCACTTTTGACTGACGGCTCACGACGATGTCTACCCTCTACGAATCCTCGCTCCGCTCGCTGCCGCTGCTCGGCCGCGGCAAGGTCCGCGACAACTATGCCGTCGGCCACGACCAGTTGCTGATCGTCACGACCGATCGCCTGTCGGCATTCGACGTCGTCATGGGCGAGCCGATTCCGAACAAAGGGCGCGTGCTCAACCAGATGGCGAACTTCTGGTTCGACCGCCTCCAGCACATCGTGCCGAACCACCTGACGGGCGTGGCGCCCGAGTCCGTCGTCGCGCCCGACGAAGTGGAGCAGGTGAAGGGGCGCGCCGTCGTCGTCAAGCGGCTCGAGCCGATCCTCGTCGAGGCCGTCGTGCGCGGCTACCTCGCCGGTAGCGGCTGGAAGGACTATCAAGCGACGGGCGCCGTTTGCGGCGTCGAACTGCCGCCGGGGCTCAGCAACGCACAGAAGCTGCCCGAGCCGATCTTCACGCCGGCCGCGAAGGCCGAGATGGGCCATCACGACGAGAACATCACGTTCGACGAGTGCGAGCGTCGCATCGGCACCGAGCTCGCCGCGACGATCCGCGACATTTCGATCAAGCTGTACCAGGAAGCGTCGGAATATGCCGCCACGCGCGGCATCATCATCGCCGACACGAAGTTCGAATTCGGGCTCGACGGTCACGGCAAGCTGTTCTTGATGGACGAAGCGCTGACGGCCGATTCGTCGCGTTTCTGGCCTGCCGATGAATACCGCGTCGGAACGAATCCGCCGTCGTTCGACAAGCAATTCGTGCGCGATTGGCTCGAAGCCCAGAGCTGGGGGAAGACGCCGCCGGCGCCGAAGCTGCCCGAGGACGTCATTGCCAAGACGAGCAGCAAGTATCAAGAGGCGCTTGAGCGTCTGACCGGCCAGCAGTTGGCGTAAGAGATCGATCGGTTGACAAGGAAATCCGCACGATGAGCGAAGTAGTCCAAACCGCCCATACGCACAGCGCGCCGCTCGTCGGCGTGCTGATGGGTTCGAGCTCGGATTGGGAAGTGATGAAGCACGCCGTGGCGATGCTGCAGGAATTCGGTGTGCCGTACGAGGCGAAGGTCGTCTCGGCGCATCGGATGCCCGACGAGATGTTCGAGTATGCGCAAACGGCGCGTGCGCGCGGCTTGCAGGCGATCATCGCGGGCGCCGGCGGCGCCGCGCACTTGCCCGGCATGCTTGCCGCGAAGACGACGGTGCCCGTGCTCGGCGTCCCGGTCGCGAGCAAGTACCTGAAAGGTGTCGACTCGCTGCACTCGATCGTGCAGATGCCCAAGGGCGTACCCGTCGCGACGTTCGCGATCGGCGAGGCCGGCGCGGCGAACGCGGCGCTGTTCGCCGTGGCGATGCTGGCCGGCACGTCGAGCGATTATGCCGAGCGGCTCGCGGCGTTTCGCGTGCGGCAAAATCAGGCGGCTCACGCGATGGTGCTGCCGGCGCTCTGAGCGCATCGAGCGCTTGCGAGGCCGGCGCTGCTCCTGCTGCGCCGCCGCCCCATTTCGAGGTCCCGTTTTCGCGACCGTTGCTTCATGTCCCGCTTGTCCGATAGGCCGCGGGCGGACCGACCACTACGATGAATCCAGAGAACACCCCCGTTTCACCGATCATGCCCGGCGCTTGGCTCGGGATGGTCGGCGGCGGCCAGCTCGGCCGCATGTTCTGCTTCGCGGCTCAGGCGATGGGCTATCGCGTCGCCGTGCTCGACCCGGACGAATCGAGCCCCGCGGGCAGCGTGGCCGATCGGCACCTCCGGGCACCCTATCAGGACGAATCGGCGCTGACCGAGCTCGCGCGTCTGTGCGCGGCCGTATCGACCGAGTTCGAGAACGTGCCCGCGGCGAGCCTCGATTTTCTGGCACGCTCGACGTTCGTAAGCCCGGCCGGACGCTGCGTTGCGATCGCGCAAGATCGCATCGCCGAGAAGCGCTTCATCGCCGAAGCGGGCGTGCCCGTGGCGCCGCACGTCGTCATCGAATCGTCGGAGGCGCTGGCCGTGCTCGATGACGCGCAACTCGAGCAAGTCCTGCCGGGCATCTTGAAGACGGCCCGCCTCGGTTACGACGGCAAGGGTCAAGTGCGCGTCGCGAGCGCCGACGAGGTGCGCGACGCCTACAGTTCGCTCGGCGGCGTGCCGTGCGTGCTCGAAAAGCGGCTGCCGTTGAAATTCGAAGTCTCGGCGCTCGTCGCGCGCGGGACCAACGGCGCCACGGCCGTCTATCCGCTCGCGCAGAATCTTCATCGCGGCGGCGTGCTTGCGCTGACGATCGTGCCGGCGCCCGATGCGCCGCCCGCACTCGCGCAGCAGGCGCAACTGGCGGCGATCAGCATCGCCGAGAAGCTCGGTTACGTCGGCGTGCTCTGCGTGGAATTTTTCGTGCTCGAAGACGGCTCGCTCGTCGCCAACG
Organism: Trinickia sp.; assembly: GCF_051953955.1. GTDB lineage: Bacteria > Pseudomonadota > Gammaproteobacteria > Burkholderiales > Burkholderiaceae > Trinickia. The sequence continues at coordinate 16,021 of NZ_JBQCIF010000034.1, read as the reverse complement.
AAATGGCGCCGCGGCCGCACAACTCGGGCCACTACACGGTCGATGCCTGCGCGGCGAGCCAGTTCGAGCAGCAGGTGCGTGCCATGACGGGCATGCCGCTCGGCGACACGCGGCAGCACTCGCCGGCCGTCATGCTCAACATTCTCGGCGACGTCTGGTTCCCGGTCGACCCGAAGGGCGTTGCGCGCGCGACGCCCGTGACGCCGCCCTGGCACGAAGTGGCCGCGATGCCTGCGGCGCGCTTGCACTTGTACGGGAAGGAAGAGGCGCGTCCCGGGCGTAAGATGGGGCACGTGAACTTCACCGCCGCCACGCTCGACGAAGCGCGCACGGCCGCCCGCGATTGCGCGCGGCTGCTGCACATCCCGCTCGGCTGAGCGGCGCGAGCGTCAAGGCTGTTCGATAGGCTGTTCGACGATGTCCAACCACCCGAACTCACCCGCGGCCCCCTCGGCACCCGCGGTTTCCGAGGCGCAGATCGAGGAAGCGGCCGCGTTGCTCGCGGCCGGCGAGCTCGTCGCGTTTCCGACCGAAACCGTCTATGGCCTCGGCGGCGACGCCGAGAATCCGGCGGCCGTCGCGCGCATCTACGCGGCGAAAGGGCGGCCAGCCAACCATCCCGTCATCGTGCATCTGGCACCGCACGGCGATCCGCAGTACTGGGTAGGGCAATTGCCTGCCGATGCACGAAAGCTCATCGATGCATTCTGGCCGGGGCCGCTCACGCTGATCCTGAAGCGTGCGCCCCACATTCCCGATGCGGTCAGCGGTGGCCAAGACTCGGTCGGCCTGCGTTGCCCCTCCCACCCCATTGCACAACGGCTGCTCGAAGCATTCAGCGTGCGGCGCGCTGGACATGGCGGCGTCGCGGCGCCGTCCGCGAATCGCTTCGGCCACGTGAGCCCGACGACGGCACAGCACGTTCGCGACGAATTCGGCGGCGAAATTCACGTATTGGACGGCGGCGCTTGCGACGTCGGGATCGAATCGACGATCGTCGATTTATCGCGGGGCTTTCCGGCGTTGCTGCGTCCCGGGCGTATCACGCCGCGCGAGATCGCCGACGTGCTTGGCGTCGCGCCGCGGCTTCCCGACGGCAGCGATGCCACGGCGCCGCGCGCATCGGGCACCCTCAAGGCGCATTACGCACCGCGCACGCCGCTCGCGTTATTGCCGTTCGCAGCGCTCGAGCCGATGCTGGCCGGCGCGCAAGCGGCCGGCAAGCGCGTGGCGCTCGTGGCGCGCGTCTCGTGCGCCGGCGCATGGGCCGAAGCGCGCGACGTGCATTTTGTCGCCGCACCCGAGGACCCGCACGTCTACGCGCGCGAGTTGTACGGCTTGTTGCGCGCGCTCGATCGAGCGCAAGTCGAACGAATCTTCGTCGAAAAACTGCCCGACACGCCCGAATGGATCGCCGTCAATGATCGGCTGGGCCGTGCGGCGGCGGCATTCGAAGCGAGCGAATAGCCCGCTCACCCGGTCAGTGGCCGATCCCCGCCTTCGCGATCTGCGATTCGACGTACTGCGCGAACAGCGCATGGGTACGCGTGGTCGGGTGAACGAGGTCGGCGAAGATGTAGGACTGATCGGCTCCGGCTGTCGTCAGCGTCTGCGGCGAGCAGAACAAGGACGAGGCGAGTGCGGCGCCGAACTGGGCAGCCGTTTGACCGGGCAGCAGCACGCTCGGATTGGCCTGCGCGTATGCCGTGGCCGACGTTTGCATCTGCGTGAGATTGCAAGCCGTGTTCGTATTGGAAACGGAGAAGCCGTTGGCCTGAGAAGCCGCGATGAGCTGATCGAGCCAGGTGAACGCATCGATCGAGATCACCGTGCCGGTCGGCAGATTCGCCGCTTGCAGCCCGGCGGCCACGACGCCGTTGAACGTCTGCACGACACCGGAAATGAGCTGCTGAGCCGCGGCGCCGCTTTGCGCCGCCGTCTGCACGCCGAGCGGCGTCTGACCGATATCGGGCACGTTGACGAACACGACGTGCTTAGCGCCCTTGGCTATGATCGTCGCCACTTGCGTGACCAAGGCTTGCGCCGCCGGGCCGAGCGTGGTGTTCACCTCCTGGAGGGTCGCGTTCTGCGGCGTCATGCCACCCCCGATGTCCGTCTGGATCTTGGTCAGGAGCGTGGTCAGATTGGCCAGAATATCGTTCGCGCCGCCCTCGACGAGCACGAGCTGATTCGAGTTGAAGCTGCCGTTCGCGCTCAGGTAGTTCGCCACCTGCGTGACGATCGGCGTCGTCGTGGCGGCCAGATTGTTCGGCGCCCAGCCGATGCCTTGTGCGGTCGAGACCTCCGCGCCGCCCTGCGCGTAGTCGAGGCCACCGGCTGCCGTAAGCGGCTGGCCGAAGCCGCCGACGAAGGCCGGCGTGAGCGTGCCGCCGTAGTAGACGGCGACGTTTTGCGTCCATACCTGGCCCGGGTTCGTCGTGAAACGGCCGCCGCCGAACTGCGCCGCGATGACCGGCGAATAGGTGCCGGCATCGGAAAGGCTCGTGCCGAACGAAACCACCTGCATCGATACGCCGCCCGGCGGCGTTGCGGCCGCGCTCGACGGACTGCCGCCGCTGCTGCCACCGCCGCCGCCACAGGCGGCGAGCAGCGCAAAGGCGGCGCCGGCGATCGCGGTTTGCGTCACACGCAGCCAAGTGGTGTTCTGTGTCTTCTTACCGTGTTCGTGTTCCATCGACTTCATCTCCTCGTATATGCGGCATGGCCGTGCTGTGATATGTGATGCAAGAAATCGACGTCGGGCAGCCTCGGCTCGGGCCGGTGCGCAGCGCGTGCGGCGTTCGGCCACGGTGCACGCTGCCATCAAGCGTTCATGTCCTGCGCGAAGCGGCATGCACAGCGGCGACGCCGGCAGGACCGGCTGCTCCGGGCTCGCCGGCCGGCTCGGTGTTCGCCGCGGCGCGGTGGTAGGCCGCTGCCCATTCGGGTGGTCCCAAAATCACCCGCACTTTGCCCGCGAAACTCGGTATCTCGCGTACATCGGCGAGCATCGAGCCCCACTCGTGAAAGGTCGCCGTGAGCGGGTTGTCCGTGCCGAGCGGTTCGACGATGCCGTACTGCGGCGCGTCTAACTCGTCCTCCGGCACATAGGTGCCGAACAACCGGTCCCAGACGACGAGCACCCCGGCGTAGTTGCGATCGATGTAGCGCGGGTTGCGCGCGTGGTGGCAGCGGTGAATGGAGGGCGTGTTGATGACGTATTCGAGCCATCCGAGCCGGCCGACCGCTTGCGTGTGAACGAAGAACTGAAAGGCCAAGTTGATGAGCACGATCGCGACGATCTGCTGCGGCGGAAAGCCGAGCAGCGCGAGCGGCAACCAGAAAGCCCACATGCCGGCGATCGGGTACATGAGGCTCTGGCGGAATGCCGTCGACAGATTCAGGCGCTCCGAGGAGTGGTGCACGACGTGCGCGGCCCAGAACCAGCGAATGCGATGGCTGCAGCGGTGGAACACGTAGTAAAGCAGGTCCTGTGCCACGAACAGGACGGCGAGCGACACCCAGCCGTCGGACCAGGTGAAGAGCCGGAAGTGTGCGTAGACATAGGCGTAGACGGGCACGACGGCCAGCCATGCGAGCTTGTCGGCGCCTTGATGCATGAGCGCGAGCGCGGCATTGCACAGCGTATCGGGCCAGCTGTACAAGCGCTTTAGCCGGCGCTTGCGAGCGAAATGCCAGGCTTCGCAGCCGATGCAAGCAAGAAAGACGGGCGCCATGGCGAGCAGAAGCAATTCGGCGTCGAATGGCATGACGTCTTCCTCCTTCCAGTCTCGTCGTTATAGGGTCCCAAGGTCCGCGCCGTGCCGTGCGCCGTTCGGCACTCGTGCTGGGCAAACGCGGTCATCCGGTCATCCGCCGGTCGTTGCCCGAAAGGGTACACGCTCGCGTCTCGCGCGGCGTCATTCGATCCTAGAAGAAGTATTCGGTGGCGGGCGCCGCATTTGCCGCGCCGGCCGGGTGCGGGACGCTCAGCGCAATCCGCGATAAACCCACTCGAGCAGCGCGTCGTGGGCCGCGTGGGCCTGCTCGGCATGCCGCGAGTTGATGAAGCTGACGACGACATAGCTTTGGCCATCGGCAGCCGCCACATAGCCTGCGATCGCGCGCACGTCGTTGAGGGTGCCCGTCTTGATGTGGGCGTTGCCGAGCACCGGCTCGTCGCGCAGCCGGTTGCGCATGGTGCCGTCGACGCCGGCGATGGGGAGCGACGCGACGAATACCTGTGCGACGGGGCTCGCGTTCGCGTTTTGCAGCAGATCGGCGAGCGAGCGCGCGCTGACGTGCTCTTCGCGGGAAAGGCCGGAGCCGTTCGCGAGTGTGAGCTCGGGCATCGCCAGCCCCTGGTCATGCAAAAAGCGTTCGATCGCCTCGGCCGACTTCGCGGGTGTGGCGGGTGGTTTGCCGGCGACGGCGCCGATCGTGAGGAACAGGTTGCGCGCCATCACGTTGTTGCTGAACTTGTTGATGTCGCGAACGATGTCGGCGAGCACGGGGCCGTGGTGCACGGCGACGAGCCGCGCGCCCAGGGGCACGGGGCCTTCGTGCGTGGTGCCGTTGAAGGTGCCGCCGGCCGAGCGCCACAGGGCGAGAAAGCCGCCGGCGAAGAACGCCGTGTGGTCGAGCACCGCGACGTTGATCGTGCGGGGGCCGCAACGAGCCGGATATTCTCCCGAGAACAGCGCATCCACGGTGCCGTTCGGCTCGGGCGTGACGCTCGGCGTCAGCGCGGTATCGACGCCGACGCAGGCCCCGGGGCTCGCACGCAGCGAGTTGTCGATCTGCAGTTGGGCGAGCGCCGGAATCACTTCGATGTCGACGGTGCCGTCGGGTGACGGCGTCAGCGTGAACGACAGCGACTTGAACGCATAGAGCAGCGGGTCCGGGCCGACATTGTAGGGAGCACTCGTATCGTCGTCGAACGGCGGCAGGTCGCGCGTGGACGGATCGAAGAAGCGCTTGTCGAGTACGAGCGCGCCGTCGATGCCGGTGATGCCGGCGCGGCGGATCTTTTCGACGAGGTCGATGAGTTCCTCGGGCACGAGCTTCGGATCGCCCGTGCCTTGGATGTAGAGATTGCCGTGCAGCACGCCGCCCGCGTCGACTTGGCCGTCGGCATAGGCGCTCGTGCGCCACCGGTAGTCGGGGCCGAGGATCGATAGTCCGGCGTAGGTGGTGACGAGCTTCATCGTCGAAGCCGGCAGCATTGGCGTGTCGGCGTTCAGGGCCACGAGCGGCGCGTGTTCGCCGATCCGCTCGACGACGACGCTGATGTCGGACGGCGGCACGCCCGCGCGCTTGAGTGCGCTCGTCACCGAGAGCGGCAGCCCGGCCTTGGCCGGTGCGGAGTGCGCATGATGGCGCAGCAGCGGCTTGTGCGCGTCGGCGTGGGGGGCTGCCGCCAGCGCGCAGACGGCGGCGAGCGCCCCGGCCGCGCACCGCCGGGCGATTCGGGGACGTCCGTGTTTGCGTGGCGCGAGGACGGCGGGCAAGCGGGACGAAGCGAGGAGGGCGCGGCGGCCAAAGTACCAGAGCGAGGCGAGCGTCATGAAAGAGTGCACGAAAAGCCGATGACAAAGGCGAGGCGCGCGGAACGCGCGCAAAGCAAAGCGCTCATTGTAGGGGGCAAGCGGTGGGTGTTGCGCATGAGCCGTCGATGCCGGACCCGCTAGAATGCGCTATCTGAGTCATTCGGGCGCGTTCAGCGCGAAGCGATGCGAATACTGCTAGTCGAAGATGACCGCATGATTGCGGAGGGCGTGCGCAAGGCGTTGCGCGGCGAAGGGTTTGCAGTCGACTGGGTGCAAGACGGCGAAGCGGCGCTGACCGCGGCCGGCAACGAGACATACGACCTCGTCTTGCTCGATCTGGGCTTGCCCAAGCGCGACGGCCTCGACGTGCTGCGTTCGCTGCGCTCGCGCGGCAACGCGTTGCCGGTGCTGATCGTCACGGCGCGTGACGCGGTGGCCGATCGCGTGAAGGGCCTCGACGCCGGCGCCGACGATTATCTCGTCAAGCCGTTCGATCTCGACGAGCTCGGCGCCCGCATGCGCGCGCTGATCCGGCGCCAAGCCGGACGCTGCGAATCGGTGATCCGCCACGGCCCGCTCACGCTCGATCCGGCGGCGCATCAAGTGACGCTCGAGGGCGCGCCCGTGGCGCTGTCCGCGCGCGAGTTCGCGCTGCTCGAAGCGCTGCTGGCGCGGCCCGGCGCCGTCCTCTCGAAGGCTCAGCTCGAAGAGAAGATGTACGGATGGGGCGAGGAGATCGGCAGCAATACGGTCGAAGTCTATATCCACGCGCTGCGCAAGAAGCTCGGGGCGGATCTGATCCGCAACGTGCGTGGCCTGGGCTACATGATCGCGAAGGAATGATGCAATCCATTCGCCGTCAACTGCTGTTCTGGCTCATCGGAATCGTGCTCGCGGGTGTCGGTCTGGCCGGCTGGCTCATCTATCGGCAGGCGCTCGCCGAGGCCAACGAGCTCTTCGACTATCAGCTGCAGGAAATCGCGGCGGCGCTGCCGTCCGAGCCGTTCGCGCAGATCTTCGGGGCGCACAACGATGCGGACGAGGGCATCGTCATTCAGATCTGGAGCCGCACGGGATCGCTGATGTATTACTCGCATCCGCGCGCGCCGCTCGCGCCTCGCGCGGAGCTCGGCTTCTCGACCGAGCGCACCGACCGCGGCGATTGGCGCGTGTACGGCGCGATCGTCGGCGACAACGTCGTCCAACTCGCGCAGCCGCTGTCCGTGCGCAATCGCCTCGCCGCGAACGTGGCGCTGCGAACGCTGTGGCCGCTCATCTTGCTGCTGCCGTTCCTGGGCGTGGCCGTCTGGGGCGTCGTCGGACGCGGGCTCGCGCCGCTCAGGCGCGTGACGCGCGCACTCGACGCGCGCCGCCCGGAGGCGCTCGATCCGTTGCCCGAGGCGCGTTTGCCGCTCGAAGTGCGTCCGCTCGTGCGCGCGCTCAACGGTCTGCTGGCCCGGCTCTCGTCGGCGCTCGACACGCAGCGCGCGTTCGTGGCCGATGCGGCGCACGAGTTGCGCACGCCGCTCGCCGCCGTGCAGATCCAATCGCAGCTCGTTGCGCGCGCGCAAGACGCCGAGGCACGCCGCGAGGCGCTCGCCGATCTTCAGGCGGGCGTGACGCGTGCGACGCGCCTGGCCGAGCAGTTGCTCGCGCTCGCACGTGCCGAGCCCGACGCGGGTGCGGTCAAGGAGGCCGTCGATTTGCGCATGCTGCTGGCCGATTGCGTTGCCGCGCATGCCCCCATCGCCTTGCGCGGCGGCATCGATCTCGGCTTCGAGCGCGCACAGCCGGCCACCGTGACGGCCGACGCCGATTCGCTGCGCGTCATGTTCGGCAACTTGCTCGACAACGCGGTCAAGTACACGCCGGCCGGCGGCCGCATCGACGTATCGCTGTCGCTCGACGAGCACGGCCGGGCCTGCGTGCAGATCGCCGACAGCGGCCCCGGCATCCCGGCCGAGGAGCGCGCGCGCGTGTTCGACCGGTTCTACCGCGACGCTCAAGCGCGCGCCCGCACGGACGTCTCAGGCAGCGGGCTCGGCCTCGCGATCGTCAAGCGTGTGGCGATGCAGCACGGCGCCGCGATCGAACTCGGCGATGCGCCGCTCGGCGGGCTGCTCGTCACGGTGCGGTTTTGAACGCGCGGCGCCGGCCGGGGCGCACCCGTGGCGCGCGGGCCGTGGCGCAGGCCGTCCGGCCCCGCTGGGGAAAGCCGCTCGTCGGACGATTTTGCTGTTAAGTCTCCTTTAAGACAGCCCTTTTACTCTGCCACACATCAAGCAAGGAGGCCTTTCCCCATGAACGCAAAAACGCTTTCTCGCGGTGCCGTGGCCGTTGCCGTCGCCGCCGCGCTGTCCGTCGGCTACGTGGCCGGTACGCGCCACGCCGATCCGCACCTCATCTCCAACGCGCAAGCTGCCGCGATGATGCCGGCCGAAGCCGCCGCGAAAACGGGCATTCCCGATTTCTCCGGGCTCGTGGAAACCTACGGGCCGGCGGTCGTCAACATCAGCGCGAAGCACGTCGTGAAGCAGGCGGCGCGCCGCTCGATGCAGCAACTGCCCGTCGATCCCGACGATCCGTTCTACCAGTTCTTCAAGCGCTTCTACGGTCAATTCCCGGGCTTCAACGGCGGCGGGAACGGCGGTGGGGGCGGGCAGGACGACGTCCCGAGCGCAAGCCTCGGTTCGGGCTTCATCATCAGCAACGACGGCTACATCTTGACGAACGCGCACGTGGTCGACGGCGCGAACGTCGTCACGGTCAAACTGACCGACAAACGCGAGTTCCGTGCGAAGGTCGTCGGCACCGACAAGCAATCGGACGTCGCGGTCCTGAAGATCAACGCCTCGAACTTGCCGACGGTGAAGATCGGCGATCCGAACCAGAGCAAGGTCGGCCAGTGGGTCGTTGCGATAGGCTCGCCGTACGGGTTCGACAACACCGTCACCTCGGGGATCATCAGCGCGAAGGCGCGCTCGCTGCCGAACGAGAACTACACACCGTTCATTCAGACGGACGTGCCCGTGAACCCCGGCAACTCGGGCGGCCCGCTGTTCAACCTGCAAGGGCAGGTGATCGGCATCAACTCGATGATCTACTCGCAGACGGGCGGCTTCCAGGGCTTGTCGTTCGCGATTCCGATCGACGAAGCGATGCGCGTGAAGGACGAACTCGTGAAGACGGGACACGTCAGCCGCGGCCGGCTCGGTGTGGCGGTCCAGGGCGTCAACCAGACGTTGGCTGATTCGTTCGGCCTGCAAAAGCCGGCGGGCGCGCTCGTGAGTTCGGTCGATCCCGGCGGTCCCGCCGCGAAGGCCGGTTTGCAGGCCGGCGACGTGATCTTGGCCGTCAACGGCTCGGCCGTGAACGACTCGACGGACCTGCCCGCGCAGATTGCGAGCATGAAGCCCGGCTCGAAGGCGACGCTCGACATCTGGCGTGACAAGGCGAAGAAGCAAGTCACGGTGACGCTCGGCTCATTGTCCGATACGAAGGTGGCCGACAGCGGCGGCCCCTCGTCGGAGCAAGGCAAGCTCGGTGTCGCGGTGCGGCCGCTGACGCCGCAAGAGCGTAGCGGCACCTCGCTCACGCACGGGCTGCTCGTGCAGAGCGCGAGCGGGCCCGCAGCCAGCGCTGGCATTCAGCCCGGCGACGTCATTCTCGCGGTGAACGGTCGTCCGGTCACGTCGGTCGAGCAGTTGCGCGACGTCATCGCGAAAGCCGGCAATAGCGTGGCGCTCTTGATTCAGCGCGACAACGCGCAGATCTTCGTGCCCGTCGATTTGGGCTGAAGTATGCAAACCGGGTGCCGGCGGGCCGCGCAACGGATGCGCGGCTCGCCGGGAACGGGGCTTGCATGCTGTTTCTCGTAGCGTCTGAGTTGTCGAGGCAACCGGCGCGCAACCAGAAGGAGCGATCCGATGAAAACGCGAACCAGCAAGAAAGCGATGCTCGCCGCAGCCGTGGCCGCAGCGGCGCTCGGCTTAACGGCCGGCGGCGCGTGGGCGCAAAGCTCGGGCACGGTCGGCGGCACCACCACCGATACGACGAGCGCGGGCAACGAGAACGGCGGCGGCATGCCGCAGATCCAGCATCAAGGCGACATCGCCTATGTATCGGGCGGGGTCGGCAGCGACGAATCCGCGGCGCTCAAAAGCGCCCAGCACCGCTGGCCGCTCGCGATGCGCTTCACGGGGCCCGGCGCCGACTACCTCGCCGACGTCCACGTACGCATCGTCGGCCCGCACGACGCCGACATCCTGACGGCGGACTCGCGCGGCCCGTACATGCTCGTGAAACTGCCGCCGGGCCGTTACACCGTGCATGCACGCTATAAGGACGAGGACCAGACGCGCCAAGTGACGGTCGGTAAATCGCCGGGCGCGCGTGCGGATTTCCACTGGAATACGCAATAGTTCAGGTGCCGGACCGCACACGCGGTTCGACTTTCGCCGATAATGAAGCCACGGGCGCCCGCTCGTGGCTTTTTTTGTGCGGTGCACCCGGCATGCGCCTTGCGAGAGGAATGGCTATGACGAATGCCGATACGTCACACCGGATCGAAATCGAGCGGAATCCCCACCGTCTGCGCGTCATTCATGGCGGCATCACGATCGCCGATACGCGGGAAGGGCTGACGTTGAGGGAAACCGGCCTACCCGACGTCTTCTATTTTCCGCGCGAAGACGTGAACATGACGCGCCTGCGCCGTTCCGAAAGCGCCTCCCATTGTCCGTACAAGGGCGACGCCTCGTATTTTCATCTGCTCACCGAAGAGGACGGTCCCGTGATCGATGCCGCATGGAGCTACGAATCTCCGTTGCCTGGTGCCGAGGCGATCTCGGGGTGCGTGGCCTTTTACTCGTCGCGGGTGGACCGCATCGATCAAACCTCGTAGCGGCGCAGATCGAGGATAGTCGCCATGGAATTGACCGACGCGCTCCGAATCCCGCTCGCGCCGTCCGCGGTTCGCGATGCGTTGCAAGACATTGCATTGCTGCGGGCGAGCCTCGAGAACTGCGAGACGTTCAGCCGCACGCCGAACGGCGAATACGCGCTGACGTTGACGGTGCCGCTCGGTCCGTTGCGCGCGCGCTACGATCTGCGCGCCCATGTGGCGAGTCTCGATGCCCGGCTGGCAACCGGCAACGTGAGGCCGGGCTTCGATGCGCTGCACGGTACGCTGAACTTCAAGGCCTGCGCGTCGGGCGTCGGCTCGTTGCGCGGCCAAATCGACGTCAGGCTGGCAGGGGATGGTCCCGTCGACGAAAGCGGCGAGGCGAGTGCGACGCGCATCGACTACTCGGTCTGGGCGACGCTGACGGGACCGCTGGCCGAGTTGCCGTCGCGCCAAATCGAAAATGCGCTGCACGATTTGGCCGACGATTTCTTCGCGGAGTTCTGCGCCGTCGTCGAAGCCAAGCATGGCAAGCGCGCGAACCGGGCCACGGGCGGCGCACGCCGCCAGCACGTCTTTCTCCGGCCGATCCACATGGCCGGGCTCGGCCGCAAGACATGGGAGCACAACGCGGCGGCGGCGCTCGCCGGGCGCGCCGCGGGCACGCTCGTGTCGCCGCGCGGCGCTCACGGGCTGCATCGTTCGGCGTCGCCGCAGGCCATGCCGGCGTGGGCCTGGGTGGCCATCGTCGTGCTCGTGGCCGTATTGCTCTACGCCGCGCGCTGGCTGGGCTGAATGGGTTGCGGTTGCGGTGGCGCGTTTCTCCACCTGCTTTACCCGCCTCGAAATTCGCGCCGGTAGCTGGACGGCGTCGCTCTGAACCAATGAGGCCGATTGCGTTCGGCGGCCCCTTCACCGCGCCGCGCAAGCATTCCTATAATCGACTGCGATCATCACGATGAGGGGCATGCAAATGAGCATCTGTCGTCGCATCCATTCGCGCGTGGCATTCGCAACCGTCATCGCGGCCGTGGCCTTGGGGGGAGCGCCGGCACACGCCGCGGACGACGGCGCGGCCGCCGGCGGCGCGCCCCAGCAGCCGGGCCGAACGATCAACGGATACGCCGTATTCGGCGACGGCGCGGCGTCCCGAGGGGGCGACATGCGATGGCGCGCCTACGAGGTCGGCTTCGGCGACGTGCTGAACGACTATCTTTCCGTCTACCTCGCTTATTTGAACGAGGGGCATCCCTTAGATCATCACCGCGACGGTTTTGCGGCGCTTGGATCGTTTCGATGGCCGATGAGCGAGCGCATCATGCTCGAATTATCGGCGGGGCCGTATTTCAGCATGGACACGACGCACGTCGATAACGCACCGCGCAACGAAAAGCGATGGGGCGTGCGCGCCTCCGCGGCCGTGCGCTATTACCTCGTGCCGAACGGCTTCTTCCTCAAGCTGCAGTACGACCACGTTCAGGTCATCGACGGATTCAGCTCCGACATGGTGCTCTTCGGCATCGGGTCGGATTTCGCCGGCAACCCGCATCCGGCGTTTTCGGACGGCAAGACGCAGGTGAGCGTGTGGGCCGGCACGTCGCAGACGAACCATCCCCAAGTGCCGATCGAAAAGGGGTACATGGTCGAAGTCAAGCGGCCGCTCGGCAATGCTTGGGCTTATTCGGGGAGCTTCGTCTACGAAGGCAACAACGGCGTTGCGGGAAGAAGAGGCGCGGCGGCGCAGCTCTGGTACGTGGCGCCGATTCGAAGCAAATGGACCTTATCGGCCGGCGTGGGCCCGTATCTCTCCTATGACCGCGACGAGGTCTCGCACAAGACGCGGCTCAATGCCTTGCTCAGCGCGCAGGTGAGCTACCAAGTGACGAACGACTGGGCAGCGAGCGTGCGCTTCAATCGTGTGGCAACCGGCAACGACAAGGACCAGGATATGTTCATGGTCGGCGTGGCGCGCAACTTCTGATCGACTCTCGAGGCGGAAGCCGGCGCGTGCGTTTGGGCGCGCCGGTGCAGGGCCGATCGTCGATCAATGCCTGCCTGCCTGTGTCTTGCGCAGGGCGCGGCTCATGCTCAATGCATCGATGCACGCATCGATGAACGCGTCGATATGCGACGCGAAATCGTCGGCGGCCGGCAACAGCAGCGTATCGCGCAGAAAGCCGCCGACGAACGCGTGCAAGTACAACGCGCTGCGGCGCGTATCGAGATCGGCCGGCAACTGCCCCTTCTCGACAGCGAGGAGCAAGTCCTCCTCGATCTTGCCCACCCCCTCCCGCATGCTCGTTTGATGACGCTCCTTGACCGGGCCCATCTCCTCGACGAACTCGCACTTGAGAAACAGGATGTCGAACACGCGCCGCCGCCGCGGATCGGTCGAGGCCGCCTGCAGACACCATTTCAGCACCGTGGCCAAGCGTGCGAGCGGATCGTCGTCGGCACCATCGGCCGGCCGTGCCTTGAGTTCGTCGAGCGGCAGCAGTACGCGATCGAACATGGCCGTGAACAAGTCGCCCTTGTTCTCGAAGTGCCAATAGATCGCGCCGCGCGTCACGCCTGCGTGAGCGGCGATGTCCGCGAGCGAGGTACGCGACACGCCTTTGTCGTAAAAAACCTGCTCGGCCGCATCGAGAATGCGGTTGCGTGTCTGCAGGGCCTCTTCCTTCGTTCGTCTGACCATTTGTCTCTGCCCGGTGACGGGCGTGGGGGCGGGCAGGTCCGGCCGCCATCGGTCCCAGCGCTGTGGCTTTTCGTGAAACGGCGTGCCGGGTCGCGGCTCGGGAACATCTTGTAATGATAGTCGATTTACATACAGTCGAGAATGTATATAAAATACGCGGCAGCGTTTGAAGTGCCCGACGCGAAATCGCGGGTATGATCGTCAGTCGTTTGCGCGCGAGCCCTGCCGTCCTTGCCGTACGTCGCGCGCTTCTTGCGCGGCTCGCGCAGCGCCATACGCAACGTATCGCGCCCGAGCCGGCGCCCGTCGACTTGCTCAAGCGTTTCGCCGTGACCGTCGCGCCGCGCGCCTCGTGGGGGAAGAGGCGCGACAGGACCATTTCGTTTCCAGTTATAGACCAGAGGTCGCTCCATGCGTGTCCAACCGGTTCCATTTCGCCTAATCTGCGCCGCCACCGCGGCCGTGGCGCTCGCGGCATGCGGACAGAAGCCGTCCGCGCCGCCCGCGCAAACGCCCGAAGTCGGCGTCGTCACCGTGCAGCCGAGCGCGGTGCCCGTGATCACCGAACTGCCCGGGCGCACGAACGCCTTCCTCGTGGCGCAAGTGCGCGCGCGCGTCGACGGCATCATCTTGCGCCGCGAATTCACCGAAGGCACTGAGGTGAAGGCGGGCCAGCGGCTCTACAAAATCGATCCGGCGCCGTACCTGGCTCAGTTGAACAGCGCGAAGGCCACGCTCGCGAAGGCGCAGGCCAATCTCGCGACCACGACGGCCCAAGCGAACCGCTACAAGGTGCTCGTCGCCGCGAACGCCGTCAGCAAGCAAGACTACGACAACGCGGTAGCCGCGCAAGGGCAGGCGCAAGCCGACGTCGCAGCCGGCAAGGCCGCCGTCGAAACGGCGCAGATCAACCTCGGCTACACCGATGTCGTGGCGCCGATCTCCGGCCGCACGGGTGTCTCGCAAGTCACGCCGGGCGCCTATGTGCAGGCGAGCCAGGCGACGCTGATGGATACGATCCAGCAGCTCGATCCCGTCTACGTCGATCTGACGCAATCGAGCCTCGACGGCTTGAAGCTGCGCCGCGAAGTGCAGGAAGGGCGCCTGAAGCTGAGTGGCCCGGGCGCGGCGAAAGTCACGCTGATTCTCGAAGACGGCCGGCCCTATCCGCTGCCGGGCAAGCTGCAGTTCTCGGACGTGACCGTCGATCAATCGACGGGCTCGGTCACGATTCGCGCGCTGTTCCCGAATCCGAACCGCGTGCTGCTGCCGGGCATGTTCGTGCGCGCGCGCATCGACGAAGGCGTGAACGAACACGCGATGCTCGTGCCGCAGATCGGCGTCACGCACGATCAAAAGGGCGCGGCCGTGGCGCTCGTCGTCGGCGAAGGCGACAAAGTGGTGTCGCGCGAGCTCGCGACCGCAGGCATGCAAGGCCCGGACTGGGTCGTCGACGGCGGCCTTCAGCCCGGCGATCGCGTGATCGTCCAGGGCACGGAAAAGGTTCATCCCGGCATGCAAGTGAAACCGGTCCCGGCCCAATTGCCGGCGACAGCGGCGGCGGGAGCCAGTGGCGCGGCGCCGGCCTCGGGCGCGTCCGCGCCCGCCGCCTGATCACGGAGAGCCCGCAACAATGGCAAAGTTCTTTATCGATCGGCCGATCTTCGCGTGGGTGATCGCGATCATCCTGATGCTCGCGGGGATTGCGTCGATCTTCAATCTGCCGATCGCGCAGTATCCGACGATCGCGCCGCCGTCGATCCAAATTTCGGCGAGCTATCCGGGCGCATCGGCGAAGACGGTCGAAAACACGGTCACGCAGGTCATCGAGCAGCAGATGAGCGGCCTCGATCACCTGCTGTACTTGTCCTCCACGAGCGATGACTCGGGCACGGCCACGATCACGTTGACGTTCAACGCCGGCACGAACCCCGACATCGCTCAGGTGCAGGTGCAAAACAAGTTGTCGCTCGCCACGCCGCTGTTGCCGACCGTCGTGCAGCAGCTCGGCACGAAGGTCACGAAATCGAGCAGCAGCTTCTTGCTCGTGCTCGCCTTCGTCTCCGAAGACGGCAGCATGAGCCGGTACGACCTCGCCAACTACGTCGCTTCGCACATCCAAGACCCGATCAGCCGCCTCGACGGCGTCGGCACGGTTACGCTGTTCGGCACGCAGTACGCGATGCGGATTTGGCTCGACCCGAACAAGCTGACGAACTATAAGTTGACGCCGGGCGACGTCGTCAGCGCGGTGCAGCAGCAGAACGTCCAGATCGCGGGCGGCCAGCTCGGAGGCACGCCGGCCGTGCCGGGGCAGATGCTGCAGGCGACGATTACCGAGCAGACGCTGCTGCGCACGCCGAAGGACTTCGGCAACATCCTGCTGAAGGTGAACCCCGACGGCTCGCAGGTGCGCCTGAAGGACATCGCGCGCATCGAACTCGGCGGCGAAACGTACAACTTCGACACGAAGTACAACGGGCAGCCGACGGCCGGCATGGGCATTCAGTTGGCCACGGGGGCGAACGCGCTGCAAACGGCCAAGGAAGTGCGCACGAAGATCGACGAGCTGTCGAAGTACTTCCCGCATGGCCTCGTCGTGAAGTACCCGTACGACACGACGCCGTTCGTGCGCCTGTCGATCGAGGAAGTGGTCAAGACGCTGATCGAAGGTATCGTGCTCGTGTTCCTCGTGATGTATCTGTTCCTGCAGAACCTGCGGGCGACGATCATCCCGACGATCGCGGTGCCGGTCGTGCTGTTGGGCACGTTCGCGATCATGTCGGCGGTGGGCTTCTCGATCAACGTGCTGTCGATGTTCGGCCTCGTGCTCGCGATCGGTCTGCTCGTCGACGATGCCATCGTGGTCGTGGA
>NZ_JBQCIF010000033.1:0-16046 GCF_051953955.1 Trinickia sp. | reverse complement strand
CTTCCCGCGCGTCCGGTACGCCCCTCTCGCTCGGCTCGGCTTCCTCTACGGTGCGATCCGGCGCTTCGCACCGGACATCGTGTTCGCGCACACGACGCTCCCCGCACTCTATGCGCGGGCGCTGCCGATTACGGTGCCGATCGTCTTCGTCATGCACTCGGGCACGAACGACTTCGCCGAGGATCGCTGGCTACGGTGTGCGGAGCGTCTGCTCTCGCACCGAGCGCGGGCGATCGTCGGTGTCGCGCAGCGCAACGTCGACCAGTACGCGGCGACGATCGGGCGGCCCCGCGAATCGTTCGTGGTGCCCAACGGCGTCGACGTGAATCGCTTCCGGGTTGCTTCCGGATCGCGCGAGCAGGAGGGCGGGGGCGAGGGCGGGGAGGAGGACGCTAAGCGGCGACGCCCCAACCGAATCGTCCAAATCGGGCGTTACATGCCGGAGAAGGGGCAACTGGAAACCGTGCGCGCGTTTCACCTCGCGCTCACGCGCGACGCGAACGTGCAAGGAGGGGTGCCGTCGCCGCTGCTGCATCTATGCGGTGTCGTCGAGGACCGCGATTATCACGCGCAGGTCGTGGCGCTCGTCGAGCGGCTCGGCATGGCATCGAGCGTGCGGATCGAAGGGCCGCGCGCCGATGTGCCGCAATTGCTCGCGCAAGCCGATGCGTTCGCGATGCCCTCGCGCTTCGAAGCGCACAGCGTCGGCTTTCTGGAGGCGCTTGCATCGGGCGTCCCCATCGTCGCCAGCGCGATCGATGCGTTCGCGTTCGCGCGCGATTACCCGAGCGTCAGTCTCGTCGATACGCGCCATGCAGAGCGCTATGCCCGGGCGCTGACGGCTGCGCTCCACCAGCCGCGCGCCGCGCGGCCGCTCGAGGGACTTACGCTCGAGGATACGGCCGGGCGCTATCTGGAGATCGCCCGGCGCGTGGTCACAGCGTGCGGGCCTGCGAATGCTCGGCGGCGCGAGGCTGCGTCACGGCGCTGACGATGATCAGCACGACGACGTTCAGGGCCAGCGCGACGAGGCCGATGTTCAGGTCTTTGAGCTTGTCGGGCAGGGACGGGAACCATTGCCCGATGCTCGCGTGCGTGAGCGTCGTGTAGGCGACGACGGCCACGCCGGCCACGATGCCGGCGAACGCGCCTTGCTTGGTGACCCAATTGCGCGCGGCCAAGCTCGTGACGACGGCCGGGAATAGCTGAGTCACGAAGCTGTAGCCCATCAGCAGCAACGCCACGATCGTCTCGCCGCCGCGCAGCGTGAAGAACACGGCGACGAGCGCGATGATCGGCACGAGCACGCGCGCGAGCTTCGCGACGGTCGCATCCGCGGCTTGCCGATCGATGCCGCCGCGGTAGACGTCGTTGGCGAGCAGCGTCGCGGCCGCATTGAGGATCATCGAGCCCGGCACCAGAGCGGTCAGCACGCCGGCCGCGCCGATCACGCCGATGAACCACGGATCGAAGGCTTGCAGCGAGAGATGGAACAGCGACAGGTCGATGTTGCTGCCTTTGAGGCCCGGCACCTTGAGCGACGCCGCGAAGCCGACGAAGAACACGAACAGCAGGATCAACTGATAGAGCGGCAGCACGGCCGCGTTGCGCCGGAAGATGCGCTCGTCGCGTGCCGTGAAGATCGAGCCGAACGTGTGCGGCCACATGAAGAAGCCGAGCGCCGTCAGCAGCACCGTCGATTGGAACCACGCGACGCTCGAGCCCTTCGCGGGGAATGTCAGGAAGCCGGGCTTGGCCGTGTCGATGGCGTGGAACATCGGCGCGAAGCCGCCGTAGAAGTGGATCGGCAGGTACAGGCCGAGGAAGATGACGATCGCGAGAATCATCGTATCTTTCACGACCGAATTCCATGCCGAGCCGCGCACGCCCGAAACGGTCACGTAGGCCGTGACGACGACCGCCCCGATCCAGATCGCCGCCGTCGGAGAAATGGCGCCGTACGAAGCCGTCGCCACGATGATGCCGAGGCCTTTGAACTGCAGCACGAGATACGGCACCAGCGCGACGACGTCGACGATCGCGACGAGCACGCCGAGCGAAGGGCTCGCATACTTGCTTGCCAGGAAGTGGGGCTGCGAAACCAGGCGGTGCGATTTCGCGTAGCGCCAAATGGGCGGCAGCAGCCAATACGAAAGGATGTAGGCCAGCGTGGCGTACGACAGGATGTAATAGGCGGGCGCGCCCTTGCCGTAGGCGAAGCCGCTGCCGCCGAGGAACGTGAACGTCGTATAGATTTCGCCGGCCATCAGCAGGAAGACGAAGGCGGTGCCGAAGCTGCGTCCGCCGACCGACCACTGCTCGAGGTTCATGTCGTGCCCGCGGCGGGCGCGCACGCCGAGCCAGAGCGCGACGAGCGTGACGGCTGCGATGATGAGGAGTGCGCTGTTCATGAGCGGGCCTCCTCGGCGGTACGGGCATCGGCTCGATTGGACGGGTCGAGCTTGTAGACGAGCGCCATGATCACGGCGCTCATGACGACCCAAAACACGATCCATGCGAGCACGAGCGGCATGCCCAGCACGAGCGGCTCGACGCGATTGACGAAGGGGACACCGAGCAGGATGCCGATGAACGGCAGCACGGCGAGTAACCGAAGAACCATGTAAATCACTCCTCTCGACGAAGGCGGGCGCCCCAAGTTTTCTTTTTCCTTTCGGCGGCACCCGCGCGGGTGACAACGGCCTAGCCATCGGACTCTATGCCGTTTCCGATTGCGCCGTAAACCATTTCAAAAATAGATGCGAGGAATGGAACGTCGGTAACCACCGTGCTCGGCACGCGCAGCCGCGCTACATCGAAACGCCCTGCATCCGATGCGCGAACCGTGCCCGTTCGGCCCGATCCATGAGCGCGAGGAATTGATCGGCCTGCATGTGGATCAATTCTTCATGATCGCCGGCTTCGAAATAGACCTCGGGCTGCTGCGCGAGGCTTTCGTCGAGGTAGGTGATCATGCCGTACTCGGTGCAGACGGGAGGCAGGGCGCCGGGCTCGCAATCCTTGAACAGCTCGCGCATGTCCGTTTCGCTCGCGAGCGTCAGGTGGCGTCCCGTCATCTCCCAGATCTCGGAAAGGCGGACGGCATGCGTCGACGGCAGCACGGCCGCCACATAGCCTTGTTCGTCTTCCAGGAGGACGGTTTTGGCCAGGCGTTCGCCGGGCACGTGCGCGGCCGAAGCCGTTTCGATACTCGAGTGACTGTAGGGGTGATGGAGGACTTCGTAACGGCAGCCCTTGTGCTGCAGGCATGCCTCGAGGGTGGTAGACATCGACATGGCGGACCTCCGTCGAGCAAAGAGCGATCGACCGCGCTCGATGAAAGATAAAGGCGAACGCGAGCACGGCGTTCTCCTAGAATAGGCTGTTTGCGCCACAACGACAGACTTGCAGCTGTCCACAACCGGCCTGAAGGGCGGGGTTTCAAACTAGAGTCAGGTTTACGATGAACGATCCGCACGCTTTCTCTTCCCATTCGCAGCCTATCGGGCGCGAGCACGTCACGACGGCGCTCGAACTGCCCGGTTACCGCATCGAGCGCTCGCTCGGCGTCGTGCGCGGCATCGTCGTGCGCTCGCGCTCCATCGTCGGCGCGGTGGGCGCGTCGCTGCAGACGCTGTTCGGGGGCAACATCACGCTCTATACGTCGCTCTGTGAGCGGGCGCGCGCCGACGCATACGAGCGGATGGTCGTGCACGCCGCCGAGCTCGGGGCGAACGCCATCGTGGCCGTGCGCTACGACGCCACCGACATCGCGGCGGGCGTCACCGAAGTGCTCTGCTACGGCACGGCGGTGCACGTGCGGCCGTCCGCGGCCGCCTGAGCGCCGCTCGCGGCGTCGCGTGCTGCACCGCACCGGGCCGCTTCGATAAAGGTTCGATGGTTCGATAAAAGTGGTGTTGCCGGATGCGACGGGTGACTCGCGTGCGTGCCGTTCAAGCAGCGTACCGACGCAAACGTCAAGGCCCAAGCGAGGGGAACATGACCGATTCACCGCATCTGACCGAGGCGGCCGTCGCGCTGAACCGCTTCGGCCTCGGCGCGCGCGACGACGAGCCGCCGCCGTCCGATCCGAAGACGTGGCTGCTGCGGCAATTCGATCGATACGAGCCCAGGCCGGCCGCGCTGGCCCAACTGCAGGATTCGCCGGCGGTCGTGCAGACGCTCGGCGAGGCGCGGCGACAGGCCGCAAGCGGCGCCGACCAAGACGCCAAGCTCGCCGCGCGGAACATGCTGCGCACCGAAGTGCGCGACGCCTATCGCGAGGCGGTCGACGCGCGCGTGCAAAGCGCGCTGACCACGCAGGCGCCGTTCATCGAGCGGCTCGTGCATTTCTGGAGCAATCACTTCGCGATTTCCACCGAGAAGCCCGAGGTGGCGGCGCTCGCCGGCGCGTTCGAAACCGAGGCGATCCGCCCGCGCGTTCTCGGTCGTTTCGAGGACATGCTGCTTGCCGTCGAACGTCATCCGGCCATGCAAACCTACCTCGATCAGGTTCGCTCGATCGGGCCCGACAGCCGAGCTGCCTTGCGCGCCGCGGCGCGCGATCCGCAGCGCAAGAGCGGCCTGAACGAGAACCTCGCACGCGAAATCATGGAGTTGCATACGCTCGGCGTGCGTACCGGCTACACGCAGGACGACGTCACCGAGTTCGCGCGTGCGCTCACGGGCTGGAGCATCGTCGGCCCGAAGGCGGCCGACGGCACGCCGGGCACCTTCGTTTTTCGCCCCGGCCTGCACGAGCCGGGCGAGCGCACGATCATCGGTCGCCGCTACGCGGAAGGCGGCGAGGCGCAAGCGCGGGCGGTGCTGCACGATCTGGCGTCGGCTCAGGCCACGGCCAACCACATCGCGAGCAAGCTCGCCCGCCATTTCGCGGGCGACGACCCGAGCCAGGCGCTCGTCGCCCGGCTGGCCCACGCTTTCGAAGCGAGCGGCGGCGATCTGCCCACGGTCTATCGTGCGCTCGTCGCCGCTCCCGAGGCGTGGGCGAGCGCTCCCGTCAAATTCAAAACCCCTTGGGATTGGACGATTTCGACGCTGCGCGGTCTGGGTGCGCACGGGCTCGACGGCATCCGGGCGGCGCCGATCCTGACTCAGCTCGGTCAGCCGGTTTGGCGGCCGGGCTCGCCGGCGGGGTACGACGACATCGCCGCGAGTTGGGCCGCGCCCGATGCGCTCGTGCGGCGCGTCGAGCTTGCGCAGCGGATCGGGGCGCGCGTCGGCGATCGTATCGATGCGCGCGCGCTCGGCCCGATACTGACGGCCGGCTCGCTCGATCCCGCGACGGCGCTCGCCGTCTCTCGCGCGGAAAGCGCCCAGACGGCGCTCGCGCTGCTGCTCGTGTCGCCCGATTTCCAAAGGAGATGAGCGTGATTTCTCGCCGTCAGTTCTTGAGCGCCACGGCCGCCGGCGCTGGCGCGATGTTCGTCGCGCCGCGAATGGTATTCGCGAGCGTCCAATCCGAGCGCCGCTTCGTCTTCATCATTCAACGCGGCGCCGCCGATGGCCTGCACATCGTCGTGCCCTACGCCGAGCCGGCCTATGCCGCACTGCGAGGCCCCATCGCCGTCGATGCTTCGGCTGCGACGCGGCTCGACTCGATGTTCGCGCTGCATCCGTCGCTGCAGCGCACGGCCCAGTTCTATGAGCAAAAGCAGGCGGTGTTCGTGCACGCAGTGGCCACGCCGTACCGCGATCGCTCGCACTTCGACGGGCAAAACGTGCTGGAGACGGGCGGCAACGCGCCGTACCGCCTGCGGGACGGATGGCTGAACCGGCTCGTCGCGTTAGTCGGGCCGAGCCGTGCCGAGGCCATCGCGTTGGCGCCGACGGTGCCGCTCGTGCTGCGCGGCAAGGTCGATGTGGCATCGTACGCGCCTTCCGCATTGCCGAGCGCATCGGACGACTTGCTGATGCGGGTGGGCGCGCTGTACGAGCACGACGCGCAGCTCGGCCCGCTATGGCACTCGGCGATGGCGGCGCGCGAGATGGCGGGAAGCGAGCGCGCGCGCGGCGACGCCGCCGGTATCGGCAAGGTCGCGGCGAGCTTTCTCGGGCGGCCGGACGGGCCGCGGATCGCGATGATCGAAACGCTCGGCTGGGACACGCATTCCGGCCAAAATCCGCGCCTGAGCGCGCAGCTCAAGGCGCTCGATGCGATGCTCGGCGCGCTGCACGATGGTCTCGGCCCGCTTTGGGAGAAGACGACGATCATAGTGGCGACGGAGTTCGGGCGCACGGCGGCGGTCAACGGCACGGGCGGCACCGACCACGGCACGGGCACGGCGGCGATGCTGATCGGCGGCGCGGTGCGCGGAGGGCGCGTGCTGGCGGACTGGCCCGGCTTGCGCGCGCAGGACCTTTATGAAGGGCGCGATTTGCGGCCGACGATGTCGCTGGACGACGTCATTGGGGGCGCGGCGAGCGAGACGTTCGGCCTCGATCCGCACCGTACGGCCGCTGCGCTGTTTCCGCAGAGGAAGGAAGGCAAGCCCGTGAGTGGGCTCGTCGCCACCGTTTGAGCCGGCTGAGCCGGCCGACGGCCGCCCGACGATCGCCTGATGACGGCTCGCTCGTTGCATGCCGGGTTCGGAGGCGGCCGCAATCGCACCGTACCGCGACCCCATTCAAGCGCCGTAGTTGCGCAGCCGTTCTAGATCGACGACGGTGACGCCGCCGTATTCGAGCCGAACGACGCCCTCCCTTTTCGTCTCGGCCCGCGGAGCGCTTCGCGCCTCCGCCCTCGTCAACCGCTGCGCGCAGCGTAGGCGGGCCGTGGCACGCGCGGTGTCTTTTGGATGACAGTCGCCCGGTTCGTGCGGGAACGCTCCGTGCTTACCCCACGGTGTCCCTTTGTCCCTGTTTGTCGCGCTCGCCGGCACGGAGGCCGCATGAAAAACCGCTGTTCCCGTTGGTTGGCCGCCCTTGCTTGGGCGCCGTGCCCGTTTGCGCGCGAGGCTGCATGACCATCGGCTGCCCCGAATGCGGCGCGCTGGAAGACACTGCGGCGCTGAGCGGGCGCATGCTCGCGCGCTGCAGCGTTTGCCACTATCCGCTCGAGCGCGCGAGCGGCCGCTCCATCGGCGCGGCGCTGGCGTGCTCGTTGACGACGTTCATCTTGTTGCTGCCGGGCAATCTGTCGCCGCTCATGACCGTCCACATGCTCGGCGCCGAGCGCTCCGCGCAGCTCGGCTCGGGCATCGCCGTCATTTGGCGCGACGGTTTCCCGCTATTGGCCATCGTGCTCGGCTTGACGGGCATCGCGCTGCCGATGGCGCGTTTTTCCGCGCTCTCGATCGTGCTGTCCGCCGTGCTCTTGGGCCGCCGCGCGCACTGGCTCGGCCGCTGTTATCGCTGGACGCTTTGGCTCGATGCTTGGGCGATGCCCGACGTCTACCTGGTGGGGTGCTTCGTCGGCTACACACGCGTGACGCAGGAACTGACGGGCTCGATCGACGCGGGCGGCTACTGCTTCATCGCGGCCGCGTTCATGTCGATGCTCACGCGCGCGACGCTCGACCGGCGCACCGTCTGGCGCGCGATCGCACCCGAGCGGCAGGTGACGCCGGGCGAGCGCGTGCTCTCGTGTACGGCGTGTGACCTGATCGCGCCGATCGGCGAGGTGGGGCGCCCGTGTCCCCGTTGCGGCTTGAGGCTGCGCAAACGCAAGCTCGATGCGATTGCACGCGCCGCGGCGCTGAGCGTCGCGGCGTTCGTGCTCGCGTTCCCCGCGAACCTGTTTCCGATGACGACCTCGTTCGAGCTCGGGCACACGGTCTCGCACCGCATCATCGATGGCGTCGCGGAGTTGTTCCAGGCCGGCCTATGGCCGTTCGGCATCCTCATTTTCTGCACGAGCATCGCGATCCCGTTCGTGAAGCTCGCGGGCATGGCGTGGTTCATCGCATCGGTGCTGCGCCGGTCCGACCGGCACTTGCGCACGAAGACGTTCGTCTACCGGCTCATCGACGAGCTCGGGCGCTGGTCGAACATCGACGTCTTCACGATCGCCGCATTCGTGCCGCTGATCCGCTTCGACGGCATCGCCAATGCGCGGCCCGCCGACGGCGCGACCGCGTTCGCGCTCGTCGTCATCTTGACGATGGCAGCGTCGCGCGCTTTCGATCCGCGCCTCATGTGGGACGCGGCCCAAGCACGGCACGCGCCAGTAAGGCATGCCCAAGCGAGGCAGACGTGAACGGCCCTTCCGAAAAGCGCACCGAAGCGGCCGACGTCCGGCGTACGCGCTGGCCGGGCTGGATCTGGGCCGTGCCGATCGCCGCGATCGGCGTGGCCGGCTGGCTCGGCATCCGCGCGCTGGTGCAGGGCGGCGAGACCGTCACGATCGTGTTCGACGCGGCGTACGGCATGAAGGCCGACGACACGGAAGTTTCGCTGCGCGGCGTCAAGGTCGGGGAAGTCAGGGACGTCGCGCTCGATGCCGACGGCCGCCACGTCGACGTCACGGCCGAGATCATGCGTAGCGCCGAGCCGTACTTGCGTGCCGGCACGCGCTTTTGGGTCAAGGGCGCGCGCTTCGATTTCAGCGATCCGTCCTCGGCCAAGGCATTGATCGGCGGCCCCGAAATCGTCATGGAGCCGGGGCCCGGCGCATCGACGCGACATTTCGAGGGCAGCGATCGCGCCTACTCGCCCGGCGCCGCGGTGAAATACGTGGTCCGGTTTTCGGGCGCGGTCGGGCAGATCGACGAGGGCGCCCAGGTATGGCTGCGCGGTTTTCACGTCGGGCAGGTCACGCACGTCGCGCTGCATTACGACGCGCGCACGGGAACGCTCGATACGCCCGTGGAAATCGTCCTCGATGCGACGAAGCTCGGCATCGACGACAAGGCGAAACCGCGCGACGGCAATTGGCGTCCCGTCGTCGACGAGATGCTGCGCCGACTGATCGCGACCGGGCTGCGCGCGCGGCTGACGCAGGACCCGCCGCTCGTCGGCTCGCGCGTCGTGACGCTCGACTTCGTGCCCGGTGCCGGCAGCGCGACGCTAACCGCGCGCAACGGGGAGACCGATATCCCGAGCGTGCCGACGGGCGACGTCGACGCGATCATCGCCCAAGCCGGCGACGTCATGTCGAAGGCCGACCACGTCATGACGAAGATCGATGCGTTGCCGATCGAGCAGACCGGCGAGAACGTTCGCCGCGCCACGGCCCGCATCCGCGCGCTGTCGTCGTCGCCGCAGATTGCGGACAGCCTCGATCATATCGACCGTTCGGTCGCGCAGATCGATCGGACGCTGAGCCAGGTCTCGCCCCAGATCGGGCCGCTCGTGACGCAGTTGCGGCAGACGGCGAAGGAAGCCGACAGCGCCGTGGCCACCGCCAATCGCACGATCGGCGGCGATCCGATGCGCCAGAACGATCTGCCCGAGGCATTGCGCGAGCTGACGGACATGGCGCGCTCGGTGCGCGCGCTCGCCGACTATCTCGATCGCCATCCGGAGGCGCTCGTGCGCGGCAAGGGAGGGAAAGGGCAATGAGGCCTCGAACGACGAAGCGGCTTGCCTGCGCGTTGGCGCTCGCCACGCTGGCCGGGTGCGGCCACAGCCCGCCCACGCGCTACTTTTCGCTCGACGCGGTGCCGCCGAGCGCGCCGCTCGCGACGGCCAAGGCGAGCATGGCGCCGGTCCAACTGGGCGCCGTGCGCGTGCCGGCCTCGCTCGATCGGCCGGAGATCGTCGCTCAGGACGCGCGATACCAGGTTTCCGTGCGCGACGACGACCATTGGGCGGCGCCGTTCGCGCAGATGATCCGGCGTACGCTCGCACAGGACTTGCTCGCGCGCTTGCCGCCCGGCTCGTTCGTGCTGCCCGGCGCCCCCGCGCCGACCGGTGCGCGCGGGATCGTCGTGACGGTGCTCGATCTGCGTGCGAACGCGAACGGGCAGATGACGTTCGAGGGCAGTTGGACGCTGACGGCCGGTGAGCAGGCGACGACCGTGATGACGCAGGAAGTCTCGTTGACCGAGCCCCTGTCGTCCTCCGATTCGACGGCGATTGCGGCCGCACTGAGCCGCGTCCTGGGACAGTTGGCCGACCGGATTGCCGCTGCGCTCGCCGCGCAGCGATGAGGCACGCCTTTTCGTCCCCGATCGGCCGACTTCCGCGGGTCCGATGCTTGCTGCGAGCGATGGTGTGCACGGAGCGCTCGGCGTGCCATCGGATGACATGTCCCCCCATCGACCGAGCGGGCATTCCGTCCCCACGACTGCGCGGCCGTGCGCCGCTAGGAATTGACATGGCGGTAGCTGGACGTGCTTCTTATTCCGACTGCGAGGTGCACGGGCACTTCGTCCGTTTCTATCAGGCCGAGCCGTTGCTGATCGACGAAGTCGCGAGCTTCGTCGAGCGCGCGCTGTGCTCGGGCGGAAATGCGATCGTCATCGCCACGCAGAGGCATTTGACGGGGATCCGATCGAAGCTGGGCGGAATCGGCGGCAGCACCGTGGGCGCTCGATGGCCACCGGACCGATTCGTCGCGCTCGATGCCGAGGAAGCGCTGTCGCGCTTCATGGTCGACGGGCACCCCGACTCGAATTTGTTTCTGGCGTCGATCGGTGCCGTGGTGGCCAGCATGCAGGCGCCCGGCGGCGGCCCGGTTCATGCTTTCGGCGAGATGGTCGGCGTGCTCTGCGAGCGCGGCGAATACGAAGCGGCGCTACAGCTCGAAGGTCTCTGGAACGAACTCGCGCGCCGCTACGCGTTCACGCTGTTTTGCGCCTACTCGCAAGCGTTGTTTTCGAATGCCGCGCACAGCCGCATGTTCGAGCACATTTGCTCGGCCCATACGAGCGTGCTGCCGAGCGAAGTGCTCGCGGGCGCCGACGACACACAGGCCAATCGGCTCGTCGCACTCTGGCAGCAAAAGGCAATGGCGCTCGAACTCGAAGTCGAGCGCCGCAATCGCGCGGAGCGTCAGCGCGATGCGTTGTTCATGAACGCGCCGGTCGCGGCGGCGCTGCTGAGCGGGCCTGGACACGTCTTCGAACTCGCCAATCGGCGCTTTCGCGAGCTGGCCGGCCATGCCGAGCTCGCGGGCCGACGCTGTGCCGACGTGTTTCCGCAGGCGCAGTCCGGCGGTGACATCGGCACATTGCTGAACGCCGCTTTCGAGCGCGGCGAGCCGATCGTGCGCGAGGATCAGCGCATCGACGTGACGCGGCCGGACGGCGCGTTCGAGCCGCGCTACTTCACGTTTCATTTCGAGCCGCTGCGTTTGGACAGCGCGATCGTGGAAGGCATCATCGTCGTCGCCGTCGACGTGACCGAGCAGGTCCGTGCCCGAGCCCGCTTCGAGAAGTCGCATGCGGAGCGCGAGCGGCTCGTCGCCGAGCTGCGCGAGGCCGGGCGCGCAAAGGACGAATTCTTGGCGATGCTCGGCCACGAATTGCGCAATCCGCTTTCGCCGATCGTCACGGCGCTTCGGCTCATGCGCATGCGGACCGAAAGCAGCACCGCCCGCGAGCAGAGCATCATCGCGCGGCAAGTCGACCACCTCGTGCGGCTCGTCGACGACCTGCTCGACATTTCGCGCATCACGCGCGGGAAGATCGCATTGAAGCGGCAGACGGTGCGCGTCGCCGATGTGCTCGCGAGCGCCGTGGAAATGGGCGGCCTGCTGCTCGAGCAGCGCGAGCACCGGCTGACCGTCGAAGTCGACCCCGATCTCGTTTGGAACGTCGATGCGACGCGGCTCGCTCAGGTCGTTTCCAATCTGCTCACGAATGCGGCACGCTATACGGCGCCGGGCGGCCAGGTCGAACTCGTGGCCAAGCGCGAGCGGCGCGGCATGATCGCCGTTAGCGTGCGCGACGACGGCATCGGCCTCGCGCCCGACGTCCTACCGCGCGTGTTCGATTTGTTCTTCCAAGGCAAGCGCGATCTCGATCGCGCCGAGGGCGGCCTCGGCATCGGCTTGGCGCTCGTGAAGAATCTGGTCGAGATGCATGGCGGGCATGTCAGCGCAACGAGCGAGGGGCCCGGGTGCGGCAGCACGTTCGTGATTCTCGTGCCCGGCGAGCGCGCCGAGCGGAACGAGCGGAACGAGCAGAACGAGCAGAACGAGCAGAACGAGCGCATCCCGTCCGCGCGCTCGGCGATTCGGCTGGACGGGGCAGGCGGCGGAAACGGCGATGTGCAAGTCTGGCGCGACGTCGGCGACGTCGGCGACGTCGGCGACGGCGGCGCCGATCGCCATGAGGCTCCCGATCGCGATGCGGTGCCGGCGCGTAGACGTGCAGGCAGCACGAGCGCCGGCGTCGCCCCGCGGCGCGTGCTGCTCGTCGACGACAACGTCGACGGTGTCCAGGCACTCGCCGAGTTGCTGAGGGAATGCGGTCACGACGTCGAGGCCGTCTACGACCCGGCCTCCGCGCTGCAGATCGTCCCGCGCTTCGCGCCCGAGATCGCCGTCATCGACATCGGCCTGCCCGTCATGGACGGCTACGAACTCGTGCATCGCCTGCGGGCCGAGCTCGCGAGCCGCGAATGCCTGTTCATCGCGCTGACCGGCTATGGACAGGATGCGGATCGGCAACGTAGCCGCCGAGCCGGCTTTCACCATCACTTCGTCAAGCCGCTCGATCCGTCGCGGCTGCTCGGTCTCATCGAAACGCTTTCGCCGCGCGCGCCGTCAGTTGCGGACGGTTGATGATGGATCGGTGGCGGCCGTCGACGGTTGACGATTGACGTGCTCTGCCATCACCGTCATTGCGCCGTGCCCGGCGGCGGCCCCCGCAAGCGTGCCGCGAGCGCCGCGTGCAGCTGTTCGAGCACGGCCGGTTCGGCGTCGCTGACCGCCCACCAGAGCATGCCTTGCCCGCGCCAACGTACGAGCGCATAGCCGTCGCTCATGAGGGACGCCGGCTCGCTAAGTGCGCCGCCGTCGCGGTCCGGCATCACGTAGACGTCGATGACGTGCTTGCGATAGCGATAGACGAGCACCGCCACGCGGTGATGGCCGACATAGTCGAGGCGGCCTCCAGTCAGCGCGAAGCCGGCGTCGGCGAGGTCTTCGACGGGCGGCGCATAGTCGAGGCGCCCGTTGAACCAGGGCTTGACCGTGTGCTGATCGGACGAGACGACGTCGATGTCGTGCCCCGACAATTGGGCGCGGACGTGGCTCTCGACGAGTTCGTCGACGAACTCCGCGTTGGTGCCGCCGATGTTGGCGGGCCGGTGCGCGACGAGCGCGATGCTCGTGGCGAGCACGATGGCGGCGGCTGCGACAACGGCGACGGCGGTGCTCGCGGGCCATCCGAACGCTGCAAACCCACCGCGGCCGGGGCCGGCAGCCCCTGCCCGAATGCCGCGCGGCGAGCGCCATCCGGTCCACTGCCACGCCCGGCCTGATGCACGAGGCTCGCGCTGCGGCCCTGGGCGCGCTTCGCGCGACGGCGGTGGGGCTCCGGTGGCGTCCTCCGAACGCGGCTGCGGTCCGTCTGCCTCTGCCGCGGCCGCGGCTTCGTCCTGACGAATCGGCGCGGTCTCGACGCCGGGCAGTGCCGCGAGAATCCGCTCGCGCAGCGCGGCGGGTGCACGGAAGTAGTCGGCCGCGCGCGTCGCGGCACTGACGGCCCGAAGCGCCTGCACCTCGCGACGGCATTCGGGACACGCCGTCAGATGCCGCTCTACCTGCAGGGCTTCCGCGGCCGAGAGTTCGCGATCGACGGCGGCGCTAAGCAGCGGGCGAGCGTCATTGCAATCCATCTGGGCTCTCCTTGACGATCGTGCCGATGCGAGCGCGGGGTTCGTCGCGCAACGGCGCGAGCAGGGCGGCGAGCTTGCGGCGACCGCGCGCGAGGCGCGACATCACCGTGCCGATCGGTAGATCGGCGATGACCGCGATGTCGCGGTAGCTCATGTCTTCGAGCTCGCGCAGGATCAGCACCTCGCGATACTCGACGGGCAACCGCTCCAACGCCTCTCGCACGAGCCTCGCATGCTCGCCTTGCAGCAGCAGCGTCTGAGGATCGGCGCTGCGCGACGACATTTCGTCGAACACGCTCGTTTCGTCGAGGTCGTCGTCGAACGGCGCCACCTCGCGCGAGTTCGTGCGCCGCCGCCATTCCGTGTACCAGGTGCGGCGCACGATCGCGAGCAGCCACGGCCGCGCGTTCTCTCCACGAAACGTGCCGAAGAAGCGAAAGGCGCGCACGAACGCTTCCTGCACGACGTCGTCGGCATCGCCCGCGTTGCCGGTGAGCCAGCGCGCGAGATTGTAGGCGGCATCGAGATGCGGCAGCGCGAGCTGCTGAAAGCGGCGGCTGCGCTCGGCGTCGTCCTGCCCGCCGGACGCGGCGGGCTTGTTCGGCTCGGGGCTCGCCGCGCTATCGTGTTTGTCGGTTTCGGCCACCGGGGGCGCCTCCTGGGTTGACCGTTGCGATACCGAAGATGCGCCGAGTTTATTCCCGTGCGGGGTGGTTGCGTCGGGCGGCGGCTCCAAGGTTTGCGGCTCGGCGCACCGAGAAGCCGGCGTGTTGGCCGCCCAGTTCGGGTGAACGCGTGCCGGCAGCACCGGAATCGCAGCTGGGCAGGCAGGTTTCATCGCACCGTTATTTTGCCGACCATCATCGGGTGGATGCCGCAGAAGTAGGCATAGGTGCCGGGTTTGTCGAGCACGGTCGAGAACGAATCGTCGGTATCGAGCGCTCGCGACGGCTTGAACGTGCCGGCCGCACTGACGACGGTATGCGGTTCGTCGTCGCGGTTGGTCCAAACGATGCGAGCGCCGGCCGGGACGGTCAACTCCTTCGGCGAGAACGCGAAATCGTGGATCTCGATGCGATAGGTCGCCGAGGCAGCGCCGGCGCCGGGGGCGGCGCCCGCATCGTTCGATGCGGCGCTCGCCGGGCCGGCGAGGGAAAGCGCCGCCCATACGGCGAACGGCATGAAAGCGCGAAGACGGAACGGCGTAAGCGAGCGCCGAACTGAGGTCGGGGCCGGGGTCGAAGCCGAGGTCGAAGCCGGGGTCGAGGTCGAGGTCGAGGTCCACGCTGCGGCGCCGTAGCGGGTGGCAGCGAATGTTTTCATGACAGCGCCTCGTCGGTCAACGCGAGCGTATGGCCCGCTTGGACATGGTGCACCTCGCGCACGCCGAGATAAGTCGCGAGTTGGCCGGGCGGCACGTCCTTGAGCGGTCCGGGCCCGGGGCCCACGCCCGGCGCGGGCTGCGGATACGCGGTCGAGCGGGCCGTGTAGAACGTGACGTGGCCTTCGACCTTTTGCTGGATTTGATGAATGTGGCCGTTGAGCACCGTGACCGAGCCGAAGCGGCGCAGCATCGCTAGCGCTTCGCCCGCGTCGTCGGTGCCCCAGCCCCACTCGGGATACAGCGACCACATCGGCATGTGCGCGAACACGACGATCGGCGTTTCCGAAGAGCGCGCTCCGAGGTCTTGCTTGAGCCAAGCAAGCTGATCGGGCCCGAGCCAGCCGAGGCCGCCGCTTTTCAGATTGAGCACGTTGATGAGCGCGACGAAATGGACGCCGCGATGATCGAAGCTGTACCAGCCTCCGTCCGTTTGCTTTTCGCCGAACCGCTCGAAGAATGCGCGGCCGTTGTCGCCGATGACGTCGTGCTCGCCCGGCACGAAGAACGCGCGGCGCGTGCTCGAGCCCCGCACGAGCTGATCGACCGTGTCGAATTCGTCGGGCCGCGACAGATGCGTGAGATCGCCGGTGTGAACGATGAAGTCGGGCTGAACCGATTGTGCGTCGATGCGCGCGAGCGCGGCTTTGAGCGTGCTCGTCACGTCCGGGTTCGGCGCTTTCGTGAAGCCGATGTGCGAGTCGCTGATTTGCACGAAGCTGAAGGTGGCGTCCTTCAGCGCTTCGGTTGCCGCGCCCGCATCGGCATCGCTGCCGAGCGCGCGAGCTTGCAGGATGCCGGCGTGCATCGTCCAAAGCGTGCCGGCGCCGGCCCATGCCATGCATTTGAGAAAGTGGCGGCGGGGCGCGGGCACCCGATCGTCGCGGTGGTCGTCGTGGTCCATCTTGCTCTCCTT
>NZ_JBQCIF010000032.1:0-60765 GCF_051953955.1 Trinickia sp. | reverse complement strand
GTTCGTCGCGACATCGCACGTGTGCGGACCGTCCTGACTGAGAAGGCGAACCAGAAATGAACGATAGCGTGAAAACCTCGCTCAAGCGGACGCTGGTCGGCAAGGTCGTCAGCAACAAGATGGACAAGACGGTCACCGTGCTC
Organism: Trinickia sp.; assembly: GCF_051953955.1. Taxonomy (GTDB): domain Bacteria; phylum Pseudomonadota; class Gammaproteobacteria; order Burkholderiales; family Burkholderiaceae; genus Trinickia. Next base: position 60,622 of record NZ_JBQCIF010000032.1, on the reverse strand, counting down.
GTCGAGCACCGCGTGAAGCACCCGATCTACGGCAAGTACGTCGTGCGTTCGAAGAAGTACCACGCGCATGACGACGCGAACACGTACAACGAGGGCGACCTCGTGGAAATCCAGGAAACGCGTCCGATCTCGAAGACGAAAGCCTGGACGGTGTCGCGCCTCGTCGAAGCGGCTCGCATCATCTAAGACGCTAGCTGTGGCGTAGTAGAAGTCGTTGAAATCGCAGTAGATTTCGCTTGCAAGGCCGAGGTTATTTGTTATAATCTCGGTCTTCCCTCTTTATGGGATCCGTTGCGGGCGAAGTGGAAGGGAAGCGGAAGGGCGCCAGCCCGCTCCGGTGAATCACTCGATTGCGATGGCGGTTTCGTTGCCGTCGCTGCTGTTCCAACCCAAGCAGCCGATTGGCTGACGGGACCAAGACTGACCGGCTGAACCATGGTGGTGCAGGCGGATTAAGTTGGGAAAGATAAACCATGATCCAGACCGAATCTCGGCTTGAAGTGGCCGACAACACGGGTGCGCGTGAAGTCATGTGCATCAAGGTGCTCGGCGGCTCGAAGCGTCGTTATGCCAACATCGGCGACATCATCAAGGTGAGCGTCAAAGAGGCAACGCCGCGCGGGCGCGTGAAGAAAGGCGAAATCTACAACGCCGTGGTGGTTCGCACCGCCAAGGGCGTGCGTCGCCAAGACGGCTCGCTGATCAAGTTCGACGGCAATGCTGCCGTCCTGTTGAATACCAAGCTCGAGCCCATCGGCACCCGCATTTTCGGGCCGGTCACGCGTGAGTTGCGTAGCGAACGGTTCATGAAGATCGTTTCGCTCGCGCCGGAAGTGCTGTAAGGAGTCGCGATGAACAAGATTCGCAAGGGTGACGAAGTCGTCGTCATCACCGGCAAGGACAAGGGCAAGCGCGGTGTCGTGCTCGCCGTCGGCGATGAGCGCGTGACGGTGGAAGGCATCAATCTCGTCAAGAAGCACGTGAAGCCGAACCCGATGAAGGGTACGACGGGCGGTGTGGAAGCGAAGACGATGCCGTTGCACATTTCGAACGTCGCACTCGTCGACGCGAACGGCAAAGCCTCGCGTGTGGGCATCAAGGTCGAGGAAGGCAAGAAAGTGCGCTTCCTGAAGACGACCGGTGCCGTGCTGAGCGCCTGACGCTGCGGAGTATAAAAAATGGCTCGTTTGCAAGAGTTTTACAAAGAGAAGGTCGTTCCCGGCCTTATCGAAAAGTTCGGCTATAAGTCGGTCATGGAAGTGCCGCGCATCACCAAGATCACCCTGAACATGGGTCTTGGCGAAGCCGTCGCTGACAAGAAGATCATCGAAAATGCCGTTGGCGATCTGACGAAGATCGCAGGTCAGAAGCCCGTCGTGACGAAGGCCCGCAAGGCAATTGCAGGCTTCAAGATCCGTCAAGGCTATCCGATCGGCGCGATGGTCACGCTGCGTGGCCAGGCTATGTACGAATTCCTGGATCGTTTCGTCACGGTGGCGCTGCCCCGCGTGCGCGACTTCCGTGGTGTGTCGGGTCGTGCGTTCGACGGTCGCGGCAACTACAACATCGGTGTGAAAGAGCAGATCATTTTCCCCGAAATCGACTACGACAAAATCGACGCGCTGCGTGGGCTGAACATCAGCATCACCACGACCGCGAAGACCGACGAAGAAGCCAAGGCACTGCTCGCCAGCTTCAAGTTCCCGTTCAGAAACTGAGGTTACCGTGGCTAAACTGGCACTGATCGAACGTGAAAAGAAGCGCGCCCGCCTGGCGGCGAAGTTCGCCCCGAAGCGCGAAGCGCTGAAGGCGATCATCGACGACCAATCGAAGTCGGAAGAAGAGCGCTACGCAGCTCGCCTCGAGCTGCAACAACTGCCCCGTAACGCGAACCCGACCCGCAAGCGTAACCGCTGCGCGATCACGGGGCGTCCGCGCGGCACGTTCCGCAAGTTCGGACTTGCGCGCAACAAGATTCGCGAAATCGCATTCCGTGGCGAGATCCCCGGCCTGACCAAGGCGAGCTGGTAATAGGAGAAACATAAATGAGCATGAGTGATCCTATCGCCGATATGCTGACTCGCATCCGCAACGCGCAGATGGTCGAGAAGGTTACGGTGGCGATGCCCTCGTCGAAAGTGAAGATTGCGATTGCGCAAGTCTTGAAGGACGAAGGTTACATCGACGACTTCGCAGTGAAGTCGGAAGGCGCGAAGTCGGAATTGAACATCGCGTTGAAGTACTACGCCGGCCGTCCGGTCATCGAGCGCCTCGAGCGCGTCTCGAAGCCTGGTCTGCGCGTGTACCGCGGTCGCAACGACATCCCGCAGGTCATGAATGGCCTCGGTGTCGCGATCGTTTCGACGCCCAAGGGTGTGATGACCGACCGCAAGGCCCGCGCCAATGGCGTCGGCGGCGAAGTCATCTGCTACGTCGCTTAACGCCGAAAGAGGAGAAGAAACATGTCTCGAGTAGGTAAAAGCCCGGTCGCGTTGTCCGGCGCCGAAGTGAAGGTCGAAGGCGGCCTCATCACGGTGAAGGGCGCGCTCGGCACGATTTCGCAGCCGCTGAACAAGCTCGTGAACATCGTCGTCGACGGCGCGGTCCTGAAGTTCGAGCCGGTTGACGAAAGCCGCGAAGCGAACGCGATGTCGGGCACGATGCGCGCGATCGTCGCGAACATGGTGCACGGCGCGACGAAGGGTTTCGAGCGCAAGCTCAACCTCGTCGGCGTCGGTTATCGTGCGCAAGCGCAAGGCGACAAGCTGAATCTGTCGCTGGGTTTCTCGCACCCCGTGGTGCACCAAATGCCGGAAGGCGTGAAGGCTGAAACCCCGTCGCAAACGGAAATCGTGATCAAGGGGATCGACAAGCAGAAAGTCGGCCAAGTCGCTGCCGAAGTGCGCGGCTATCGTCCGCCGGAGCCCTACAAGGGCAAGGGCGTGCGCTATGCCGACGAGGTGGTGATCCTCAAAGAAACGAAGAAGAAGTAAGGGTGCGCAATCATGGATAAGACTCAATCTCGCCTGCGCCGCGCTCGTCAGACGCGTATCAAGATCGCCGAACTGCAGGTTGCGCGCCTTGCCGTGCACCGCACGAATACGCACATCTACGCGCAAGTGTTCTCGCCCTGCGGCACGAAGGTGCTCGCCAGCGCGTCGACGCTCGAAGCTGAAGTGCGCGCGCAACTGGCCGACCAATCGGGCAAGGGTGGCAACATTGCCGCCGCCACGCTGATCGGCAAGCGTATCGCTGAAAAAGCCAAGGCTGCCGGCGTCGAATCCGTCGCCTTCGATCGCTCGGGCTTTCGCTACCACGGCCGCGTGAAGGCGCTGGCCGACGCGGCGCGCGAAGCCGGGCTCAAGTTCTAAGGGAAGGAATTCGTCATGGCAAAGATGCAAGCGAAAGTTCAGGCTGACGAACGCGACGACGGCCTTCGCGAAAAGATGATCTCGGTCAACCGCGTGACCAAGGTGGTGAAGGGCGGCCGGATTCTCGGCTTCGCCGCACTGACCGTGGTGGGCGATGGTGATGGCCGCGTCGGCATGGGCAAGGGCAAAGCGAAGGAAGTGCCCGTGGCCGTGCAAAAGGCGATGGAACAAGCCCGCCGCAACATGTTCAAGGTGCCGCTGAAGAACGGCACGCTGCAGCACGAAGTGCACGGCAAGCATGGCGCATCGGTGGTTCTGCTCGCTCCGGCGAAGGACGGTACCGGCGTGATCGCCGGCGGCCCGATGCGCGCTGTGTTCGACGTGATGGGCGTGCAAAACGTCGTCGCGAAGAGCCACGGTTCGACGAACCCGTACAACCTCGTGCGTGCCACGCTCGACGGGCTGCGCAAGCAGTCGACGCCGGGGGACATCGCGGCGAAGCGCGGTAAGTCGGTCGAAGAAATTTTGGGCTAATGCCTAGGTGGTCACCATGTCTGATAAAACTGTCAAGGTTCAGCTCGTCAAGAGCCTGATTGGGACCCGCGATTCGCACCGTGCCACGGTGCGTGGCCTGGGCCTGCGCCGACTCAACTCGGTCAGCGAACTGCAAGACACGCCCGCCGTGCGCGGCATGATCAACAAGGTCTCGTACCTCGTTAAGGTCATCGCCTAAACACGGACCAGGGACTCGAGGAGTTGAATATGGAATTGAACAACCTGAAGCCGGCCGAAGGCGCCAAGCACGCGAAGCGCCGCGTCGGCCGCGGTATCGGCTCCGGCCTCGGCAAGACGGCCGGCCGTGGTCACAAGGGTCAGAAATCGCGTTCGGGCGGCTTTCACAAGGTCGGCTTCGAAGGCGGTCAAATGCCGCTGCAACGTCGTTTGCCCAAGCGTGGCTTCACGTCGCTGACGAAGGAATTCGTGGGTGAAGTGCGCCTCGGCGATCTGCAAGCCCTGCCCGTCGACGAAATCGACTTGCTCGCATTGAAGCAAGCCGGCCTCGTCGGTGAACTGACGAAAAGCGCCAAGATCATCGCCACCGGCGAAATCTCGCGCAAGATCGTCGTGAAGGGCCTCGGTGCGACGAAGGGTGCGCGTGCCGCGATCGAAGCGGCCGGCGGCTCGTTCGCCGAGTAATTGGCTTTCGATCGCGTGAAAGACCGATTGCCGTCAATGGCATTTGCATCGGAGAAGCTACTTGGCTAACAGCCCGAGTCTCGCAAAAGCCGGTCGAAGCACGGCGAAGTTCGGCGACCTGCGCCGGCGGGCAGTGTTCCTGCTGCTGGCTCTGGTCGTCTATCGCATCGGCGCGCACATTCCGGTGCCGGGGATCGACCCGGATCAGTTGGCGAAGCTGTTCCAGAGCCAATCGGGCGGTATCCTGGGCATGTTCAACATGTTCTCGGGTGGCGCGCTGTCGCGGTTCACGATTTTCGCGTTGGGGATCATGCCGTACATCTCCTCGTCGATCATCATGCAATTGCTCGCGATCGTCTCGCCGCAGCTCGAAGCGCTGAAGAAGGAAGGGCAGGCGGGGCAGCGCAAGATCACGCAGTACACGCGGATCTTCACGGTCCTGCTGGCATTGTTCCAAGCGTTCGGCATCGCCGTGGCGCTCGAGAATCAGCCGGGCCTCGTGATCGATCCGGGTATGGTGTTTCGCCTCACGACGGTCGTGACGCTGGTGACGGGCACGATGTTCCTGATGTGGCTGGGTGAGCAGATCACGGAGCGCGGGCTTGGCAACGGTATCTCGATCATCATTTTCGCCGGGATCGCAGCGGGGTTCCCGAACGCAGTGGGTGGGCTGGTCTCGCTCGTGCAGTCGGGGTCGATGCATCCGTTCACGGCGATCATCGTGGTCGCGTTGATTGGTGCGGTGACCTACCTCGTGGTGTTCATCGAGCGCGGTCAGCGCAAGATCCTCGTGAACTACGCGAAGCGCCAGGTCGGTAACAAGATTTACGGCGGGCAGTCGTCGCACTTGCCGCTCAAGCTGAACATGTCGGGCGTGATTCCGCCGATCTTCGCATCGTCGATCATCCTGTTCCCGGCAACGATTCTCAATTGGTTCAGCTCGGGTACGCGCGGCAGCTGGCTCACCGATACGCTGCACAACGTGGCCGAGGCGATCAAGCCGGGCCAGCCCGTGTATGTGTTGCTGTACGCGTTGGCGATCGTGTTCTTCTGCTTTTTCTACACCGCACTGGTGTTCAACAGCAGAGAGACGGCCGACAACCTGAAGAAGAGCGGTGCGTTCGTTCCCGGTATCCGTCCGGGCGATCAGACCGCACGGTATATCGACCGCATCCTCACGCGTCTGACGCTGGCTGGTGCGATCTACATCGTGTTCGTCTGCCTGCTACCGGAGTTTTTGGTGCTGCGTTGGAACGTGCCGTTTTATTTTGGTGGAACGTCGCTGCTGATCATTGTCGTCGTCACGATGGACTTCATGGCGCAGGTGCAGTCGTACGTTATGTCGCAACAGTATGAGTCGTTGCTCAAGAAGGCCAACTTCAAGGGCAGCGGCAACATCCCGATGCGTTGAAAGGACTTATGGCCAAAGACGATGTAATCCAGATGCAGGGCGAGGTCATCGAGAACCTGCCCAATGCTACCTTCCGCGTGAAGCTGGAAAACGGCCATGTCGTGTTGGGGCATATTTCCGGGAAGATGCGCATGCACTACATCCGCATCCTGCCGGGCGACAAGGTGACGGTTGAGTTGACGCCTTACGATCTGTCGCGTGCGCGGATCGTGTTCCGGGCGAAGTGATTTGAAAAAAGGGTAATATCATGAAAGTGATGGCATCGGTTAAGCGCATTTGCCGCAATTGCAAGATCATCAAGCGCAAAGGTGTCGTGCGCGTGATTTGCAGCTCTGATCCGCGCCACAAACAGCGCCAAGGCTGAACGCCGCGCTTTTGCTTGCGCTTTTTGTTTGAGGAAAAACAATGGCTCGTATTGCAGGGGTGAACATCCCGAACCACCAGCACGCCGTGATCGGCCTGACCGCGATCTACGGGGTCGGCCGCACGCGTTCGCAACAAATTTGCGAATCGGCTGGCGTCGCAGTGAACAAGAAGGTCAAGGACCTGACGGACGCGGATCTCGAGAAGCTGCGTGAAGAAGTCGGCAAGTTCGTCGTCGAAGGCGATCTTCGCCGCGAAGTGACGATGAACATCAAGCGTCTGATGGACCTCGGCTGCTATCGCGGTGTCCGTCATCGCAAGGGTCTGCCCCTGCGTGGCCAACGTACGCGCACGAACGCCCGTACGCGCAAGGGTCCGCGCCGCGCTGCCCAATCGCTGAAGAAATAAGCGCGACTGACAGTTACAGGAAAACGTAATGGCTAAGGCTTCGAACAACACCGCGGCGCAACGCGTTCGCAAGAAGGTCAAGAAGAACGTCGCCGAGGGCGTGGTTCACGTTCACGCGTCGTTCAACAACACCATCATCACGATCACCGATCGTCAAGGCAACGCGCTTGCCTGGGCGACGTCGGGCGGCCAGGGCTTCAAGGGCTCGCGCAAGTCGACGCCGTTCGCGGCGCAGGTTGCGGCGGAGTCGGCTGGTCGCGTGGCGATGGAGTACGGCGTCAAGAACCTCGAAGTGCGGATCAAGGGTCCTGGACCCGGCCGCGAATCGGCGGTGCGCGCTCTGCATGGTCTTGGCATCAAGATCACGGCGATCTCCGACGTTACGCCCGTTCCGCACAACGGCTGCCGTCCGCCGAAGCGCCGTCGTATCTAAGACGAGCGCCTGTTTGACGCCTGTTGGCGCGATTGTGCGCCAACAGGCTATTTGCGCATTGATGTTTCGCATCGGTGTTGATTGACTAAGCCCACCGTTCGCCCTCAATCCGGGACGAACTAGCGCAGACGAAAGTTTGCGTGATCAAACCAGAAGGAAAGCAAAGTGGCACGCTATACCGGCCCTAAAGCCAAGTTGTCCCGCCGTGAAGGCACCGATCTGTTCCTGAAGAGCTCGCGCCGTTCGCTCGCCGACAAGTGCAAGCTCGACAGCAAGCCCGGCCAGCACGGCCGCACCTCGGGCGCGCGTACGTCCGACTACGGCACGCAGCTTCGCGAAAAGCAAAAGGTGAAGCGCATCTACGGCGTGCTCGAGCGCCAGTTCCGCCGCTACTTCGCCGAAGCCGACCGCCGCAAGGGCAACACGGGTGAAACCCTGCTGCAATTGCTCGAGTCGCGCCTCGACAACGTCGTCTATCGCATGGGCTTCGGCTCGACGCGCGCTGAAGCGCGCCAACTCGTGAGCCACAAGGCGATCACGGTGAACGGCGTGGTTGCGAACGTCCCCTCGATGCAAGTGAAGGCAGGCGACGTCGTGGCCGTGCGCGAGCAAGCGAAGAAGCAGGCCCGTATTCTCGAAGCGCTGTCGCTTGCCGAGCAAAGCGGGATCGCGAGCTGGGTTGCGGTCGATGCGAAGAAGTTCGAAGGCACGTTCAAGCAAATGCCGGAACGTAGCGATATCGCCGGCGACATCAACGAAAGCCTGATCGTCGAATTGTATTCGCGCTAATCGGATTTACGGCCGGGGTACCTCGATTGCGGTGTGCAAGGGGGAACCTCGGCTGTTTATTTTCAGGGTGTTACCGGTCAGCCTTATCGGTGTAACGAGCCGAGGGTATTGAAAAGGAAAACCTATGCAAACCAGTTTGTTGAAGCCCAAGATCATCGCCGTGGAATCGCTGGGCGAGAGCCACGCGAAAGTGGTCATGGAACCGTTCGAACGCGGTTACGGCCACACGTTGGGCAACGCGCTTCGGCGCGTGCTGCTGTCGTCGATGGTGGGCTACGCGCCGACCGAAGTGACGATCGCAGGCGTCGTGCACGAGTACTCGACGATCGACGGCGTGCAGGAAGACGTCGTCAACTTGCTGCTGAACATGAAGGGCGTCGTCTTCAAGCTGCACAACCGTGACGAAGTAACGGTCACGCTGCGCAAGGAAGGCGAAGGCGTCGTGACGGCTCGCGACATCGAGCTGCCGCACGACTGCGAGGTCATCAACCCCGATCACGTGGTTGCCCATCTGTCCAAGGGCGGCAAGCTCGATGTGCAGATCAAGGTCGAGAAGGGCCGCGGCTACGTGCCGGGCAACGTGCGCCGCTACGGCGAAGAAACGGCCAAGATCATCGGCCGCATCGTGCTCGACGCGTCGTTCTCGCCGGTTCGCCGCGTGAGCTACGCCGTGGAAAGCGCGCGCGTCGAGCAACGTACCGATCTCGACAAGCTCGTGATGAACATCGAGACCAACGGCGTCATCTCGCCCGAGGAAGCGATTCGTCAATCTGCCCGTATCCTCGTCGATCAGCTCGCCGTGTTCGCGGCGCTGGAAGGCACGGAAGCGACGGCCGAAGCCCCGTCGCGCGCGCCGCAGATCGATCCGATCCTGCTGCGTCCGGTGGACGATCTCGAGTTGACGGTGCGTTCGGCCAACTGCCTGAAGGCCGAAAACATCTACTACATCGGCGATCTGATCCAGCGCACGGAGAACGAGCTGCTCAAGACGCCGAATCTGGGCCGCAAGTCGCTGAACGAGATCAAGGAAGTGCTCGCTTCGCGCGGTTTGACGCTCGGCATGAAGCTCGAGAACTGGCCGCCGGCCGGCCTCGACAAGTAAGTCCACCGGGGCGCTGGCGCCCCGGCATCTGGCAAGGACGCGGATTTTCCTTTAAAATCCGCGTCTTGTCTTTTTCTTACCGGCCCGTGTCCTCACCGCTGAGCTGCATCAGGCGGGGACGATAGAAGAGCTGGATCAAAACTTCGAATCAAGGAACTGAAATGCGTCACCGTCATGGTTTGCGGAAACTGAACCGCACGAGCAGCCACCGCTTGGCTATGCTCCGTAACATGTCCAACTCGCTGATCGAGCACGAAGTCATCAAGACGACGCTGCCGAAAGCGAAGGAACTCCGTAAGGTTGTCGAGCCGTTGATCACGCTCGGCAAGAAGCCGTCGCTCGCGAACCGCCGTTTGGCGTTCAACCGTCTGCGCGATCGTGATTCCGTCACGAAGCTGTTCGACGTGCTCGGTCCGCGTTTCGCGAACCGTCCGGGCGGCTATCTGCGCATCCTGAAGTTTGGTTTCCGCGTGGGCGATAACGCACCGATGGCACTCGTCGAGTTGCTCGACCGTCCGGAAGTGGTGGAAGAAGACGTTCAAGAAGCTGAATAAGCGCTGCGGAAAGCCTAGCGGCTTCTCGCTCGAGCTGGTTTAGCAAAAGGGTCAAGCGCGAGCTTGGCCCTTTCGCTTTTACGGGCCCCCGGCGGACCGCTTGTCGAGCCAGGAGCGCATGTGCTGGGCCGTGGGGCGCCTCCTACTTGGTTGGCGTCATGGCGAAATTGCGCGCGGTGATACGATAGCGGCGTACCGAGTCATCATCGAGGAAAAGACGCCGTGCCTCTCTCTGTCGTGCTCATGCTGACGACGTTACCCGACGCCGAATCGGCGCAAAAGCTCGCGCAAGGTGCGCTCGATGCATGTCTGTCCGCCTGCGTCACGGAGCTCGGACCGGTGCGGTCGCGCTATCGCTGGCAAGGCAAAGTGGAAACGTCGGACGAGATCCAATTGTTGTTCAAGACCAGCACCGTTCGATCGCTCGAGCTCGAGCGGTTCATTCTTGCGAATCACCCTTACGAGACGCCCGAACTGCTGTCATGGCAGGCGTCGGCGTCAACCGCATACGCGCAATGGGTGGAGACCGAAACGTACCGACCTACCCATGTTTAAGCCGCTTTCCGATCCCGCGCGCACGTTCGTGCGCTTCATGTCGTTCCTCATCGCGTTGGCCGCGCTCGGGGCAGGGTTCGCAAGCGTCGCGCGTGCCGACGATTTTCTCGATCCGTCGGTTGCGTTTCGCTTCAGTGCCAGTGAACAGCCTCACGAGGTCGATGTCCACTTCAATATCGCGGACGGGTATTACCTTTATCGAGAGCGATTCCAGTTCGCAGTCAAAAATGGAACAGCGACGCTCGGCGCGGCACAGTTGCCCGCGGGGCACGTCAAATTCGACCAGACGTTCCAAAAGAACGTCGAAACCTATCGCGGCGAGCTGACGATACGCGTACCGGTGCAGTCGGCGTCCGGCCCATTCGACCTTGCCGTGACCTCACAAGGGTGCGCCGACGCCGGCATTTGCTATCCGCCTGCCCAGCACGTTTACCACGTCAGCGGTGCGGCCTTGAACGCCGGTTCGGGCGCCACCGTGCCAGCTGCTGCCGGCGACGGGACGCAACAGTCGTCGTCGTGGTACGACCGCGCGACTAGCGCCGACTACGCGCAGTCGTTGTTGCAGGGCGGCAGCTTTGCGGCAACGGTCGGCCTTTATTTCTTGGCCGGCCTCGTTTTGAGCCTGCTGCCGTGCTCCTATCCGATGATCCCGATCGTCTCGGCCATCATCATTGGCCAGGGCACCAAGGTCACGCGGGGGCGCGGTTTTGCGTTATCGCTTTCCTACGTCGTCGGCATGGCGCTGGTCTATACCGCTCTGGGCGTCGCGGCCGCGCTCGTGGGGCAATCGCTCGGCGCATGGTTGCAGAACCCATGGGTGCTTGGCGCGTTCGCCGTGCTGCTGACGGTGTTTGCGCTCACACTGATCGCCGGCGTCGATATCGTGCTGCCGCAGCGTTGGCAGGACGGCGTGTCGCAGGCGTCGGGCCGCCGCTCCGGCGGGACGTTCGCGGCGGTCGCGGTGATGGGCGCGCTCTCGGCGCTCGTCGTCGGCGCATGCATGACGGCGCCGCTCTTCGCGGTGCTCGCGTTCATCGCGCACACGGGCAGCGCCGTGCTCGGCGGTGCCGCGCTGTTTTCGATGGGGCTGGGTCTCGGTGTTCCGCTGCTCGTCATTGGCTTGGGCGCAGGGACGCTGCTGCCGCGTGCCGGCGCGTGGATGGACGGGGTTAAGGTGTTCTTCGGCGTGGTGCTGCTTGCGGCAGCCCTGTGGATCGTGTGGCCCGTGCTGCCTTCGACGGTGCAAATGCTGCTCGCGGCGCTGTGGCTGCTGATCGCCGCCGCCGCGCTCGGGCTGTTCACGCCGAGTGCCGGCGGGCCGTCCGTTTGGCGTCGGTTGGGGCGCGGCGTCGGCGCGGCGCTCGCGATTTGGGCCGCGGCGTTGCTGGTAGGCGTCGCCGCGGGGTCGGGCGATCCGGTGCGCCCGCTCGCGGTGCTGGCCGCGCATACGACGAGCGCGGTAGAGGGGCCGAGTGGCGCGGCGGTTGCGAAAATGGACGCTGCGTTCGCTCCCGTGCGGTCCTCGGCTGGTCTCGACGCACTGCTCAAGACCAATGCGCGGCCCGCGATGCTCGATTTCTATGCCGACTGGTGCGTGAGCTGCAAGGAAATGGAGCGCTTCACGTTCGCGGACAAGCGCGTGCAAGCGCGTCTCGCGCAACTGCAATTGCTGCGCGCCGACGTCACCGCGAACAATGGGGACGATCAAGCCTTGCTGAAGCGGTTCGACCTATTCGGGCCACCGGGCATCATCTTCTTCGATCGATCGGGGAAAGAGGTGCTCCGTGTCGTCGGCTACGAATCGGCCGACAAGTTTTTGCGTAGCTTGGATCGGGTCGCGCCTGCACTGCAGTCCTAAGCGAGCGGGGCATTCGAAGCGCCCCGCATTGTTGCATTCGAAGAACGCCATCCCGCGGTGGGTGCCCTCACGGCGCGAGACCGGTCGCGAGGGCGCTGCCGCGTCGTTCGCGCCGTTCGCCGTTATTTCTGCGCGCGCAGCAACCGCGCCGCATCGAGCGCGAAATAGGTGAGCACGCCGTCGGCCCCGGCTCGCTTGAACGCCAGCAGCGACTCCATCATCACCTTGTCGTGATCGAGCCAGCCATTTTGCGCGGCGGCCTTCAGCATTGCGTATTCCCCGCTCACTTGATAGACGTAGGTCGGGAAGCGGAACTCGTCCTTCACGCGGCGCACGATGTCGAGATACGGCATGCCCGGCTTGACCATCACCATGTCGGCACCCTCGTCGATGTCGAGTCGTACCTCACGTAGTGCTTCGTCCGAGTTGGCCGGGTCCATCTGATAGGTCATCTTGTTGCTCTTGCCGAGATTCGTCGCCGAGCCGACAGCATCGCGGAACGGGCCGTAGAACGCCGACGCGTACTTCGCGGCATAGGCCATGATCCGCGTATGGATATGGCCCTCGCTCTCGAGCATTTCGCGCAATGCGCCGATGCGGCCATCCATCATGTCCGACGGTGCGACGATGTCGACGCCCGCTTCGGCCTGTGCTTGCGCCTGCTCGACGAGAATCTCGACCGTTTCGTCGTTGAGCACGTAGCCGGCTTCATCGAGCACGCCGTCCTGGCCGTGGCTCGTGTAGGGATCGAGTGCCACGTCGGTCAGCACGCCAAGTTCGGGGAACCGCTTCTTCAACTCGCGCACGGCGCGCGGGATGAGCCCTTCCGGGTTCGCAGCCTCGCGGCCGTCGGGCGTTTTCAGCGAGGGCTCGATAGCAGGAAACAGCGAAAGCACCGGCACACCGAGCTCAACGCACTGCTCGCCCACACGCGTCAAGAGATCGACGGATACCCGCTCGACCCCTGGCATCGACGCAACGGCCTGGCGCACATTGGTGCCTTCGACGATGAATACGGGGTAGATGAGGTCGTTCGTCGTCAGCGTGTTTTCACGCATGAGTCGACGGGAAAAATCGTCGCGCCGCATGCGGCGAGGGCGGTGATGCGGATAGAAGCTCATAGAAAAAATCGCTATCGGAAAAGGGAACCGCCGGCTCGGCCGGCACAAAAACTTTTGCAAACAATGGTATATGATAGCGATCGAGCGAAGCACCTGCCTCCAAGGGAGTGTAGGTCGTGGACCTCCCCGCTTCTCCTCCCTGAGCGGGTGCCTGTCGTTTTTCGATTAGGCTGTTTGACCCGCCGACGTTCGGCGGGTTTTTTTATGACGATTCGCCGACGCGCCTACCGGACGACGCTGCGACGCTGCGCCGCAGCGGGGTGTCGAGCGATGCGCGCGACCGTCGCTCCTCGCGGCGGCGGTGCCCGTGTTATGCGGCCGAGCCGCCCGTATCGGCGCCGGCCCCGGCGGCATCGGCCGCAAGCCAGCCTTCGAGGCGCGCGTGCGCTTCGTCGAGACCCACGCGCTTGAGCGACGAAAAGAGTTGCGCCGAGAGTTCCCCCTTATAGCCGTTCGCGCGGTACTCGGCGAACCCCTTTTCCGTGGCGCGCAGCGCGTTGATGCTTTCCTGCCGCGTCAGTTTGTCGCACTTCGTCAATAGCGTGTGGATGGGCTTGCCCGTCGGCGCAAACCACTCGATCATGCGTCTGTCGAGCTCGGTCAACGGGCGGCGCGAATCCATCATCAACACCATCCCGCGAAGCTGGGCGCGGCTTTGCAGGTAGGTGGAGAGCAGGGCTTCCCAGTGCGCTTTGGCCGCGCCGGGCACTTCCGCGTAGCCGTAGCCGGGCAAATCGACGACGTAGCCGGCCGGCTCGTCGGCGGGCCCGACGCCGAAGTAATTGATATGCTGCGTGCGGCCGGGTGTCTTGCTGGCGAAGGCGAGCCGCTTTTGGTTGCACAAGACGTTGATGGCAGTCGACTTGCCGGCGTTCGAGCGGCCCGCGAAGGCGATCTCGGGCTGCACCGTGGCAGGCAGGTCGCGCAGGTGATTGACGGTCGTGTAGAAGCGGGCTTGATGCAGCAGGAAGGCCATGGCGAGACGGGAAGGAGAGCGAGAGCGGGCGCGTGAACGCGCTCGAAGGACGGCGCTGACGAGGCGGGGGCTTCCCCACTGGCGTCTTGGCGATTAGGGAGTTATTGTACAATACGAAGGTTTACTGCTGACCGGTCGAGGTGTTTGTCAAGGCTCCGTCAAACGCTTCATGCTTATGGCTGCACGATTTTTCGCGGCGATCGGTCGTTGTCGTTTTGCATCAACCTCTTGGGAGATCGTCGGGCCGCCTGGCGATCGCCTCGCCTGCGAGGGCGGCGTCCGGCATCGGGCGCTCGAGGACACTCTATTCTCACAAGACGAAACCGGGTGTGCGAATGAATCGACTGTGCAAGTCTTTGAAGGTGCTCGAGGTCGTTGCAGCAGCGGGTTTGTTGAGTTGGGCGGCACAAACGAGAGCGGCGGAGTCGCCTAAGCCGGATCTGAATCGAGGGCAAGCGATCGCGACGAAGGTCTGCGCCTCTTGCCACGGAGCGGACGGTAACAGCGCGAGCGGGTCGTTTCCGAAACTGGCGGGGCAGCACCAAGACTACCTCGTCAAGCAGTTGAAGGATTTCAAAGTGCAGACGGGGGCGAAATCCGCCGCGCGCACGAATGCGATCATGGCGGGCATGGCCGGTGCGCTGTCCGACCAAGACATGGTCAACGTGGCCGCGTATTTCGCGAGCCAAACGCCGAAGGCGGGCTTCGCGCGCGACCCGGCCACGGTGCCCGAGGGGCAAAAGATCTACCGTGGCGGCATCGCCGAGAAGAACGTGCCGGCTTGCGCCGGCTGTCACGGGCCGACGGGCATGGGTATCCCCGTCCAGTATCCGCGCCTGTCGTGGCAGTGGGCCGACTACACGGTTGCGCAGCTACATGCCTTCCAGCAGGGCGCGGGGGCGCGCAACAACAGCGATGTGATGCATGCTGTCGCATCGCGGCTCTCGGACAGCGAGATCAAGGCAGTTGCCGATTACATAGCCGGCCTGCACTGAGCACCACCGGGATCGAACGATCAGCCGGGCTTCCCGGCGAAGACAAGAAAAGGGTGGGAGCGCCACCGCCTTCGGCGGTCGGGCCCTCACCCTTTTTTGCTGTAGCGTCGTCTGAAGTTGGAGTTTGAATGAGCGTCACCACCTCGGGTTATGAATTGAAGTCGGACCGCCGGGTCCTTGCACATGCGATCGAGCTCGTGAGCTCGATGCGCTTCGCGATCGCGCTGCTCGTCGTGCTGTCGATCGCAAGCATCGTGGGTACCGTACTCACGCAAGACGACCCCTACCCGAACTACGTCAATCAATTCGGTCCGTTCTGGGCCGACATCTTCCGCGCGGCTGGCCTCTTCACGGTGTACAGCGCGTGGTGGTTCATGCTGATCCTCGGTTTTTTGATCGTCTCGATCTCGCTATGCGTGATACGCAACGGACCGAAGATGATCGCCGACATCAAGAGCTGGAAGGACAAAGTGCGGGAAGGCAGCTTGCGCGCCTTCCATCACAAGGCGGAGTACGCGGCCGCCGGCGCGCGTGCGCAAACGTCGCAGCGCTTGGTGACACTCGCGGGCAAGCTCGGCTATCGCCATGTCGTGCGCGAGACGGACGGCGCCACGCTGATCGCCGCGAAACGCGGTGCATTGGCCAAGCTCGGCTACATCTTTGCGCACTTGGCCATCGTCGTCATCTGTATCGGCGGGCTGATGGACAGCAATCTGCCGATCAAATTCCAGATGTGGCTGTTCGGCAAGACGCCGATTTCGACGAGCGCCGTCATCAACGATATCTCGCCCGATCACCGTCTCTCGCCGTCCAATCCGACGTTTCGAGGCTATGCATGGGTGCCCGAAGGGCAGCACGTCTCGACGGCGATTCTGAATCAGCCTAACGGCTCGCTGATTCAGGATCTGCCGTTTTCGATCGAGCTCAAGAAGTTCATCGTCGACTATTACTCGACGGGCATGCCGAAGCTGTTCGCGAGCGATATCGTCGTCATCGATCATCGGACCGGCGAGCGCGTCCCGGCCCGCGTCGAAGTCAACAAGCCCTTCGAATACGACGGCGTCTCGATCTATCAATCGAGCTTCCAGGACGGCGGCTCGCAGATGACGATGACGGCTTGGCCCATGACGGGCGATACGACGAAGACGATGCCGGTCGACGGCACGATCGGCGGCACGGCGCCGCTCTCGGCGTCGATGCCGGGCGTGCACGGGCAAACCGTCGAGTTCGCCGATTTCCGCGCGATCAACGTCGAGAACGTCACGAACGGCAGTGGCCAGACCGATGCGCGCGGCGTCGTCGTCCATCATTCGGCCCTGCAGATGCTCGATGGGCGACTCGGCTCGGGCGCGAAGTCGTCGAAGCCGCTCGATCTCCAAAACGTCGGGCCGTCGGTTCAATACAAGATCCGCGGCACGGACGGCCAGGCGCGCGAGTTCAACAATTACATGGTGCCCGTCGAGGTCGAAGGGGCGCGCTATTTCCTCGCCGGCATGCGTACGACGCCGAACGATCCGTTCCGCTATCTGCGCATCCCGGCCGACGAGCAAGGCAGCGTGAAGGAGTGGATGCAGCTGCGCGCGGCGCTGGCCAACCCCGATTTGCGCGCGCAAGCCGCTCGTCGTTTCGCGCAGCGCTCCGTGACCGATTCGAATGCCGAGTTGCGAGCCAACCTCGAAGCGAGTGCCGAGCGCGTGCTGAGCCTATTCGCGGGTGCCGGCGAGGACGCGGGCAAGACCGCGCCTGGGACGGCGCCGGGAGGCTTTCAGGCCGTGGCCGGGTTCATCGATCATTCCGTGCCGCAGGGCGATCAGCAAAAGGCGGCATCGCTGCTTCTGCGCATGCTCGAAGGCTCGACGTGGGACTTGTGGCAGCTGGCGCGCGAGCAGGCGGGCGAGCCGGATGCCAAGCCGACGGCGAGCGCGAGCCGGTTCGTGCAGGATTCGATCAACGCGCTTTCCGACAGCTTCTTGTATGGATCTCCGGTCTTCTTGCAGCTCGATTCGTTCAAGCAGGTGCAGGCGTCGGTGTTCCAGCTCACGCGGGCACCCGGCACGAAAGTGGTGTATCTTGGCAGCTTGCTGCTCGTGGCCGGCATCTTCTCGATGTTCTACGTGCGTGAGCGGCGGCTCTGGTTCTGGCTCAAAGACGCGGCCGCCGGCACGACCGTCGTGATGGCGATGTCGACGGCGCGCAAGACACTCGACTTCGAGAAAGAATTCGCCACGGTGCGCGATGCCGTCGGCGCCACGCTCGGTGCCGCACCGCACGATGCCCCACCGGCACTCCATCACGAGCCGCACGAGCGAGCCGATCATCCGGCGCCCGATCCGGCAGTCGAATCGTCGCCTGGATCGCAAGACTGACACTCGGTATTCATCATGGACTTGACACACGTTTCCCGCTCTAGCTCGGCCCCCGAACGAGCCTCCGGCGCGTTGGACGAGCGATCGTTCCTGCGCCGCCTCGGCCGGTTCGATTGGCTGTTCGCGTTGGCCGTGGCCGGCGGCGCCGGCTTCGCGCTGGCGCGCTACCACGCGTTCATGAACTACTAC
This sequence comes from Trinickia sp., assembly GCF_051953955.1. Taxonomy (GTDB): domain Bacteria; phylum Pseudomonadota; class Gammaproteobacteria; order Burkholderiales; family Burkholderiaceae; genus Trinickia. The sequence continues at coordinate 42,934 of NZ_JBQCIF010000032.1, read as the reverse complement.
GACAAGCTCGTGCTCGTGTGCAGCGTGCCCGCGCTGATCGTGCTGGGCTGGCGCTGGAAGCCGGTGCGCCTGCTCGCCGTGGGCATCGCGGCCATGTCGCTGCTCGCGCTGCAGATTTATCACGGCGATCTGTCGCGCGCCGATTCGGCTTTCTTCCTCAAGTATTTCCTGTCGAGCCAGTCCGCGATTCTCTGGATGAGCGCGCTGTTCGTGCTGGCCACGCTGTTCTATTGGATCGGCTTGTTGTCGCGCTCGCCGTCGGGCGGCGCGATCGGCTCCTCGCTGACCTGGTTCGCGGTGCTGATGGGCTTCACGGGCATGATGGTGCGCTGGTACGAGTCCTACCTGATCGGCAGCGACGTCGGCCATATTCCGATTTCGAACCTTTATGAAGTGTTCGTGCTCTTTTGTCTGATCACGGCGCTGTTCTACCTCTACTACGAGCAGCACTACGGGACGCGCTCGCTTGGCGCGTTCGTGCTGCTCATCATCAGCGCCGCGGTCGGCTTTCTGATGTGGTACTCGGTGGCGCGCGATGCCCAGCAGATTCAGCCGCTCGTGCCGGCCTTGCAGAGCTGGTGGATGAAGATTCACGTACCGGCCAACTTCATCGGCTACGGCTCGTTCGCGCTGTCGGCCATGGTGGGCGTCGCGTATCTGCTGGCCGAGCGCGGCATCCTGGCAGATCGGCTGCCCTCGCTCGCCGTGCTCGACGACGTCATGTACAAGTCGATCGCCGTGGGCTTCGCGTTCTTCACGGTTGCGACGATTCTCGGTGCGCTGTGGGCCGCTCAAGCCTGGGGCGGCTACTGGAGCTGGGACCCGAAGGAAACCTGGGCGCTCATCGTTTGGCTCAACTACGCCGCGTGGCTGCATATGCGTCTGATGAAAGGCTTGCGCGGTGCGGTCGCGGCCTGGTGGGCACTGACGGGGCTGCTCGTGACGACGTTCGCGTTCCTCGGCGTCAATATGTTCTTGTCGGGATTGCATAGCTACGGCAAGCTGTAACGGGCACGCGCACGAAGCGCCCCAGCGTCGATTTCGATCGCGCCCCGCCACGAAGAAACCGCCGCATGGTCACTCGCGGCGGTTTTTTTTCATGCATCCGAATGGCGTCGGCGACGGTATATAGCGCTAGCGGGCCTGCTCAGGCGTTCGACGAACGCGCGAACGACGGGGCCCGGGTTTTCTAGAGGAGCAGCATCGTGTGGATCAAGCGAGAGCAGCGCATCTTATTGACGGGCGAAGACATCGCCCCGAGCGAAATCACGCCGCGTGCGGTGTTCGAAAACCGCAGACGCGTGTTGCAGGCCGCGGGTGCGGCTGGCCTTGCGGTGGCCGGCGGGGCGCTCGGGTTCAGCCGTGCCGCTTTCGGCGCCTTGCAGTCGCCCAACGCGAAAGCGCAGAAGCTGGCGGCCATGACCAATTCGAAATTCGTCGTTCCCGAGCCCGTCACGTCGTATCAGGACATCACGACTTACAACAACTTCTACGAGTTCGGGACGGGTAAGAGCGATCCGTCGCAAAACGCGGGCACGCTGCGGCCCCACCCGTGGCGAATCAGCGTCGAGGGCGAGATCAAGAACCCGAAGGTGTACGACATCGACGAGTTGCTCAAGCTCGCGCCGCTCGAGGAGCGCATCTATCGGCATCGCTGCGTCGAGGGCTGGTCGATGGTCATTCCGTGGATCGGCTACCCGCTCGCCGAACTGATCAAGCGTGCACAACCGACCGGCAACGCGAAATTCGTCCAGTTCATTACGCTCGCCGATCCCTCGCAAATGCCGGGAATCGCCGATCCGATCCTCAATTGGCCGTATTCCGAAGGGCTGCGCATGGACGAGGCGATGAATCCGCTCACGCTGCTCACCGTTGGCGTGTACGGCCAAGTGCTGCCGAATCAGAACGGCGCGCCGATCCGCGTGGTGTTGCCCTGGAAATACGGGTTCAAAAGCGCCAAGTCGCTCGTCAAGATTCGCTTCGTCGAAAAACAACCTCCGACGAGCTGGAACACCGAAGCGCCCAACGAATACGGGTTTTATTCGAACGTGAATCCGACCGTCGACCACCCGCGGTGGAGTCAGGCCACCGAGCGCCGCATCGGCGAGGACGGCTTCTTCAAGCCGAAGCGCAAGACGCTGATGTTCAACGGCTATGGCAATTTCGTCGCGTCGATGTATCAGGGCATGGACCTGCGCAAATACTTCTGAATCGAAAGGAGCGACGCATGTCTCTCGAAACCTCCACGCTGATGGGCACGAGTACAGGCAACGGACGCGCCGCGCGTGCTTCGCGGACGGCGGCCGCAGCCGGAGCCGCCGCCCGGGCGCGTGGCACCGACCGCTGGATCGCACCCGCCAAGGCCGGTGTTTTCATCGCGGCCTGCTACCCGCTCGCGCGTCTCGTATTATTCGGTTTGACCGATCGCCTCGGCGCGAATCCGATCGAGTTCATCACGCGCTCGACGGGGCTGTGGACGCTGGTGTTCCTGTGCATCACGCTGACGGTCACGCCGCTGCGCAGGCTCACTGGGGTCAATGCGCTCTTGCGGTTTCGGCGGATGCTCGGCCTGTACGCGTTCTTCTATGCGACGCTGCACTTTACGACGTACATCTGGTTCGACAAATGGTTCGATCTGGCCGACATCCTGAAGGACATCGGGAAGCGTCCGTTCATCACGGTTGGCTTTGCGGCGTTCGTCTTGCTGATTCCGCTCGCAGCAACGTCCCCCCGTGCGGCCGCGCGCAAGCTGGGCCGGCGCTGGCAGACGCTGCATCGTGCGATCTACGCGATCGCGGCGCTCGCGATCCTGCATTTCTGGTGGATGAAGGCCGGCAAGCACGATCTCGTTTTGCCGAAGATCTACGGCGCGATCATCGTTGCGCTGCTTGGCTGGCGGTTGCTCGTCTGGGCGCGCGCGAAGCTCGCCGCGCGCCCGCGGGCGTAAATGAGCTAGCGCTCAGGCCGGCAGGATCGATTCGCCCGCGAACAATTCGGGCACCGTTTCGCGAGCACGCACGACGTGGGCGTCGTTGCCGTCGACCATGACTTCGGCTGCACGCGGGCGCGTGTTGTAGTTCGAGCTCATCGTGAATCCATAGGCACCGGCAGAGCGAATCGCCAGCAGATCGCCGGGCTCGAGAGCGAGCGTCCGCTCGCGCCCGAGCCAGTCGCCGCTTTCGCAGACGGGGCCGACGACATCGTAGACCTGCGGCTCGGCGTCACGCGGCACGACGGGATCGATCGCGTGATAGGCCTCGTACATCGCCGGCCGGGCGAGATCGTTCATCGCCGCATCGACGATCGCGAAATTCTTTTCAGCACCGGGCTTCAAGAATTCGACTTGCGTGAGCAAGATGCCCGCATTGCCCGTAACGGAGCGGCCCGGCTCGAAGAACACCTCACGATGGCCGTGGCCGCGCGCTTCGATCCGTTCGAGCAGCGTGCGCACGAACAGGCCCGTATCGGGCGGCGTTTCGTCCGAATAAGTGATGCCGAGCCCGCCGCCGACGTCGATATGATGGATCCGCGCGCCGTCGGCTTCGATTTGCGCAATGAGATCGAGCAGTTTGTCGAGCGCGTCCAGGTAGGGCGAGATCTCGGTGATCTGCGAGCCGATGTGACAGTCGATCCCGACGACGTCGAGATGCTCGAGCGCGAGTGCGGTGCGGTAGGCCGCGCGCGCTTCGTCGAAGGCGACGCCGAACTTGTTCGCCTTGAGCCCCGTCGAGATGTACGGGTGCGTTTTCGGATCGACGTCGGGATTGACGCGCAGCGAGATCGGCGCTTTTTTGCCGAGTTCGCCCGCGACGGTATTCAGGCGATCGAGCTCGGGGATCGATTCGACGTTGAAGCACTTCACGCCGGCCTTAAGCGCCTGGTGCATCTCGGCCGCGCTTTTGCCGACGCCCGAAAACACGATGTCTTTCGCTTGGCCACCGGCCGCGAGCACGCGTGCCAGCTCGCCTCCCGAGACGATGTCGAAGCCGGCGCCGAGCCGGGCGAACACGTTGAGCACGGCGAGGTTGCCATTGGCTTTGACGGCGACGTGCACGGACGCCCGGCGCCCCGCGCAGGCTTGCGCGTACGCTTGATACGCTTCGGTCAACGCCGCGCGCGAATAGACGAACAGCGGGGTGCCGAAACGTTCGGCGAGCGTGACGGCGCTGACGCCTTCGGCGTGCAGCGCGCCGTCGACATAAGCGAAGGCGGAGTGAGACATGCGAAAGTCCTGCTTTATTGATCGGGGGCGGGGCTCGAAGCCGGGGCCGGTGCAGCGCCAGCGGTGCTCGGCGTGGCGCCGAGCGAATCGGCCGGTGCGAGCGTCAGCGGCGCGTGCGGGGCCTGCGCATTCGACGCAGGAAGGTCCGTTCGAAGCGCCGGTTTTTCGGGCAGCGGCGGGACCGTCGGCAGGTAAAGCGGCCCGCGTTGACCGCATCCGGTCAGCGCCGCGCTTGTCGCAACGGCCAAAGCCGCTACAATCGCGCTCATCCTGAAAACGACTCGCATGACTGTCTCTGATAGAGCTGTGGAGCTGTGAGTTCAACCGGCGGAGTTTAGCATGACCGATAGCGACTACCTTTCCCGCGCCGAAGCCGTGCTCTTGCGTATCGAGGAAGCCGTCGACGAGAACGACGCCGACATCGAGCTCGATCGCAGCGGCAACGTGCTGACGCTCGAATTCGAGAATGGCACGAAAATCATCGTCAACCTGCAGCCGCCGATGCAGGAAATCTGGATCGCGGCGAAAGCCGGCGGCTTTCATTTCAAATTCGTCGACGGCCAATGGCTCGATACGCGCAATGGCCGCGAGTTTTTCGAGTCGCTCTCCGACTACGCCTCGCAGCAGGCCGGTGAGCCGGTGACGTTCGCGGCCTGATCCCGCCCCTGCGTGCTCAAAGCCCGCCGCCGGCGACGGGCGGCGGCTCGGCTACCGAACCGGGCGAGCGCGGCAAGGCCGGCGCCTCGGGCGGGCCGCCCAATGCGCCCGTTTCGCTGGTGGCATCTCCGGTGCCGGCTTGCGCCTCTTCTCCATGCAACGCCGCTTCGCTGATCCCGATCGTCGGCACGAAGCCCTGCCCCGGCAAGAACGTATCGAAGTACAGCTCGCCGCCTATCGATACGACATCCGATGGAATCGGCATCTGATATTCGGGCACGTCCCGAAGCGCCTGGCGCATGTAATCCATCCAGACGGGTAGGGCGAGGCCGCCTCCGGTTTCGCGGTCTCCGAGGCTGCGAGGGGTGTCATAGCCGATCCATGCAATCGCCGCGAGCGTGTGCTGATAGCCTGCGAACCAGGCGTCGCGCGAATCGTTCGTCGTGCCCGTTTTACCGGCGAGATCCTTGCGCCCCAGTTCGTTCGATTTTGCTCCAGTGCCGTGCTGGGCGACGCTTTGGAGCAGGCTGTTCGTCACGTAGTCGTTGCGCGCGTCGATCGCACGCGGCGCATCGCGTTCGGCGACGATCGGCTGCGCGCGCGCCAATACGACGCCGTCCAAATCGGTGACCTCGGAGATCAAATAGGGATTGACGCGGTAGCCGCCGTTGGCGAACACCGAATAGGCGCCGGCCATCTGCAGCGGCGTGACGAGGCCCGCGCCGAGTGCCATCGGCAGGTAGGCCGGATGCTTGTCGGCATCGAACCCGAAGCGCGTGATGTACTGCTGAGCGTAGTGCGTCCCGATATGAGCAAGGATTCGAATCGAAACGAGGTTGCGCGACTTTTGCAGCGCCGTGCGCATCGTCATCGGGCCGTCGAAGCGGCCACCGTAGTTCTTCGGCTCCCACGGCTGCCCGCCCGTTTCGGCGGCACTAAAATAGAGCGGAGCGTCGTTGATGATCGTCGCCGGGCCGAGGCCTTTGTCGAGCGAGGCCGAATAGATGAACGGCTTGAAGCTCGAGCCGGGCTGGCGCCACGCTTGCGTGACGTGATTGAATTTGTTTTTGCCGAAATCGAATCCGCCGACGAGCGCGCGAATTGCGCCGTCTTGCGGGACGATCGAGACGAAAGCCCCTTCGACTTGCGGCAACTGCACGATCGACCACGCGCCCGTGTCCCCTTTGACGAGCCGCACGACCGCCCCCGGCCGTATGCGGCTGGGCGCTTTCGCGCGCGCAGCGGGCGGGCCGAGCGCGAAGCGCAAGCCGTCGCCCTCGATGCTCGCATGCGTGCCGTCGGCGAGCACGGCTTGCACGTCGCTCGCGTCTGCCGATGTGACCACGCCTGCGACGATTTCGCCGCAGTCGGGGTATTTTTCGAGAGCCCGTGCGATCGCGTCGGCGCGCGCTCGGCCATCGCCCGGCAGATCGATGAAGGCTTCGGGACCGCGATAGCCGCGCCGCGCATCGTAGCCCATGAGGCCCGAGCGCAAGGCGCGGTAGGCCGTATCCTGATCGCCGGAATTGATCGTGGTGACGACGCTTAGGCCGCGCGTATAGGCTTCGTCGTGATATTGCGCCACCATGGCCTGCCGAACCAATTCCGCCACGTATTCCGCGTGCACGCTGAACTGCTGCGCGGGCGTGCCGGCGAGCACGAGCGGCTCGGCCACCGCGGCGTCGTACTGCGCCCGGGTGATGTCGTGCAACGCCAGCATGCGCTGAAGGATGTATTGCTGACGCAGCTTGGCGCGGGCCGGATTGACGACGGGATTGTAGGCGGAAGGCGCTTTCGGCAGGCCGGCCAGCATCGCCGCCTGCGCGAGCGTGATGTGTCCGATGTCCTTGCCGAAGTACACGCGCGCGGCCGATGCGAAACCGTAGGCGCGCTGGCCGAGATAGATCTGATTCATATACACCTCGAGAATCTGATCCTTCGTCAGCTCGCGCTCGATCTTGTAGGCCAGCAGCATCTCGTAAATCTTGCGCGTGTACGTCTTCTCGCTCGACAGGAAGAAGTTGCGTGCCACTTGCATCGTGATCGTGCTCGCCCCTTGCGTCGCATGACCGTTCGTGAGCGCCGCGATGCCCGCGCGCGCGACCCCGGCCAAATCGACTCCGCCATGATCGTAGAAGCGGGCGTCCTCGATCGCCAGAATCGCTTGCTTCAGATACGGCGGGACGTCGCCGATGCGAACCACGTCGCGCCGCTCTTCGCCGAATTCGCCGATCAGCACGTGATCGAGCGTGTAGACGCGCAGCGGCACCTTGGGGCGATAGTCGGTGAGCGCCTCGAGCGAAGGCAGATTCGGGGCGGCGATCACGAGTGCGTACAGCAGCAGGAGAGCGCAGCACACGCACGCGGCCATGATCGTGCCGACGCTCCATAGGACGAGCCTCGCGGCCCATCGACGCGGCGGGGGCGGCGATGGGCGTTCGGGCGGAGACGGGACGGGCGAGGGCGGGTGTGAATCCATAACTAGGCTGCCTTGGGATGGCCGCGATTATAGCGGCGCTCGATGAGGCTTTCGATTGGCTTAATGGCCGAGCCGGACGGGCTCTGCCCTCGCTGCTCCTCACGGCCGCCACCGCTTCTCGCTTCGTTGCGCCGGCGTTGCGTTGGCGTTGGCCGTTCGGTCGAATTCCCGCGTCGAGACGGCGGCCGGACAATTTCCCGCAGTAAGCCGCTTAGGGCCGTTCATGTCGAAGGCCCGGCTGATGCGAGGATACCCATGCCGATCAGAAACACTTCACCGTCTCTTATGTGCCGCTTCGCGGCAGGTATCGATGTTGGCTCCAACGAGGTGAGGCTCGTCGTCGTCAGTCGTGCTCGCCGAGGCAGGCGGCCCATCGGCGTCGAATGGATAGGCACGGCACCGCTCGGTGCGGGTGCCGTGTCCGGGGGGCATCTCGTCGATCGCGCGGCTGTAGCCGCCGCGCTCGGGTCGCTGTGTGCGCGGCGGCCGCGGCGGCGAGCCATGCGCGGCATGCCGTGGGCGATGGCGATACCGGACTGCGCGCAGGCGGGCACGGCGATCGACGGCGATCGCCACGTGCAGGCGCGCGTGGAGGTCGCCGCAGCCGCTGGCGTTGCGCTTTCCGTGATCGAGAGCGAACCCCAAGCTGCCTTGCGCGCGCTCGTCCATGCCGCCCAGCGTGCGATGCGGCCGAGCACGCGTTTCGCCGCCGTCTGGGCCGGCTACGGCGGCGTTCATGGCTGGCGCGTCGTCGACGGCGCGGTTCGCGCGAGCGTTCGGTTCCCCGGGGGCGAGCATGCCGACCTCGAATCGGCGCTCAGAGCCTTGGCCGGCGGCCAAGGGCTCGATCGGGCGTTCGTCGGCGGCGATCTCGGTTTGCTCGAACGCGTCGGGCTGGCATTGGCCGACGTCGGCGAGTGTCTCGGCTGCGGCGTCGCGCCGTTCGAATGCGCGTCGTTTCGCACGGGCGGCGCCGTGCTTGGTTTGCACGTCGATCCGCGGCGCACCGCGGCGTTCGCTGTAGCCTTCGGCATGGCACTGCATGGGGTGTCCGAATGAGCATGACCGGCGCAATCGAGGCGCGATGCCTCTACGAGAGTGCAATCAATGCGCTGCGCGGTTCAGGTTCGGCACCGCGTGGGGATAGCGTGACGCCCTGGTGGCGCCGCCGCGGCGTCGTAGACGGCGTGGCGGCAATGGCCCTCGGAGCGTTAGTGGCGATCGGCTGTTCCGTGGCTGTAGCCGGCGACGGTGCAAGCGCTCGCCAGGCGCGGTTCGAGCGGGAGTTGGCGCAACTGTCGCCTTCGCTGACGGAGTTCGCGCGTCTCGCGCGTGCCGACGAAAGCGCGCGGGCGCGTGTCGCCGTGGCGGCCGCCCGAGCGCGTCCGAACGTGGAGTTGCGCACGCTGCTCGAGACGTTGAGCCGCGAGGCGCAAGCAGGCGTGACCGTCAGCCGGCTTCGGCAGACCCAAGAAGGATTCGAACTGCAGGTTCATGCCGTCGACAGTGCGGCTTGCGCCGCGTGGGTGAAGCGCCTGGCGCGCATACCCGGATGGGAGGCTGCGGACATCGCGGACCTCACCCTCGCCGCTGCGCGGATCGGCGGGCAGGGCGGCCGCGCGATGCAGGCTCGTGTGCGCCTACCGCTGCGCACCGCGGCGCCCGTGCCGATGCCTTGGCGCACTCCCGAAGGCCGTGAGCGGCGCAGCGGCGGGAGCGGGCGATGAGCGGCGCGCTTCCGCGGCGAGCGCTGCGGCGGATGCGGCGGGCTCTTGGCCGATGCACCGCGAGCCGGAGATTCGTTCGTACCATCCGGCTGCGGCGCTCACCCGCGGAAAAATGGGACGTCCGGCGGCGGTTGATGCTTTGCGCGGCTGTCGCGTCAGCGACGTTCATGCTCGTGACTTACGGGTGGCGCCTGATCGACGCCAGCGACCGCGCGGCTCGCGAGGCGGCGGTCGACGCCTTGGAACAGCGCCTGCGCGAGAGCCGCGGCAAGCTGGCCCGATTGCCGCAGTTGCGCGAGGCGGCCCGTTCGCAGCCCGCGCTGCAGGATGTGCCGGCGCGCGCGGCGGGCGGCGACTGGCAGGCCGTCGCCGGGCTGGCTTCGCGCGCTGGCATGACGCTGCGCGCGCTCGGGCCGGCATCAGCGGCGGCTGCGCGTGCCGGAAGCGGCGCTCCGGCTGCGCGCGCGCTGCGTGTCGAGGGGCGGGCCGATTTCCCGGGCCTCTATGCGTTCTTGAGCGGTCTTTCGACCTTGCCGATGCTTGCCGTGCCCAATGCGGTCGAGATCAAACCGGACAACGGCGAACTCGCGCTCGGGGCAACGCTCGACATCTTCGACATGCCGCCCGTGCAAGCAGCACCCGAGCTCCATGCGCTGGGGCAAGCGGCCCAGCCGATCGTGAACCCGTTCGGCGACGGCGCCGGGGGAACTCAGGCCAATGCATCGGCGGGGCGCCTCGTGGGCGTCGTGCACGACGGGCGGCGTGCGCTCGCTCTATTCGAGCCGGCGAGCGGGCTGGCGATCGTGCTCATGCCGGGGCAAACGCTCGGAGCGGACCGGCTCGTCCGTATCGATGCCGACGGCGTAGTGCTTGCCGCTCGCGCGGGAACACGCAAAGTCCCGCTCGAGAAGGAGCGCCGATGAAATCGCGCATGCGGGGTCTTGGCGTCCGTTGGCTCGCCCCGTTCGCGGCCGTTGCGGTCTTCATGACGGCGGCTGCCCCGGCCGCAGCATCTGCGGGCGCACTGTCCGACGATTCGCCGCTTCCGCCCTTGCCGCCTGCAATGTTGGCCGGCGACTCGGGCGAGCAGTCCGCTTCGCACTGGCCGAACGTTGGGGAGCCGCCATTGGATGGCCGCCCGATGGCGGACGAACTCGACGGACTCGACGAGGAGCGCGCCGCGATCGGCGCTGCGGGCCCCGCGCCGGCGCATTCCGGACAGGCAGCGGGGCAAGCGTCGGCCCAGGCGTCGGCGGCCGGTGACCCGAGCCCGCTCGCGCGTAGTCCGTCCGGCGGGGCCGCCGCGCTGGAAGGCCCACCGGTACCGCTGGCCCCCCTCCTGCGAATGAGCGACGGCGCCGCGGACGGCGCGCCAGCGCAGCCCGCCGGCGACGAGCCGATCACGATGCGCTTCAAGGATGCCGACCTGGCGGACGTACTCGACGCATTTTCCCGCTTCACGGGCCTGAACATCGTCGCCAGCGAGCGTGTGCGCGGCCGCGTCTCCCTGAACTTGACCGAGGTGCCTTGGCGCATCGCGTTCGACACCCTGCTCGACGCCCAGGGGCTGGCCATGTCGAGGCGAGGCAACGTGATTTGGGTCGCACCGCAGGCCGAGCTCGCGGCGCGCGAGCGTCAACGATTCGAGACCCATGCTCGCGCGGCCGATCTCGAGCCGCTGGCGAGCCGGGCCTTCGCGCTGAACTATCCGCGCGCGGACGAAGTTCAGCGGCTCTTGACCGCGCCCGGCACGCAACGCGTGCTGTCCAAGCGCGGCGCGGCGATGGCGGATGCGCGCACGAATCTGCTGTTCGTCACTGACCTCGCGGCCCGCCTCGAGCAAGTGGCCGGTCTGATCGACGCGATCGACAAGCCGAATCGCCAGGTATTGATCGAAGCGCGTATCGTCGAGGGCGATCGCGGATTCTCGCGCGAACTGGGGGCGCGGTTGTCGATGCGATCGGTCGGCGGCGACACGCCTTCCGGCGGTACGGGTTCGTCGGCAACCGGGCTCGCCGGCGGCGAGCAAGGCCGGATGCTCGACATGTCGGCCCGCGCCATCGGGGGCTTCGAGGCGGCGACGGCGGGGCTGACGCTGTTCGCCGCGCAGGCGACGCGCCTCGTCACCGCCGAGCTATCCGCGCTCGAGGCGCAAGGGCGGGGGCAGATCGTGTCGAGCCCGCGCGTCGTGACGGCTGATCGGACGAAAGCGCTCGTCGAGCAGGGAACGGAGCTGCCTTACCAGGCGAAGGTCCGCAACGGGGTGTCGGGCGTCCAGTTTCGCCGGGCCAGTCTGAAATTGGAGGTCGAGCCGCGCATTACGCCGCGCGGGCGCGTCATACTCGATCTCGACATCGCGAAAGACAGCGTCGGCAAGCAGACCGCCGGCGGCCCCGCGATCGATACGAAACACGTGCGCACGCGCGTCGAGGTCGAAGACGGGGGGACGGTGTCGATCGGCGGTATTTATGAGATCCGTGATCGCGACGATGTGACGCGCGTACCGCTGTTGGGCAAAATACCGTTGCTAGGGGCGCTTTTTCGCCACCGGGCGGTACACGAGCAGCGCAGCGAACTCGTCGTATTCATCACGCCGAGGGTCGTCCCGATCGATTGAAGCACCCGTTTGGCGAGCCCGAGCGCTCGGGCCGCCAGACTCGACAAGGCGGCGGCTTTGCCAGTAAGCTGCGCCACGAACCATAGCCGATTGAGCAGAGGATACGTTGCAACAGCGGGGCGCCAACACCAACATTTTTTTCGTGGGGCTCATGGGGGCGGGCAAGACGACCGTCGGCCGTGCCGTGGCGCGCCGGCTCGGTCGGCCGTTCTTCGATAGCGACCACGAAATCGAGGCGCGAACGGGCGCCCGCATCCCCGTCATCTTCGAGCTCGAAGGCGAGGCGGGGTTTCGCGAGCGCGAAGCCCAGGTGATCGCCGAACTCACCGCCCGCGAAGCGCTCGTGCTCGCCACGGGCGGTGGCGCGATATTGCGTCCGGAAAATCGGGCCGCCCTGCACGATCGCGGGCTCGTCGTTTATCTTCGAGCGAATCCTCACGATCTTTGGCTGCGCACACGCAAGGACAAGAATCGCCCGCTGCTGCAAACCGACGATCCGAAAGCCAAGCTAGAGGCGCTGTACAGCGTGCGCGATCCGCTCTATCGCGAATGCGCGCATTTCGTCGTCGAAACCGGACGGCCTTCGGTCAACGGGCTCGTGAACATGGTGCTCATGCAGCTCGAGCTGGCCGGCATTACCAAACAGACACAGTCATGATTACCGTCAACGTCGATCTCGGCGAACGCTCCTACCCCATTCGCATCGGTGCCGATCTGATCGGTAACGCCGATTTGTTCGCGCCGCACATTGCGGGCAACTCGGTCACCATCGTCACGAACGAGACCGTCGAACCGCTCTACGGCGACAGGCTGAAAGCAACGCTCGCCCCGCTGGGCAAGAACGTTTCGACCGTCGTGTTGCCTGACGGCGAAGCATTCAAGCATTGGGAAACCCTGAACCGCATCTTCGATGCGCTGCTCGGTGCGAAGGCCGATCGCAAAACGACGCTGATCGCGCTGGGCGGCGGCGTGATCGGCGACATGACGGGATTCGCGGCGGCCTGCTACATGCGCGGCGTACCCTTCATTCAAGTGCCCACCACGCTGCTCTCGCAAGTGGATTCGTCCGTGGGCGGCAAGACGGGCATCAACCATCCGCTCGGCAAGAACATGATCGGCGCGTTCTACCAGCCGCAAGCGGTCATTGCCGACATCGGCACGCTGCGCACGCTGCCCGAGCGCGAGCTCGCGGCCGGCATGGCCGAAATCATCAAGACGGCCGCGATCGCCGATGCCGCGTTCTTCGAGTGGCTCGAGCAAAACATCGAGGCGCTCGGCGGCTGCGATCCGGCCGCGCTCGCCTATGCCGTCAAGCGTTCTTGCGAGGTGAAGGCATCGGTCGTCGCGGCCGACGAGCGCGAGGGCGGGTTGCGTGCCATTCTGAACTTCGGGCACACGTTCGGCCATGCGATCGAAGCGGGGCTCGGCTACGGCGAATGGCTGCACGGCGAAGCCGTCGGATGCGGCATGGTGATGGCCGCGGATTTGTCCGTGCGCCTTGGCCGTCTCGACGAGGCAGTGCGCGGGCGGCTCGTCGCACTGATCGCCGCCGCCCGCTTGCCCACGCGAGCGCCGGCGCTCGGCGAGGCGCGCTATATCGATCTCATGAAGGTCGACAAGAAGGCCGAGTCGGGCACGATCAAATTCATCTTGCTCGAGAAACTGGGCGAGACGCTGATTACCGATGTTCCGGAGCACGCGCTGCGAGCCACCCTCGCGGCCTGTCTCTGAGCCGAAGGCCGCCGGCGCGCCGCGCTGGCTGCGATGCAGGAGGGGAACGATGAGCGAACGGGTTGACCCAACGCAGGAAGCGGCGACGAGCGGATCGGCGCGCGGTGAGGCGCACGCCGCGCTCGTCGAGCCCCCAACGATCGCCATGCTCGAAGCGCATCTTGCGCCCTACGCCGCGCATTCGAGCCAATCGCGCGGCCGCCGCTTTCCCGAAGCGCCGCCGTCGGCCCGCACCGAATTCCAGCGCGACCGCGACCGCATCGTCCACTCCACGGCGTTCCGGCGCCTCGAGTACAAAACACAGGTTTTCGTCAATCACGAGGGCGACCTCTTTCGCACGCGGCTCACGCATAGCCTAGAGGTGGCGCAAATCGCCCGCTCGGTCGCGCGCAACCTGCGCGTGAACGAAGATCTCGTCGAAGCCATTTCGCTCGCGCACGATCTGGGGCACACGCCGTTCGGCCATGCCGGACAAGATGCGCTGAACGAGTGCATGCGCGAGCATGGCGGCTTCGAGCACAATCTGCAAAGCCTCGCCGTCGTGGACGAGCTCGAGGAGCACTACGGGGGCTTCAACGGGCTGAATCTGTGCTTCGAGACGCGCGAGGGCATCCTGAAGCATTGCTCGCGCGAGAACGCACTCACGCTCGGCGATCTCGGCGAGCGTTTCCTGACTGGCAAGCGCCCGTCGCTGGAAGCGCAAATCGCGAACATCGCCGATGAAATCGCCTACAACAATCATGATGTCGACGACGGCCTGCGCTCGGGTCTTCTGACGATCGAGCAGCTTGCGCAGGTCGAGCTCTGGCAAACCCACTGCGAGCGAGTCAAGCGCGAACATGCGCAACTCGACGGCCGGCGCATGGTGCACGAAACGGTGCGCCGCATGATCAACACCCTCATCGTCGATCTGATCGAAACGACGGGGCGCAACCTCACCGAGCACGCGCCGCGGTCGCTCGACGCCGTGCGATCGGCGCCGCCGCTGGTGGCTCATAGCGGCGCCGTCGCCGCGCAAGCGGCCGAGCTCAAGCGCTTCCTGTTCAAGAATCTCTACCGGCATTACCGCGTCATGCGGATGGCGAGCAAAGCGCGGCGCGTCATCCGCGGGCTGTTCGAAGCGTTCAGCGAAGACCCGCGCCTGCTGCCGCCGGCCTACCTCGCCGAGGACGAGGCCGCGCAGCCGCGCCTCATTGCGCATTACATCGCCGGAATGACCGATCGCTACGCGCTGAAAGAGTATCAACGTCTATTTGTCATAAACGATCACTAGAATTCGGGCCCGTCCGGATGAAAACGTTATCATTCCGGCAGTCGGGGCCGAGCGGAGGCACCGGTAGAAGAAGCATCTGAACTTAGGAGAACTAAATGAAGATGAAGAACGGTTGCAAGACGCTGGTTCGTTCGCTGGCGCTCGGGGGAGCGCTTCTCATCGGGGTAAGCCAAGCTGCATCGGCCGCGACCGAGATTCAGTTTTGGCATGCGATGGAAGCCGCGCTCGGCGAGCGCTTGAACGACATCGCCGCCGATTTCAACAAATCGCAGAGCGACTACAAGATCGTGCCGGTCTTCAAAGGTACCTATGATCAGACGCTGGCCGCCGGCATCGCTGCGTATCGCAGCGGCAATGCGCCGGCGATCCTGCAGGTCTATGAAGTCGGCACCGCCACGATGATGGCGGCGAAGAAGGCCGTGGTGCCCGTCACCGAGGTGTTCAAGCAAGCCGGCGTGCCGCTCGATCAAAAGGCGTTCGTGCCGACGATCGCGAGCTACTACAGCGATGCCAAGACGGGCGAGCTCGTCGCCATGCCGTTCAACAGTTCCACGCCGGTGCTCTACTACAACAAGGAAGCCTTCAAGAAGGCGGGGCTGAACCCGAACGATCCGCCGAAGACGTGGGATGAAGTGCGCGCCGACGCCAAGAAGCTCAAGGAGTCGGGCATGTCGTGCGGCTTCACGACGGGTTGGCAAGGGTGGATCCAGCTCGAAAACTACAGCGCGTGGCACGGCTTGCCGTTCGCGACGGAGAACAACGGCTTCGACGGCCTCGATGCCAAGCTCGAATTCAACAAGCCGCAGCAGATCGCCCATATCCAATTCCTGCAGGATATGGCCAAGGAGGGCACGTTCACCTATGTCGGCCGCAAGGACGAAAGCGTGTCGAAGTTCTATAGCGGCGACTGCGGCATTCTGACGAACTCGTCGGGTTCGCTGGCCACGATCCGTAAGTATGCGAAGTTCGACTTCGGCACCGGCATGATGCCGTACGACGCGAACGTGAAGGGTGCGCCGCAGAACGCGATCATCGGCGGCGCGAGCCTCTGGGTGCTCGCGGGCAAGGATCCGAGCGTCTATAAGGGTGTCGCGCAGTTCCTCGCCTATCTGTCCTCGCCGGCCGTGGCGGCCAAGTGGCATGAAGATACGGGCTACCTGCCCGTGACGACGGCCGCTTACGAGCTCGCTCGCAGCCAAGGCTTCTATGCGAAGAACCCGGGCTCGGACACGGCGATCAAGCAGATGCTGAACAAGCCGCCGCTGCCGTACACGAAGGGGTTGCGCCTCGGCAACATGCCGCAGATCCGCACGGTCGTCGACGAGGAACTCGAGCAGGTGTGGGCGGGCAAGAAGACACCGAAGGCGGCACTCGATTCCGCCGTCGAGCGCGGCGACGCGCTGTTGCGCCGCTTCCAGCAATCGGCGCAAGAGTGACGTGACGGCCATGCGCGAACGTTCCCGTTTTGCCGCGAGCCCGCTGCCTTATCTGCTCATTGCGCCGCAACTCGCCATCACCGCGCTGTTCTTTCTTTGGCCGGCCGGCGTGGCGCTTTGGCAGTCGACGCAGACCCAGGACGCATTCGGCACGTCGAGCGAATTCGTCGGGCTCGCGAACTTCGCGCATCTATTCGCCGATCCGCTGTATCTGGATTCCTTCAAGACGACGCTGGTCTTCAGCGGGCTCGTTACCGGATCTGGCTTATTGGTATCGTTGCTGCTGGCGGCCTGCGCCGATCGCGTCACGCGCGGCTTGAAGCTTTATCGCACGCTGCTGATTTGGCCGTACGCGGTCGCACCGGCGATCGCCGGCGTGCTGTGGGCGTTTTTATTCAACCCGAGCATCGGAGTCGTCACCTACGCGCTCGCGAAGGGCGGCATCGTCTGGAATCATGCGCTGAACGGCACGCAGGCGATGACGCTCGTCGTCATCGCATCGGTGTGGAAGCAGGTCAGCTATAGCTTCCTGTTCTTCTACGCTGGGTTGCAGGCGATTCCGCGCTCGCTGATCGAAGCGGCGGCGATCGATGGGGCGGGACCGGTGCGGCGCTTCTTCGGCATCGCACTGCCGCTGCTATCGCCGACGACCTTCTTCCTGTTCGTCGTCAATCTCGTCTATGCGTTCTTCGATACGTTTCCCGTCATCGATGCGGCGACGGGCGGGGGGCCGGCTCAAGCCACGAAGACGCTCATCTACAAGATTTTCACCGAGGGCTTCCAAGGGCTCGACATCGGCAGCTCGGGCGCCCAATCGATCGTGCTGATGGCGATCGTCGTCGGCTTGACGGTGATCCAATTTCGCTTCATCGAGCGCAAGGTGCAATACTGATGATCGAAAATCGCAAGGGCTTCGATCTGTTCTGCCATGCCGTCTTGATCGTCGGCGTGGCGCTCGTCGCGTTTCCTGTCTACGTGGCGTTCTGCGCGGCGACGATGAGCGAGCACGAGGTTTTCACGGTGCCGCTGTCGCTCGTTCCGAGCACGCATTTGATCGAAAACATCGTCAACGTCTGGACGCACGGCAGCGGCAATGCGGCGAGCCCGTTCGGCCGCATGCTGATCAACAGCTTGGTGATGGCGCTCGCCATTGCCGTCGGCAAGATCGCTGTTTCGATCCTCTCGGCCTATGCGATCGTCTTCTTCCGCTTTCCGTTCCGCAACGCGGCGTTTTGGCTGATCTTCGTCACGCTGATGCTGCCCGTGGAAGTGCGGATCTTTCCGACGGTTCAGGTCGTCTCGTCGATGCATCTGACGAACACCTATGCCGGCCTCACGTTGCCCTTGATCGCCTCTGCCACGGCCACGTTCTTGTTCCGGCAGTTCTTTCTGACGCTGCCGGACGAGCTGATGGATGCGGCGCGCATCGACGGCGCGGGACCGCTGCGCTTCTTTCGCGACGTTGTGCTGCCGTTGTCGAAGACGAACATCGCAGCGCTGTTCGTCATTACGTTCATCTACGGCTGGAATCAGTATCTCTGGCCGATCCTGATCACGAATCAGCAATCGCTGACGACGGCCGTCGTCGGCATCAAGACGATGATCGCGAGCGGGGATACCGCGACGGAGTGGCATCTCGTGATGGCTGCGTTGCTGTTGACGATGCTGCCGCCGCTCGTCGTCGTACTGACGATGCAGCGCTGGTTCGTGCGCGGGCTCGTCGACGCGGAAAAATAATCGAGGGGATCACCGAGCATGTCAGGGCTGACTCTGAAGGGTGTGCGCAAGACTTACGACGGCAAGCAGTTCGTATTGCACGGCATCGACATCGACGTGGACGACGGCGAATTCGTCGTCATGGTGGGGCCGTCCGGGTGCGGGAAGTCGACGCTGCTGCGCATGGTCGCCGGTCTGGAGAGCGTCTCGGACGGTGAAATCGCAATCGGCGGCCGCGTCGTCAATCGGCTCGAGCCGAAGGACCGCGACATCGCCATGGTCTTTCAGAACTACGCGCTTTATCCGCACATGAGCGTGCGCGAGAACATGTCGTACGGTCTCAAGATCCGTGCAATCGCGCGCGAGACGATCGACGCGCGCGTGGCTTCGGCCGCGAAGATTCTCGAGCTCGAGCCGCTGCTCGGCCGTCGGCCGCGCGAGCTGTCGGGCGGCCAGCGCCAGCGCGTGGCGATGGGCCGCGCGATCGTGCGCGAGCCTTCGGTATTTCTGTTCGATGAGCCGCTCTCCAATCTCGATGCGAAGCTGCGCGTGCAAATGCGTCTCGAGATTCAGCGGCTGCACGCGCGGCTGGCAACGACGAGTCTCTACGTGACGCACGACCAGATCGAGGCGATGACGCTCGCCCAGCGCGTGATCGTCATGAACCGCGGCCATGCGGAGCAAATCGGCGCACCGACCGAAGTCTACGAGCGGCCGGCCTCCGTGTTCGTTGCAAGCTTCATCGGCTCGCCGGCCATGAACTTGTTGTCCGGCAGGTTGAGCGACGACGGCGCGACGTTCGAGGTCGCCGGAGGCGGTCCGGCGTTATCCGTCGCCGGTGCGGCGGGTGTCGGCCGCGAAATCGCCGGTGGCCGTGACTGGGTGCTCGGCATTCGCCCCGAGCACATGTCGCCTCGAGCCGGCTGCGCGCAAGCGCCGCTCGCGGTTCAGTCATGCGAGCTGCTCGGCGCCGATAACCTGATCCACGGACGCTGGGGCGAGCACGACGTCACGGTGCGTCTGCCGCATGCGCATCGGCCGCAGCGCGGCGAGACGGTGCCCGCCGCATTGCCGCTCGAACATCTGCATTTCTTCGATCCGGCGACGGGAAAGCGGGCGTTTTGAACGAGGGACCGCGGGTGGAGCGGACCGCCCGCGGTTCGATAGACGAAGGAGAGCCCCGCTATGACGAATAACGTTCACACACCGGCGACGCATCGCATGGCGGGTTGGCCGTATCCACGGATCGTTGCCCATCGCGGCGGCGGTGCGCTCGCGCCCGAGAACACGCTCGCCGCGATCGACACGGGCGCCCGGCTCGGCCTGAAGATGATCGAGTTCGACGCGAAGCTCTCGGCCGACGACGTCGTTTTTCTGCTACACGACGACGCTGTCGAGCGCACGTCGGACGGGCGCGGCGCGGCCGCGCGCAAGCCTTACTCGGAACTCGCGGCCCTAGATGCCGGCAAATGGTTCGACGCACGCTTCGCGGGCGAGCGCATGCCGACGCTGGCTGAAGTGCACGAACGCTGTGCGGCCCATGGCCTGGCCGCCAATATCGAAATCAAGCCGTGCCCCGGCCGGGAGGTCGAGACGGGGCGAATCGTCGCTCGAGAGGCGGCGCGGCTGTGGCAAGGCGCCACCGTGCAGCCGTTGCTGTCGTCGTTCTCGTTCGACGCGCTGACCGCCGCCCGCGACGCGCAGCCGGAACTGCCACGCGGTTTGCTGTTCGGGGCGGTGCCCGCCGATTGGCGGGCCCTGACGGACGCACTCTCGTGCGTCTCGTTGCACGCCGATCATCGAAAACTGAACGCACCGCTCGTCGAATCGATCAAGGCGGCGGGGCTCTTCATCCTCGCCTACACGGTCAACGACCCCGAACGCGCGCGGCTGCTGGCGCAGTGGGGCGTCGACGCGATTTGCACGGACCGCATCGATCTCATCGGGGCAAGCTTCCTCGCGTGATCCCCGCTAGACGGGGGGCATCGCTCGCCGCAGCCATACGATGGATGGGCGCCGTGCCCTCTGCACGGTGTCTGCAAGCGCCAACCGCAAAGCGCCAACCGCCGCGCAAAGCGCTTGCGCGACGCTGCCTGCCGCGATGATCAGCGGTTGCGAGCGAGCAGCCAACCGGCGATGAGCGCGAGCCCGCCGACGACGGCCATCGTCTCCCAGGGATTTTCTCGGATGTAGCCTTGCGCGTCGGTCAACGTCGCGGCGGCCCGGTCGCGGATCGTCTCGCGCGCACCGTCGAGCCGTGCGCGGGCGACGTCGAGACGCTTTCTCATTTGATCTCGCAAGACTGCCGCGTCGGCCCCGGTGCCGTCGGCCAACGTTTGCTCGAGCTCCGAGAGCAGTTCGCGCATTTCGCCGCCGATGTCCTCGGTCGCGCGCCGGCCGTGGCGTGCAATCCGGCGTGCGTGCCGCCCGGCGCTGTTCCACGAAGTCTCGAGCGCGTCTCGCGTATTCGGTAGTGCGGTCATGGTCGCTCCGTCAGGAATGGATAACGGGATGAACGAACCCGCGAATCCGGTGCGGGAAGAACCACCTAGCCGCAACTTCGGTGCCAGCGGTGCGCCGAGCGGGGCTGTCATCGGGATGACATCGCGCCCATGGCCCGTGCTGACAGGGCTCGCGGGCGGGCGAGCCCAGACGCGTAGAAAGTTTATCGGTACGCATTCCAGACAGTCGAAATTACAACGCCGCCCCATCGGGGCGGCGTCGGATAGGCACGCGCCGAATTTCAGCCTAGGCTTCAGAAGGCGTAGCCGATCTTCGCGAACGTGACGATCGGGTTGAGCCTGATCTTTGCTTGAGTCTGAGCTGTCAAGCCGAACGGGCCGATATTGGTGGTCGTGAGATTGGCCGTGACGCTCACCGGGATGTACGAAATCGATAGGCCGGCAAACCAATGTTTGTTGAACGCGTAGTTGAAGCCCGCATTGAACACGGGCGCCCAGGAACGATCCGTCGACACGGAGGTCGGACCATGCAGCACGCCGTTCTGGAAGTTGCCGTTCGTGATCTGGGCATCCGTGAACCACACGCGCGTCACGCCGACGCCAATGTAAGGACGAAAGCTGTCAGTGGGTTTCAAGAAATTCCACTTGAGCAGCAGCGCGGGGCTCCACAGCTTTGCGCTGCCGATTTTGCCGTACTGGCTGTAGCCGTCCGCGCCGTCGATATCGAACTTCGGCGGGATGCCGAGTTCCAACTCCGTGGAGATGTGATCGGTGACGAAGTAGCCTATGCTCAGGCCGAGCGTGTCCGCGTTGTCGATCCTCGCACCGGTGTTCGGTTGATACTGATTGACGGTCTCGCCGGCGAAGGTGAGCAATTGCAGATTGTCGCTACCGCTCTGAGGCGCGAAATGGAACCATCCCGACGTCACGTAAAAAGTCCCGGCCGTTTGGGCGTGCGCCGCTTGTGCGCATGCAAGCGCCGCGATGGCCGCTGTGATGGCCTGTTTTAATTTCATCTATGTGCTCCTCCATGAAAGGCCCGCCTATTATGAGTAGAAGCTTTCAAACAAACCAAGCGCGCGTGCTAGAGCATTCTCCCTAAGCGCAGCAAGAGCGCGCTCAAAGCCGCGTGCGTCTTCGCAAACGCTCGAGGCGACGCATCGTCCCTTGGGGTAATTACTAACGTACTAAACGGAATCCAGCATGGCACGGCTCGCACGTCTTTACGTCCCGAAACAGCCGCAGCACGTCATCCTGCGCGGACTCGATCAGCAGCCCGCCTTTGTCGACGAGCAGGATTACGAGCTTTTCGTCGATTGCTTGAAAGCCGCCTCGCGCGATCATCATCTCGAGGTTCACGCTTACGTCCTCATGCCGGACATGGTGCAACTGCTCGTCACGCCAAGCGACGAAACGAGTCTGCCCAAGGCCATGCAGGCCGTGGGTCGGCGCTACGTCGCGCACTTCAATCGCCGGTATGCCCGGCGCGGCACGCTCTGGGAGGGGCGTTACCGCGCAACGGTCATCGAGGGAGAACGCTATTTCCTGCTGGCGAGCCGTGTAATCGAGTCGGCGCCCGTGCGCATGAAGCTCGTAGGCGAGGCCGAAGACTACCGATGGTCGAGCTATCGCCATCACATCGGGCTCACCGTCGACAGTCTCGTGACCGACCATCAGCTTTACTGGTCGCTCGGCAACACGCCGTTCGAGCGGCAGCGAGCATATAAGGAGCTGTGCGAGCAGCCGCTCGACGAGCGCGAAGCGAACGAGCTCCAGCAAGCCACGCTCAAGGGCTGGGTGCTCGGCGGCGACTCGTATCGCGAGTGGGCGGCGCGCGCCGCGAACCGGCGCGTGTCGCCGCTACCGCGCGGGCGGCCCAAGAAGGTGCGCGACACGGCGCCGCAAACGCCCCACACGCCTCAGACGCCCCATCAGTAGACCGGCGGGCTCGAGTCGCGGCGGGCCGGACCGGACGACGCAGCCCAGTCGTCCGCTCGGATGCCCGCGCGGCGCGCAAAGAGCGGCACACCAGGTGCCGCTTTTCTTTGCATCGAATTGATACGTCCCCAATAAATGAGCATCAAACCGGTGCAATTAAATTAATGGTGACAGATCATCACGTTTTATTTGCTATTCGATTGATTCGTCGCGTATATTCCGATTTCCGGCCGGGCCCGCGCCATAAGCGCGCCTCGCCGCGCGGCGCCTCCCCACCCCCTGGCTCGATCCGCGACAAGTACAGTGTTTCGCGCCAGCCTGCCATGCAGCTTCTCGTAGCTCCCCGCAGCTCGGCGCCCGAGACTGCACTCATTCTCATGCGAACGGCCTCAAGGCCTCTGATAGACGGTGTCCCCCATGAACGACCACCAACCGATCCATTCGGTCCCCGCCGCCCAAGGTCTGTACGACCCTAGCAACGAGCATGACGCCTGCGGCGTCGGCTTCGTCGCGCACATCAAGGGCCAGAAGAGCCACGAAATCGTTCAGCAAGGTCTGAAGATTTTGGAGAATCTCGATCACCGGGGCGCCGTCGGTGCCGATCCGCTCATGGGCGACGGTGCCGGCATCCTGATCCAGATTCCCGATGCGTTTTACCGCGAGGAGATGGCGCGCCAGGGCGTGACGTTGCCGCCGGCCGGTGAATACGGCGTCGGCATGATTTTTCTGCCGAAAGAACACGCGTCGCGCCTTGCCTGCGAGCAGGAGCTCGAGCGGACGGTGAAGGCGGAAGGGCAAGTGGTGCTCGGCTGGCGCGACGTGCCGGTCGACCACGCGATGCCGATTTCCCCGACGGTCAAGGCGACCGAGCCGGTGATCCGCCAGATCTTCATCGGCCGCGGGCGCGACATCATGGTGACCGACGCCCTTGAGCGCAAGCTCTACGTCATCCGCAAGACGGCGAGCCACCGCATCCAGGCGCTCAAGCTCAAGCACGGCAAGGAGTACTTCGTGCCGTCGATGTCGGCGCGCACGGTCGTCTACAAGGGGCTGCTGCTGGCAGGTCAGGTCGGCGTCTACTACCGCGATCTGCAAGACGAGCGCGTGGTATCGGCGTTGGCGCTCGTGCACCAGCGCTTCTCGACGAACACGTTCCCGGCATGGGAACTCGCTCACCCCTACCGGATGATCGCGCACAACGGCGAGATCAACACGGTGAAGGGCAACGTCAACTGGCTCAACGCGCGTACGGGCGCGATCGCGAGCGCCGTGCTGGGCGAGGATCTGCCCAAGCTGTGGCCGCTCATCTACCCCGGCCAGTCCGATACGGCTTCGTTCGACAACTGCCTCGAGCTGCTCGTGATGGCGGGCTACCCGCTCGTGCACGCGATGATGATGATGATTCCCGAAGCGTGGGAGCAGCACACGCTGATGGACGAGAACCGCCGCGCGTTTTACGAATACCACGCCGCGATGATGGAGCCGTGGGACGGCCCCGCGGCGATCGCATTCACGGACGGCCGCCAGATCGGCGCGACGCTCGACCGCAACGGCCTGCGCCCGGCGCGCTACATCATCACCGACGACGACCTCGTCATCATGGCGTCGGAAGCGGGCGTGCTGCCGATTCCCGAATCGAAGATCGTCAAGAAGTGGCGCCTGCAGCCGGGCAAGATGTTCCTCATCGACATGGAGCACGGCCGCATCATCGGCGACAAGGAGCTGAAAGACAATCTGTCCAACGCGAAGCCCTACAAGAGCTGGATCGACGCCGTGCGCATCAAGCTCGACGAGATCGAGCCGAAGGCCGAGGACGTCGCCACGGAGCGCCGCGAGGCGGCGGCCCTGCTCGATCGCCAGCAGGCGTTCGGCTATACGCAGGAAGATCTGAAGTTCCTGATGGCGCCGATGGCCCAGCAAGGCGAGGAAGCGATCGGCTCGATGGGCAACGATTCGCCGCTCGCCGTCATGTCGAACAAGAACAAGACGCTCTACCACTACTTCAAGCAGCTGTTCGCGCAAGTCACGAACCCGCCGATCGATCCGATCCGCGAGAACATGGTGATGTCGCTCGTCTCGTTCGTCGGCCCGAAGCCGAACCTGCTCGACACGAACAACATCAACCCGCCGATGCGCCTCGAAGTGTCGCAGCCCGTGCTCGACTTCAAGGACATCGCGAAAATCCGCGCGATCGATCAGTACACGGGCGGCAAGTTCAGCTCGTACGAGCTGAACATCTGCTATCCGGTCGCCTGGGGCAAGGAAGGGATCGAGGCGCGGCTCGCGTCGCTGTGCGCGGAAGCCGTCGATGCAGTCAGATCCGGCTACAACATGTTGATCGTGTCGGATCGGCGCACCGATCGCGACAACGTCGCGGTTCCGGCGCTGCTCGCCACGGCCGCGATCCACACGCATCTCGTCTCGCACGGGCTGCGCACGAGCACGGGCCTCGTCGTCGAAACGGGGTCGGCGCGCGAAGTGCACCACTTCGCGCTGCTCGCCGGCTACGGCGCGGAAGCGGTCCATCCGTACCTTGCGATGGAGACGCTCGCGCAACTGGCGCAAGGCTTGAAGGGCGATCTCTCGCCCGAGAAGGCCGTCTACAACTTCACGAAGGCGGTCGGCAAGGGCTTGCAGAAGGTCATGTCGAAGATGGGCATCTCGACCTACATGTCGTACACCGGTGCGCAGATCTTCGAAGCGGTCGGCCTGGCCGGCGACTTGGTCGAGAAGTACTTCAAGGGCACGGCCTCGAAGGTGGGCGGCATTGGCCTGTTCGACGTGGCCGAGGAAGCGATTCGCCTGCACAAGGAAGCGTTCGGCGATAACCCCGTGCTCGCGAACATGCTCGACGCCGGCGGCGAGTACGCCTATCGCGTGCGCGGCGAAGATCACATGTGGACGCCCGATGCGATCGCCAAGCTGCAGCACTCGACGCGCAGCAATTCGTATCAGACCTACAAGGAATACGCGCATCTGATCAACGACCAGACGCGCCGCCACATGACGTTCCGCGGCCTGTTCGAATTCAAGGTCGAGCCTGTCAAGGCCATCCCGTTGGACGAAGTCGAATCGGCCAAGGACATCGTCAAGCGTTTCGCGACGGGCGCGATGTCGATGGGCTCGATCAGCACCGAAGCCCACGCCACGCTGGCCGTTGCGATGAACCGCATCGGCGGCAAGTCGAACACGGGCGAGGGCGGCGAGGATGAAACGCGCTATCGCAACGAACTGCGCGGCATTCCGATCAAGAACGGCGATACGCTCGCCTCGGTGATCGGCAGCGAAGTCGTGCGCGACATCCCGCTGAAGGACGGCGATTCGCTGCGCTCGAAGATCAAGCAGGTCGCGTCGGGCCGCTTCGGCGTGTCGGCCGAATATCTGGCGTCGGCCGATCAGATCCAGATCAAGATGGCGCAGGGCGCGAAACCCGGGGAAGGCGGCCAGTTGCCGGGCCACAAGGTGTCCGAATACATCGGCAAGCTGCGCTACTCGGTGCCTGGTGTCGGCCTGATCTCGCCGCCGCCGCACCACGACATCTATTCGATCGAGGATCTGGCGCAGCTCATCCACGATTTGAAGAACGTCAATCCCGCGTCGAGCATTTCGGTGAAGCTCGTTTCCGAAGTGGGCGTCGGCACGGTGGCCGCAGGCGTGGCGAAGGCGAAGGCCGATCACGTCGTGATCGCGGGCCATGACGGCGGCACGGGTGCGTCGCCGCTGTCGTCGGTCAAGCATGCCGGCACGCCGTGGGAGCTCGGTTTGGCCGAGACGCAGCAGACTTTGGTGCTGAACCGCCTGCGCGGGCGTATTCGCGTGCAGGCCGACGGTCAAATGAAGACGGGCCGCGACGTCGTGATCGGCGCGCTGCTCGGCGCCGACGAGTTCGGCTTCGCGACGGCGCCGCTCGTCGTCGAGGGCTGCATCATGATGCGCAAGTGCCATCTGAATACGTGCCCCGTCGGCGTCGCGACGCAAGATCCGGTGCTGCGCGCCAAGTTCCAAGGCCAGCCCGAGCACGTCGTCAACTACTTCTTCTTCGTTGCCGAGGAAGTGCGCGAAATCATGGCGCAGCTCGGCATCCGCAAGTTCGACGACCTGATCGGGCGTGCGGACCTGCTCGACATGAAGAAGGGCATCGAGCATTGGAAGGCGAAGGGGCTCGACTTCTCGAACATCTTCTATCAGCCGAAGGTGCCGAACGAGGTGGCGCACAAGCACGTCGAAGAGCAGGATCACGGTCTGGCCCGCGCGCTCGATCACACGCTGATCGAGAAGGCGCGCGCCGCGATCGAGAATGGCGAGCACGTTTCCTTCATCCAGCCCGTGCGCAACGTGAACCGTAGCGTCGGTGCGATGCTTTCCGGCGTGATCGCGAAGAAGCACGGCCACGACGGGTTGGCCGACGATGCGATCCACATTCAGTTGAAGGGGACGGCGGGCCAGAGCTTCGGTGCGTTCCTCGCGCGCGGCGTCACGCTGGATCTCGTCGGCGACGGCAACGACTACGTCGGCAAGGGATTGTCCGGCGGCCGCATCATCATCCGCCCGACGAACGATTTCCGCGGCAAGTCCGAGGAGAACATCATCTGCGGCAACACGGTGATGTACGGGGCGCTCGAAGGCGAGGCGTATCTGCGCGGCGTGGCAGGCGAGCGTTTCTGCGTGCGCAACTCGGGCGCGAGCGCCGTCGTCGAGGGCACGGGCGATCATGGCTGCGAATACATGACGGGCGGCACCGTCGTCGTGCTCGGCGAGACGGGCCGCAATTTCGCGGCCGGCATGTCGGGCGGCGTGGCGTTCATCTATGACGCCGACGGAACCTTCGCGAGCAAGTGCAACAAAGCGATGGTCGCGCTCGAGCCGGTGCTGCAGCAGGCCGAGCAGGAGCGCACGATCGATCGCGGGTTGTGGCATGCGGGCGAGACCGATGAAGCATTGCTCAAGGGGCTCATCGAGCGGCACTTCCAGTTCACCGGTTCGCCGCGCGCGAAGGCGCTGCTCGAGAACTGGGACGCGTCGCGCCGGCAGTTCGTCAAGGTCTTCCCGATGGAGTACAAGCGCGCACTCGGCGAATTGTCGGCCAAGAAGGCCGCCAAGGAGGCGATGGCCGCGTAAGCAGCCGACGCATGCGCGGTGCCGCTTCTCCTCGGAGGGACGTGCGCCGCGACGAGATAAAGTGGCCGGCCATGATGGCGCGCCCCTCGATCGAGGATCGAGTGCGGCGTGGCCTCGCTGGCCCACCCCGATACAGACGATTTTGGAAAGAAGAGCACCCTATGGGCAAGGCAACCGGTTTTCTCGAATTTGAGCGCCGCCACGAGCATTACGAAGCCCCGCTCGCGCGCGTGAAGCACTACAAAGAGTTCGTGCAAGCGCTGTCCGACGACGACGCGAAGGTTCAAGGCGCACGCTGCATGGATTGCGGCATCCCGTTTTGCAACAACGGCTGCCCGGTCAACAACGTCATTCCCGACTTCAACGACCTCGTTTATCACCAAGATTGGCAGCGCGCGATCGAGGTGCTCCATTCGACGAACAACTTCCCCGAGTTCACGGGCCGCATCTGCCCCGCGCCGTGCGAAGCCGCATGCACGCTCGGCATCAATGCCGACCCGGTCGGCATCAAGTCGATCGAGCACGCGATCATCGACAAGGCCTGGAGCCAAGGCTGGGTCGCGCCGCAGCCGCCCAAGAAGAAGACGGGCAAAAAGGTCGCCGTCGTCGGCTCCGGCCCCGCGGGATTGGCGGCGGCGCAGCAGCTCGCGCGCGCCGGCCATGAGGTGACGGTCTTCGAGAAGAACGATCGGATCGGCGGCTTGCTGCGCTATGGCATCCCCGACTTCAAGCTGGAAAAGTGGCTGATCGATCGGCGCATGCGCCAGATGGAAGCCGAGGGCGTCACGTTCCGCTCGAACGTGTTCATCGGTCAGGAGCCGCTCGCCGCGCACATCGGCAATACGGCAAAAGAGACGATCTCGCCCGATACGCTCAAGGAGCAGTTCGATGCGGTCGTGATCGCGGGCGGCGCCGAGACGCCGCGCGATTTGCCGGTGCCGGGCCGTGAGCTGGCCGGCGTCCACTTCGCGATGGAATTTCTGCCGCAGCAGAACAAGGTCAACGCCGGCGACAAGCTCGCCGATCAATTGCTCGCCAAGGGCAAGCACGTCGTCGTGATCGGCGGCGGCGACACGGGCTCGGACTGCGTCGGCACGTCGAATCGGCACGGTGCGAAGAGCGTGACGCAGTTCGAACTGCTGCCGCAGCCGCCCGAAGAGGAGAACAAGCCGCTCGTGTGGCCGTACTGGCCGATCAAGCTGCGCACGTCGTCCTCGCACGAGGAAGGCTGCGGCCGCGATTGGGCCGTCGCGACGAAGCGCCTCGAAGGCAAGAACGGCAAGGTCGAGAAGCTGATCGCCGCTCGCGTCGAATGGAAGGACGGCAAGATGCAGGAAGTGCCGGGCTCGGAGTTCGAAATGAAGGCGGATCTCGTGCTGCTCGCGATGGGCTTCACGCAGCCGGCTTCGCCGGTACTCGACGCCTTCCGCGTCGACAAGGACGCGCGCGGCAACGTGCGGGCCTCGACCGAGGGCGAGCGCGCCTACTACACGTCCGTCGACAAGGTGTTCACGGCGGGTGACATGCGGCGCGGGCAATCGCTCGTCGTCTGGGCGATTCGGGAAGGCCGCCAATGCGCGCGCGCGGTCGACATCTATCTGATGGGCAGCTCGGAGTTGCCGCGCTGATCGCATGAGCGCACGCGAGGCCGTCGACGACGATTGGCATCGCTGCTTCATCGCGCTCGTGCCCGATGCGGCCACGCGCGATGCGCTGGCGGCATTGCCCGTCGGCGCGGCCGCTAGGCCCGTCGCCGTCGAGCAGTTGCACATGACGGTGGCGTTCCTCGGCAGCATCGCACCGGAAAAGGGTGGGGTGCTGGCGGGGCGGTTGGAAGAGGTCGTCGCGCCGCTGCCCCCGCAATGCGCCGAGCGCAGCGAGTACTGGCCGAGCGCCGCGCATCCGCGGCTCGTCGTCGTGCCGTTCGCGGCCGGCCAAGGGTTGGCCGCGCTCGAAGGGCGCGTGCGCGAGCTCGTTGCCGCGCTCGGGTTACCCGTCGACGATCACCGTCCGTTCCGCCCTCACATCACGCTCGCGCGCTTCGCGCGCAGCGCCCGGCCGGCGCGCGAAGCGAGCCTAGGCCGCGCCTCGCCGCGTGCCTCACAGCCGCCTATTGAAGCGACGCTCGGCGTCGTCCCCCGTTTCGATACGCTGACGCTCTATTCGAGCACGCTCGCTCGCCACGGAGCGCGTTACCGGGCGCTCGCTGAGGTCTCGTTGAAGTAGCCGTGCCGCCGGGTTGAAGGCGGCACGCTGCCTTATGCCGTGACTATGCGGCCGCGCGCTCGTCGGCTCGCGCGATATCGAGTACGTGCTCGTGCACGGCAACCAGCGATTCCCGGTGGGCCACGCTGACGATCGCCGTGCCCGGCAGGCGTTCGCCGAGCAAACGGTAAATGTGCGTTTCGTTGGCGGGATCGAGGGCGCTCGTTGCTTCGTCGAGGAATAGAAAGTCCGGTTTGTGCAGCAGCACGCGGGCGGCGGCCAAACGCTGCTGCTCGCCGGGCGACAGCACGCGCGTCCAATGCGCCGATTCGCCGAGCCGTTCTGTGTAATCGTCGAGGCGGGCGAGGCGCAACGCGTCGCGGCAGTCTTCATCGGAGAACGTGTCTTCCGTCGCCGGATAGGCGAGCGCCGCCTTGAGCGTGCCGATCGGCAGATAGCTTTGCTGCGGGACGAACATCGTGCGGGCCCCGACGGGCGCGTCGATGGCGCCGTCGCCGAACGGCCAGAGCCCGGCGAATGCGCGCAGCAGCGTGCTTTTACCGGCGCCGGACGGGCCGCGCACGAGCCAGCGCGAGCCCGGTTTCACGGTGATGTCGGGGATCGCCGCGAGCGGCGTGCCGTTGGGCAGCGCAAGTTGCAAATCCCGGGTGACGAGCGTGTCGGAATCGACGTAGTGCAGATTGATGCCGCCGTGCTCAGTAGCCGGCGACACCGATTCGCGCATGTGCGTGCTCTGCACGACGCGGGTGAATTCGCGCAGACGGTTGACCGTGGCGCGCCAGGCGACGAGCGAAGCGTAATTGTTGATGAACCAGGAGAACGAGCCGCTGACGGTGCCGAACGCGTCCACGGCCTGCATCAGCACGCCGAAGCTGAACGCGCCCGCGAAATAACGGGGCGAGGCGACGACGAACGGAAACAAAATGGCCGCCTGCGCGTAGAAGTTCGACGCGAAATTCAGGCGCCGCGTGTACTTCATGATGCGCCACCAGTTGTCGCGGATGCGTCCGAAGATGTGCTGCGCGCTGCCCTCTTCGGTGCGAATGCCGTCGTAGAGCGCGATCTGTTCCGAGTTCTCGCGCACGCGGATGAGCCCGAAGCGGAAGTCCGCCTCGACGCGCTGTTGCTGATAGCTGATCGACACGAGCGGCCGGCCGGTCTTGTGGATCAGATAAGAGCCGCCGATCGCGTAAATCGCGGCGGCCCACACCATGTAGCCCGGGATGGTCCACGTCGAGCCGCCGAGCGTCACGGTCAGTGGGCCTACGATCGTCCAGAGGATCGTGATGAACGAGAACAGCGTCACGACCGTCGAGAGCAAGCCGAGCGACAGTTCGAGCGTGTTCGAGGCGAAGGATTGAAGGTCGTCGCTGATCCGCTGGTCGGGGTTGTCCGCGAGCCGGTCGCGCTCGATGCGATAGAACGCGCGCTCGCCGAGCCACGCGCGCAGATAGCGGTCCGTCAGCCACTGACGCCAGCGGAACTCGAGCATTTGGCGCAGGTAGACGCGGTAGACGGCCATCGCGACGAAGACGAAGGCTGCAATCGTGAACTGCAGCAGCAAATGCCAGAACTCGGGGCCGTTCTTCGCCACCATCGTGTTGTTGAACTTCGCGTACCACTGGTTGACCCAGACGTTGAACGCGACGATGAGCAGATTGATGGCGATGATCGCGACGAGCAGACCCCATGCGGCCTTCCAATCCTCCGACACCCAGTAGGGCTTGATCAAGCCCCAAGCCGAGGTCGAATAGGGCTCGCGGGGCGCATCGTGGCGCTCGGGGACGGGAACGAGGGACGCTGTCATAGATATTCCGAACGGTGTTTCCGAATCAGGGCGCTCGTCTAGCGGGGCACGGACGGGCGATCGCACGCTCGCGCTGCGTGTCGTCGCCCCGGATTGTTGTGCGTGGCACTTAAACGAGTCTTAACGGCCGCGGTTTGCGCGATACGACGCCCCGCGGAAGCAGGCCGCATGCCTCGCCGCACGAATTGCCGCTCGGCGGGCGCCGCGATCGGACATTGTGCCAGAGCGAAGCCATGCCGCCCCGTTCGCTGGTCCGAACATGGAAAAAAGGGGTGGGTTCGGGCCCGCCCGGCGCGCCTCGCGCGTTTGCGGGCATGCGCGCTTTTATGGTCTAATGGCCGACGACGAAACAGGGGTGCTTTGCGCGCTGCAGGTGGTGAGTCCGGCGGTTTGCCGTACTAGCGTACTAGCGCGAGGCTGAGAGAGACCCTTCGCACCCGATCCGGATAATACCGGCGCGGGAAGTTTCGGGAACGCTTTGCGTGGGACGCCGCTTGGCCGTCGTCCTTCCCCGCCGGGCCGCGTTCGCTTTGCGCACGCCGTCTGCCCGGCCGGCCCCACCGGCCGGTTTCGTCCTTGTGTACGTGCAGTTCAATGCCGTACGGAAAGGATCGATCCGATGACCGTTCAATCTTCAGTCGTTTTGGCGGGCTCGCAGCCCGATTTCGCCGTGCTCGGCGGTGGCCTATGCGGCCGCCTCGTCGCGTGGCGGCTCGCCGGCGCCGGCCACCGCGTCGCGCTCTACGAGCGCGGCGATGCCTCGGGCTCCGGTTCGGCCGCATGGGTGGCGGCCGCGATGCTCGCGCCGCTGGCCGAGGCCGCCGTTGCCGAGCCCCTCATCGTCGAGCTCGGCGCGGCCTCGCTCGATGAATGGCCGCGCATCATCGGCGCGCTGCCCGAACCCGTCTTCTTTCAGCGCAACGGCACGCTCGTCGTCTGGCATCACGGCGATCGCGCCGAGGCGTCGTTGTTCGAGCGGCGCGTGCGCGCCAACGCGCCGGCCGCGCTGCTCGCCGATGGGGGTCTCGCCCGCGTCGACGGGCCGGCCCTCGCGGCCGCCGAGCCCGCGCTGGCCGGACGCTTCGCGACGGGCTGGCTGATGCCGCGCGAAGGGCAGCTCGACAATCGCCAGGTACTGCAGGCACTTGCCGCGGGGCTCGCCGAGCGCGGTGTCGCCGCGCAGTGGAATACGTGCGTGGACGAACGGGCTCGGCCGCGTGCGCGTGTGACGATCGATTGCCGCGGGCTCGGCGCGAAACCGGTGCTGCCTACGCTGCGCGGCATCCGCGGCGAAGTGGCACGCGTGAAGGCGCCCGGCATCGGCCTCACGCGTCCCGTGCGGCTGCTCCATCCACGCTACCCGATCTACTTGGCGCCGAAGGAGAACGACGTTTATGTCGTGGGGGCGACGGAAATCGAGGGCGAAGACATGTCGCCCGTCAGCGTGCGCTCGGCGCTCGAGTTGCTGAGCGCGGCGTTCGCGGTCCATCCGGGCTTCGGCGAGGCGCGCATCCTCGAGCTCAATGCGCAGTGCCGTCCGACGCTGCCCGATCACCGTCCCGCGATTATCTGGGACGGCGCGCAAGCGCTGACGGTCAACGGGCTGTATCGTCATGGGTACATGATCGCGCCCGAAGTATCGAAGGCGGCCGCCGAGCTCGCCGAGGCGCTGCTGACAGGGCAGGTGAGGGATGCCGATGGTTTCGGCGCGCTGCGCGCCGCGTCGCCTTGGGCACCGATGCTCCATTGCGCTGCCGAACAAACGCATGCCGCGCCGCCCGTCGGGGCGTGACCGCGTGCGCCGTCGATGCAAGCCTGCAGCGGCCGCGCGCACGCCTTTCCTTCGGGCCCGTTGTGTTGTAGTCATAGTCGTAGTCGAACGCGAATCGTATCGCTGATCATGGACATTCAAGTCAATCAAACTCCGCTCTCGCTTCCCGAGCCGGCGACGCTTGCCGACGCGCTCTCTCTGTTCGGCGCCCGTCCGCCGTTCGCCGTCGCGGTGAACGGCGAATTCGTCGCGCGTGGCCAGCATGCGGCGCGGACCTTGCGAGCGGGCGACAAGATCGACGTCGTCCATCCCGTGGCGGGCGGATGAGTACCGCTTGCTCGCGCGAGCCCGGCGCGCGATCGGGGCAGGCCCACCTCCTGCGCGGCCGATCGCCGGGCCGTCCGCGCGCGGCATCTTGGCTTCGCGAGCTTTTTCCGCTTTGTTGCATTCGACGTATCCGAGCCTCACAGGACCTCCGATGAACTCCGCTTCCGAACCCGTCTCTTTTGCCGCCGATGCGCTGACGCTGTATGGCACCGCCTTCGAGAGCCGCGTGCTGCTCGGCACGTCGCGCTACCCCTCTTTGCAATCGCTGGCCGATTCGATCGACGCAGGCCGGCCCGGGATGGTGACGGTCGCATTGCGCCGGCAGATGAATGCGCAAACGGCCGAAGCCGGCTTCTTCGATTTGCTCAAGGCGCGCGGCGTCCCGCTGCTGCCGAACACCGCCGGTTGCCAGAGCGTGGCCGAAGCGGTGACGACGGCCCAGATGGCGCGCGAAGTATTCGAGACCGAGTGGATCAAGCTCGAATTGATCGGAGACGACTACACGCTGCAGCCGGACCCGATCGGGTTGATCGAAGCGGCCGAGCGGCTCGTCAAGGACGGCTTCAAGGTGCTGCCGTACTGCACCGAGGATCTCGTCGTCGGACGCCGCCTGCTCGACGTGGGATGCGAGGCGTTGATGCCGTGGGGCGCGCCGATCGGCACCGGCAAAGGCGTCATCAACCCCTACGGCTTGCGCGTGCTGCGCGAGCGTTTGCCCGACGTGCCGTTGATCGTCGATGCGGGGCTCGGCGTGCCGTCGCACGCATGCCAGGTCATGGAATGGGGATTCGACGGCGTGCTGCTCAACACGGCGGTGTCGCAAGCCACGCATCCGGCCGCGATGGCGCGCGCGTTCGCTCGAGCCGTCGAAGCGGGCCGCGAAGCCTACATCGCCGGGCCGATGGCCGAGCGCGAGAGCGCGCAGGCCAGCACACCCGTCGTCGGCATGCCGTTCTGGCATCAGGATCGATCGTGAGTCCGGCGGTCGGCGGCTGCCGGCGATGCACGGAGTGAACATGGAAACGTTGAAACTGTCCGACCGCGACTTTTTTTGGCCCCCTGCCGACGAGTTGATCGAAGCGGCCGAGCGGATTCGCGCGCGCCTTGGCGATTGGCCGCGCGCGAGCCGCGCCTGGCGCATTTGCCTCGCCACGCCAGACACGGCAGACGCCGATGATCTCGTCGTCGTCGGTCGCGAGGCCGAGCCCGCCGACGCAGCCGCCTGGCACACGGCCGGTGCGAGCCGAATCGAAGCCGGCGCGAGCCGCGCGATGCTGACGACTGCCGGCGGCGAGCGCTTCGTGCTCGAAGGCACGCTCGCGGAGGACTGGCTTCCCGCGCTTGCGGCCTTTCTCGACTGCGGCTTCGAGCCGCACGACGCGCTCGTGCTGGCGCTGGCCTGGCGCGACGGTGATGAAACGCGCGGCGAAGACGCTTGGCCCGTCGATTTGTCGCGCTTTCCACGCGTCGGCGGACTGCCGGCGGCTCCGACGCCGCGGTTCGCCGAGTGCCCGCCGCGGCTCGGCCTGTACCCTGTTCTGCCGAGCGCGCAGTGGGTCGAGCGCGTGTTGGCGTTCGGCGTCGAGACGGTGCAACTGCGCGTAAAAGGGGCGCCGCCGGCGCAGTTGCAAGACGAAATCGCGCAAGCGGTGGCGGCCGGCCGCCGTCACGGTGCGCGCGTCTTCATCAACGATCATTGGCGCGAGGCGGCGCAGGCCGGCGCCTATGGCGTCCATCTGGGGCAGGAAGACCTCGAAACCGCCGATCTCGCGGCGATCGCCCGAGCCGGGATGCGGCTCGGCCTATCGACGCACGGCTACTACGAAATGCTGCGGGCATTGCATTTCCGGCCGAGCTACCTCGCTTTCGGCGCGATTTTCCCGACGGGAACGAAAACCGTCGCAACGGCGCCACAGGGGCTTGCGCGGCTCGAGCGCTATGTGCGGTTGCTGAATGGCCACGTTCCGCTCGTCGCGATCGGCGGCATCGACCTTGCTCGCCTACCGGCCGTGCTCGCGACGGGCGTAGGCAGCGCGGCGCTCGTGAGCGCAATTACCGCCGCTGCCGACCCCGCGTCGGCGGTAGAACTATTACAACGGGCTTTCGTCGATTAGGGGCGGCGCCGCGAGCGCGAGCGGCCGGCAACGCATCGTTGCGTGCGCGGCAGCGGTGGTGTCAACACAGGGTAATCGCTGAGGCCCTATAATTCCGCTTCCGCGTAAAAGGAAAGTCCGCTTCGTGCCGCCTTCATCCTCCGAGCCTATTCTCGAACTTCGCAACGTCGACTTCGGTTACGACGAGAGCCGTCTCGTTCTCTCGAATCTGAACATGCGCTTCGAGCGCGGGCAGGTCGTGGCCGTCATGGGAGGCTCCGGCGGCGGCAAGACGACGGTGCTGCGGCTGATCGGCGGCCTCGAGCGGGCGCGCCGCGGCGAGGTGCTGTTTCAGGGGCGCGACGTCGGCAACCAGACGCGCGAGGGCCTTTACGCGTTGCGCCGCAAGATGGGCATGCTGTTCCAGTTCGGCGCGCTCTTCACCGACATGTCGGTGTTCGAGAACGTCGCTTTCGCGTTGCGCGAGCATACCGATTTGCCCGAGCCTCTGATCCGCGACCTCGTCCTCATGAAATTGAACGCCGTGGGCCTGCGCGGCGCGCGCGATCTCGCCCCCTCGCAGATTTCCGGCGGGATGGCCCGGCGCGTGGCGCTCGCGCGCGCGATCGCGCTCGATCCCGAGCTGATGATGTACGACGAACCGTTTGCCGGCCTCGACCCGATCTCGCTCGGCATCACGGCCAACTTGATCCGCACGTTGAACCGGGCGCTCGGCGCGACGTCGATCCTCGTCACGCACGACGTGCCGGAATCGTTCGCGATTGCCGATTATGTTTACTTCCTCGCGAACGGAACCGTTCTGGCACACGGCACGCCTGCTCAGCTGCGCGAATCGTCGGATCCGACGGTGCGGCAATTCATCGACGGCGCCCCCGATGGCCCGTTCCGCTTCCACTACCCGGCGCATGCAACGCTCGCCGCGGATTTCGGTTTGGGGGAGCGGGCATGATCAGCGCACTCGGTCGTTGGGTCATCAACCGCATTCTGCGCACGGGCTACGCGGCGCGGCTGTTCTTGCGCGTCGTCTTGGAAGGGTTCAGGCTGCTGCGGCGGCCCGGGCTCGTCGTCAAGCAGATTTTCTTCGTCGGCAACTACTCGTTCATCATCATCGCCGTGTCGGGCTTGTTCGTCGGCTTCGTGCTCGGCTTGCAGGGCTACTACACGCTGAACCGGTACGGTTCCGAGCAAGCGCTGGGGTTGCTCGTGGCGCTTTCCCTCGTGCGCGAGCTCGGGCCCGTGGTGACGGCATTGCTGTTCGCCGGACGGGCGGGCACGTCGCTGACGGCCGAGATCGGCCTCATGAAAGCCGGCGAGCAGTTGACGGCCCTCGAGATGATGGCGGTCGACCCGATCGCCACCGTGCTCGCGCCGCGCATGTGGGCCGGCGTGATCGCCATGCCGCTGCTCGCGGCGATCTTCAGCGCGGTGGGCGTGCTCGGCGGGTACGTCGTCGGCGTGCTGCTGATCGGCGTCGATCCCGGTGCGTTCTGGTCGCAGATGCAAGGTGGGGTCGACGTCTGGCGCGACGTCGGCAACGGCGTCATCAAGAGCATCGTGTTCGGCTTCGCGGTGACGTTCATCGCGCTGTTCCAGGGCTACGAAGCCAAGGCGACGCCGGAAGGCGTATCGCTGGCGACGACGCGCACGGTCGTCTACGCGTCGCTCGGCGTGCTCGGGCTCGATTTCCTGCTGACGGCACTCATGTTCAGCTGACGCCCGGCGCCGCTCGCCGCTTAACGCCCCTTTCTCTTTGTTGGAATGACGATGAAAAAGACTGTTCTCGACTTCTGGGTCGGCTTGTTCGTGCTGCTGGGCTTGATCGCCGTGCTGTTCCTGGCGCTCAAGGTCGGCAACATGAGCTCGCTGTCGTTCGAGGCGACCTATCCCGTCAAGCTCAAGTTCGACAACATCGGCGGCCTGAAGCCGCGCGCGCCCGTGAAGAGCGCGGGGGTCGTCGTGGGGCGCGTGGCGTCGATCGGCTTCGACACGAATACCTACCAGGCGGTCGTCACGATCGATATCGACAAGCAGTATCCGTTTCCGAAGGATACGTCGGCGAAGATTCTGACGTCCGGGCTGCTCGGCGAGCAATATATCGGGCTGGAGCCCGGCGGCGACAGCGAGATGCTCAAGGCGGGCGATAC
Organism: Trinickia sp.; assembly: GCF_051953955.1. GTDB lineage: Bacteria > Pseudomonadota > Gammaproteobacteria > Burkholderiales > Burkholderiaceae > Trinickia. The sequence continues at coordinate 5,169 of NZ_JBQCIF010000032.1, read as the reverse complement.
GATTTCGATGACGCAATCGGCCATCGTGCTCGAAAACCTGATCTCGACTTTCCTATACAGCAAAGCTGCCGATGCGGGTGGTGCGAAGGCCGGGGCCGCGCCTGCGCCCGCCCCGGCACCCGCCGCTGCGCCGAGCACCGCGGGGGCGAGCGCGCCGCCGGCAGCCAGCGACGGCAAATGAACGAATTGCAGACCAACGTGAGTCAACGGAGAACAATAATGCGAACCACGCGCGCCAAGAATGCGGCGCTTGCTCTGGCCGCTGCAGCTTTGGCCGGCTGCGCGTCCGTCCCGACGCCGACCCCTGGCGATCCGCTCGAGGGCTTGAACCGGACCGTCTTCAAGTTCAACGATACGATCGACACCTATGCGCTCAAGCCCGTGGCAAAGGGCTATGCCTGGGCGGTGCCGCAGCCGGTCCGCTCGAGCGTCACGAACTTCTTCTCGAACATCGGGGACGTCTACGTCGCCGCGAACGAGTTGCTCGAGCTCAAGATCGCGGACGGCGTGGGCGACATCATGCGCGTCGTCATCAACACGGTGTTCGGCGTGGGCGGCTTGTTCGACGTCGCGACGGCGGCCAAGCTGCCGAAGCATGCCGCCGATTTCGGCATCACGCTCGGCCACTATGGTGTGCCCTCGGGGCCGTATCTCGTGCTGCCGCTGCTCGGTCCGAGCACGATGCGCGATGCGACGGGGCTCATCGTCGATTACTACGGCAATCCGCTCACCTACGTGCAGCCGTCGAGCGTGAGTTGGGCGCTGTACGGCGTGAACCTCGTCAACACGCGCGCCAACCTGCTCACGACCGTCGACGTGCTTTCGGCCGCCGCGATCGACAAGTACTCGTTCATTCGCAATGCGTATCTGCAGCGCCGCCATTTCCTGATCACGGGCGGGGACGGCGCGGACAGCGTGCCGAACTACGACGATTCGCTGCCGAAGTACGACGACGGCTCCGCGGCGGCGCCGGATGGCGCGTCGGGGGCGGCGGCGAGCCCCGCGCCGAGCTCGGGTGCAGCGCCTGCGGCGCCGGCGAGCTCGACGGACGGCGATGGGCAGACGATTCCGGGGCAGCAGTACGTGCCGCCCTCGCACGGCGGCGTGCCGGGGATCCGCTTGCTGCCGCGCTGAGCGCGCGGCGGGCGCTCAATCCCGGTTGGGGGGCTTGCGCGGTAACGATTCGAAACGAATGTTGCCGCCCGATGTTGGACCGGTCTCGAACTTGCATGGCATGGTGAGTTCGAACTCCGGTTCCTCGAAATTTAAGGATCGACGATGAAAAAATTCTTCTGCTTTGCTTTGTTTTCCGCGCTGCTGTCGTTCGGCACCGGCAGCTTTGCTCAAACGGTCGACACGAACTCGCCCGAAGGCATGATCAAAACGGTGACGAATCAGGTGCTCGACCAAATCAAGAGCGACTCGAGCATCAAGAACGGCGACATCAACAAGATCACGCAGGTCGTGAACGAAAAGATCCTGCCGTACACGGATTTCCGCCGCACGACGCAATTGGCGATGGGCCGCGCATGGCGCCAGGCTTCCCCGCAGCAGCAAGATCAGATGGTGGAGCAGTTCAAGATGCTGTTGATCCGCACGTATGCGGGCGCGCTGTCGCAGGTGCGCGACCAAACGGTGCAGTTCAAGCCGTTCCGCGCGGACCCGGGCGCGACCGACGTGGTGGTGCGCTCGAGCGTCATCAACAACGGCCAGCCGGTCGAGCTCGACTATCGTCTCTACAAGACGCCGCAAGGCTGGCGCGTCTACGACCTCAACGTCGCGGGCGCATGGCTGATCCAGGCCTATCAGCAGCAATTCGCCGAGAAGATCAATCAAGGCGGCGTCGACGGCCTGCTGCAATTCCTGACGCAGCGCAATCAACAGCTCGCCGCGGGCAAGCAACCGTCATGAGCGCCGATACGAGCCGTTTCGCCACGGGCGCGACGCTCACGCACGCGAGCGCGACGAGTGCGCTCGCGGCCGGCTTGGCGCGCATCGAAGGCGGCGCCGCCGCCGTCGATTGCGCGCAGCTTTCGCAATTCGACTCCTCCGCGCTCGCGGTCCTGCTCGCTTGGCGCCGCGCCGCCGAGGCGCGCGGGCGCGTGCTCGAGATACTGAACGTCCCGAGCGGCCTCGCGAGCCTCGCGCAGGTCTACGGCATCGACACGCTCTTCGCGGCGAGACATTCGCCCGCGCCCGTGAACGCCGCGCCGCTCTGACGGCGGCGCGTGAGCCTTTGCGGCGTACCGCGGCGGCCCCGTGCCGCCCCTGCCGGCTACGTCCGGGCCGGTGGCGGGGCCCGATCGCCGATCCCGACTTAGCCTATAATCAACCGTTTTTCGGCGCAGGGCGTTTCGCTGCCGAAATGGCGCGCATGCCAAGCGCGACGAACCCCATGCCCGTCCGGGCCCCGGAATCGGGCAAGAATCACGTCTAAACAAAGGCGCGCCGCCGAAAAAGGCCGCGCACATCCATGTCAGCGATAGAAATCCGCAACGTCAAGAAGCGCTATAAGGCGCTGCAAGCGCTCAAGGGCGTCAGCTTGACGGTCGAGGAAGGCGAGTTTTTTGGCCTGCTCGGCCCGAACGGCGCGGGCAAGACGACCCTCATCAGCATCCTCGCCGGGCTGGCCCGTGCCGACGAAGGCAGTGTCTCGGTGCGGGGGCACGACGTCGTCGCCGACTTCCGGCAAGCGCGGCGTGCGCTCGGTGTCGTGCCGCAAGAACTCGTATTCGATCCGTTCTTCACGGTGCGCGAAACGCTGCGCATTCAGTCGGGCTACTACGGGCTTCACCGCAACGACGATTGGATCGACGAAGTCATGGCCAATCTCGATCTGACCGAGAAGGCCGATGCGAACATGCGTGCGCTCTCGGGCGGCATGAAGCGGCGCGTGCTCGTCGCGCAGGCGCTCGTGCACCGTCCGCCCGTCATCGTGCTCGACGAGCCGACGGCCGGCGTCGACGTCGAGCTACGTCAAACGCTCTGGAAATTCATCTCGCGGCTGAACCGTGAGGGTCACACGATCGTGCTGACGACGCACTACCTCGAGGAAGCCGAATCGTTGTGCGACCGCATTGCGATGTTGCGCCGCGGGGAAATGGTCGCGCTCGATCGCACGAGTGCGCTGCTGCAGCGTTTTGCCGGCATGCAGCTGTTCGTGCGTTTGGCCGACGGCGTGTTGCCCACGGAGCTGCGCGCGCTCGAGATCGAGCCGGCCGAGCCGGGCTCGCGGCAGCATTTGCTACGCCTGTCCACCTACGACGACGTCGAGCGCATCCTCGCTCAATGCCGCGCGGCGGGCTGCACGTTCGAGGAGATCGACGTGCGCAAGGCGGACCTCGAAGATGTTTTCGTCCAATTGATGAATACGCCCGAATTAGTAGAGGGGCTCGCATGAGCGGATTTCGCACGCTTTTCTACAAAGAGATCCTGCGCTTTTGGAAGGTGTCGTTCCAAACGGTGCTCGCGCCCGTCATCACGGCGCTGCTCTATCTGACGATCTTCGGGCACGCTTTGCGCGGGCACGTCGAAGTCTATCCGGGCGTGGAGTACACGAGCTTCCTGGTACCGGGGCTCGTCATGATGAGCGTCCTGCAAAACGCATTTGCGAACAGTTCGTCGTCGCTGATCCAATCGAAGATCACGGGCAACCTCGTGTTCGTGCTGCTGCCGCCGCTCACCTATGGGGAAATGTTCGGCGCCTACGTGCTCGCATCGGTCGTGCGCGGGCTCGCCGTCGGCCTGGGCGTGTTCATCGTGACGATCTGGTTCATCCCGGTGAAGTTCGCGGCCCCGCTGTTCATCGTCGCGTTCGCCGTGCTCGGCTCGGCGATTCTCGGCACGCTCGGGCTCATCGCGGGGATCTGGGCCGAGAAGTTCGATCAGCTTGCCGCGTTTCAGAATTTCCTGATCATGCCGCTCACGTTCCTCTCGGGCGTGTTCTACTCGACCCATACGTTGCCGCCGCTCTGGCGCGAGGTGTCGCGGCTGAACCCGTTTTTCTACATGATCGACGGCTTTCGCTACGGGTTCTTCGGCTTGTCCGACATCGACCCGCTCGCGAGCCTTGCCGTCGTCGGCGGATTTTTCGCGCTGATCGCCGTGCTCGCGATGCGTCTGCTCGCGTCGGGCTACAAGCTGCGCTATTGAATCGAAAGGAGCATCCACCATGTTGCCGACCCCCGATCAGGTCAAGCAATACATCGAAGCAGGGCTCGCCTGCCGGCATCTGGAAGTCGAAGGCGACGGCCAGCATTTTTTCGCGACGATCGTCGCGGAGGCCTTCGAAGGCAAGCGCCTGATCCAGCGGCATCAACTCGTCTATGCGGCGCTCGGCGAGCGCATGCGGCAAGAAATCCACGCCCTGAGCATGAAGACGCTCACGCCGTCGGAATGGCAGAACGGGCAGAACGGATAATTCGAGATTTCAAGAGTGCGCATCACACAAGATTCACGCGACGCCGGTAGCGGCGCCGCCACGGAGGCCCGAAGCGGGCAAATGAGCATGGACAAGCTCGTGATTGAAGGCGGACGGCCGCTAGCCGGCGAAGTCCGTATCTCCGGTGCGAAGAATGCGGCGCTGCCGATCCTTTGCGCCAGCCTGCTGGCGGCCGATCCGCTCCATCTTTCGAACGTGCCCGATCTGCAGGACGTGCGCACGACGCTCAAGCTGCTCGCGCAAATGGGCGTGCGGGAAGAGCGATCGTCGAACGAATTGATGCTCGATGCCAGTGCCGTGGAGAATCCCGTCGCGCCTTACGAGCTCGTCAAGACGATGCGCGCGTCGATTCTCGTGCTGGGGCCGCTCGTCGCGCGCTTTGGGCATGCGAGGGTGTCGCTGCCCGGCGGCTGCGCGATCGGCGCGCGCCCGGTCGACCAGCACATCAAGGGCATGCAGGCGCTCGGCGCGGAGGTCAGCGTCGACCACGGCTTCATCAAGGCCAGCGCGAAGCGCCTGCGCGGAGCGCGCGTGGTGTTCGACATGGTCAGCGTCGGCGCGACCGAGAACGTATTGATGGCGGCCGCGCTCGCCGAGGGCACCAGCGTGCTCGAGAACGCGGCGATGGAGCCGGAGATCGTCGACCTCGCCGAATGCCTCAAGGCGATGGGCGCGCGCATCGAGGGCGCTGGCACGCCGCGCATCACCGTCGAGGGCGTCGAGCGCCT
>NZ_JBQCIF010000031.1:0-117015 GCF_051953955.1 Trinickia sp. | reverse complement strand
GGTTTTGAGATATTGAACGACGTATTCTCGATAGAGTGTGACGATATCGCGATATTGGATGTCGGTTTTCTACAGAGAATGACGCTTTTAGGCAAGACAGTGTCAACGCCCATCGTCTACATGCACGTCATTTTTGCTGGTTTGGGGCGTGTCAAGAAAAATACAATTAGGGTTCCTAAGGATAATGGATCGCGGCTCGATGGTTTATTTTTGCGCATCCATTCTGTTGATGCCGAGCGTGGCGACGAGGAATGGAGCCAAGCAGTAGCTCCGGCGGATGCAAGCCGGAGAAGAAGAGGAAGATGAGGAGCGCCAGCCGCCAACGCCATTCACGCTCCACAGCGGCGGGCAAATCGATGCCGTTCAAAAATTAAATACTCCGTTTTGGGAATTAGTCATATGAAAAAGATGAAGCTTCTGTTGCCGGCATTGGCGGTTACGCTTGCGGCGCCCGCATTCGCGCAGAATACCGTCACGCTTTACGGTGTAGTCGATGAAGGTTTCGACTTCACGAACAATGTGCGCGGCAATAAAGTCTATGAACTCCAATCCGGCTACGCGCAGGGTAGCCGTTGGGGGCTGAAGGGCACCGAGGATTTGGGCGGCGGCTTGAAAGCGGTGTTTCAGCTCGAGAACGGCTTCAACGTGAACAACGGCGCGCTCGGTCAAGGCACGCGCATGTTCGGCCGCCAGGCCTACGTGGGCCTCGCCAGCGACAAGTTCGGCACGGTCACGCTGGGCCGCCAGTACGATAGCCTGGTCGACTATCTCGCGCAGACGACGGCGAACGGCAACTGGGCGGGCTATCTGTTCTCGCACCCGTACGACAACGACAACACGGATAACTCGTTCCGCGTCAACAACACGGTGAAGTACGCGAGCCCGAGCTTCGCCGGCTTCCAGTTCGGCGGTACCTATAGCTTCAGCAACGACACGAATTTCGCCAACAACCGTCAATACAGCTTGGGTGCGCAATACGCAAACGGCGGGCTGCTGGTGGCAGCGGCTTACTTGCAGGCCAACAAGCCGGGCGCGACGACGGGTGGTGCGATCAGCAGCACGGGAGACTCGAATTTCTCGGCGGCGCTGCTGCGTGTGTTCGGCGCGGGGGTGAACTACAGCTTCGGCCCGGCGACGGTCGGCTTTGCCTACACCAACAGCTACATCACGCAGCCGACGAGCACCGTATATGCCGGCGCGATCACGCCTGCCGCCGGGACGCTGTCGAACCTGCGGTTCCAGAACTTCGAGTTGAACGGCAAGTATCAGATTTCGCCGGCGCTGTTCGTTGGTGCGATGTACACGTACACGCGCGCCAACTTCAATGCCACGACGGGCAAGGTGAGCCCGGTCTATCACTCGGTGGGCTTGATGGCGGACTACAACTTGTCGAAGCGCACGGACGTCTATGTTCAAGGCGGGTACCAACACGTCGGGGGCGACAAGACGGGCACTGTGCTCGACGTAGCTTATGTTCCGGGCGCGGCCGACGTATCGTCGAACCGCAATCAGCTCGTCACGCGCGTCGCGATCCGTCACAAGTTCTGACGTCATGACGGGCGAGCGGCTGTCGAAGCCGCGAGTCGTCGAGTAAAGAAGGGAGCCGCGCACTCATGCCGTGATGGCGTGACTGCGCGGTTTGTCGTCTGGCGGGGTGCGGCTGGGCGCCCTCTGAGCGCTTCACTCCCCCGCCGCGCGCTCGCGCGGCGGATTGATCCGCGTGGGGCCCGCCTGGGCTTCAATAGCCGCTTGCAACGACGGACGCCACCCGAGCGCGAACAGCGCTTCGGCGAGCACGAACAGCGGCCCGATCAGCAGTCCCATGACATCGTCGAAGAAAGCCGGCTTGCGATGCTCCCACGCGCTGTGCCCGACGAACTGGAAAATCCAGCCCACGACGAATAGGCCCGCGCCGATACCGAGCGTGGCCACCGTGCCGTACCGCTCGAGCCATGCGCCGCCCGCGACGCAGGTGGCACTCACGACCGCCATCGTCAAACCGAGCGGTACATCCAACACCAGGTAGTAGAGCGTCGCGCCGCCGAACAAAAGCCAAGCAGGCGAGATCGGCAGCGTCCCGGCCGTGACGATCACCGGCCGCGAGAGCAACACCGCGAGTGCCAGCACAATCAGTGGAATGCCGATGAAATGCGTTCCGATATTGCGTCGATCCCGATGGTAGGCAGCGTACTTCGTCAGTTGTTCCGTCAAGCTTCGCATGGATGCCCCGCAGTCAGGCGAAAACGCTATGATCGCGGAACCAAGGGGCCGCAAAAATTCGGGTAGCCGACAATTCGCTCGGAATGTGGCCAGGTTTGCCCATTTTTTCTATGTTCGGCTTCCAAGCCGTGACCCCGCGGCCATGCATCGCTCGATCGGCCCGATACGGAATACGACGCGCCCATGACCTCTCGCCCCTCGAGCCACGCGGCTTCGCGGCATAAACCGCTCGAAAACGCCGCCGCGCACGCGATGCTCGAACGGAGCGCCTGGTACCAGAGCGTGCCCGCACCGTTGCGCGAGGCATTGCGCAAGCACGGCCGCGTAGATGCACTGAATGCCGGCGAGTTCCTCTTCATGCGCGGAGATGCCTACGATGGTCTCTACTGTGTGCTGGAAGGCGCCATGCGTTTGGGCGCCGTTTGCGCGGACGGGCGCGAGACGCTGCTCGCGGTGATCAGCGTCGGACACTGGTTCGGCGAAATCGCACTGTTCGATCGTGGCGCGCGCACGCACGACGCTTACGCGGTGCGCGATTGCAGTCTTTTCCACGTACCCGGCGCGGCGCTCGATGCGCTGCTCCATGCTGAGCCTGCCTACTGGCAAGTCTTCGGGCTGCTTATGACGCATAAGCTTCGCCTCGCGTTCGAAGCCATCGAAGAGGCCGCGCTGCTGCCTGCACCCGCGCGCGTGGCACGGCGTCTATTGTTGCTGGCCGACGAATATGGCGAAGCGGCGGGCCTCAGCGGTACGGCAGGCAGGCCCCGGGCAATCAATACGCCCCAGGAAGACCTCGCGCTGATGCTGGCTCTGTCGCGCCAAACCGTGAACCAGATTCTTCGTCAATTCGAGCGCGAGGGACTATTGGCGTTGCGCTATGGCGAAATCGAGATCGTCGATCCGGAGCGACTGGCACTTCAGGGCGCACGAGCGGGTCGGTAGACGGCTTCGTCGCACGCACTGAAATGCACGTTTATGCACGTTTACTTTCTTGTTCATGCACGATAACATGCGTGCATGAACGAAGATCTCCCCCTCGCCCGGCGCGACGAAATCGCCGATCGGCTCGCGCAAGGCCAGTCTGTCGTGGCGGCCGTGCTCGCCGTCGAATTCAACGTATCCGAAGACGCCATTCGCCGCGACTTGCGTGCCTTGGCGGCGCAAGGCCGTTGCCGCAGAGTCTACGGCGGTGCGTTGCCGATTACGCCGGCATCTGCCCCCATGGCCGCCCGCATGGACGAAGCGCGCGCCCAAAAGGCGGCGCTGGCTCGCGCCGCCATCCCCCTGATTCAACGAGGCGAACTCCTGTTCCTCGATAGCGGCAGCACGAACCTCGCGCTGGTCGACCTATTGCCGGAGGACCGGGAACTCACCGTGGCAACGAATGCCGTCGACATCGCGGCCGCCGTGCTTCGTCGAGCCGATTTGCCGTTGATCATGATCGGCGGGGCGGTCGACCCAGCGGTAGGCGGATGCGTCGATGCAGCCGCTTTGCAGAGCGTCGCGAGATTGAATGTCGATCGCTGCTTCGTCGGTGCGTGCGCGATTTCGCCGAAGAGCGGCATCAGTGCATTTGGTCTTGCCGACGCCACCTTCAAGCGCGCGGTCGTCGAGGCCAGCGCGCACAGCATAGTGCTGGCCACCAACGACAAATTCGACGCTCGTGGGCCGCATCGCGTCGCGACGATGAAGGCCATCGAGTATGTGGTCGTCGAGCACGATTTGCCCCGTGCCGAGCACGCCGCTTTATCGAAAGCGGGGCCCTCGATCGTCAGAGCCGACCCATCAGCGAGCCTATGACCATGGAACGCGTATCCGCCATTCCCCCTGAAACGGCTTCGGATCTGCCGGCCGCTCGGCTTGCTACACGTCTTGCGTTCCTCGTCGCCGGCTTCGGCGTCGCATGCTGGGCACCGCTCGTGCCGTTCGCGAAGCAGCGGCTCGGAGTCGATGATGCCGTGCTCGGCATGCTGCTGCTCTGCATCGGCCTCGGATCGGTGATCGCCATGGTGATCACCGGCGCGCTCAGCGCCCGATACGGCAGCAAGCCCATCATCGTCGCCGCAGGCATCGTGCTCGCCGTCACCCTGCCAGTGCTGGCTGTCATCGGCACGCCGCTGACATTGGCTCTCGCGTTGCTCGCGTTCGGCGCGTCGCTCGGCTCGCTCGACGTCGCCATGAATATCCACGGCGTGGAGGTCGAGCGGGCGGAAGCTCGGCCGTTGATGTCGGGGTTTCACGCGCTGTTCAGCGTCGGCGGATTTCTCGGCTCCACGCTGATGACGTTTCTGCTTTCGGTGCATGTGGGGGCCCGCGTCAGCACGTTGCTCTGCGCGGCGCTCATGCTGGGTGCCATGGCGATTGCGCGGCCGCGCCTCATGCAAACGGCTCAGGCTCATGATGGTCCGCTGTTCGTCGCGCCGCGCGGCGTCGTGCTCGTACTCGCCGCGCTCGCGGCGATCACGTTTCTCGTCGAAGGTGCATTGCTCGATTGGAGTGCGCTGTTGATCACGCGCCAAGGGCTCGTCGCTGCCGCCCAGGGCGGGCTCGGCTATATGCTGTTCTCGATCGCGATGACCGCGGGGCGATTGGGGGGCGACGCGGTGACCGCGCGTTTCGGCGACCGATCCGTCATGTTTTGCGGTGGATTGGTCGCGACGGCGGGCTTCGTCGTGCTGCTGACGGCGCCGATCGCCGCCATGGCGATGCTCGGGTTTTTGTTGATCGGCTTCGGTGCATCCAACGTCGTGCCGGTGCTGTTTCGCCGTGCCGGCACTCAGCGTGCGATGCCGTCCGCGCTGGCAGTGGCGGCGATCACGACGACCGGTTATGCGGGAAACCTGGCCGGCCCTGCGGGGATCGGCTTCGTGGCGAACAAGGTCGGTTTGCCGGGCGCGTTTTGGCTGTTGGCCGCGCTCTTCTTTCTGGTCCCGTGTTGTGCTCGTCTGGTGACCGCAAGCCGATAGGGGTAGCGGTTCCCGCACCTGCGTTCGAATGCAGGTTTCCCCTAGGCAACTTTAAATCAATGGAAAGCGTTTACGGCCGTTAACGCGGATAAGGGGTGACGTAGCGCCGAAAAGCGCGGTGACCCCCGTGTTTTCATCGCACGAATCGAAGTACTTCCGCGGCGTCCAACATCATGTTCAAACTCAGCTTTTCGCAAAAGCTATGGCTACCGCTCGTCATCAGCCTTGGCGCGCTGCTCGTCGTCTCGGTGTCGGCGGCTTGGCAGGCGCGCGAGACGCGCATCACCGAGCGCAAGCACGATCTCACCAACGTCGCTCAAGTCGGGCTCAGCATCGTGAAGGACTATGCGTCGTTGGCGCAGAGCGGCGCCCTGTCCGAGGCGGATGCCCAGAAGCAGGCGCTCGACCGTCTCAGCAAAGTGCGATACGGGGAAGACGGCTATTTCCTCGTCATCAACTCCAAGCCGCAGATGGTGATGCATCCGATCAAGCCGGCGCTCGACGGTAAGGATCTGGCCGGTACCACCGATGCCGACGGCCGTCACCACTACGTGACGTTCGCCTCGGTGGCGCGCAATCCGGAGGGCGGATTCGTCGACTACGTGTTTCCGCATCCGGGCGCGACGGCGGCCCAGGCGGTGGGCAAGATCGGCTACGTCCTGCGCTATGAGCCGTGGGACTGGATCATCGCAACGGGCGCCTACGTCGACGATATCGATGCAGCGTTCATGCGCTCGGTGTGGCAGTTGGGCGCAATCTTCATCACGCTATCCGTGCTGCTGATCATGCTCGTCGTCATCACGAATCGCAGTTTGCTGCGTACGATCGGCGGCGACCCGGCCTACGCGGCGAACGTTGCGGAAGCGATCGCCGCGGGGGATCTCACGATTACGATTCGCACGCGCGAAGGCGACACGTCGAGCCTGCTGGTCGTGATGCAGCGGATGCGCGAAGCGCTGACCGGTGTGATCGGCCAAATCAAGCATGCGGCCGATAACGTCGCGACCGGGGCGAACGAAATCGCGAACGGCAACGCGGATCTGTCGTCGCGTACCGAGAGTCAGGCGGCCTCGCTTCAGCAGACGGCATCGAGCATGGAACAGATGACGGCGATGGTGCGTCAGACGGCTGACCACGCGCGCACGGCCAGCGACATCGCGGCCGGCGCGGCGGCAGTCGCGAATCGCGGCGGGGAGATGATCGCCGAAGCGGTGTCGGCGATGAACGGCATCTCGAAGGAATCGGGGCGCATGGTAGAGATCATCGCCACGATCGAAGGCATCGCGTTTCAGACCAACATCCTCGCGCTCAACGCGGCGGTGGAGGCGGCACGTGCCGGAGAACAGGGCAGGGGCTTCGCGGTCGTCGCCGGCGAAGTGCGTGCGCTCGCCCAGCGCAGCGGAGGGGCTGCGAAGGAAATCCGCGATCTGATCAGCCGCTCGGTAAACCGCATCGGCAGCGGGGCTACGCTAGTCGAAAATACCGGGGCGACGATCGAAGACGCGCGCGATGCGATCGCGCGCGTCACCGCAGTCGTGCAGGAGATTGCTTCGGCGGCGGCCGAGCAAAGCGCGGGTCTCGACCAGGTGAATCTTGCCGTGACCCAAATGGACGGGATGACTCAGCAGAACGCCGCACTCGTCGAAGAGGCCGCGGCCGCCGCACACTCGCTCAATGAGCAAGCGCTGACGCTGCAGCGTGCGGCGGCACGCTTCAAGTTCGAGAACGAGAGCCGGGCGACGCAGCTTTCCTGATCGATACGAGCCCCTGCTGACGTTGCGGCCGCTGGCCACGATCGCTGCGTCTGAATACTACCAATTGTTAGAGCGTCGCAGGTCGCAACACTCGACCCTTGGGTACCTTACTTGATCTTGACCACGACTTTACCCTTCGCGCGTCCTTGCGCAAGGTACTCAAGCGCTTCCTTTGCTTGTTCGAACGGAAAGACTTTGTCGATCACAGGATGGATACGTTCGGATTCGAGTAGTTTGCCGATCTCGGCGAGTTGAGCACCGTCGGGGCGTACGAAGAGAAATGAGTAGGTGACATCCCGCTTCCTCGCAAGACGCATGATCTTGCGGCTCATCAGGCCGAATACAAACTTCAGGGCGAAGTTCAGCCCGCGAGCACGGGCGAACGCTGCGTCCAGCGGCCCGATAAGAGAGACGATCTTCCCTCCCGGCTTCAAGATTCCTACCGATTTTTCAACCGCGTCACCCCTAATCGTGCCAAGCACCACATCGTAATCGCGCAGCACTTTCTCGAACGCTTGCTTCTTGTAGTCGATTACTTCGTCCGCGCTCAGGCCTTTCACCAACGGGATATTACCCGTGCTGGTATTGGTTCCCACCTTGGCGCCAAAATGTTTGGCCAGTTGGATCGCCAATGTTCCAATACCGCCGGACCCTGCGGGAATGAACACCTTCTGACCCGGCTGGAGATTGGCCCGCTCCTTCAGTGCTTGCCATGAAGTGAGCCCGACCATTGGAACCGAGGCGGCCTGCACGAAGTCCAGATTAACCGGTTTCGGGGCTGCAGCGCTCTCCGGTACCACGGCAAATTCGGCGATAGATCCTCTTCCAAGGTCGAACAGACTTGCAAAGATGGCGTCGCCTTTCTTGAAGCGAGTGACGCGGCTGCCAACATCGATCACGATGCCGGCCAGATCGCTGCCCATGGTCGCGGGCAGTTGGACCTTCAAGACGGGTTTGAACATTCCCGTCGTAATCATGTTGTCGATCGGGTTCACCCCCGCGGCGTGCACCTCAACCAGCAGTTCGTCGGGCTTGAGCGTGGGGCGCGGCATTTCGGCGAACCCGATCTCGGGTGATTTGCCATAGCGTTTGAATGTGAGCGCCTTCATGTTGCGCTTGCTCCGATGATGCGTTGTATTCGCGAGAGACTTCATACGCCACAGGTCCACAAAGTATTCATTGCGATAGAAACTCCAGTGCCGTGGGTACGAAGGCTTGCGCACCAGGCCCGGCGCCTTGAGCGACGCATCCTGCGCCACGAAGCCGCCAAGCGAGAAGCCGAGCAGATCGCGAAAAGTCCAGAATTGGCTGACCAGATAACCACGTGCTCCATGGATTTCTACGCCACTGAACCCAGCCTTCCTGCAAATGGCCGCGCTGCGCCCGAAGCGTCGTATCCGTCGTTCCGCCGTTTGCTGCAATGAATAGTCAGGCGCGCAACTGATAACGCTCGGCCGCGTGTGCTTGTCGAATGTCCGACAGCAGTTCCTGGCGAGCGCCATCCAGCGCGTCCCACCGCCCGGCTACGTGCAGCGGCGGGATCGTGACCAGTTCGCGACGGTCGAACCCGATCAGTGCCGCATCGACCAACTCGCCCACTTCCATCACCTCGGGCAGCGTGTTCACGTCGACCCCGACGCGCTCCCAAATCTCCGTGCGCGTCGCCGCCGGCAGGACGGCCTGCACGTAAACGCCCTTGGACGACAACTCGAGATTCAGGCCCTGCGACAGGAACAGGACGAATGCCTTGGTCGCGCCGTAGACCGACATGCCGAACTCGGGTGCGAAACCCACCACCGAGCCAATGTTGACGATGGAGCCGTTACCGGACTGCACAAAGCGTGGAGCGACCGCTGCTGCAAGCCGCGTCAGCGCCGTCGTGTTGAGCGTGATCAGGCGTTCGATGCTTTCAGGGGTTTGCTGCAGGAAGCCGCCCGACTCGGCCACGCCGGCATTGTTAATCAGAATTCCTATTCGATCGTCGTCGCGCAGACGAGCCTCGAGCGCGGACAGATCGGTGGACCGGGTCAGGTCGGACTGCAGCACTTCGACGGCCACACCGCTTTCCTCACGCAGGCGCGCTGCCAACGCATCGAGTCGCGCCTTGTCACGGGCGACTAGGACGAGATCATGGCCACGCTGAGCGAAGCGCTCGGCGTAGGTGGCACCGATGCCGCTGGAGGCGCCGGTGATAAGGACTGTCGGAAGCGTGGTCATGGGTACTTTCCTTTGCAAGGGTTCTTCTGGCGGAGGCTCAATCAAGGGCACGAGCCATAGCCGGAAATCGTCGGGTAATCGATGTAGCCCACCGCCCCACCGCCCCGCCGCCATAGAGCGTCGCCGGGTCGCGTTGCGTTGGGGTGCGCTGTGCTTCAGGCGTTCGACCAGGTCCGGGTTGCTGATAAACGGACGGCCGAACGCACGAAGGGGCGGGTCAGCGGCGCCATGACGACGCGATGGGTGAGCTTCAGGCCACCGAGGGCGTACGGCTCGAAAAGCGTTTTCTCTGACATGGTGTTCCGGTGTCTGGTGGTGGAATTGGCTTAATGATGACGATCATAATCTGACGTGTCAAGGCTTTGATGACGACCGACATCAATGTATAGTCAGGCCATCCGACAGGAACGCGCCGCACGGAGAGGAAAAGTGAAAGTCACCAAGGCACAGGCCCAAGCCAACCGGGCCCACGTTGTTGAAACAGCGTCGACGCTGTTCAGGGAGCGCGGTTTTGATGGGGTCGGCGTAGCTGATCTGATGGGTGCGGCGGGGTTCACCCACGGGGGCTTCTACAAGCACTTCCGCTCGAAAGCCGATCTGATGGCGGAATCGGCAGCCTGCGGCATGGCGCAGACCGTTGCGCTGTCGGCCGGGGTAGACGCATCGGAATTCGTGCGACTGTATCTCGCGCGCGAACACCGCGACTCGCGCGCAACCGGCTGCACGATGGCCGCGCTGGGCGGGGATGCCGCGCGTCAACCCGAAGCGGTCCGGGCCATATTCGCGGACGGAATCGAAAAACTGCTGGCGGCGTTAATCCAAGAACGTGATTCGTCAGACGGCGCAGACTTGGCGGGGATGCGAGCCGACTGCCTCGACATCATGGCGCATGCGGTTGGCGCGATGGTGTTGTCGCGCGCGTGCCCGGATGATTCTCAACTGGCCGACGAAATCCTGACGGTATGCCGCGACAAGATTCTCGCGACACTGGGGCCGTCGGCGACAGCACGCGAACCGGCGCACGATCATGGTAACGACAGATCCGCTAAGCAAACGTGACATGGGGCACCGATAGCCCCGTACTGGACGGTTTTGCATTTTCGAGACGCGCATGTCGGCTTTTAACGTTCCGAGCGAGAAGCGGCCACGCGCGGCGACCCATCGGCGTTGGCCGCGCGCCGCACACGCTTTTTCGTCACCATGACGCGAACCCCGAGCAGCTGCTGCGCCTCGTTCGCTCGTTCGTCAACCTAGCTTGAAGAAGCTCACGGTGGTATGCAGCTCGCGCCCTTGCGTCTTCAACGATTGCGATGCGGCGGCGATCTCTTCCACGAGCGCTGCGTTCTGCTGCGTCGATTGATCCATCAGCGAGACGGCTTGATTGATTTCGTCGATCGAGCGGCTCTGATCGTGCGCCGAGGCCGATATTTCGGCCGTAATCGTGGCCACGTTGCCGATCGCGTCAGTCAGTTCCGCGATGGTGCGCCCGGCCAGATTCACCTGTTGCGCGCCCGCTCTGACGTTTTCCACCGATGCATCCAGCAGAACCTTGATTTCCTTCGCCGCAGTGGTCGAACGCTGTGCGAGGTTGCGCACTTCGGAAGCGACGACGGCGAAGCCTCGGCCGCTTTCACCGGCACGGGCCGATTCGACCGCGGCATTCAACGCGAGAATGTTCGTCTGGAACGCGATGCCTTCGATTATCGCGACGATGCCCTCGATCTTCCCCGATTGTTCGACCGCCGTGCTCATCGTTTGAGCCGCGGTCGAAACGGCTTCGTTGCCCCGGCGCGCGACTTGCACCGCACCGGCCGCGACGTTGTTCACATTGCTTGCCTGCGAGGCCGTCTCGCGCACCGTGCTCGCAAGCTGTTCCATCGTCGCCGCCGTTTGCTGGATCGACGCGGCCTGCTGTTCCGTGCGCGCGGACAAATCGCCGTTGCCCATGGAAACCTCGCCGGCGGCGACCTCGAACTCGCGGCTGCTTGCCATCACCTTGACCAACACGCCGTGCAACTTCTCGACGAAGGCGTTGAACTGCGTCGCAAGCAGCCCGACTTCGTCGTGGCTGTCCTGCGGCAGGCGTCGAGTCATGTCGCCGTCGCCGACCGCGATCTCGCGCATGGAACTGGCAAGGTGGCGCAACGGCGACGTCATGCGACGGCCCAGCGCGATGGTGATGGCTAGCACGATGGCCAGCACGAGGAGACCGCTGCCGATCAACATGAATGTCAAGCGATTGGCGCCGGCCATCATTTCCGCATTGGGTACGAGTGCGTAGTACTTCCAGCCGTTATGCGGCGACGTATAGACATACGCGCGATAGTGGGTGCCGTCCATGTCCACCGTGGCCAGACCGTCCGCTGCTTCGGCCAGTTGCCGATAACCGCCGCCGAGGCTCTTGAGTTCCTTGAACCCGTGTGTTTTGTCGCGCGGATCGATCAAGATCTTGCCGCTGCCGTCCGCCACCATGACGTACCCGGTTTTGCCGAAGTGGATGCTGCTCATGGCCTTGGCGAACGCATCGAGCGTGATGTCCGCCTCGACTGCGCCGATGACCTCGCCCTGGGCGTTCGTCAACGTCTTCGAGAACGAGATGCACACGCCACCCTCGCTCGCCGCATTGAGGTAGGGTGCGGGCCTGACGACCTTGCCGGGCGTCGCCATCGCGAGCTGGTACCAGGGCCTCACGCGCGGGTCGTAGTGGCCGCTGGGGAAGCTTTCGATCGGCCACTGCACGTAGCCGCCCGCTTTCGTGCCCACGTCGAGGTAGCGCAGGCTGGGATGGCTGTCGCCGAATTGCTTGAACGTGTTGAAGATCGCGGTCTCGACCGGGCCATGACCATCCGCGGTCATTTCACCGTGCGTGAAATAGTTCGTGAGCGTGTCGTCCGCCGCCTGAATTTGCGGGAGCCCCGTGATGTAGTTGAGATTGTCCTCGAATTCACGGAACGTGCCGTCGAGCGATTCGTCGGCTTGGCTGATCTTGGCACTACTCGAACTTTCGAATGCATCGACTGCTTGCTGCCGCACATTTACCGCGCCCACGGTGGTCAACATCACTACCGTGATCGCTAGTGCGGCGCTCGATACCGCGCTGATCTTGAATGCAATCGAAGATGGGAACTTCATTTGTCGAAGACTCAGGTTTCAGGGAAATCACTGGCGGGCGAGCGTAGGACACGCTCGGCGCCCAGAAAGAAGTACTGACTGGGTTGTCGGCAAATCCTGGCCGATAGTTGAGCGCGGGAAGGGGTGGGCGAGGGTTAACCCACCCGAGAAGGGGCTTTTAATGAATCAATCGTACTTGAGCGATAAATACGCTCTCGCCCCGGTTATTTAGGTGCGGCTTGACGTGGATCGTCATGACCGAGCCGGCGAATGCGGCCGGTGAACAGAACGACCGCGGCCACCACGGGGAGGATCAAAAACCCTTCCAGGATGTCCGGGTCGAGCGACAGATGGGCAGCGTGAAGCGCACGCAGCGCCGCGCCGGAAAGATTGAGAACGTAGTAGGAGATGGCCGCCACCGATAAGCCTTCGACGGCATGCTGCATCCGCAGCTGGGTTCTTGCCGTGCGGTTCATGCCCTCGAGCAGCGCCGTCGTATGTTCTTCCTGCGCGAGATTGACGCGTGTCCGCAGCAAATCGACGGCGCGCGCGACGCGCGTCGCCGATTGCTGATGGCGAGCCCAGACCGAACTACAGGTTTGCATGGCGGGCAGAAGGCGGCGCTGCATGAATTCGGCAATGGTCGGAAAGCCCTCGATTCGCTCTTCCCGAAGCTCGGCAATGCGGGCGAGGACGAGCTTTTCGTAAGCTGCCGATGCGCTGAAGCGCGTTTCGAGGCCCGCGTTTGCCTGAATCTGGCCCGCGAGGCGCGTGAGTTCGCGCAGCAGATAGGCGTCGTCGCAATCGTCGCCCGGTTGTTCCATCCGCCGCATGAAAACGGAAAGCGCCCCATCGAGCTTGCCTAGGAACTGACTGTGACGCCGCGCGTCGGGGAGGGCGAGCAGCGCCATCATGCGGTATGTCTCGATCTCGAACAGGCGCTGAATGAGACGGCCGGCTTGCGCCTCGCGGAATCCGAGGTCGAGTATGAGAAATCGCGAGAAGTGATCGTCGTGCACGAGCCAGTCGCAGTAGACTTCGCCGCCCGTGAGCACTTTGGTGCCGACGAGCACGGGTCCCGGCAGCAGCGCGTGAGCCTGCTTGCGGATTTGCGCCGCATCCTCGCCGCAACGCAGTTCGGCATGTACGGCCACTAAGACGCTTTCTCGGAGCAAGGCGAGCCACGAATCGGGAAGATCCCTCATGGCCGAGCCGCTGAACAATTTATCCTGTGCCCCGCTCCGAACGAACGTGAACGTGGAGAATTCCGTATGTTTTTCCCACTTGATTTGCCAATCGCCCTTTTTCGCTGTGTAGTGATTGTGCTGCGGCGTCGGCGCGGGAAGCCCCATGGCGCTGGCCAAGCTGGCGAGCAGGCGGTCGTGGATGTCTTCGTCGCGCTCGGAATAAACGGCGAGATGGCTCAATGACGCGGGCCCGTCGATCCGGAGAAACGGGCGGGCGTGCAGTTCTTTCGAGAGCGGATCTCTGAGCGGATGGTTGAGCGACGAGAACATGGGTTGTATCGATGACCGGGCGTGACAGTGTAGCGTGCCAATATGGCAGTTGGCAGCACGGGATCGACATAGCCGTCATTGAACGCGTGGGCACGCGGTTGTGCCGAAAAACGCCAAGTTACCGGCGCACGCAGCATAAGCGGCCGTTATGTTCGACGGTATCATGTCCCGGTGACGCCGCAAGGCGGCGGGCCGAATGACGCAAGCATGTAGTGCCGGAGGATCCGAATGCCATCACGTCCCAAAGAGATACAAGCGTTTATCGACGCGGCGCGTATCCTCTTCGCGGCCGAGTCGATAACGCGGGAGGCTCGTGCGTTGGCCACCGAAATATTCACCCTCCTCGAGCGAGAGAGCCGATTCCGCTTCGAAAAGCGCGAGCGCTTCCCCGCGTGCGACTGGCTCGACGAGACGCTGCAGCCGTATCTGAATGCCGACGATGCATATGGTCGAATCGCAAGAAGCATCAAAGCGCTCGAACCGTTCATCGGCTGGTCGAGACGGATGACCGCCGCGAACGCGAGCGAAAATTTCCTCGAAGGCCACGCGAACGGCATGATTTGCGGCCCGGGCGGCATCGAGGAGCGGCAGGATCTTCAGTTGGGTTTTACGGTGATGAAGCCCGATGTCCGCTATCCCGATCACAGCCATCCACCCGAGGAAGCGTACGTGCTGATGACGCCGGGCCAATTCCGCAAGGACCGAGGGCCGTGGCTTTCGCCGGGAATCGGCGCCGGCATTCATAACGCTCCAGGCGCGGTTCACGCAGTGCGCTCCGACGAAAATGCGCTTCTGGCGTTGTGGTGCTTAAAGATATGAAAAACGGCGGTCATCCGTTGGAGGCGATGGCGAGCGCGGGTGCCGTCGACGTGCCGGAAACGTGCCGACCGGAATGGCGCGCAATGGCGATGTCCGCGACGCTGTCTTCCTCGAAGAAAAACTTTTTCGCACCGAACGCGGGCTTGAGCTCATGGAGCCAGGTCGCTGTCGGATCGAACCTGGCGTAGAACGGCCTACGCACCCAATCGGGGTTCCGTGCCTGCAGGA
The DNA here is from genome assembly GCF_051953955.1 of Trinickia sp. Lineage (GTDB taxonomy): Bacteria > Pseudomonadota > Gammaproteobacteria > Burkholderiales > Burkholderiaceae > Trinickia. Next base: position 102,183 of record NZ_JBQCIF010000031.1, on the reverse strand, counting down.
ACTGAAGCGCGAACACCTTCTCGCCGCCGATATCGACGATCCCGTCGATGACGACCTTGCCGGGGAATGCGCTCATCGATGGGCCGCGGACCGTCCGCGCGAGTCCCGATACCGTTTGGTAAGCGGCCTGAAAAATCTCATAGGCTTTCGCGAGCGGCAATTGAAAATAGTGGCTGGGCCCGGTATCGCGCTCGACGAACATGTAGTACGGGATGGCGCCGAGCCGCACGCCCGTCGTCCAGAGTTCCGCCCAGCCCTTCGGATCTTCGTTGATGTGGCGAATCAGCGGCGCCTGCATGCGCAGCGTCGCGCCGGAGGAGACGATACGCTTGACCGCGCGTTGCGCGATGGCGGGCCGCAATTCCGCCGGGTGATTGTAGTGGCCCATGATCGCGAGGTTCTTGCCTGCGGCGACGACTTTTTCGAACAGGCGCATGAGGTCATCCGAATCCTTGTCCGTCACGAAGCGCTGCGGCCAGTACGAGACCGATTTGGTGCCGATGCGGATGTTCTGGATATAAGCGAGCTCGGGTGCCAGCAGCGGTTCGATGTATCCCGCGAGCGAGCGCGTGTTCATGATCAGCGGATCTCCGCCCGTGATCAAGACGTCGGTCACTTCGGGGTGCTGCTTCAGATAGGCAACCAGCTCATTCGATTCCTTCGCATCGAACTTGAGATCGTCCATGCCGACGAATTGCGGCCAACGGAAGCAGAACGTGCAATAAGCATGACAGGTCTGTCCGGCGCTCGGGAAGAACAGCACGGTTTCCTTGTATTTGTGCTGTAGACCGCTGACGGGTCGCCCATCGAGAAAGGGGACGTTGTGCGTCAGCTGGCCGGCGGGATGAGGATTCATCCGCATGCGGATCGCCCGCACGGCTGCTTCGATGGCGGCCTCGTCCTTCTTTTCGAGCACGAGATCTTTCAGATGCGAATACTCGGCCGGGGCAAGCATGTCCCGATGCGGAAACGTCAGGCGATAGATCGGATCGTTCGGGATATCGGTCCAATCGATCAGTTCTTCCATGACGTATTGATTCGTGCGGAACGGCAAGACGCGAGAGACGACTTGCACGGCTTCGCGCAACTCATTGGAGAGCAACTGCCATTGCGGGGCCTGGTTGATCGTTTGGCGCGTATAGGGCTTGAACTTTACGGGAAGCGCTTCGTTGGACATCATGCTCCTCCAATTTTAAAGATGACGTTTGCCTAAAAATAAGGAGTACGAATGAAATCGATACAAAAGAATTCATCGTCATCGAGCGGTCGAGGCTGCCGCATCGGCCCATCAAACAGGCGAGCCGAAGCCGCCGCCGGCGGAAATGGAAGCGGCCGACAAGCGATGCGACTGGAGCGATCTACCGCGATATGGAAGACATTGTTGCGATATGGTTCGCCGTGAGCAAACGATATAAACTCGCGACGTTGTGCGTTCGAGGAAGGATCCGTGAGACGAAAGATTCCGAGTATCGAGGCCCTTATCGCATTCGAGGCAGCGGCCCGGCACCTCAGCTTCACCCGCAGCGCGGATGAACTCGCGCTCACGCAAAGCGCCGTTGGACGGCAGGTCGCGATCCTCGAGGAGTACCTGGGCGTCGCGCTCTTCAATCGGGTCAAGAAGCGGCTCAGTCTTACGGAGGTCGGCCAGCTCTATGCGAAGCAGGTTCGGCTCAATCTCGAGAGGATGGAGCGCGACACGCTGGCGGCGATGGCCCATCAGGATGCGGGTGGCGTACTCGAACTCGCGGTCATTCCCACATTCGCTACGCGCTGGTTGATTCCGCGTCTTCCTCAGTTCTACGGCGCGCATGAGCACATCACCATCAATCTGGCGACGCGTGCGGAGCCGTTCCTGTTTACCGACACGCAGTTCGACGCCGCGATTCACTTCGGCGATCCGATTTGGCCCGGTGCGATCGCCAAGCATTTATTTGGCGAAGAGATGACGGCGGTGTGCAGCCCGCAGCTGATGAAGGGCCGCGCGAGCGTGGAACCCCATGAGGTCCAGAATTTCACGTTGCTGCACCAGTCGGCGCGGCCCGATGCATGGCGGCAATGGCTCATGCAGGCGGGCGTGCACGATGCGGACGGCATGAAAGGTCAGCGCTACGAGCTTTTTTCGATGCTCGTCGAAGCGGCGCGTGCCGGCTTGGGCGTTGCCCTCGTGCCTCGATTCCTCGTTTCGCACGAGTTGGCCACCGGCGAGCTCGTGTGTCCTTGCGATCTGCTTTTACAGAGCGAGAAGGGCTACTACCTCGTGTATCCCGAACATAAGCAGAATTCGCCATGGTTGCGGGCGTTCGAGGCATGGCTGCTATCCGCGGCGAGCCGGTACGTCGAACGCGGCGGTGCATAGGGTGCGAGCCGGCGGGCACGAGGGATGCTCAGCACTGGTGCGCGCGTCGATCGCCTGTGCAATGAGTCCGCGGACATTCGGCTGATCGCAGTCCATCGGGCGCGCTCGCGAATGATCGGGAAAACAAGCAACGCGTTCGTGTGAAGCCGACGACATCACTACTGGCGGTCAGTTTCTTCGCAGCCGATGTGCAGGCGGGCGCAGGGCCGTTCCTCGGCATTTATCTGCAGGCACACGGGTGGCACGCCGATTCGATCGGCACCATTCTGACGGTGGGGGCGATCGTCGGCATGCTCGTGACGGCGCCCGCGGGTGCGCTCGTCGATGCCATCTACCATCGGCGTTTGGTCGTCGTCTGCGCCAGTGCCCTTACGATCGTCGCGGCGGTTGTGATTTGGCTGTCCCAGGACTATTGGCCGATCATGTCCTCGCAAATCGCGACGGCCGTCGCGGGCTCGACCATGGGCACCGCCCTCATGGGATTGACGCTCGGCATCACGGGGCGACGAAACTTCGACCGGCAATACGGGCGCATCCAAGTAGCCAACCATGCCGGGAACATTGCAGCAGCGGCGTTATCGGGAGCGGCCGGATGGTGGTTCGGCATTTCCTATGTCTTCGTGCTGAGCGCGATATTCGGTGTCGCGTGCATCGCCTCGGTGCTGCTGATTCCCGCGCGCGCCGTCCACCGGCACTATGCTCGCGGCCTTGCGCACGAGGACGAGAAAGATCGATCGCAAGTGCGGGCGGAGCGCGTGCGCGTCTTGCTGCACAACCGTCCGCTGCTGCTGCTCGCCATCGCACTGGCGGCCTTCGATCTCGGCAATTCCGCCATGTTGCCGCTCTACAGCCTTGCAGTCTCGGCGCGTCACCATGGGGCGGCAAGTCAAATCACGGCAGCGAACATCGTCATTTCTCAGGTGGTGATGTTGATTGCGGCTGTCTACGCCTATCGCATCATTCGCCGCTGGGGCTTCTGGTGGGTCATCTTCGCGACGCTGTTGACGTTGCCGCTGAGGGGCGTGGCCGCGGCATGGCTCACGACGCCGTGGGGCATCGTGCCCGTGCAGATATTCGACGGTCTCGGATCGGGCCTGCTGAGTGTCGCGGTGCCGGCACTCGTCGTGCATCTCTTGCACGGCAGCGGTCGGGTCAATCTCGGTCAAGGGGCGGTGAAGGGCATACAAGCGGCCGGCGGCAGCCTGAGCCCGTTGTTGGGCGGATGGCTCGCCAACAGGTTCGGATTCTCGACGGCATTCATTGTGCTCGGAAGCCTCTCGGCGATCTCGCTCGCCGTATGGGTCATGCAGGGCGTGACGATACGCCGAGCCTTCGATACGCGCCGCGACGAACTGGACAAGATGGCCGACGTCGATACGTCGGCGTTGTTTCAGTGACGACGGCCCGAATGCAAAGGCCGCCGCACGCCGTTAGATGCGTTCGAGAATGACGGCGATTCCTTGTCCCACGCCGATGCACATCGTGCAGAGCGCATATCGTCCGCCTTTGCGCGCGAGTTCATAGGTAGCCGTCGTCGCGAGACGCGCACCGGATGCGCCGAGCGGGTGCCCCAGTGCGATGGCGCCGCCATTCGGATTGATTCGCTCGTCGTCGGCGGCCAGATCGAGTGCGCGCGTCACGGCGAGCGCCTGCGCCGCAAACGCTTCGTTCAGCTCGATGACGGCCATTTGATCGAGCTTCAATCCCGCTACCTTCAACACCTTGCGCACAGCGTCGATCGGGCCCACGCCCATGATGCGCGGCGCCACGCCGGCCGTCGCCATTGCGACGACGCGCGCACGCGGCCGCAAGCCGTATTGCGATGCGGCCCGTTCGTTCGCCAGCAACAGCGCGCAGGCGCCGTCGTTGACGCCCGATGCGTTGCCGGCCGTGACCGTGCCGTCGGGGCGGACCACGCCTTTTAGCTTGGCGAGCGCCTCTAGCGTCGTCGCGCGTGGGTGTTCGTCCTTCGTGACCACCAGCGGATCGCCTTTCTTCTGCGCGATCGTGACGGGGACGATCTCGTCATCGAACCGGCCGCTCTCTTGCGCCGCCGCCGTCCGTTGCTGACTGCGCAGGGCAAAGGCGTCCTGGTCCGCACGATCGATGCCGAATTCGGCCGCTACGTTTTCCGCCGTTTCCGGCATCGAATCGACTCCGTACATCGCGCGCATCGCCGGATTGACGAAGCGCCAGCCGATCGTCGTGTCTTCGATTTTGGCCGCTCTGCTGAACGCGCTTTCTGCCTTCCCCATGACGAACGGCGCGCGGCTCATGCTTTCCACCCCGCCCGCGATCATGAGGGCGGTTTCACCGCTCTTGATGGCGCGCGCCGCGATGCCCAACGCATCGAGCCCCGAGCCGCACAAGCGATTGACCGTGCTGCCGGGTACGTCGACCGGCAAACCGGCGAGCAGCGACGCCATCCGTGCGACGTTGCGATTGTCTTCGCCGGCCTGGTTGGCGCAACCGTAGATGACGTCGTCGATTGCGCTCCAATCCACGTTGGCGTTGCGTTCCATCAACGCCTTGATCGGAATTGCGCCGAGGTCATCGGTGCGGACGACTGCCAGTGCGCCGCCGTAACGTCCGATAGGTGTCCTGATCGCATCGCAAATGAAGGCGTTTTCCATCGAGAATCCTTGCTGTGAGCGTGAATACGGGTTTGACGGTGTGCCGCCACGCGAGCAAGCGATGGCGTTCGATTGCTCAATCTTGGAGACGCCCAACTTGACCGTCAAGTGCGATTAACAGAATACTGTGCGATCATCGAACAACGATGCATGGACACCTTGGGTAATCCTCAGAGGAAAAAATGGCAAGAACGAGCGATCGTCGCGCACCGGAAGCGGCAATGAAAGCGGAAGCGGAAGCGGAAGCGCAAGAGCACATGCCGGCAGCGCGCGTCGAACAGGAAAACGACCAAGCACCGGAGGCTGCCTCGGCCGGCGATCCGAACTTCATGACGTCGCTCGAGCGAGGGTTGGCGGTGCTGCAAGCCTTCTCGCAAGAGCGACGCGTATTGACGACTTCTCAAATCAGCCAGCGGACGGACATTCCGCGCGCCGCCGTCCGGCGTTGCCTCTATACGTTGGCCAAGCTCGGGTTCGTCGCCGAGGACGAGAACCGGCTGTTTTCGCTGCGGCCGCGCGTGTTGAAACTCGGCCATGCGTATCTCGCGGGGACTCCGCTCGCGAATGCAGCACAGCCCGTGTTGCGTCATATCAGCAGCACGCTCAACGAATCGGCGTCGGTTGCGATTCTCGACGGCGACGAGATTCTCTACATCGCGCGAGCGCCGATATCGCGCATCATGTCGATCGACATTCACGTCGGCACCCGGCTCCCGGCTTTCTGCACGTCGATGGGCCGCGTGCTGCTCGCGCATTGCAGCGCCGAAGTGCTCGATGCGTATTTCGATCGTGCGAAATTCATTCAATACACGCCGCGCACGATCGTCTCGCGGGACGGTTTGCGCGATACGCTCGCGTCCGTGCGGGCGAATGGATATGCGCTCGTCGACCAGGAACTGGAGATCGGGCTTCGGTCGATCGCGGTGCCGATCTACGGCACCGAGGGAAGAGCGATCGCCGCGCTCAACGTCGGCGTGCAGGCGGCTCGCCTATCGATTGCGGAAATGGAGAGCCGCATCCTGCCGGTGTTGCGCGAGGGGGCTCAGGAGTTGGCGTTGCTGGCTGTTTGAGAGCAGAGGGGCCCACTCGAAAGGACCGATCCCAAACGTCGCCCACTGGCGTTTGCGCCTCAAGGGCGCACGTTGGTCCCAATGCTTCGAATGCCTTATCAAGTGCGTGTACGCGATGGCTTCGCGTATCGATGCACTTTTGCGCCGGTTGACCACCTTGCGGCACGCGAGACGATTACTTTGACCGAGCATTTCATTGCTAATCATTCGGCAGGCCCCATCGCTACACGCATCGCCACATAGTGCGAGCAAGGTAAAAATGCATTTCCAAACTTTTAGCGGCAAGACGGTATCCATATTGGCACTCGTTGCTGCCTATGCATTGACGCCACTTCCTGCGTCGGCAGCCACCGTCATCGGGCCTTCGGAGCAGCCGCAGATTTCCATGAGCGGCAGCGATGCCATCGATTGCAATCGGGCCGTGCAAGGACTTCCAGCGGTTACCCAGCAGCAGGTGCCGTGCAAGGACTCCGTGCAAGAAAAAGCATGGTCCGACGCGCGGCAGCGGCGCTCCGAACAGGCATTGCGAGACAAAAGATTGCGAGAGCAGCGGCTGCGCGCCGAGCGATTACAGGCGCAGCAACTGCGAGATGAACGAATCCACGAAGAACGAATTCGCGATGAGCGGGTGCACGACGAGCGAGTGCACGAGGCGCGGTTGAGGGAGGAGCGAGTGCACGAACAACGATTGCGGGACGCACGATCGCACTAGCGCTGTTCGGCGAGCACGCGCAGCGCGAGCTCCGAAGTGCGTTTGATATGTGCCCGCGATGCCGCGGCCGCCGTCTCCCCGTCGCCGCGCTCGATTGCATCGAGCAGCGCATTCATTTCTCGATTCGACTCCTCGCTGCGGCCCGGCGTGGCGATCGTCATCGCGCGCAGCCGATTGATCCGTGCGTTCAGCGATTTCACGACGCTCAGCGAGACCACTTTGCCCGCGCCATTGAACATCGCATCGTAGAACGCTTCGGTATGCTCGAGCACGCGCGGCACGTCGCCCTCCGCAAACGCGCCTTCTATCTCTCTGCGGATCGCGCGCAACCGCGCGATCAACTCCGGCGTCGCCCGTTCGGCGCACGCTTGCGCCGCGTGCGCTTCGAGCAAACTGCGCAACTCGTATATCTCACCGACCTGGCTCGGGTCCAGCCGCGCGACGATCGGCCCCTGGCGCGCGACGATCTCAACCAGACCTTCCGTTTCCAAATGCCGCAACACTTCTCGCACGACGGTGCGGCTTACCCCTAGTTCGTCGCACAGCGTTCGCTCGACCAGGCGCGCACCCGGCTTGAAATAGCCTTGCACGATCGCACCGCGGAGTTTATCGAGCGTGAGTTCTCTGAGCGTCTTGGCCGTTCGGTCTATTTTGAGGTCTGACATGGCGTAAGAAGGGTGGGCGAGCCGTTGTTCGCCTGTGCCGGCCCATCGGGCGGCATGTTGGCATTCCGTATTATCGACGATCTCGGCCCGCCCGCCATGCGTTGCCGGCGATGGGGCCGTTTCCCGGAGCCACGGCCCGCACCGCAAACGCCAGAAGCATGCCAGGCGAGGCGTTCACTCTATCATGGTATTCCATAATATCTCCGCCTCTTTGTGCGCCATAAGCTGGTATACCATAATCTCAACCGATGGCATCCGCGGCGCTGCGCCGGGTCAGGAGAACTGTTATGAAGCTGGAAGTGCGCAAACTGGTCACGTATCTCGAGGACACGTTCATCGAAGGCGGTAAGGCCGCCCCCCGTCCTCTGAAGCTGTTCGCGGCCGCTGCCGTGCTTCGCAATCCGTGGGCGGGGCGTGACTTCGTCGAGGACTTGAAGCCCGAGATTCACGGCCTGGCGCCCCAATTGGGCGAATTGCTGACGGGCGAGATTCTGCGCGTCGCGGGTTCGGGCGAGGCCGTCGAAGGCTATGGCAAGGCCGCGATCGTCGGCACGTCGGGCGAACTCGAGCACGCTTCCGCGCTGATCCATACGCTGCGCTTCGGCAATCACTATCGGCAGGCGGTGGGCGCCAAGAGCTATCTGGCGTTCACGAACGTGCGCGGCGGCCCCAACTGCCCGATCTCGATCCCGCTGATGCACAAGCACGACGAAGGAATGCGTTCGCACTATTTGACGGTGCAGTTCTCGATCGTCGATGCCCCCGCGCCCGACGAGCTCGTGGTCGCGCTCGGCGCATCGATCGGCGGGCGGCCGCATCACCGCATCGGCGATCGCTATCAGGACTTGAAGGAGCTCGAGTCCAATGAAGCCTGAGCGCTCGCTGGGCCGCGACGCGACGAGCGGCGATGCCGCCGGCACGCGCTATAGCGTCTACGCGCCGCAGGCGGGCGACGCACGCGAGACGGTAGTGCTGATCCACGGCGTCGGCATGAACCACAGCGTCTGGTCGCCACAGATCGGCGCATTGACCGCGCACTATCGCGTCGTCGCCTATGACATGCTCGGTCATGGCGGCAGCGCGCTGCCGTCGGCCGCGCCGACGCTCGACGAATACGCCTCGCAACTGGAACGCCTGCTCGATGCGTTGCGGATCGAGCGCGCGCACGTCGTCGGTCATTCGATGGGCGCGCTGATCGCGCTGGAATTCGCATTGACGCGCCCTGGCCGGACCCGCAGCGTCGTCGCATTGAACGCGGTGTACGAGCGCACGCCCGGCCAGCGCGAAGCGGTCATGAACCGCGCCGCCACGTTGAACGATGCACCGGCCGCGGCCGGCATCGATGCGACGCTCGAACGCTGGTTCGGCGATCCCGTCCCCGGTCATTTGACGAAGGCGGCCGAGGCCGTGCGCGAACTGCTGTCGACCGTCGATCCCGTCGGCTATGCACGCACCTATCGATTGTTCGCTCGCTCCGACGATGCCCATGTCGGCCGGTTATCGCGCCTCGCGGTGCCTGCGTTGTTCCTGACGGGCGAATGCGATGCGAACTCGAATCCGGCGATGTCGCTGGCGATGGCGGCTGCCGCGCCGCACGGCCGCGCAGACATCATCGCCAACGAGCGCCACATGATGAACCTGACCAACCCGGCGCAAGTGAACGACCGGTTGCTCGAATTTTTGCGGAGCGCGTCGACCGTGAGCACGGTGGGCGACCGAGATGGCGACGCCGGAGGATGCCACCATGACTGAGACGATTCAAGAACGCACGATCGATACCGCCGAATTTCGCCGCGCACTCGGCGCGTTCGTGACGGGCGTGACGGTCGTGACGACGATCCAGCCCGACGGTTCGCCGCGCGGCTTCACGGCGAATTCGTTTACGTCGGTTTCGCTCGATCCGCCGTTGATCCTCGTTTGCATCGCGAAGACGGCATCGAGCTACGCGGTGTTTTCGCAGACGAATCATTTCGCGATCAGCGTTCTCGCCGAAGACCAGAAGGCAGTGTCGGGCGTTTTCGCCTCGAAGGCCGCGGACAAGTTCTCGCAAGTGGCCTGGCACAAGCGCGTCACGGGCGCGCCGGTGATGGACGGCGCCGCCGCAAGCTTCGATTGCGCGACGCATGAAGTCGTCGATGCGGGCGACCACATCATTTTGATCGGTCGCGTCCTAGACTTCATTCATACGGCGTCGTCGCCGCTCGGCTATTGCCGCGGCGCTTACGTGAACTTCAGCCTGTCGCTCGATGCATTGGCCGCGGCGGGGCCTCGCGCGCACGTCGGCGCGATCCTCGAGCATCGCGACGGCCTCGTGCTGCTCGAAACCGCTCACGGGTTGCAGTTGCCGACGGGTGCGAGGCTCGAACCGGAAAGCGACGCCGCGAGTTTGCTCGGTGTGCTTAGCAAGCTGGGGCTCAAAGTGCATCTGGACTTTCTTTTCGCGGTTTTCGAAGCGGGCAGCGGCCCCGCGCCGGGCGTGCAGATTTACTACCGCGGGCGCGTGAAGAACGACATCTCGCCGCAGTCGGGCGGCCCGATCCGAATCGTCCCGTTGCCGCAGATACCGTGGGACGCGATTCCCGACGACGCCGTGCGCTCGATGCTTCAGCGCTACGTGCGCGAGCGCAGCGAGGATGCATTCGGCATCTATGTAGGCGATACGGAGACCGGCACGGTGCAACCGCTCGCGCCGGCTCACTGAACACCCACGCGCGGCGAACGGCGTTCCGCGGTACGTAAGCCCACTGCGAACTAAGCCCACTGCGCGGTTGCGATAGGAGATGAACCATCATGAAGTTTTCGTTGTTCCTGCATATGGAGCGATACGACACGAGCACGTCGCATCGGGAACTGTTCGACCAAATGACGGAGCTCGTGCAACTTGCCGAGCGCGGCGGCTTCGAAACGGCGTGGATCGGCGAGCACCATGCGATGGAATTCACGATCGCGCCGAATCCGTTCGTCAATCTGTCGTACCTCGCCGCGAAGACAGAGCGCATTCGCCTTGGCACCGGCACCGTGATCGCGCCGTTCTGGCATCCGATCGCACTGGCCGGCGAAGCGGGCATGGTCGACGTGGCCAGTAACGGCCGGCTCGATCTCGGCATCGCGCGCGGCGCTTATTCGTTCGAGTACGAGCGCCTATTGCCGGGGCTCGATGCGATGAGCGCGGGCGCGCGGATGCGCGAACTCGTGCCGGCGCTGCGTCGACTCTTCAAGGGCGATTACGCGCACCAGGGCGAGTTTTGGTCTTGGCCTGCCTCGACGCCGGTGCCGCGCCCGATCCAGCTGCCGCATCCGCCGATGTGGCTCGCCGCGCGCGATCCGAATTCGCATGCGTTCGCCGTCGCCAACGGCTGCAACGTGCAGGTGACGTCGCTGGCCGCGGGCGATGCGGAAGTGGCGAGTCTCATGGAGCGCTTCAACGCCGCATGCGCCGCCAATCCGCAAGTGCCGCGGCCCGAGGTGATGATGCTGATGCATACGTTCGTCGGCGCGAACGCAACGGAAGTCGATGCCGCAGTCGAAGATCTTGCACGCTTTTATCGCTACTTCAGCAAGTGGTTCAAGAACGAACGCCCGATCGAGCAAGGGTTCATCGAGCCGCTCACCGATGCCGACGTCGACATGTTCCCGCAGTACTCGCCCGAGAACATTCGCAAGAACCTCGTCATCGGCGAGCCGAAGCAGGTCATCGAACGCTTGAAGCGCTACGAAGAACTGGGCTACGACCAGTACAGCTTCTGGCTCGATAGCCATATGAGCTACGAGCGCAAGCGCAGATCGGTCGAGCTGTTCATCGCCGAAGTGATGCCGGCGTTCGCCAAGCGTTGACATCGACATCGACATCGAGGCTTTCGGCTAATTTCACGCAGGGAGCGGCTGCAAATGTTGCAACGATTTCAGCAGTACATCGACGGTGCGTTCGAACATGCCGCCAGCGAATTCGACAGTGTCGATCCGTCCAACGGCGCGGTGTGGGCGCGCATGCCGGCCGCCGGCGCGGACGACGTCGACCGTGCGGTGCGCGCGGCGCATCGCGCATTGAGTGAGCCGGGGTGGGCCGATCTTACCGCCAGCGCGCGCGGCAAGCTGTTGTATCGGCTCGCCGAATTGATCGAACGCGATGCGCCGCGTCTTGCCGAACTCGAAACGCGGGATACGGGCAAGATCATCCGCGAAACCCGCAGTCAGATCGGTTATGTCGCCGAGTATTACCGCTATTACGCCGGTGTCGCGGACAAGATTCAAGGCGCATGGCTGCCCGTCGACAAGCCTGATATGGAAGTGACGTTGCGGCGCGAACCGGTGGGCGTCGTCGCGGCCATCGTGCCGTGGAACTCGCAGCTATTTCTGTCGGCCGTGAAAGTCGGCCCCGCACTCGCCGCAGGCTGCACGGTCGTGCTCAAGGCGTCCGAAGATGGCCCCGCGCCTTTGCTCGAATTCGCGCGCCTCGTGCATGAAGCCGGCTTTCCGAAAGGCGTCGTCAATATCGTGACGGGCAACGGCCACGATTGCGGCCGCGTGTTGACGAGTCATCCGCTCATCTCGCGCATCGCATTCACGGGTGGCCCGGAGACGGCGCGTCACGTCGTGCGCAACTCGGCCGAGAACCTCGCGGCGATGTCGCTCGAACTCGGAGGCAAGTCGCCCGTGGTCGTTTTCGACGACGCCGATATCGAAAGCACCTGCAATGCCGTGATCGCAGGGATATTCGCGGCGACGGGCCAAAGCTGCGTCGCCGGCTCGCGTCTCATCGTGCAGCGCGGTATTCATGATGGGCTTTTAGCGCGCTTGATCGCGCGGGCGCGCGCGATCCGCATCGGCGATCCCCAAGACACGGCAACCGAAATGGGGCCGCTCGCGACCCGGCGCCAACTGGAGCATATCCAGCGCGTATTGGCCGCAAGCATCGAAGCGGGCGGCCGCGTCGTCACCGGCGGATCGCAGCCGGAAGGATCGGTGGCGGGCCACTACTTCCTTCCCACGATCGTCGATTGTCCGAACGCAAAAGTACCCAGCGTGATGGAGGAATTGTTCGGACCGGTGCTCAGTGTCGTTACGTTCGATACGGAGGCCGACGCCGTCGCGCTCGCGAACGATACGAAATATGGTCTTGCTTCGGGTGTGTTCACGCGCGATTTGACGCGTGCGCATCGGCTTACGCGTGCGCTGCACGCCGGCATCGTCTGGGTCAATACCTATCGAGCCGTGTCGCCGATCGTGCCGTTCGGCGGCTATGGCTTGAGCGGTCTTGGCCGTGAAGGCGGCCTCGAGGCCGTGCTCGAGTACACGCGGACCAAGTCCGTCTGGATTCGCACGTCGGACGAGCCCATCGCCGATCCGTTCGTGATGCGTTGAGCAAACGAAGCTCAGGCATCGAAGGCGAATCATTCACGCAGGCGCTCGCAGAGAAGGGGAATCGGCATGTTCTACGAAATTCGCACGTACCGCATCAAGACGGGCGCGGTGCCCGCCTATCTGAAGCTCGTGGAGGAGGAAGGCATCGCGCTGCAGAAGCGGTACTTGGGCCAATTGGTTGGGTACTTTCACTCGGAAATCGGCCCGTTGAACCAGATCGTTCATATCTGGGCCTATCCGAGCTTGGACGAACGCGAGCGCCGACGCGCGGCGCTCGCCGAAGACCCGGCTTGGCGAATCTTCGCACCGAAGATTCAAGCGCTGATGGAAGAGATGGAGAACAAGATCATGAGGCCGGCTGCTTTCTCGCCGCTCAAATGAATCCGGGGCAATGCGTTCGCTGCGATCGCGGCGCGGTGATTGAAAAGCTATCTAGGAGACGAAGCATGAACGGCAGAGGCATTTTTCGGAAGGCAGCGCTGATTGGAATATGCGCAACGGCGTTGGCGTCAGCCGGCGCGCAAGCGGCGGATTCGATCGTCTTTACGAGTTGGGGCGGCACGACGCAATCGTCGCAGGACAAGGACTGGGCCAAGCCTTTCACGAAGGCGACGGGCATCAACGTGATGATGGACGGCCCGACCGACTACGGCAAGCTCAAGGCGATGGTCGACAGCGGCAACGTGACCTGGGACGTCGTCGACGTCGAAGGCGATTTCGCCTATGCCGCGCAAAAGGCCGGGCTGATCGAGCCGATCGACTATTCGGTCGTCAAGAAGGACGAGCTCGATCCGCGGTTTGCATCGGCCGATGCGGTCGGCAGCTTCTACTACTCGTTCGTCCTCGGGTTCAACAAGTCGTCGTTCAAGGGCGCGCAGCCCTCGAGCTGGGGCGATCTGTTCGATACGAAGCGTTTCCCCGGTAAGCGCACGCTCTATAAATGGTCGGCGCCCGGCGTGTTGGAAATCGCGCTGTTGGCCGACGGTGTGCCGCCCAACAAGCTCTATCCGCTCGATCTCGATCGAGCGTTCAAAAAGCTGGACACGATCAAAAGCGACATCGTTTGGTGGAGCGGCGGCGCGCAATCGCAGCAGTTGCTCGCATCGGGCGAAGCGCCGATCGGCATGTTCTGGAATGGACGTCTGCATGCGCTCGAACAGACGGGCGTGCCCGTCGGCATCTCTTGGACGCAAAACCTGACGGCTGCCGACATGCTCGTGATTCCTAAGGGGGCCAAGCATCGTGCCGAAGCGATGAAGTATCTCGCCGCGGCAACGAGTGCCGACGCGCAGGCGAAGTTCGCCGCGGATACGGGGTATGCGCCGATCAACGTGAAATCGCCGTCGTTGATGCCGGCCGCCGTCGCCAAAACGCTGCCCGATCAGTACAAGTCGTCCCAGATCAACCTCGACATGAAGTATTGGGCGGAACATCGCGACGAGATTGCGAAGCGCTGGTACGCCTGGCAATCGAAGTAAGCCTTTCGCGAGGCTGTGGGCCGTCGCATCCCCGATGGCCCCGTGCTGCACCGTTCGTATCGGGAGTCACCATGCCTAACGTAATGAGTTCCGTCGCGCATCCGGCGGCGCGGCTACCGCGTCGCCGGCGCGATTGGCGCAGTTTGCGGCTGCTCGCGCCGGCGTTGTTGCTGCTTACGGTCTTCTTTCTGCTGCCCGTGCTGTCGTTGCTTTTGCGCAGCGTGCTCGAGCCTGCGCCGGGCTTGCAGAACTATGCGCAACTGCTCGGTTCGACGACGTATTTGCGCGTCTTCGGCAATACGTTTCTCGTGGCCACTGTCGTGACGGCGGTGACCGTCGCGATCGGCTTTCCGACGGCGTGGCTGCTCGCGATCGCACCGCGCAAGGTGAGTTCGCTGTTGTTCGCCATTTTGCTGCTGTCGATGTGGACCAATTTGCTGGCGCGCACGTTCGCCTGGATGGTGCTGCTGCAAGCGACCGGACCGATCAACCGGTTGCTGATGGCGCTCGGCCTCATTCACGAGCCGCTGGCGCTCGTCAACAACCTCATCGGTGTGACGATCGGCATGACTTACATCATGCTGCCGTTCCTCGTCATGCCGCTGCATGCGACGTTGCGCAGCATCGACGCGTCGACGCTGCGGGCGGCGGCGATCTGCGGGGCGAGCCGCTGGCAAGCGTTCTGGCGTGTGCTGGTACCGCTCGCGATGCCCGGCATCGCTTCAGGGGCGCTGATGGTATTCGTCATGGCGCTCGGCTATTTCGTCACGCCGGCGCTGCTGGGTGGCCCTTCGTACATGATGCTTGCCGAACTGATCGCGCAGCTCGTGCAGGAACTGTTGAATTGGGGCCTCGCGGGTGCGGCCGCATTCGTGCTGCTGGCCGTGACGCTGTCGTTGTACGCACTGCAACTTCGATTCACCGGCGGTGCGCGCGCAAGTTTAGGAGGTAGTTGAGATGGAACAGCCCCCACGCTCACTTATGTTCGCTGCCCCCCGGCCCGGCAGGAGGCCAACATGCTTCTAGACTTCGACCGCCTAGGCGCGCTGCGCTGGGCGCTGATGACGGTGGGCGGTGCCGTCGCACTGTTCCTGCTGCTGCCGATCGCGTTCATCGTCGCGCTTTCGTTCGGCGATTCGCAATGGCTGATTTTTCCGCCGCCGGGCTGGACGCTTCAATGGTATCGCCAGCTCTTCACGGACCCAGGCTGGCTCGACTCGCTGTTGACGAGCACCGAGCTCGCACTGATCGTCACGTTCTTCTCGGTCCTGATCGGTCTGCTCGCCTCGCTCGCTCTCGTGCGCGGCAAGTTCCGCGGGCGTGGCGCGGTGCAGGCGTTCTTCCTGACGCCGATGGTGTTGCCCGTCGTCGTGCTCGCGGTCGCGTTGTACGCCTTTACGTTACGCATCGGCCTGAACGGCACGATGGTGGGTTTCGTGATCGGCCATCTGATCATCGCGCTGCCGTTTTCGATCATTTCCATCAGCAACTCGCTCGTGAGTTTCGATACGGCGCTCGAAGATGCCGCACTCGTTTGCGGCGCATCCCCGCTAGAAGTGAAGCTACGCGTGACACTGCCCGCGATCAGGCTCGGTCTCTTCGCGGCAGCCATCTTCTCGTTCCTCGCGTCGTGGGACGAGGTCGTGGTGTCGATCTTCATGGCGAGCCCGACGTTGCAAACGCTGCCGGTGCGGATTTGGACGACCCTGCGGCAAGACTTGACGCCGGTGGTCGCGGCAGCGTCCTCGCTGCTCGTGGGCTTGACGACGGTATTGATGGTGGCGGGCGCGCTCTTGCGTCGCGCCCGATGAAAGAGGTGAATCAGCCATGACTGCTGCATTTCTGCAAATTCAGCGCTTGCGCAAGACGTACGACGACGTCGTTGCGATCGATCAGGTCTCGTTGGACGTGCGCAAGGGGGAATTCATGACGTTCCTCGGGCCGTCCGGTTCGGGCAAGAGCACGACGCTCTACATCGTCGCGGGCTTCCAAGAACCGACCGAAGGACGCGTTTTGCTCGACGGCAAGCCGCTGCTCTCGGTGGCGCCGAACAAGCGCAACATCGGCATGGTGTTTCAGCGCTACACGCTGTTTCCGCACCTGAGCGTCGGCGAAAACGTCGCCTTTCCGCTTCGCGTGCGCCGACGTCCCGATGCGGAGATCAAGGCGAAGGTCGACCAGATGTTGGCGCTCGTGCATCTGGCCGAGTGCCGCGATCGAATGCCGGCCCAGTTGTCGGGCGGCCAGCAGCAGCGCGTCGCCATTGCGCGAGCGCTCGCCTACGATCCGCCCGTGTTGCTGATGGACGAACCGCTCTCCGCGCTGGACAAGAAGCTGCGCGAGGAGATTCAGCTCGAGCTGCGCCGCATCCATCAGGAGACGGGCGTGACGATCCTGTACGTGACGCACGATCAGGAAGAGGCGCTGCGCCTGTCGGATCGCATCGCCGTGTTCAACAAGGGCAGCATCGAGCAGGTCGGCACCGGCGAAGAGCTGTATGCCAACCCGGCCTCGCGCTTCGTGGCGAGCTTCATCGGCAATTCGAATTTCCTGCCGGTGAAAGTCACCGCGAACGGCGAGGGCGGCATGAGCGGCATCTTTCCGAACGGCCATGCCGTTGCGGCCGCGGCTCAAGGTCCCGCATTGACGGCAGGCGACGCCGGCGCGCTGATGATTCGTCCCGAGCAGATGCGCATTCGCGCATTGCAGAGCGCGAACGGCGAGACGGGATTGCCCGTCACCGTGCGCGACATCACGTATCTCGGCGATGCGATGCATTACGCGGTAGCCACGCCGTGGCAGCAGGAAATTTCGATTCGAATGCCGGCGGCCCAACGCCATGACAGCGGGCTGTCGATCGGGACGCAAGCATTCGTCGAATGGGATGCGCGCGACGTGCGATTGTTCGCCGGGGCGTGAAGAGATCGATATGAGCGACGCACAGCCCTCCCTGAAAGTCGAGCGCCGTACGACGACGCTGCGCGAACTCGCATTGGAGAAGGTGCGCACAGCCATTCTCGACGCGCATTTCCTGCCCGGCGAACGCCTCGTCGAGCGTTCCCTGTGCGAGGGGCTCGGCGTGAGCCGCACCGTGGTGCGCGAGGTGCTGCGGCACCTCGAGGCGGAAGGACTCGTCGATTCGATTCCGAACCAAGGGCCGATCGTCGCCGTGATCGATGCGCAAACGGCTGCGCAAATCTACGAGATCCGCGCCTTGCTCGAAGGGGACGCCGCGATGGCTTGCGCGCAGCATGCAGGCGAAGCCGTCGTGTCGCGGCTTGCCGAGTGCATCGCACGCATCGAGCGCGCGTTCGACGAGCGTGATCACCAGGCTGTCCGGGAATGGACGACGACGTTCTACGAGGGGATGTTCCATGGCGGAGACCGGAACGTCGCTTGGGAAATCGTCCAGACGCTGAACGCGCGAATCAACCGGCTACGCGCGATGACGATCGCGTCCGAGGATCGCGGCCGGCAAGCCGTCGCTGAAATGAACCTGATACTCGAGGCGATCCGCTGCCGCGACCCGAGGCGCGCCCGCGATGCGGCGACGGCCCACGTGGCGCGTGTGGCTGTGATCGCCGGGCAGCTATTGCAGCCCGGTCGCGAGCACCAGACATCGAACGTGCCGAGGCCGCCGAGTGAACCGAGTGAGCCGAACGAATCGGCAGGCTATGCGACGTTCTGAAGTTCAAAATTTTCACTGAAGCAAAGACCTTTCATGGATCTCGAGCAAGCATTGAAGGACCCCTCGTTATTGAGGCACCATGCCTATATCGGCGGCGAATGGCGAGCTGCCGAATCGGGCGCAACATTGGAAGTTTTCGACTCGGCCACCGCCGAATACGGAATGGTGGGGATCAACACGGGGCTTATTTCCAACGAAGTCGCGCCGTTCGGCGGGGTCAAGCAATCGGGGCTCGGCCGGGAGGGGTCGCATTACGGCATCGACGACTATGTCGTGATCAAGTATTTGTGCCTCGCCGTTTGACTGCCGGGAGGCGGCAGACATTGCGTGATGTGGGTGGCAGTTCGCAGTGGCGTTGCAAGTGGAACTAGAAAAAACCGATTGAGGATTTGGAGACTTCAATGAAATTAGACCGTGGAAATAAATTCGTACTCCTAAGTAGCATTTTCGCCGGATGCTTTCTTCCCGGCATTGCTGCCGCGCAATCGTCGGTGACGCTCTACGGCGTGATCGATGAAGGCATTGATTACGTCAACAATAGCGGCGGCCAACATTTGGTGCGGATGCGCGACGGCACCTACGACGGCATGTACGGCAGCCGCTGGGGCCTGAAGGGCAGCGAGGATCTGGGCGGCGGCTTGAGCGCGATCTTCAAGCTCGAAGCCGGATTCAGTCTCGAAAACGGGCAGATGCGTCAAGGCGGCAGGGAGTTCGGACGTCAGGCATACATCGGCCTTTCGAAAATAAACCTCGGAACCGTGACCTTGGGGCGCCAGTACGACTCCGTCGTCGATTACGTTCAGCCCGTGACGGCCGTGGGCAAATTCGGCGGGCCGTTCGTACGCGGCGGCGACATCGACAACACGGACAACTCGTTCCGCGTCGACAACGCCGTCAAATACGCGAGCCCGTCGATCGGCGGCTTCACGTTCGGCGGCATGTATTCATTCACGAATTCGAACGCGCCCGGCGTAGGCACCACCGGCATGTGGAGTCTGGGCGCGGCCTATTCGCACGGCGGGTTCAATGCGGGCGCGGCCTATTTCTACGCGAAGAATCCGGCGGCCCGTTTCGCGGACGGCGACTTCATCGGCAATACCACCGGTTCGGCCATCGGCGCGAGCGGACCGTTCAGCTATGTAGGCAATCCCCACAACGAGCGCATCATGGGTATCGGCGCGGACTATGCCTTCGGACCGGCCACGGTGGGTGCCGATTACACGAACACGAAGTTCGAGGATGCGAACGGCACGACGAGTTCGGTGACGTTCAGCAACTACGAGGTGTGGGGGCAGTACAAGGTCACGCCGGCCGCGACGCTCGGCGCGGCCTATGCCTATACCGACGGCAAGGCTGACTACAACGGGGCGAAGCCGAAATACCACCAAGTCTCGCTGATGGGCAGCTATGCCGTGTCCAAGCGGACGTCGTTCTACGCGATGGCAGGCCTCCAGCAGGCGGCCGGCGATGCCAACAGAGCCGATATCTTCGACTTCTCGATCGCCGACGCATCCACGACCAACCGCCAATTGATGTTCCGACTCGGCATGCTGCATCAGTTCTAAAACGACGCGGCCGATAGTGCCGCTGCTCTTCAGTTCCGGCTCAAAGCACATTCAACATCGCGACGGCCGCTTCCTGTAGAGCGGGCAACACGCGCTTCAACGCGGCATCGGCGCTTTCGTTCTTGATCGGCATGTTCGTGCTGAGCGCGGCGACGACCTCGCCGTGCCGATTTCTGAGCGGAACGGCGATGCCGCGCACGCCGACTTGCAACTGCTGCTCGACCAACACATATCCATCGGCGCGGGCCTGCTCGATCTTTTCCAAAAGGCGCGTCTTGCTCGTCAGCGTGTGCGGTGTATAGGGTGCAAGCTCGACGTTTTTGAGCCAGGTGGAGACGGCGTCCTGATCTTGCTTGTAAGCGAGCAGTACGACGCCCGGCGAAATCAGCGGCGCCGGCACGCGCGCGCCTAGCACGAACCCCGTGGTCATGACGCGCGAAACGCCGTTTCGCGCGATCACGACGAGTTCCCAGTCGTCGAGCACACTGACGTACACCGATTCGTTGATCGATGCGCTGATCTGCTGCAGGTACGGCTGAACGGTCCGCGGTAGCCGGGCCGAATCGAAGTAGGACCATCCGACGCGCAGCACGCGCGGCGTCAGGCCGAACAGCCGCCCGTCCGTGTAGACGTAGCCGAGCGATTCGAGCGTCAACAAGTAACGGCGCGCTGCGGTGCGCGACAACCCGGTGCGCGCCGCAGCTTGCGTAGGCGTCATGCGCGAGTGCTCGTTGTCGAACGCCTCGAGGATCGCAAGCCCCTTTTCCAGACCTGCGATCCAATCGCGCTTGTC
The DNA here is from genome assembly GCF_051953955.1 of Trinickia sp. GTDB lineage: Bacteria > Pseudomonadota > Gammaproteobacteria > Burkholderiales > Burkholderiaceae > Trinickia. The sequence continues at coordinate 81,862 of NZ_JBQCIF010000031.1, read as the reverse complement.
GAGGGAAGGCTTATTCATGTCGATTTCGGTTTCATTTTCGCCTTCGCTTTCACCTTCACCTCCACCTTCGCTTGCCGCTGCCGCCGCCCAATCCGGGAGACACGAACGAGGCGGCTCGCCGGTGGGTCATTCCGGTTTGATTCGCATGCCGACGACGAGCGAAAGCAGGCAGCCGATCGCCAGATAGCCCGCCACGAGATGCCACGAGCCGCCGGCGAAGCTCGTGAGCGCCACGGCGATGAACGGGGTGAAGCCGCCGCCCACCACGCTCGCGAATTGGTATCCGACGCCTGCGCCGCTATAGCGATACTCGGCACCGAACAGTTCGGTGAAGAGCGGCTGCTGCACGCTGACGACCATGTCGTGCGCGATGTTCGCCAACATGACCGAGAACACGACGATCCAAACCGTCGCGCGCGCTTCGAGCGCGATGAAGAACGGCACCGCGCACGCGAGACCGATCGCGGCACCGGTGACATAGATCCGCTTGAGACCGAAGCGGTCCGCGAGCCAGGCGAAGCAGGGGATCGTCAGGCAACTGATTGTGCCGACGAGCAGCCCGATATTGAGGAACAAATCGCGCGACATGCCGAGGTTGGTCGTCGAATAGCTCAGTGCGAACGCCGTCACGATGTACATGGAGAACAATTCGGCGAGCCGCAATGCGACGATGTACGCGAACGCTTTCGGATGACGAGTGAGCGCTTCGATCACGGGAAGCTTGACCTTGCGATGCTGATGCTCGACTTTCTCGACGAACTCCCGCGATTCGTCCATGCTCGCACGAACCCAGAGACCGATCGCGACGAGGACCACGCTGAACACGAACGGCACGCGCCATCCCCACGAGCGGAACGCGGCGTCGCCGAGCCCATGGCTCAGCGCCGAGACGAAGCCCGTGGCGAGTACGAGGCCGACGCCGTAGCCCACCTGCACGCCGCTGCTATAGAACGCTTTGTTGCCGCGCGGCGCGCTCTCGACCGCCATCAGCGCGGCACCGCCCCATTCGCCGCCCACGGCGAAGCCTTGTATCGCGCGCATCGTCACGAGCAGGACGGGCGCCCACCAGCCGATCGTCGAGAACGTGGGCAACAGGCCGATCGCGGCGGTTGAAAGACCCATCAGCATCACCGTCAGCACGAGCATGCGCTTGCGCCCGAGCCGGTCGCCATAGTGGCCGAACACGATGCCGCCCAACGGGCGAAACAGAAAGCCGACGCCGAACGTCGCGAACGCGGCCAGCGTGCCCATCGTCGGACTGATTTTCGGAAAGAAGGCGGCGTTGAAGACGAGTGCGGCCACGATGCCGTAGAGCAGGAAATCGTACCAGTCGACGACGGCGCCGACGAAGCTGCCGATGGCGGCTCGCTGAGCCTGCGTCTTCGGCTGGAGATGGCCCGCTGCGGTCGCGGTGTCGAGGTGAGGGGTCATGCTGCGTCTCCTACTGTGTTGTACCGTCATGGGTATCGTTGGGTATCGTTTGGTAGCGTCGTATGGCTGGGCATCGCCGACCGGCCGGCATTCGGCGGTCCGCATGGCGCAAGTCAGTGATGGCAGCATAGGGCGGCCATCGTCCTGCCCGCAATGCGCTCTGCGCGCGTCCGGCGCGATGATCGCGCAAATGTGTGCGATCATCGCACGGATTCCGGGTTTGCCCCGACGCCGTTCGATGGGGCGAGCCCCTCGCTTGCCTGCCCCAGAATGAACGGTTTGGTTAAAATTACGGCACAGTCGAGTTGCCCGGAGAGATTCGCATGTGCCCCGTCGCTTCACTTTCCGCCGATGCTTCCGCGCCGGCCACCGGCCCGCTCAATCCGCTCGGCTTGGCCGGCCTCGAATTCGTCGAATTTGCCGCGCGTGCGCCGGACGAGCTCGGCCGCCGGTTCGAGCAGCTCGGGTTCAAGGCGATTGGGCGGCACGTGAGCAAGGCGGTGACGCTCTACCGGCAAGGCGACATGAATTTTCTCGTGAACGGCGAGCCGGATTCGTTCGCGGCGCGGTACGCGCAAGAATACGGAATGGGCGTGTGTGCGCTCGGCATGCGCGTCGAACAGGCCTCGCGGGCGTTCAAACGCGCGATCGACCTGGGCGCTTGGCCGTTCGAAGGCGAGCGCACGGGGGCATCCGAGCTGAAAATCCCGGCCATCCAAGGAATCGGCGATTCGCACATCTACTTCGTCGATCGGTGGCGCGGGCGCGGTGGCCTGCGCGGCGGCGTCGGCGACATCTCGATCTTCGACATCGACTTTCGGCCCATCGATATCGCGACGGCGCAGGCCGACCTGGCCCACACGGGCACGGGGCTGCGACGCGTCGATCACATGACGCAAACGGTCGGGGCGGGGCGCATGCAGGAGTGGCTCGACTTTTACCGGGACCTACTGCATTTCCGCGAAATCCATGAGGTCGATCCGGACGGTCACGTTTCGGCGGATTCGCGTGTGATGGTCTCGCCTGACGGCGAGGTGCGCATCCCGCTCTATGAGGAGGGGACGGCTCGCACCGAGCAGATGCACGCCTACTTGCCCGATCATCCCGGCGAAGGGGTGCAGCACATCGCGCTCGCGACCGACGACATTTTTGCGTGCGCCGACGCGCTCGCCGGCAAGGGCGTGGAGTTCATCGAGCCGCCGCGCGCCTACTACGATGGGATCGATGCCCGGCTGCCGGGCCACGGTGTCGACGTCGACGCGCTGCGCGCGCGCCGCATCTTGATCGACGGCGAAATCGGCGCCGACGGGGTGCCGCGGCTCTTCTTCCAAACGTTCGTCAAACGCCGGCCCGGCGAAATCTTTTTCGAAGTCGTGCAGCGCAGCGGCCATCACGGATTCGGCGAAGGCAATCTGGGCGCGTTGGCGAGCGCGCGCTCAGCCGCCGGCCGGCCGTGATTCGGCGGGATCAGTCGAGGTTCGAGACGAACCGCAAGATGGCATCGACGATCATTTCTCGATGCTTGGCGCGCAGGCGCGGATGGGACGGATCTCTCCCGAACGCCGTGCCGAACGTCGATCGGTTGCTGACGCGATGAAAACAGAACGAACTGATCATGAGGTGCAGGTCGATCGGATCGATGTCTTCCCGGAATTGTTCCGATGCGACGCCGCGCGTCAGTAAATCCTCGATCGTGGCGATGACGCTTGCGTTGCGGCTTCGAAACGTCTTCAACTGTTCGAGGTATTTCGCGCCGTGAATGTTCTCGATCGTCACGAGGCGAACGAAGTCGCGATGACGATCGTGATAATCGAACGTGAATTCGACGAGCCTGCGCATGCCTTCGACGGGCTCGAGCTCGCTGACGTGCAGCTCTTGTTCGAGCGCGCGGATATCGCCGTACACCTTTTCGAGCACCGCTTCGTACAGCCCTTCCTTGCTGCCGAAGTAGTAATAGAGCATGCGCTTCGTGGTGTGCGTGCGCTCGGCAATGGCGTCGACGCGCGCGCCGGCTAGACCCATCGCCGAGAACTCGGCCGTCGCCACGTCGAGTATGTTGCGCTTGGTCTCTTCCGGATCGTATTTGCGTGGTGCGTCGGTGCCGACGCGACCGCTACTCGCCGAGGCCGCCGGTCTTGCCATATCGTCTTGCGTTTCCAGAGTGAATGCGCGCGATTCTAGCATGGCGGTTTCGCTTCAAAACGTCCGCGGGGCGGGGCCCGCGGACGCAATGATCCGTCTGCGCCTTACAGTTCGATTCGCTTGATATCGCCGACGATGAAGATATACGAGGCCGCGCCGATCAAGGCGATGACGCCGATGAACGCGAGCGCCCAGACGAACGAGCCGGTTGCCCCCACGATCAGGCCGATGACGAGCGGCGTGATGATGCCGGCGAGATTGGCCGCGACGTTGAAAATCCCGCCCGTCAAGCCGAGCATGCCGTCCGGGGCGATGTCGGACACGAGCGTCCAGCCGAGCGCGGCCATGCCCTGGGCGAAGAAAGCGAGCGACAGAATGGCGATCACCGCGACGTTGCTCTGCACGAAGTTCGCAAGGACGATCGTCGACGCGAGCAGCAGGCCGGCAATGATCGGCAGCTTGCGCGCGATGTTAGCCGACTTGCCTTGGCGCAGCAGCCAATCCGAAAGCGCACCGCCGAACAGCACGCCGACCGATGCCGCGATGAAAGGCATGACCGCGAAGAAGCCGATCTTGAGCCATCCCATGTGGCGCTCCGTGGCCAGATAGGTCGGGAACCACGTCAAAAAGAACACGAGCGTCGAGTTGCCGGCGAATTGGCCGAGGCAAATGCCCGTGAGTTGGCGGTGCTTCAGCAGCCGGCCGATGTTGCGCCAATCGGTCTTGGGCGCTTTGTCCGCGCGCTCGCTCGGGCTGTGCCGCGTGAGGCCGCCTCCAGCCTCGATGTAGGCAAGTTCGGCGTCGTTGGCCGCCGGGTGGTCGAGCGGCTCGCGATAGAAGCGCCACCAGACGAGCCCGAACAGGACACCGGCGGCCCCGACCACATAGAACAGCGAGCGCCACCCGAACGCGCCCATCAGCGCGAACAGCAGTGGGCTGAAGAACGCGAGGCCGATGTACTCGCCAACGGTATAAGTCCCCGTCGCGAATGCGCGCTCCGTTTGCGGAAACCAGGTGGCGACGATGCGGCTGTTGGTCGGAAAGCACGGCGATTCGGTCACGCCGAGGCCGAGCCGGCAGGCGAAGAGAGCGCCAACGCCATTCACGAGTCCCTGAGCCAACGTGCACAGCGACCACAGCGTCATGGCCAGGAAGTAAGTCAACTTGCTGCCGAAGCGATCCAGAAACACGCCGCCTGGGATCTGCGAGACGACATAGCTCCATGAAAACGCGGAAAAGATCACCCCCATCAGCGCCGCATCGATGCCGAGCTCCTTCGTCAGTTGCGGTGCGGCAATGCCGAGCACCGTCCGATCGAGATAGTTGATCATCGTGCCCGCGGCCAAGAGGCCGAGGACCCGATAGCGGGCGCGTGAGCGCGGAACCGCTGACGATTGCGAAGCCGCTTGAAGCGGCGCCGTGCTCAGCGAGCGCGGGGAAATCGGAGGTGCCATGGTCTCGTGTCTCCTGTCGACCTCGATGGTCGAGTTGTTGAATGTGTGCCGCGCCGAACCCGAACTATTTCTCGAGCAGCGTCAGCAGATGGGCGAACATGCGGTCGGCATTGGGCTCTACGCCCGTGAAGATCCGAAAAGCGTCTACGGCTTGGTAGACGGCCATGCCGCCGCCGCTCAACGTGCGGCAGCCGACTCGTGCGGCCGCTTCGATGAGCGCGGTGCGGATCGGGAAATAAACGACGTCGGCGACCCAGAGCCCGCTGTGCAGCAACTCGGCGGGCAACGGCATGCCTGGAAGCTTGGCCATGCCCGTCGGCGTCGCGTGTATGAGGCCCGTGGCCTCGCGCATGGCGTCGGCGAGCGATCCTTCCGCGACGACCGTGGCCTCCGGAAAGCGCTGTTGCAACTGAGCCGCGAGCGATGCCGAGCGCGCCTGATCGACGTCGAACAGCGTCAGGCGCTGCGCGCCGAGGCTCAATGCGGCATCTGCAACCGCGGCGCCTGCGCCGCCGGCACCGAGTTGGACGACGCGCTCGAGCGACGCACCAGGCAGGCCTCGTTCAAACGAGCGCTTGAACCCAGACCAGTCCGTGTTGTAGCCGATTCGCTTGCCGTCTTTGAAAAGCACGGTATTCACGGCCCCCAACGCTTGCGCGTCGGAAGACATCTCGTCGAGCAGCGGAATCACCGCTTGTTTGCACGGGTAGGTGATGTTCAGACCGTCGAAGCCCATGCGCTGCGCAGCGACGAGCAATTCCGGCAATGCACCTGCATCGAGGCCGAGTGCCTCGAGATCGATGCGCCGATAGACGTAGGTAAGCCCTTGATGCCGAGCCTCTTGCTCGTGCATGGCTGGGCTCAGCGATCCCTGGATGCCCGCGCCGATCAGCCCGACGACGATTGAGCGCCCCCTTACATTCGATGCCGCGCTCATTGCGTGGCTTCCTTCTTGAGCAGCACCGCCATCCGTTCGAGCGCCAGCACATAGCCTTGCGTACCGCAGCCGACGATGATCGCCTCGGCCACGGGCGAAACGTACGAGTGATGCCGGAACGCCTCGCGCTTGTGCACGTTCGAGATGTGAACCTCGATCACGGGCTTGGCGATGGCGGACAGCGCGTCGGCCAGCGCGACCGAGGTATGCGTGTATCCGGCGGGATTGATCACGACGCCGTCGATGCGCTCGCGCGCCTCGTGCAGCCAATCGATCAATTGATGCTCGGCGTTCGACTGCTTGAAGTCGATCACGAGCCCGAGCCGCTGGCCGGCCTGCGCGCAGCGCTGGGCGACGTCGTCGAGCGTCTCGCGGCCGTAGATGGCCGGTTCCCGCGTGCCGAGCAAGTTGAGATTCGGCCCGTTCAGGACCAGCACCGAAGCAAACGTCATAAGAATGACTCCATGGCATTCATTGTTAAGCGAACGCTGCGCAGCAACTGCCGCGGCGTCTCGAATGCACGCAAGTGTGCTTCCAGTCGTTTCGAAAGTCATTCTGGGGTTTTCACGAATTTGTACCAACTAGTTAGTTCACGTACAGTGCGGAACGTCCAGCACCACACCCAAGCCCATGCAGAACCGCCCTTTCCCTTGTGCCGACGCACCGCTGCAGCGTTCGATCGCTACGGTTTCGATCAGCGGCACGCTGGTCGAAAAGTTGCGGGCGATTCAGGCCGCCGGATTTCGATGCGTCGAAATCTTCGAGAACGACCTGCTCTACTACGACGGCACGCCGGACGAGGTGCGGCGGATTTGCGACGATCTGGGGCTCCGAATCGCGCTCTATCAGCCGTTTCGCGACTTCGAGGGCGTCGATGCCGAACGGCTTGCTCGCAACGTCGAGCGCCTGAAGCGCAAATTCGAAGTGATGCATGCGCTCGGCACCGATCGCTTGCTCGTCTGCAGCAGCGTGGCCGCGGACACGATCCGCGACGACGCGCTGATCGCCGATCAACTCGCGGTGCTGGCGCAGCATGCGCAAGCGGCCGGGGTGACGGCATGCTACGAAGCGCTGGCTTGGGGCCGGCACGTCAAGTCGTATCGCCACGCGTGGCGGCTCGTGGATCGCGTGAACCAGCCGAACCTCACGCTCGCGCTCGACAGCTTCCATACGCTGTCGCTCGGCGAATCGCCGCAGGACATCAAGGCGATTGCCGGCGACCGGATCGGGTTCGTCCAGATTGCCGACGCGCCGCGCATGGACATGGATGTGCTCGAATGGAGCCGTCACTATCGCTGCTTTCCGGGGCAAGGCGAATTCGGTTTGGCCGAATTCGCCGCGTGCGTCGTCGCGAGCGGCTATCGCGGCCCGCTCTCGCTAGAAATCTTCAACGACGGATTTCGCGGCGCGCCGCCCGCGGCGACGGCTGCGGACGGATATCGGTCTCTCCTGCTGCTGGAAGAGCAAGCGCGTGGAGTGTTGGGCAGCCCGGGCGCTTCCGACGACGGTGCATTGCCGCTCTACGCGCCGCCCCCCGCGCCCGCGCATCTCTCGACGCAATTTCTCGAATTCGCCGTCGATGAGGCCTCGCGCAAGCCGCTCGTCGAATGGCTCGACAAGCTGCGGTTTCGGCGAGCGGGCCGGCATCGATCGAAAGACGTGACGCTCTATCGGCACGGCACGGCCGCGATCGTGCTGAACGCGGAGCCGGATTCGTTCGCCAGCGCGTTTTTTCAGCAACACGGGCTGTCGCTGTGCGCCTCCGCATTTCGTCTCGACGATGCGCGACTGACGCTCGAGCGCGCGGCGGGCTTCGGCTACGCGCCATTCTCGGGCCGCGTCGGCCCCAACGAGCGCGTCGTGCCCGCCGTTCGCTCGCCGGACGGCAGTATTAACTACTTAGTGAATGAAACGTCGGGGCAGCCGACGTTGTTCGAAGCGGATTTCGTGTTGACCGATATCGACGGGCCGAACGAGGTAGGGCCGCTCACGGGCATCGATCACATTTGCCTGGCGTTGCCGATGGGCGCGCTCGATAGCTGGACGTTGTTCTTGAAGGCTGTGTTCGGCCTCCACGCTTCGCCTGGCGTGCTCGTGCCCGATCCGTACGGTCTCGTGCGCTCGCGGGCGTTTTGCAACGGCGATCGTTCGCTGCGCATCGTGCTCAACGCATCGGTGGATCCCCATACGGCGGTCGCGGAAGCGGTGCACGTCTATCACGGGTCGGGGCTCAACCACGTCGCGTTCGGCACCGATGACATTTTTCGCGCCGCGGTCGAGTTCAAGGCGGCGGGATTGCCGCTCTTGCACATTCCGCGCAACTACTACGACGACCTCGAAGCGCGCTATGCGCTGCCCGAATCGCTGCTCGCGCGATTGCAAGCGCATGACTTGTTGTATGACCGCGACGAGCTCGGCGGCGAGTTCATCCATGCCTACACCGAAACCCTCGATCACCGCTTCTTTCTCGAGATCGTCGAACGGCGCGGCGGATACGACGGCTACGGGGCGCCCAATGCGGCGGTGAGGCTGGCGGCCCAGGCGCGGCGTCGCCGGGACAACGCCGCGACATAGCCGCCGCCGAACATGCCGCTCGGCGATGGCGCGACGCCGAGCCGGCCGGTTTCAATTCGCTTTATCACAGAGACCGCGAGTGCAACTCGCGGCGATGACCCTTGGAGATCGGAGAAGACGCTCGATGAAGACTTACAGCACACAAATCGGCCGCTTGGCGGCTGCAGTCGCGGCACTCGCATGCGCACCCGCATTCGCGCAGAGCAGCGTGACGCTCTACGGCGCAGTGGACGACGGCGTGGCCTACGTGAACAACCAGAGGGGCCATTCGAACGTCTATCTGCGGCAGGGAAATCTCTATGCCTCGAAGTTCGGGCTGCAAGGCAAGGAGGATCTCGGCGGGGGAACGCGAGCGATCTTCGATCTGCAGAACGGTTTCGACCTCAACACCGGGGCGCTGTCCTCGGCCGGTTTGATGTTCAATCGGCAGGCCTACGTGGGGCTCCAAAACGACCGGATCGGAACGTTGACCGCAGGCCGCCAATACACGCCTTATTACATGTTCGTCGGCCCGCTCACCGGTAGCTCGTGGCTCACGGGGGCAACCGGCGCTCATCCGGGTGACATCGACGGGCTCGATACGACCGTGCGGATCAATAACTCGTTGGTTTATACGTCTCCGAGCTGGGGCGGCTTGCAGGCGAGTGCGATGTATGCATTGGGCGGCATCGCGGGCAGTACTGGAAAAGGGCAGACCTGCAGCGGCGCGCTCCGTTATATGACCGGTCCGGTCACGCTATCGCTCGGCTACTTGCGCATGGACAACGCGCAGCAGACGACCGGCTTCGATCCCGCATCGACCGGCAGCTTCGGCACGTCTGCGCTGAATGCGGGCTATGTCTCGGCGAAGGCGATCCAGCACATCGCGGCGGCCGGCAACTATACGCTCGGCAATCTCGTGCTCGGGCTCTCGTATTCGAACGTCGAGTATCAGGCCGGCTCGCGTTCGCTGTTCGGCTCGACGGCGGTTTTCAATACCTACGCTGCGCTTGCGAGCTATCGGTTCACGCCCGCGTTCGACGCCGGTGCCGGCGTTGCATTCACGGCAGCATCGAAGGCCAACGGCATCAGCAGTGCCGCGCGCTATCAGCAGTATTCGCTCAAGGAGGCGTATCACCTGTCCAAGCGCACGACGATCTATGCGCTGCAGGCGTATCAGCACGCTACCGGGCAGACGCTCGGCAGCGGCGGGACGGGAAACATCATCGACGCGGCGCCCTCGGTAGGCGATTCGCAAAACGGAACGCCTTCGTCGACGCATTCCCAGTTCGTCGGCATGGTGGGGATTGCGCAGTTGTTCTGATCCTCCGAGCATTCTGGCGGATGAAGGATTTCCTTACATGGGTGTGAGGAAATCCTTCGTGTCGCGAATGTGACGGGAGTGGCTGGAGTGGCTGGGGGCGCCTGACAATACGATCAAAAAATGCCCGCCATAGACAATTTTTAGGCTCATTTTGCCTCGGGGTCCTCAAGTTCCTGTTGCGAACGGTCGTTATTACCAATGTAGTGCGTTCGCTTTTCAACCGCCACATCTTGGCTATTGGATCTTGGAGACCCCCCGCAATGCTCGGAACCATTCGCGGCCGAATCTTGGCGACCTGCGTCGCAATCGTCGTGACGGCGCTCGCCGTGACGGGCGGCCTCATCTACTACGTCGTGAAGATTCATAACGACGAGATCATCGACCAGAACTTCCAATCGATTTTGACGGGCCACGCGCTCGCCATCGACGGATGGATCGAAAGCCGCACGCGCGAAACGCAAGCGCTGGCCGATACGATCACGGTCGGCGAGGGCGACCCCTTGCCGGCCCTCAAACTGCTGGCGAAGTCGGGCGGCTTCGAAATCATGACGCTCGGCCTGCCGGACAAAACGGCGTTCTCGAACGTGCCGCTCAAGTCGGATTACGATCCGACCGCGCGGCCCTGGTACAAGCAGGCCGTCTCGGCCGGCCATATCGTCGTGACCGCGTTGTATCGCGATGCCACGTCGGGTAAGCCGGCATTCGCGTTCGCCGTGCCCATCATCCGTGACGGCAACGTGAAAGCCGTCATGGCCGCGAGCCTGTTCATGCAGAGCGTCAGCGAGATCGTGACGGCCGTGCACCCGACGCCCGCGAGTTTCGCTTTCCTCGTCGACGAGAAGGGTGAAGTCATCGCGAGCGCGAAAACGGATCTCATCATGAAGCCGGCCACGGAGATGGCCCCCGAGCTGACGCCCGATGCACTCAAGGCGATGCAAGGTGCGTCGGCCTCGGTTGCGGTGCGCGTCGACGGTGCGGTGAAGCTGCTCCGAGCTCAGCCGATCAAGGGCACCGATTGGAGCCTCGTGCTCGCGCTGGACAAATCGGATGTGACGGCCGGCATGCGGGCGGTGGCGACGACGACGCTCGTGGCGATCATCTTGGTTGCGCTGATTTCCGCCGCGCTCATCGGGGCACTGACGAACGCGGCGTTCAAGCGCATCCTGCTCGTGCGTGACGCGTTGACCGACGTGTCGAGCGGCAGCGGCGACCTCGCGCGGCGTTTGCCCGTCAGCGGCAACGACGAAGCATCGCAAATTGCGCACGCGTTCAATCTTTTTGCCGAGAAGATCAGCGAGATTTTGCGGCACATCCGTGATTTCAGCGAATCGGTCAACGTCGCGAGCGCCGAGATTGCCCAGGGCAACCAGGATCTGTCGAGCCGCACGGAGCAGGCCGCTGCCAATCTGCAAAAAACCGCCGCCGCGCTCGAAGAGATTTCGGGAACGGCGCGCAACTCCGCCGACGCAGCCACTCAAGTCAGCCAACTCGCGGAATCCGCTTCGACCGTCGCGGTGCGGGGCGGTGAGGTAGTGAGCGACGTCGTGTCGACGATGGATGCCATCACGAAAGCATCGACGGAGATCGCCAACATCATCGGCGTCATCGACGGCATCGCCTTCCAGACGAACATCCTAGCCCTGAACGCCGCGGTCGAAGCGGCTCGCGCGAGCGAGCACGGACGCGGCTTCGCCGTCGTGGCCGGCGAAGTGCGCGCGCTTGCGCAGCGCAGTGCCCAAGCGGCCAAGGAGATCAAGCAGTTGATCAGTTCCTCCGTCGAGCGCATCGAGGCCGGGTCGTCGCTCGTGCAGACGGCTGGGGCAACGATGGATGAGATCGTCGAAGGCGTGCGCGGGATCACGAGCGTCATCGGCGAAATCTCCGTTGCCGCGACCGAGCAGAGCACGGGCCTCGGGCAGGTGAACCAGGCACTCGCGCAACTCGACAACACGACGCAGCAAAATGCGGCGCTCGTCGAGCAATCGGCCGCCGCCGCGCAAATGCTGCGCGAACAGGCCGCGAAGCTTGCCGCGGCCGTGGGCGAGTTCAAATTGTCGGCTTGACGGGGCATGCGCTCGTACCGGTGCCGGCGGACTTCGCACGGTACGCAGGGCGAGCGCAAGCATCCACGCAGCGCACATCGTGCGCTGCCGCCCCTGCCGCACTGCGTATAGGGGGCGGGCTAGAAGCTGCTGCAAATCGCAAGTGCACGCGCGCCATAAGGAAAACACTCGGAAGCGATGCGGCACGAAACCGACCCTAGATGTTGCGAGGTTCTCGCAGAACGGGCATATTGCACGTAATCTTTGTGAAAGCGGCCGTCCGTTGATTGGAAGGACCGCTTCGCGTCGGGCCGTCATTCGGCGCTGAATCTTCAAAAAAGTGTCACACGTGGGGCGACGCATGAGTTGGGTCGTTCGCCGAACCATTCGGGGATGGTTTGCTTGCCTACGTGCGGGCGATACGGTCACGCCCGTGGCCGTCATATTTTTCTTGCTTTGTTTTTTTTGGACGGAAACGCTGGCCGATTCGAGCCCACCGCATAAGGCGGTGTTGCGCGTGCTGGCATGGCCCGGCTACGCGGACGACGATTGGGTCAGCGCGTTCGAAAAGCGCTTCCACGCCAAAGTCGAAGTCACATTCGTCGATTCCGACGAAGCGTTATGGACTCGGATGCATAGCGCGGTACCGCCGCCGTTCGACGTTCTGGCGGCCAACACCGCCGAGATCGCGCGTTACGCGCGAGCCGGGCTGCTGGCGTCGCTCGACCTATCGCTCGTTCCGAATCGATCGCACCAGCGGGCGTACTTTCGGCAACTCGATGCGATAGGCGGGCTCGTCAATGGAGGCGACGTCTACGCGATTCCATTCACGTACTCGTCGATGGGATTGATCTATGACCGCAAGCAGATCTCGGCCGCGCCGCATTCGATGCTCGCGCTGTGGGATGCCCGCTTTCGGGGCAAAGTGCTCGATTTCAACAGCGCACAGCACAATTTCTCGTTTACCGCACTGGCGCTGGGCTATGCCGATCCGTTTCATCTAACGCCGGCGCAGATGAAAATCGTTGCCCGCAAGCTCGTGGAATTGCGGCGCAATTTGCTCACGTATTACACGCTGCCCGAGGAGGCAACGGCGCTCTTCGTTCAGCACCACGTCGCGCTGATGTTCGGCAATTACGGCACGCAGCAAGTCGAGTCGCTGCGGCGCGCGGGTGTGGACGTCGGCTATGTCATCCCGGACGAGGGCGCACTCGCCTGGCTCGATTGCTGGGCCATTACGCAAGGCTCCGGGAATCGCGAACTCGCCTATGATTGGATCAACTTTATGCTGCAGCCGGCGATCGGTACGTCTCTTACGCAGCGGCAAGGGCTCGCGAATACCTTGACGCCCGCGCCCGGCGAGCCGAGCCGCCGCGGGCGGCAGCATCTCGTCTGGCTTCAGCGCGTCGAGAGCACCGGGCAGCGCGAAGCGCTGTGGCAGCGGATCGAATCGGGTGATCGCCCGGGGAGCTTTTCGCCATGATCAAGCTCGGTTTGACCTCGAGGCTGTCGATCTTGCTCGTCTGCACCGGCGTGGCGGCTTCGGGGGCGACGGGTTACTACGCCTATCGAGCCAATCGCGCGATGATCATGCAGGAAGCCGAGCGCAGCCTGTTGACCTCGACTCAGTTGCTGAGTCAACGATTCACGGCCGCGCTGGGCGACGTGGCGGACGACGTGCTCGTGCTCGCGACGGTGCCGTCGGCCGCCGCGGTCGCGCGCGGGGATACTCCTGTCGGCGGCGGCAGAGAAAGGATCGAAGAGGTCTTTCTCCAGTTTGTGACGCATCACCCCGAGTACCTGGAGATTCGCCTCATTGCCCGCTCCCGCAACGGGCTCGAGCGAATTCGCGTCGTGCGCGGCGAGCAGGGTATCCGTGCCGTTCCCGAGCGTGAATTGCAGGAGAAAGGGCAGTTTCCCTATGTGTTCGATACGCTGACGACGATGGACGGCCACGTTTATCTCTCGCCGATCGGCCTCGAGTCCGAGCCGGGCTGGGACGCGGGCAAGCTCCGGCCGGCGATGCGCGTCGCTGCGCCGATTACCGACGCGAGCGGAGACAAGGTGGGCGTATTGGTCATCGATCTCGATCTGACACAGGTGTTTCAACGGCTCGAACGCGACTTGCCGCCCGGCTACCTCGTCTATCTCGCCAACGAGTGGGGCGATTTCCTCATTCATCCCGATGCGAGCGAGACGTTCGGCTTCGAGCGCGGACGGCGCTTTTTGATGCAAACGAGCTTTCCCGCCACGCGCGGCCTGTTCGATGGCGGTCGGGAAAACGTGACGTTCGACGGGGCCGCGCACGCGGACAAGGTGCCGGCCCAGGCCTTCGCATTCGTGCGCTCGCCGTTCGGAAAGGTCGATGGCAACCGCTTCATCGTAATCGGTCTCGGGCGATCGCTGACGAACGTGCTGTCCTCCGCGCACGCGCTCGGCGATGAAATCGTCCGCATGGTGTTGATCTCGAGCGGCGTGGCGATCGTGCTGGCCATGCTGTTCGCACGCGCGTTGGCTCGGCCGCTGCGCGCGCTGACCCGTGCGGCGACGCACGTGTTCGACGACGCCAACGTCGAGCGGCTGCCGGTCTCGCGCTCGGACGAAATCGGCGTGCTCGCCCGCTGCTTCGACGGCATGCGTCACGAGATCCGGTCGCAAATGAAGACCCTGCGCGTCAAGCATCAGGAGTTGACGCATCTCGCGGAGCACGACACGTTGACGGGCCTGCCGAACCGCATGCGGTTCATGGAGCAGTTGGAAACGGCGATCGGACGGGCACGCGTGAGCGGGGAGCGGTTGGCCGTCATCTTCATCGACCTCGACGGTTTCAAGCAAATCAACGATCGATTGGGGCACTCCGCCGGCGATCGCACGCTCGTCGTCGTCGCGCAACGAATGCGAGAGGCGCTGCATGACACCGACATCGTGGCTCGCCTGGGCGGCGACGAGTTCATCGTGCTCGTCTCCGGTGCGCGATCGCCCGATGCGATCCGCGAGACGGCGGATCGTGTCCAGGCTGCCTTGCGCGACACGGTGACACTGGGCGCCCATCAAATGACGGTAGGCGCGAGCATGGGCATCAGCGAATTTCCGATCGATGGCGACGATGCGGAGGAGTTGCTGGCCAAGGCCGATGCGGCGATGTACGCCGCCAAGACATCGGCGCATTGCCGGCATCTTCGTTATCAGGAATTGACGGCGAACGAGCCGTCGGCGCAATGCGACGGAATCGGTCGCCTCGCGTGACGGGGTGACCGTACCAATGCGCTCGGTTCGAAGTTTGCTTGCCGGGTAACCGCGATCGACTCGATCGTTCAAGGGGCCAGCTATGTTTGACGAAAATGACGGCGCACTGCTCGAACTTTTTCTCGGCACGAAGCTGCCCTGTTGGCGCTTGCGCAGCGACAGCAACGCATTGGAGCTGGCTGCCGTTCCGGGCCGGGCCAACGTCAGCGTTGCGCTCAGTGCCGAACAGGCAAAAGAGATCCGTGCGCTGACGGGCGCGACTTCGCATCTGCGGCTCGATCTGTCGCTCTACGGCCAGACCATCACGCTTCACCTCGTCGGCAAGAAGATCGATGCGTGCGATTGGGCGGGGACGGCGTCGGACTATGCGGATGCGCCTTCCGTCGCGGAGGCACTATCGACAGGGCTGGCCTCGGCCGAGCAAGTCGTATCGGAAGTGAATTCGCTCGTCGTGATTCTCGACCGAAACGGCATCGTGCAGCGCTTCAATCGGATGTGCGAGGAAGTCACGGGCGCGCGCGAGGTCGACGTCATCGGCAAGAGCGCGTTCGACATGTTCATGAGCCAGGATCAAGGGCAGCAGTCGCGCACGAATATCCGGCAATTCTTCGAGCGCCGGCAATCGTTCGAGGTCGAGCGGGTCGTCAACACGATCAGAGGGCCGCGGCTGTACCAGTTCCGCAATAAGTTCGTCCGCAGCGGCAGCGGGGTGGAGGAAGAATTCCTCATCTGCTCGGGCACGGACATCACCGAGGAACGCGATGCGCAGCGGCGCTTGAAGGAACTCGCTTCGACCGACGTGCTGACCGGCCTCATGAATCGCTATGCGATCAACGCGAAAATCGAGGCGGCGCTCGAGCATGCGCAACGCGACTCGTCGCGCGTGCTCGGCATCGTGTTCCTCGATCTCGACAACTTCAAGCGCGTCAACGATCACTATGGGCACGTCAACGGCGACCGGCTCATCAAGCGCGTGTCGGAGATCGTGCGCGAGTGCTTGCCCGATGGCGCCATGCTGGCGCGCCTTGGCGGCGACGAATTCTTGATTCTCGTCGATCCATGCACGCAAGCGCAGCTCGAGACGCTCGCCGAAACGATCATCGATCGTCTGCGTGCGCCGATCCATTTGGAATTCATGGACGTGTATTCGAGCTGCTCGATCGGCATCGCGCTTTACCCGGAGCACGGCAAGACGCTCGAGGCTTTGATTTCGCACGCGGATACGGCGATGTATGCGGCCAAGGAAGCGGGCAAGCACACCTATCGCGTCTTCCTGCCGGAAATGAACCAAAAGGTGGCTCAATACATTTGGCTCGATACCGAGCTCAGAAAAGCGATAGAGGAAAAGCAGTTCGTGTTGTTCTACCAGCCGCTGATCAACCTCTGCACGGGGCGCCTGCACAGTGTCGAGGCGTTGATCCGTTGGCGTTCGACGAGTCGTGGCTTGGTTGCACCGTCGGAGTTCATTCGGTTCACGGAGGAGTCGGGCCTCATCATTCCGATCGGCCGATGGCTGATGCAGGAGGCGGCATGGCAGGCGGCGCGGTGGCTCGAGAGCGGGCTCGACATCCGGATTTCCATCAACGTATCGGCGCGTCAGCTGCGCGACACGGCTATCGTCGATCAGCTGCGCGAACTCGTCGAACAAGGCGGCGCGAAGCGCACGATGATCGACATCGAATTGACGGAAAGCAGCTTCATCGAGGACGAAAAAGCGGCGATCGAGCTGATGCGGCAGTTCAAGCAATTGGGCGCACGGATTCTGCTCGATGATTTCGGTACCGGATATTCGTCGCTGTCGCAATTGACGCGGCTGCCGATCGACGTGATCAAACTCGACCGCAGCTTCATCACCGGCATCGATCAGAATTTTCAAGCGCAGTCGCTCGTGCGCTCGGTCTTGGGGCTCGCGCGGGCCTTCGGGTTCACGGTCGTGGCCGAGGGCGTGGAAACGGAGCGTGAAGTGCAGTTTCTAAAGGACATCGGCGTCGATTACGCGCAGGGCTTTTACTACGCCAGGCCCATGGCTGCCGATGCATTCGAAGCTTGGCTCAACGATAAGAAGAAGCTCAGGCTCATTGCCTGACCTTCTTCTTGAACACGCTAACTGCGCTTAGTGCCTATCGCCCGGCATCGCCGTTCACGGCACCGCTTTCAGCTTGGACACTCGCCGGTTCTGCAATACGACGAGCCGCTCCATGAACGCGATGTCTTTTTCTTCGAGATTGAAAGCGGAGTGCACCCAATCTTCGGTGATGTCCATCAGTTCGGACCGTGAGAGCGGCAGCACCCGTTGACGCGCTCTGAGCATCGCGCGCGTGCCGTTGAGCACGGGCTGCATGACGTCGATGAACGTTCGCGTCGCCAGCGCGGCTTCCTCGGCGTCGAACAGTCCGTCGACGAGCCCGCGTTCCCCGTGCCATTCGGCAAACCGCGATTCGCCCGTGCTGATCAGCGTTTCCGCGACGCTTCTGCTCGATTTGCGCGCGACGAGCGAATATCCGCCCATGCCCGGAAACAGATTGAACGCGATTTCCGGAAAGCCGAGTTTGGCGCCTCGTTGCGCGAGCACGTAGTGGTGCGCGAGCGCAGCCTCGAAGCCGCCTCCGAGCGCGCTGCCTTCCACCATCGCAATGGTGACCGCGTCGGTGCCGAAACCGTTGTAGATCTCCCAGACGCCGTCGATGCACGAGCGCGCATACGCCATGAGCCGGTCGCGTTCGCCTTTGCGTATCGCGTCGACGAAAAAGCTCAGATCGCCTCCGACGTTGAAGATCTCGGGCACGAGCGAGCCCGTGACCCAGAAGTCGAACCTGAGCCCCGACTCGCGAGCGGCGCGAGCCAAGCGAATGATGTCCGATACCAGTTGCTGATTGAAGCAAGGGCGCGGCTCCGAGCGCAGCATCATCCACATGGTGTGTCGGTCCTCTTCGTAATATGCCGTGAGTTGACTGAATTCGCCTGCCTCGTGGAACGGCCGGCATGCCGAGTTGATGTCGAATCGCATGTTTTTCCTTTGCTTGTGTGGCGTTGGAATGCACCGCGCTCGAAGATGCGCGCGCAACGATGCACGCGCGGCTCGAGGCGCCATCGATTTTGCGTGACGTCACTCGTTTGCCGGGGGGAGTCAGTGAAAGTCCGGAGCTACGCAATCGATTGCGCGCCTTCCGGGCGCTTTGCCGTCGTTTTTCCGCCGCTTCGCTCGGTCTTCCGTAAAACACTTACACTATGGTGTGCGGCGGCGCGGGGTAGCCGAGTACTCGAAAACGAAATTGGCGAGCGCCCGTGAATTTGCCGATGGAAAAAAACCACGTACGGGTAAAACGAATGACAGCATCGACGAAGGGTTTGCGGCGGGCCGAAGTCTGGTATCAGCGCGCGCTTTGGGTCATCGCCATCGTGTTCGCGAATTTCCTGATCGGTCTCGGCGGAAAGGTCGTCGATGATCTTCCGCACGTCGAGCAAGCGCCGAATCGCGATGCGTTCATCGACCACCGGGCGAGCGCGCCGCTGCAAGAGCGGCTCTCGAAGCTGCAGGCCGAGTTGACCGCGAATGGCGATGCAACGGACCAAGCTGCGCTGATGTTGACGGCCGCGCAGCACGATACGCAGCAGGCTCGCGAGGCGTTCCGCACGATGATCGCGACGCGCCATGCGACCGCCGACGCGGAGCAAGATCCTGCGGTGATGTCGCACGCGCAAGCGCTCGAGGCAGCCACGCAGCGCGAACGGGCGGCGCAAGCGAAGATCGATGCGCTGAAGCAGGACGAGCTTAGCCTGACTCGGGAGCGTAGCGGCGTCGCACAGGCGCTCGCCGTGCTGGACGCGCAGGCCAACGAGCGTTATCAAGCCGTGCAGCGCAAGGTGGAGTTGCGCGTATTCGGGATTCGCTTGCTCTTTACGCTGCCGTTGTTGCTGATCGCTGCCTGGCTATTCGCGAAGCAGCGCAAGAGCCGTTATTGGCCCTTTGCATGGGGATTCATCTTTTTCGCATTGTTTGCGTTCTTCGTCGAACTCGTGCCGTACTTGCCGAGCTACGGCGGCTATGTTCGCTATACCGTCGGAATCATATTGACCGTGCTGCTCGGCCAATATTCGATTCGCGCACTGGCGCGGTATCTCGAACGTAAGCGCGCGCAAGAGCTGCAACCGGGATCGGCACGGCGCGAATCGCTCGACTTGATCAAAGCCTACGCGCGGGTCACGGCGAAAGTATGTCCAGGCTGTGAGAGAACGATCGATACGTCCGATCCGAATGCGAATTTTTGTCCGCATTGCGGGATCGGTGTGTTCAACCTCTGCCCGCATTGCCGTACGCGCAAGAATGCGTTCAGCCGCTTCTGTCATGCGTGCGGGCAGGCGGACGGCGGTGACCCGGAGGCGAGCCCCGCCTGAAGTGCAGGGGCGCCGCGACGGCCGGCGCGCAGGCACGAGACATGCTGTCCCGCTCATGCGTTCATTCCGTATCGACCGATCGAACCGCATGATAGGCGCCTTGCAAACGGCGAGGCCTGGGAGACAAGTCATGGCCGACCTCAACGCACCCCTCACGTCCGCGGCGTTGCCTCGAGAAGACATCGTCGCTTGGCAGCCGCACGCCGCGGTCGTTTCTTGGAGCGCCGTGTTCGCGGGCGCCATCGCAGCCGCGGCGTTCGGGCTGATCTTGCTGGCGCTCGGCACCGGCCTCGGGCTCGCGGCGCTTTCGCCGTGGCGGGCGGCCAGCGCGAGCGCGTTCGGCTTTGCCGCGATCATCTGGGTCTGCGTGACGCAAATCCTCACGTCGGGCCTCGGCGGATATTTGGCCGGCCGTTTTAGGCATCGCTGGCCGGCCGTCGATGCCGACGAAGTCTACTTTC
Source organism: Trinickia sp. (assembly GCF_051953955.1). Taxonomy (GTDB): domain Bacteria; phylum Pseudomonadota; class Gammaproteobacteria; order Burkholderiales; family Burkholderiaceae; genus Trinickia. Next base: position 61,877 of record NZ_JBQCIF010000031.1, on the reverse strand, counting down.
GCGATACGGCACACGGCTTTCTGGCCTGGGCGCTCGCGACGCTCGCGACGGCAGCGCTCGTGGCCGTCATGCTCCCGCTAGCCGAGCAGGCCGGGGTGCGCGCCGCTGCGAAGGCGGCGTCGTCCACGTTCGCGCTCGACCGCGGCGATGCCCGAGCCGCGATGGCGCACTGGCCCGTCGGCTACTACGTCGACTCGCTGTTCCGCCGGCCGGCTTCGTCGTCCGGCGCGTCGTCCCGGACCGAGCCGTCCGGCGCGCCGGCGATTGCGACGCCGGAATCGAATGCCGCCGCGAGCGCGGTGTCGAGCGCATCGTCGCCCGCCGCGGCTTCGCCTTCCCCTGCGGCCAATTCGAATGCAGGCGCGGTTGCGAGCGTCGCATCGGGCACCGTCGTCAACCCCGTCTCCACGCCGTCGGTATTCACGACCGCCGCTGCCGAGCCTTCGCCGGAAGAGGGCGGCCCCGTGGCGGCGGGTGCGCCGCCCAAAGCCGAGGTGACGCGTATCTTTCTGAACAGCGTTGCGACGGGCGATGCATTGTCGGCCGCGGACGTCGCCTACGTGGCGCGCATCGTCTCCCGATACACGGGGTTGGCTCCGCAAGCCGCGCAGGTCAGGGTGGCGGCGACTTACGGGCAACTTCAGCAAAAGGTCGCCGCCCTGCAAGGCGCGGCGAAGGAGGCGGCCGATCGCGCGCGCCGCGCGAGCGTCTTCGCCTCGCTCTGGCTATTCGTCTCGCTGTTGCTCGGCGCGTTTTCGGCAAGCCTCATGGCGATTTTCGGCGGACGCGTCCGCGATGTTTGACGGCCTGCCGTCAGGCTGCTCATGGCCTGCCGTCAAGCCCGATCTCGGCGATCGCGGACGCTGGCTCATAAGGCTCGATTCCGCGATCTCCATTCACGACCGACCTAGGAGGGACCTATGCGCTCGATCCTGCTCTATCTGCTCGGTGTACCGATCCCGATCATCATCTTGATCGCCTTGCTTTATCACTGAGCCTGCCATGTTCGCCGGCGCCGCATGACCGATGGGACGGCGACGGCGGCACCCCCGAATTTCACGGTTGCTCCGGCTCCTCGGTCAGCTGCTTTTCGAGGCTCATGAAGATACGCCGCGTTTGCCCCTTCGCATGCAGGGCGAAGAGCAGCAGCGATCGGCCCGTGACTTGGTACGTGTCGCCGGATTCGAATTCCGGCAACTCCTCACGCACCGGCACGTTGGTATCGATGAGGCAGCTCCATTGATCGCTGCCCGGAATATCGGGCAGCTTGAATTCCACGACGTCGTGATGTGCGTTGAGCACGATCAGCAGTGTCGCATCCGAGGCAGGGCGACGAATGCCGCTCGTTTGTGCGCGGCCATCGATGAGCAGGCCGAAGCAGCGCATCGCCGGGTCGGCCCATTGATCCTGCGTCAACTCGGTGCCGGCCGGGCTCATCCATCGCACCTCGCATAGTTGCTGCCGTTCGTCGAATTGACCGGTCAAGAAGCGATTCCGGCGCAGGACCGGCAGCGTATGACGCAACGTCGTCAGCTTCACGACGAATTCGGTCAGCGCTCGGCCGTCGTCGCCGATTCCGGCCCAGTCTACCCAACTGATCTCGTTGTCCTGGCAATAGGCGTTATTGTTGCCGCGTTGCGTGCGGCCGAACTCGTCTCCGGCCACGATCATCGGTGTGCCCTGCGAGAGCAGCAGCGTTGCGAGCAGGTTTCGCTTTTGCCGTTCGCGCAGCGCGCGGATCTGCGCGTCGTCCGTCGGCCCTTCGGCACCGCAGTTCCAAGACTTGTTGTCGCTATGGCCGTCCTTGTTGTCTTCGCCGTTCGCTTCGTTGTGCTTATCGTTGTACGAAACGAGGTCGTTCAACGTAAAGCCGTCGTGCGCGGTGACGAAGTTGACGCTGGCCCATGGCCGGCGGCCACGCCGATTGAACTTGTCGCCCGATCCGGTGATTCTGCTCGCCAGATCGGGGGCCATGCCGTCGTCGCCTTTCCAGAAGGCACGCACCGTGTCGCGGAATCGGTCGTTCCATTCGGCCCACCCGGGCGGAAAGCCGCCGACTTGATAACCGCCCGGGCCGCAATCCCAGGGTTCGGCGATCAATTTGACGCTCGATAGCACGGGGTCTTGCCGGCAGCTATGGAGAAAGCCGCCGCCCTCGTCGAATCCATAGGGCTCGCGGCCGAGAATCGTCGCGAGATCGAAACGGAAGCCGTCGACGTTCATCTCGCTGACCCAATAGCGCAGGCTGTCCATGACCATCTGCAGCACGCGCGGATGCGAGAGGTTCAGCGTGTTGCCCGTGCCCGTATCGTTGATGTAGTAGCGCTGCTGATCGGGCAGCAGGCGGTAATACGAGGCGTTGTCGATGCCGCGGAACGAAAGCGTGGGGCCGCGTTCGTTGCCTTCGGCCGTGTGGTTGTAGACGACGTCCAGAACGACTTCGAGATTCGCGTCGTGATAGCGGTCGATCATTTCCTTGAATTCGGCGATCGCGCCGGCTTTGCGCGCGAAGAAGCGCGGATCGGCGGCAAAGAAGCCGATCGTGTTGTAGCCCCAGTAGTTCGTGAGGCCTTTGTCGAGCAAATAGCTGTCGTTGACGAAGGAATGGATCGGCATCAATTCGACTGTCGTAACGCCGAGATGCCGGATGTAATCGATCACTTCCTTTTGGCCAAGGCCTTCGAACGTGCCGCGCAGCCGATGCGGCACAGCCGGGTGCCGTTTCGTATAGCCGCGCACGTGCAGCTCGTAGGCGATCGTGCGGTCCCACGGCACGCGGGAGGACTTCGGATGGGTCCAGGAGAAGTGTTGGTCGACGACGACGCATTTCGGCACGAATGCGGCGCTGTCGCGTTCGTCGAAAGTCAGATCGTCTCCGTCGGCGCCGATCGTATAGCCGAAGATTGCCGGGTCCCATCTGAGGTCGCCGACGTGAGCCTTCGCGTAAGGATCGAGCAGCAGCTTGTTCGGATTGAAGCGATGACCGGCTTCGGGCTCGTAGGGGCCGTGCACGCGATAACCGTAGACGGCGCCGGGTTCGAGGCCAGGCACATAGACGTGCCAGACCTCGTCGGTATATTCGGGCAGCTCGATGCGGTCGAGTTCGCGTTGGCCGTTTTCGTCGAACAGACACAATTCGACCTTCGTGGCATTCGCGGAAAACAGGGCGAAATTCACCCCCGATCCGTCCCAAGCGGCGCCTAGCGGAAATGGAAGCCCTTCGGCGATCGACGTGGTATTCGGCATGGCGGCCCTCGGCGGTTTGATATCGGCGCGAGAGCGGCGCAAAGTTCGTTCCTGGGGTGCGGGACGAGGTTTCCGATGTCGATCGTCAGGCTCGTTTCGCCGGTGTCGTCAAGCCTTCGCCGTCGATCGGCGGTGCCATTCGGCGAAATCGATGCGGCCGAGGCGGGCTTGTCCCAGCGGCACGAGCGACTGCTCTTCGACTTTCCCACCGAAATAGAGCGCTTCGGGATCGCATATCACTTCGCGCGAATCGCCGACGGCCTTCAGATAGCGCGCGATGATCTCGTTGAACGGCGCACGCTCGGGGCCGGCGATTTCGATCGTGCCGTTTCGCGGCTCGGCGAGCGCCGCCTCCGCAACCGCCGCGGCGACGTCATCGGATGCGATCGGCTGGAACAGACCCGGCGAAACGCTCACCGTCTTGCCGTTCGTGCACGAATCGGCGATGCCGCCGAGGAATTCCATGAACTGGGTCGCCCGAATGATCGTATAAGGCACGCCCGAGGCCTTGATCAGTTTTTCCTGAGCCACCTTGGCGCGAAAATAGCCATTGTCGGGCGTGCGATCGGTGCCGACGATGGACAGCGCGACATGGTGCTTGACGCCTGCTTCGGTTTCCGCTGCGAGCAGATGGCGCCCGGAGGTTTCGAAGAACTCGAGCACGGCCTTGTCTTCGAACGAAGGGGAATTCGATAGATCGACGACGACTTGCGCGCCGGCCAATGCTTCGCGCAGCCCCTCGCCCGTGATCGTGTTGACGCCGCTGTTCGGTGAAGCGGCGACGACGTCGTGTCCGCCTTGGCGCAAAATCGAAACGGCTTTCGAGCCGATGAGGCCAGTACCGCCGATGACGACGATCTTCATGATGCATCTCTCCATGGTTCGTTGGCGGTAACGCACCGCACGAAACCATCGTAGGGCAGCGCGGTGCGATGCGGTAGCCACGCGCAGGCGCGCACCGTGTTGCCGTTTGAGCAGCAATCGGCAGCATTCAACGGTGGTCGCAGAGAGGGGGGGCGATCGACGGCGGCGCGCGTGCCGCCGCCGGTTACGCGTTGCCTCGCAGCGCGGCGGCAACGCGCTGCGCGCCCCGATCGATTTCATCTTCGTCGAACGGTGCGAAGCCCATGACGAGCGCTGGATCGTGACGATCGCGCTGGCTTTGCGCATACTGTCCCAACGGCGAGGCGTCGATGCCGGCGCCATGCAGTCTGCGCACGGCCGTCTGCTCGTCGTGCCGCAGCAACCGGCCCACGACGTCCAGGCCTGCTCGGGCGGATCGGACCTCGATGAGATCCGGCCAATGCTCGATTGCAGCGGATTCGAACGCTTGCGCGCGCGCCGCATAGATTTTTCGGGTGCGGCGCACGTGGCGATCGAAGTGCCCGTCGCTCATGAAGTCGGCCAGCACCGCTTGCGTGAGACCGCTCGTACCGCGGGACGTGATCGAGACGGCTCGAATGAACGGATCGACGAGCCGCGGCGGCAGCACGACGAATGCAAGCCTCAACGAAGGAAACATGAGCTTGCTGAACGTGCCCGCCATGATGACGTGCGAGTCGGCCCCGGGAAGCGCCCTGAGTGCCGGCAGCGGTCTCGAGGCGAAACAGTATTCGCTGTCGTAATCGTCTTCGAAAATGATTGCGCCGTTTTCCGCTGCCCAGCGCAGCAACGCCGTGCGCCGCTCGGTCGACATCGGCACGCCGAGCGGTGCATGTCGCGACGGCGTGACGTAGGCGAGCGCAGCCGAGGCGGCCTGACGAATGCCGTCTTGCACGCATAGACCGTCGCGGTCGACGGGAACGTCCACCAATCGCACACCGCTCGCGTGCATGAGCTGCCGCGCGGCCACATAGCCCGGGTCCTCCATCCACACGCGATCGCCGGGCTCGGTCAGCAGCCGCAAGCTGAGATCGAGCGCCTGCTGCACACTGCCGACGACGACGACTTGCTCCCACTGCACGCGTACCGCGCGCGCTACCGCGAGATGTTCCGCGATTGCCGAGCGCAATGCCGGCAGTCCCCCAGGGCTCGTTTCGCCGAGCGTGGCGAGCCGCGATTGCCTGAGATGGCGAGCGTGAAGTTGCCGCCAAAGATCCACCGGAAACAGGCGGACGTCACCGCGATGCGGATGAAATGGCTTCGGCAATGAATTCGCCGCTGAAAGCGGAAACGGGGAGGCCTGTTCCTCGAGGCGCTTGATCCACGGACCTTGCGCTTGCCGGGCCGTGCCGCTATCGACGGCCGGCTCGGATGCGGGCCAAGCTGCCACCTCGGCGCGATGCGCCCGATCGGGGATCACGCTGCTCACGCGTGTGCCGCTGCCTTTGCGCGTGAGGAGATAGCCTTCGGACAGCAGGCGTTCGTAGGCGCTTGCAACGGTGCCTCTCGCGAGGCCGTATTGCTGCGCAAGGGTGCGGGTGCCGGGCAAGACGCTGCCGGCCGGCAGGCGCCCCGCGACGATGGCCTCCCTCAACGCACCGTACAGCCATTGCTGCAAGCCTGCCTTCGCATCCGGCGCGCCCAGCGCAAGCGACCATACGACGTTGGGCCGGCCGCGCCCGGGCGATTCCGTTGGGGTTTCACATCGATCGTTCGTCATCTGACAGGGTCGTGCATGAGCGAGCCGGGCAAAGTGGATCATGCCACGAGTTCGAAACTGGCTCATTACATGCCGGCCCTTCGGCTTCAATATGCGAACAGGCGTTTCGTCCGTGAGCCCGAGAGCCCGTCTGTCCGTCAGCCTCTCGGCCTCGGTCAGGCTGCCGCTGCGAGGTAGTCAATCGACGACGGTCACGATGTTGACGGTTCCTTGCCGGGCCATCTTCGCGTAAGGGCACAGCCGCTCGGCGTTGCGAACCAGTTCCTCGGCGACGCGGTGTTCGACGCCCGGCATCCGCACGCGCAGATCGATGACGAGCGCATAGCCGCCGTCCATGGGATCGCGGCCGAACGACACTTGGACTTCGACGACATTGTCGGCCGTCTCCATCGCGGCGCGTTTCGCGAGCAGATTCAACGCCCCGTGAAAACAGGCGGCGAATCCGGCGGCGAACAATTGCTCGGGATTCGTGCCGCCGCCGGGGCCGCCGAACGCGGTCGGCAGCCGCAGGTCGAGCACGAGGTTGCCGTCGTCCGACCGCGCCACGCCGGACGCGCGTCCGTGCCCCGTCTCGCCGCCCGAAACGGTCACGGTCGTCGTATAGAGAGGATGGAAGTCTTTGCCGCGGTACTTGTCCAGCAAGGAAAGCGGTGGGGCTTGGAGTTTTTTGTCGTCCATTGGAGGCTTACTGTTGCATGACGGTCGGTTCGGCCCTTCGTTATCGGGTAGTGCGGCGCAACGCAACGCGCGCTGTCCGATCGATGGTAGGGCATCGGCGTCCGTGGCGGTAGGTTCAGGATGAGACTCACGGTGTTTCCCGGTCGACACCAATCGAGCGGGGCGGCGTTGCCGGTTCGGCAACGATCCGGCCCGTTCCCTCTGCCCCGAAACGTCGTTTCGTATTCAATTCGATCTGTTCTACACTGAACAGTTACCTATCGCGCGCGCGTGATCGGCTGGAAGCCGAGCCGAAGGCTGGGCTGACAGCTCGGCACGCCCGCTATTGGAGCATTCAATGGATCGACAGGAAATCCCGCAGCGCGCTTTCCGTGTCGGCTTGCCGAGCCACGCTGATGATTTGTCTAATTGTTTCGCGACGAGTTACGCGGGCATCATTGCATTCATGGCCGTGGCGACCGAGGGAAGCTTTGCGAAGGCGGGCGAGCGCTTGGGCATTGGGCGCTCGGCTGTGTGCCGAAACGTGCAGAAGCTCGAAGCGCAATTGAGCACGCGCCTATTTCTTCGGACGACGAGAACGACGCATTTGACGATCGAAGGCGAGCGATTCTTCGAAAATTGCCGCCAGGGCGTGACGCATATCGTGGAAGCCGTGAACGACATGCTCGATCGCCGCGAGGGGCCACCGCGCGGCTTGGTCCGCGTTTGCTCGACGGTAGGCTTCGGCAGGAAGGTCGTGGCGCCGCTGCTCGAGAAGTTCATGACCGCGTATCCGGACATCACCATGGAGCTGCTGCTCGACGATCGGCCGACAGATTTCGTCTCCGAGCAGGTCGACGTGGCATTTCGCGACGGACGCATCGAAGATTCGAGCATCATCGCGAAGCAATTGATCCCGATGGAAATGGTGCTTTGCGCTTCCCGGGCCTATATGGAGAAGCGAGGTTTGCCGGACACGCTCGAAGACCTGGACGAGCATGACTGCATCAATTTGCGATTCTCGGGCGGCCGCATCCTCGAGTGGGAGTTCAAGGTCGACGGCCAGATGCATAAGTACCAGCCGACGGCGAGGCTGACCTTCAACGATGCGGACCTCGTCCTGAAGGCCGTCCTCGACGGACATGGTCTCGCTCAAATGCCCGGCTATCAGATTCACGACTACATTGCCCGCAATGAACTCGTCATCGCATTGAAGCGGCACGTACCCGACGATCGCGGCCATTACATTTGCTACTTGAGCCGCCAGCACATGCCCTCGCGCATCCGTGCGTTCGTCGATTTCATGACCGACGAGATTCGCGCACTCGATCTGCTCTGCTTGACCGACCTCTGAGCGCCTCTCGACAGGCGCGCTTCGTATCCACATCAACGTCCGCACCACGTCCACATCCGCATCCGCATGACACCGGTGAAGCCCGGTCGCGACGCGCATTGGTGCTGCGAAGGAAACGGTGAGTGTGCCTGCACAGGTCTTCCGCGAGCGAGGCACCCCACCTACGATTGCGTCATGGCAACGCAGCCGGTCTGATCGAATTTACACGGCGATCGATATGTCCAAGCGTCCGCGCTTCGGAGGGCCTCGCTTTGCCTTCGCCCCTGGAAGGGATGACTGTCGCTTCGATGTGTTCCGCAATGAGCCTTTCATCGGCATCGAACGCATCGCAGGCAATGAAATCGAGTGGCCGTCATGGATACGCTATCGATCGATCGACGTTCTGCATTGTGCGGCTTGGAGGCGGCGTGCGCCATCGAAATCGGCGCCCATCTCGTGAGCGAGCGTGCGGGCTATACCCATCACGGAATATATGCGGGAGAGGGACTCGTGATTCACTACGGCGGTTTCGATCATTCGACGACACGGCGTGCGATCGAGTATGTCCCGTTGCACGGTTTCGCAGCGGGGCGAACGATCAGGGTGCGCGCCGAGCCCGATGCCGTTCATGCCGGCGCGGCTGTGGTGGAGCGCGCCAAATCGCGCTTGGGCGAGGATCGGTACCGGCTCATGACGAACAACTGCGAGCATTTTTGCACTTGGTGCCTGCTCGGCGTGGGGCGCAGCGAACAAGTCCGTCGCTGCCTGCGCAATCCTTGGAGGGGCCTGAAGACGTTGCTTGCGCTCGCGCGAACGACGCGCTTCTTTCATGACGGCTTGCGCCGGGCTTGCCGAAAGATCCGAATGCCATCTTCTTCGATCGGTCCGCGCTCGAACGACGCTCGACTCGCGAGGGCCTAGCACGCCGTGAGCCTCGCACCGAGAACGGACTTCGCTCCAAATCATCGATTCAATTAGGATTCCTAAGGGATAGATCATGAACCAATCCAAGAGCGCCTCGGCTGTAGCCCCTTTGACGGGCGCGCGGTTCGCGTTAGGCACGTTTGCCGTGGCGCTTGCGACCTTCATGAATGTACTCGACTCGTCGATCGCGAACGTCGCGATTCCGACGCTGTCGGGCAACCTCGGCGTATCCGTCGATGAAGGCACGTGGGTCATCACGCTGTTCGCCGCGGCGAATGCGGTGTCGATTCCGCTGACGGGATGGCTCACGCAGCGCATCGGCCAGGTCAAGCTGTTCGTCGGGGCGATCTTGCTGTTCGTGCTGTCCTCCGCGGCCTGCGGACTGGCACCGAATCTGTTGACGCTGCTCGCGGCGCGCGTCGTGCAAGGCGCCGTTGCGGGGCCCCTGGTGCCGCTCTCTCAGGCGCTCCTGTTGGCGTCGTTCCCGAAGGACAAAGGCGCGAGTGCACTATCGCTGTGGGCGATGACGGCGACGGTCGGTCCGATCGCGGGGCCCGCACTCGGCGGCTGGATCACGGACAGCTTCAGCTGGTCCTGGATCTTCTACATCAACGTGCCGGTCGGCCTCTTCGCGGCGGGCGTGATTTGGGCGATATACCGCGACCGCGAGACGCCGGCCCGCAAGCTGCCTATCGACAAAGTCGGTCTGGTGTCGCTGATCGTATGGGTCGCCGCGCTGCAGATCATGCTCGACAAGGGTAAGGATCTCGACTGGTTCGATTCGCCGGTCATCGCAGTGCTGGCCGTCGTCGCTGCAATCAGCTTCGTCTTCTTCCTGATCTGGGAACTGACGGAGGAGCGGCCCATCGTGGACTTGCGCTTGTTCGCGGGCCGCAATTTCCTTGGCGGCACCGTAGCGATTTCGGTGGCATTCGCGATATTTTTTGCGAACCTCGTGGTGTTGCCGCAATGGATTCAGGGCGATCTCGGCTACCGCGCGGTCGATGCGGGGCTCGTGACCGCTCCGCTCGGCATTTTCTCGGTCATGCTGGCGCCGGTGATGGGCAAGGTCATGCCGCGCTCCGACGTGCGCGTGCTGGCGACCCTGGCATTTCTCGGCTTCGCCGGCGTGTTCTTCATGCGCGCGCATTACACGACGGGCGTCGATGCCTACACGCTCGTGCTGCCCACACTGCTGCAAGGTATTCCCACTGCACTCTTCTTTACGCCGTTGACGGCCATCATCCTTTCCGGACTGCCCGTCGAGAAGATTCCGTCGGCGGCCGGTTTGTCCAATTTCGCGCGCATTTTCGCGGGCGCCGTGGGCACGTCGTTATTGAGCACGGGGTGGAACGACCGCACCGTGTTTCATCACGAACGCCTCGCGGAGCAGACGAGCGCGACCAACCCGAATTTCGTTGCCGCGATCGACGGCCTGCAGACGACGTTGCATGCGAGTGCGGGCAAGGCCACCGCCTTTTTCGCCGCATCGCTCGAGGGGCAGGCTTCCATGCTGGGCTTGAACGACATCTTTTGGCTGTCGTCCGTCATTTTCGTGTTGATCGTCCCGTTGATCTGGCTGACGAAGCCGGTCAAGGGGGGAGGCGCGGGCGCGGCAGCCGCGGGCGGCCATTGAGCGTCGCGCGCGTGGCCTTGCCGCATTTCTTCACTCATCGATTGGATAGAGCCGGAAAATGAACTCGCAGACTTTTGGACCCGGCGCGAGCACGCATGCGCTGAGAGTGGGTGTATCGGCAATTTGTGTCGCGGCGTTGTCGGCTTGCGCGAACTACGCCGGCATCCACAGCGATAAACGGATTGCGCAGCCGCGGCAGTTCGAAACGAACCGCAGCCTACCGGCGGAGCACGGTAGCTGGCCCACGGCCGACTGGGTACGCCAATTCGGCGATGCGCAACTGTCGGCGCTCGTCGCCGAGGCGCTGCGCAGCAGCCCGACTCTCGAGCAAGCGGCTGCGCGCGTGCGGCTGGCGTGGACCTACAGCGACACGGCCAAGGCAGCCACGCTGCCGCGCGTCGATGCCAATTATTCGCTGACGCGCGAGCGATACAGCGGCACGGCGCTCGTTCCGCCGCCGGACGGCGGATCGTGGCAGACCGAGAACAAGGCGCTACTGGGCCTCTCCTACGACCTCGACCTCTGGGGCAAGGAGCGCGAAGCCTTGAAGTCCGCGATCTCGCAGGCGCAAGCGAGCGAGGCCGACGCGCAGTTCGTCAAGCTGACGCTGCAAACCACGATCGCACGAAGCTACAACCAATTGGCGCGCCTCTATGCGCTGCGAGACATCGCCGTGCAGGAAGTCGCGCGCCGCGAGCAGATCGATCGCATCACGGCCGGCCGCATCGCGACGGGACTCGATACGCAGGAAGAACGCAAGATCGCGCAAGCCAATCTCGCGACGAGCCGAGCCGCCGTTGCCGCGCTCGACGGCAATATCTCCAGCACGCGCTATCAGTTGGCCGCATTGATCGGCGCCGGACCTGACCGGGGGCTTTCAATCGCACGCCCGGCGCTCGGGAGCAGCGAGGAAGTACGCCTGCCCGACGATCTGCCGGCCGATCTGATCGGACGCCGGCCCGATATCGTTGCCGCGCGCTGGCGCGTCGACGCGATCACGCACGACGTGAAGGAAGCGAAGGCCGAGTTCTATCCGGACATCAACTTGAGCGCGGCGATCGGTCTCGACGCGTTCGGCTTCGGCCGCTTCCTGACGGCGGCGAGCCGAACGGCGTCAGCGGGCCCTGCGATCCATCTACCGATCTTCGACGCCGGCGAGTTGCGCGCGCAATTGAAAGGGAGGTATGCGCGGTTCGACGATGCCGTTGCCGCCTACGATCAAACGCTCATCACGGCGCTGGCCGATGTCGCCACGCAGCTTGGGCGGATTCGCTCGAGCGATGCGCAGCTCGTCGAAGCGAAAGCGGCGCAGCAGGCGGCCCGGAGCGCGGACGCATTGGCGATCACCCAGTACAAAGCCGGGCTGACCAACCAGTTGACCGTTCTCAACGCGGACCTCGCGGCATTCGGCGCGGACCAAGCCGTGGCCAACCTCGAAATGAACCGCCGTGACCAGCAGATCGCACTCGCGTCCGCGCTCGGCGGCGGCTATGTCGATGCCTCCGCCTCGGCGGCTCTCGCGGATGGCGCGGCACGGACCGGCTCCGTCACCGCCGCTCGCTGACCGGCGGAACGCGAATCATCAGGAGATTGAAATGAGCGACACCACGACTCCGGGGCTCGAACGAGCCACTTCCCGCCGCGACGGCGACGATGATCCCGCAGGTGAACGCGGCTCGACGGCCACGCATCGCACGGGCGCAACGCCGCCCGGACGGCGCAAACGGTGGTTGGCCGTACTGGCGGCGGCCGTCGTGCTGGGCGGTGGTGCTTACGGCACCTACTACTACGCGGTGGCCCGCTATCACGAAACGACCGACGACGCCTACGTGAGCGGCAACCTCGTGCAACTGACGCCGCAGGTCACCGGCACGGTGGTGGCCGTTCGAGCCGACGACACGCAGATCGTCAAAGCGGGGGAGGCGATCGTCTCACTCGATCCCGCCGATGCGAAGATCGCGCTGATGAATGCCGAAGCGGCGCTTGGCCAGACCGTGCGCCGCGTGAGCCGACTTTACGTCGAGAATGATTTCTATCGTGCGACTGTCGCGCAGCGCGTGTCGGATCTGGCTCGGGCCAACGACGATCTGCGGCGTAGGCAGGCGGTCGCGAGCACCGGCGCCGTATCCGCCGAGGATATCGCCCACGCCCGCGATGCCGTCAACGCCGCCCAGGCCGCGCTCGATGCGGCTCGTCGGCAGGAAGAGGCGAACCGCGCATTGACCGACCGCACGAGCGTCGCCCAGCATCCCGACGTCCAGGCTGCCGCATCGAAGGTGCGTGATGCCTATCTGGCCTATGCTCGCGATACGCTGCCGGCGCCGGTGACGGGCTATGTCGCGAAGCGTTCGGTTCAAGTCGGTCAGCGAGTCGCACCGGGCACGCCGTTGATGGCGATCGTGCCGCTCGATGGCGTATGGATCGACGCGAATTTCAAGGAGGTCCAACTCCAACGGATGCGTATCGGCCAGCCCGTGAAATTGACCGCTGACGTCTATGGATCGAGCGTCGAATATCACGGCCGTATCGAGGGCTTCTCGGCGGGGACCGGCAGTGCGTTCGCCACGCTGCCGGCTCAAAATGCAACGGGCAATTGGATCAAGATCGTGCAGCGTTTGCCGGTTCGAATTCGAATCGACCCCAACGAGCTCGCGGCGCACCCGTTGCGGATCGGCTTGTCGATGCAGGCAGACGTCGATACGCACGACGATGCCGGCACGCAGCTCGCCGCCGCGCAAAACACGACCTATCGCACCGATGTCTTCAGTGACTCGGGCTTGCGAGCCGATGCCGAGATCGCGAAGATCATCGAACGCAACGAGGTGTCGAAGCATTGAAGCCGCTAAAGAAAACCGCGAAATTGCCGTAGAGGGGGATAGCCCAATCGATAACTAGCGGTGATGCCCCGACCCCCCTTATTCAGCCCAACGCGTGCTTTTTCGTTGGTCGCCTTCGTCGTCGTGATATGCATGGCGCGAACCGCCCACGCCGGGGATGTCTCTTCGATGTTCACGCTCAGCGGGTTCGGCACGCTCGGCGCCACCTATTCGAGCCTGCGCACGGCCGATTACGCGGGCGCCGCTTTCGAGCCCTACGGCGCCGGGGCGAGCCGCAACGTCGACTTCGGCGACGATTCCCGCATCGGCGTGCAACTGACCGCTCGATTCACGAGCAAGCTGTCGGCGCTCGTCCAGGTCGTCTCGCACAACAACTACGACAATAGCTTCACGCCGACGCTAGAGTGGGCGAACCTCAATTACGCCTTCACGCCCGACCTCAATGTGCGGGTCGGCCGCATCGAGCTGCCTACGTTTCTGACGTCCGACTACCGGGAAGTGGGCTATGCGAACCCCTGGGTGCGCGTGCCGCCCGAGCTGTACGACGTCGAGCCCATCACGAACAGCGACGGGGTCGACGGATCGTACCGGATGCACTTCGGCCCGGTGACGAACACGTTGCGCCTGGTCTACGGCGAGAGCTCGTTCCATGCCGTGCCGGGACCGCTGCGCGTGCGAGGCACCGGCATCTTCGGCGTTTTCGATACCGTGGAATATCGCGCGTTGACCGCGCGCGTCGGCTATCTTCATGCGCATGTGTCGGTGCCGTTCGCGAGCGGGATGTCGGCGGCGGTGTATAGCGCGGCAGCCAGCCTGGATATGGAGCATGGGTTCGTGCAGGCGGAGATCGCGCGCGCGACCGTGGCGGGTCTGACGCCCGGTTATATCGCCGGCTATGCCACCGCGGGCTGGCGCATCGGCAAGCTCACCCCTTACGTGACGTATGCGGTGGAGCATTCGCTCGATCGTCCCGTCGTCTTGCCGAACTTCAATACCGGCCAGCGTTCGGCCTCGGCCGGGGTGCGCTGGGACTTCGCGAAGAACGTCGATCTGAAAGTGCAGTACGACCGCGTATGGACGCCGGCAGGCTCGACGGGGCTCTTCATGAACGAGCAGCCCGATTTCCAGCTAGGCAGCGGCACCCACGTGGTTACCGCGACCCTCGACTTCGTCTTCTGATAGGGCCGCGATGAGACACTCGATACGGATTCTCTGGACGGCTTTCGTCGGCACCGCGCTTGGGCTTTGCACCTCGCTGAGCCACGCCCAGCTCGTCGTCATCGTTTCGGCGAAGAGCTCGGTCAGTGCGCTCTCTGAGAACGAAGTGGCCGACATCTACCTCGGGCGCACGAGCCGGTTGCCCGGGGGCGCCGTGATCGTGCCCGTCGATCTGGCCGACGATGCGGCCAACCGCGCGAAGTTCTACCGGATCGTATGCGGCAAGTCGCCCGCTCAATTGCGCGCCTATTGGTCGAAGCTCGTTTTCACGGGAAGCGGGCAGCCGCCGCGCGAAGTCGCGGATACGGATGCCATGAAAAAGCTCGTGGCGAGCCGCACGGGCGCGATCGGCTACATCGATAGCAGTCAGCTCGATGCCAGCGTCAAAGCTGTGTTGACGCTGCGTTGACCTCGGAATGACCGTGCTTCAGCGTTCCTTGACCGATTCCGATGAATGATAAGAAACCTACCCTAGGCCGCAGCGGTCGCGCCGTGCTCCATTCGGCCGAGGCGCACGCGCGCGCGTTGATTGGGTTCGTGCGCCCGCGTTTGGCGGAGACTTGGGTATGGTTTCCGCTGTTTGCCGTCGTCGTGCTCGCGCTCGTCTGGGGCGCATTGATCGGGGTGCTCGAGGTCGAGCAGACCGAGATCACGCTCGCTGCGGCCAAGTCGAGCCGGGAACTCGCCGATACCTACGAAGCGCAGGTCGTGCGCAGTCTCGTTTCGATCGATCAGACGCTGAAGACGGTCGCCTATGCCTACGCGGTGAGCGGAAACGCAGTCCTCACCGATCTGCAGAACCGCGACATGCTGCCTTCCGCGATCGTCTTCCAAATGACGATTACGAACAGCCGCGGTGACGTGATGGCCAGCACGCGTTCCGCGTCGCCGACGAACGTTGCCGATCGAGCGTATTTCTCGAAGCAGCGCAGCGGCGATCGACTGTTCATCGGCCGCACGAGCACCGACCCGGCGACGAACGCGCCGGAACTCGTCTTCAGCCGCCGGCTCTCGAGCGCCTCGGGCGAATTCGCCGGCGTCGTCACGCTTGCCGTCGATCCGTCGTATTTCACGAGCAGCTACGATGAACTGCGGATGGGCCGGCACGGCTTCCTCGGCTTGCTGGGCACGGACGGGACGATGCGCGTGCAGCAAACCGGGCTGGACGTTTCGTGGGGCGCACGCGTGCCGTTCGGCTTCGATACCGCGGATGCGACGGAGGAAGTCGCGGTTCAGCCGTGGGACGGCGGCGTCGAGCGCTTCACGAACCTGCGCGCGCTGCATGGTTTCCCGTTGATCGCGATCGTCGGGCTGTCGCGCGACGAACAGCTCGCGCGCTATCGGCACGATCGATGGGTCGACATCGGAGAGACGGCCGCCGGCAGCGCTTTGCTCGTGGTGCTCACGACGATCCTGAGCCTGAAGAGCCGTGAATTGTCGCGCAGCCAAGCGCGCGCCCGGCGGTTGCGGCAAACGTACTTCGCGGCATCCGATGCGAGCCTGGACGCGTTTTTCGTATGGGACCGCGTGCCGAGCGGTAGCGAAGGCGTGGGCAAAACAGGGCTGCGGGCATCGCAGCGCGCCGATTTCCGCTTCGTGTTGCGCGACGTCAGCAGACGAGGCCTGGAGATGATGGGCAAGCCGCGCGACGCGCTGCTCGGCGCGGCATCGGACGAGGTGTTTCTCGATCTCGGCGAAATCGCAATGGCGCGCGAGTTCGCGCAAGTGTTCGAAACGGGCGACGTGGCGGAACGCGAGTGGCAGCAGACCCGCCCCGACGGTTCGCGCGTTTGGCTGCATCGGCAACTGGTTCGCGTGGAGGAGGGCGTGGTCGCGATCGTGCGGGACGTCACCGCGCGCAAGCGGGCGGAGGTCATGCGCGCGGAGCAGAACCGCGTGTTGGAAATGATCGCGACGAGCACCCCGCTCGAGGACGTGCTGAGCGCGCTCATGCATTTGCTGGAATCGCAGATTCCGGACAGCGCATGCGTGGTCATGCTGTGCGACGAGGACGGGCTGCATCTGCGCGTCGGCGCCGCGCCGAGCCTGCCGGCTGCCTTCAGCCAACTCGCGAACGGTTGGCGGATCGGCCCCGAGGGGGAGCCCAGCGGTGTGGCGGTCCATACTCATCAGCCCGTATCGATCGCCAACCTGCTCGCCACGCCCCATGGCGACTTCATGCGCCAGGCGCAGATGCCCGAATACGACGCTTGCCGATCGATGCCGATCCTCTCGCACGGAGGGCACGCATTGGGGGCGCTCACGGTGTTCGTGCGCGGCGAGCGCGCGCCCGACGACATCGAAGCGCAAACGATGGCCATGGCGGTCCGTATTGCCGGCATCGCGATCGAGCGCACGCGAGCGGAAGACAGTATTCGTCACATGGCGAATCACGATGCATTGACAGGGCTGCCGAACCGGACGCTGCTCGCGGACCGCTTGAGCCAGGCATTGCTGCATGCGCGCCACTATGAGAGCAGCGTCACGGTAGCCTTCGTCGATCTCGACAACTTCAAGCTCATCAACGACAGCCTCGGCCACCACGCCGGCGACGAACTGCTCAAGACGATCGCCGCCCGCATGCGCGAGTGCTTGCGCAGCACCGATACGGTCGTGCGCCTGGGCGGGGACGAATTCGTGCTGGTGCTGTTCGACGATTTGCTCGAAGAGGACGACTTGAGAGTGGTGATCGAGCGGCTGCGCAAAGCGATATCGGAACCGGTGCAGTTGAATGGACAGACCTACAAGGTCACGTGCAGCATGGGTTTCGCCCGCTATCCGGGCGACGGAGACGATGCGCAGACGCTGCTCATGAACGCCGACGCGGCGATGTACCGTGCCAAGGAACTGGGCCGCAACAACTTCCAGTTCTATACGTCGGAAATGAACATCAAGGTGCACGAGCGGCTGCACCGCCGCGAGCAATTGCGCGTGGCGCTCGAAGAGGGACAGTTCCGCTTGGTCTATCAACCGCAAGTCGACGTGCGCACGGGAATGATCTTCGGCGTGGAGGCGTTGCTGCGTTGGGATCATCCGGTGGAAGGGACGATCTCGCCGGCCGATTTCATTCCCATTGCCGAAGAGACGGGCTTGATCGTGCCGATCGGCGATTGGGTGCTTCAGACCGCGTGCGCCCAGAATCGCCGCTGGCAAGACGAGGGGCTGCCGCCGATCACGATGTCGGTGAACGTCTCGGCGCATCAATTCCTGCAGAGGCGGTGGATCGACGAGGTCGCAAGAGCGCTTGCACGCACCGGTCTCGACCCACGGTACCTCGAGTTGGAACTGACGGAGAGTCTGATCATGCGGGATCTCGACGCATCGATCGAAACGATGCAGCGGCTGCAGCAAATGGGGGTACGGCTATCGATCGACGATTTCGGGACCGGCTACTCGAGCTTGAGCGCATTGAAGCACTTTCCGGTCGGCCGGCTGAAGATCGATAGGTCGTTCGTGCAGGAGCTGCCGCATGGAGAAGACGACAAGGCGATCGCGATCGCCGTGATTTCGCTGGCGCAGCGCCTGAACTTGAGCGTGCTCGCCGAAGGGGTCGAGACGCAAGCGCAAGTCGACTTCCTGACCCACCACAACTGCCACGAGATCCAGGGCTACCACTTCAGCAGGCCCGTGGCGCCGGGCGACATCGAAGCGATGCTGCGCGGTGCCGCGGGGCCGGTCACGGCGTAAGCGGTGGCCGGGCAAAAGCGTACGAAGCGCATGAAGCGCAGCGATCAAACGTACAGTCCCATGCGGGACATGCTGGCCGTGAGCTGCTGCGGGGAAATTTCCACCGCCTGCTGGCCGCCGCCCCGGATCGGCAGCAGTACGGTAGGCACGCCGCTCAGCTTCGTGGTCTGAAAGCCGATATCGACGAGCGATTGATTGAGCGCCGTATGAAAAGCGGTTTTCTTGAAATCTTGCATGACCGCTTGCGTATCGATTCCCTGATTCTCGAAAACCCAGCTGTAAAGCGCCGGCAGCGTGCGTTTGAAGATGCGGCGGTGATGCTCGCTGATGAAAAAATCGGAGAATTTGACGTATTGGTCGATTCGATTATTGAGAAAATCGCGGGTTTTACGCGCGCCGAGAAAAGCGCCTCCAATGCCGGGACTCGTCTTCTTATATCCGGGCATCTTCGCTTTCATCTTCGCATATAGATTGCATTGCTCGAGCCCGTTGTAATCGGGTGACGGCGGGGCCGTGAATCGCGTGCCGAAGTGATCGAGGAATTTCCATGCGAGAAACCACACCATCTGCGCCGCTTCCCCCAATTCCTTTTTTACGGTCTTGTCGAGGTTGACCTGGCCGCCGTGGTTGCCGGGGAACGGCACGTAAATTGCGTTCGTCTCCGCATTGGTGAACGTCACGCGCTTGATGTCCTGCGGCTTGAAGAAGCCGCGCGTTTCGTGCATCGACAGCACGGCCAAATAATTCTTGACGTTCCCGCGAATCGTGCGCGTATCGTCGTCGCTCTTGTTGCCTATTCCGGCAACGGGGTCCACCGCGAAGATGTTGATGGCGATATCGGGAAAGATTTCCCGCAGCTTGTAGGCGAGCTTCGTGCAGGTGACCGCGCCACGGCTCCATCCGAGCATGTTGATGGTTCGCGGTGCGGGATTCAATTCCGCAATCGTCGCGACGGCGTGCATGACGTTATCGTCCCAACCGGCTCCCGTCATGACTCCGGTGGCTTGCCAATTATGATGGGTGTGCCCCATCTCCTTGCTACCGAAAAACGATTTGGCTTGCTTGTCGCGCGTGAACGGATTGAATTGTCCCGGTATTGCGCTCGTCGTTGGGTTGCTGCCGGGGCCGTCGCATATTAGGAAGTCTCGATACTCGACACCGGCGGCAAGGCGGCCGAATTCCGCGACGATTTCCCCCTGGCCGTCACGGCTGGCACACGTTCCGTGATTGAAGACAGTAAATACTGGCGGCGTGAACGCAGGCATGATCATCCCCCGTGAGCGGAACGGCGTGGCTCGTTGGTTAGGGTTTCCCCGGCCACAGGGGGCTTGGCGGCAACTCAACTTGCGACCGCAGCATAGCAGCGCGCTCGGCCGCGTTGCAATGAGCGAATGAATGCAGTGCCGAGGGGGATTGCGCTTACGTGTCGCCGCGCCGCCATTTCATCGATGGCGCCGTCATCGCTGTGAAAGAAATTTGAGATAGGCGAATCCGTTCAACGGGAGTGGAACCGATTTCGCCGACGAGCGCGCGAATTTAGCGACCGGTTATTCGCGAGCATACGAAAAGCGCGCGCGCTGGCGGTTGTCGCATAGGTGTCAAATTGGTTTGGTGCAATTAGGGTTTGCACTTAACTTCTTCCCGGGCGTTGCAGAAAAAATTACGTGCTCTTACGTGCCGATTGGATACGCAGACGGACCCTTAAATCGAACGTCGAACATGCCTTGAACGCTCAACACTTTTTAAGCTTTCTATGTTAGAGTCCCGCGTCAAAGAGACCAGAAAAGAATGTCGTGTTGTGCGTGCCGGACCACATAAGTTTTTCTACATAGGGACAACCCACGGATAGTCGAACATCGACCGTTTGAGTGAATCATCACGAGGCACGCGCGGCACCGGCTGGTGAGCGTGCTGGCCTCGGCAGTGAATGGGTGTGCGGTCGGGGGGCGTGCCGATTCATTGTCATTGCTGGGAGTCGGCGCAAAGCAGCCCATTGGCTCGTTTCGTCGCGTTTCTTCCCGGCATCTCAGGGGTGGTCTTTTCGCCCCGCTTCGAAGCACCCGCCCCCTACGAATCCGAGTCATTTCATCGCGAAGTGTCACGCATGCGGACGTTTCGATTGCGTGTTCGTGTTTTTCAGTCCGGAGGGGACCATGTCCAATAGTTTGCAGAAGTGGGTCGGGCGCAATCGTCCGCCGCGCGTCCAGATCACCTATGACGTCGAGATCGGCGATGCCGTCGAAAAGCGCGAGTTGCCGCTCGTCGTCGGCTTGCTCGCCGATCTTTCGGGGCAGCCGGCCACGCCGCAGCCCAAGCTGAAGGAGCGCCGCTTCGTCGAAATCGATCGCGACAACTTCGACGAGATCATGGGCAAGATCGCCCCGCGGCTCGACTTGTCGGTGCCGGACACGATGAAAGGCGAGGGCAACCTCAAGGTCGAATTGAAATTCAATCAGTTCTCGGATTTCCATCCCGAGAGCATCGTGCGCCAAGTGCCGCGTCTGGCGAAGCTGCTCGAAGCGCGTCAGCAGTTGCGCGACTTGCTCGGCAAGCTCGACGGCAATGACGAGCTCGACTCGATCCTCGAGCGCATCGTGTTGAATTCCGAAGAGTTGAAGAAGGTGCAGAGCGAGGCGAACGCCGGCGGAGCCGCAAGCGCGGCGGAACCGGCAGCCGGCGAACCGGCAGCCGAAGGCGCGCCGGCGGCATGAGCGGCGCGACGCGGGCCGAGCGCCCGTAGTCGCTGATGCAACGAACTCATAAAGGACTACCAGATGGAAACGAATTCCGCCGTCGAATCGTCGGCCGCCGGCACCGCGACGAACGCAGACCTGAGCCTGCTCGACCGCATCGTGCTCGAGGGCAACATGGCCGTCGAGCCCTCGCAGGGCGTGTACGCCAAGAAGCTGATCGGCCAGCTCGCCTCGCAGATCCTCGATGAAGGCATGCGCACGAGCCCGGACAAGGGCGTCGTCGCGATGATCAACGAGCGCGTCGCCGAGATCGACAAACTGCTCACGGATCAGCTCAATGCGATCATGCACGACTCCGACTTCCAGGCGCTCGAAGCGTCCTGGACGGGGCTGCACGATATGGTCTACGGCACCGAGACGAGCACGCGCCTGAAGCTGCGCCTGCTCAACGTCACGAAGAAGGAACTGCTGAAGGACCTCGAATCGGCCGTCGATCACGACATGAGCGTACTCTTCAAGAAGGTGTACGAAGAGGAATACGGCACGTTCGGCGGCTACCCGTACTCGCTGTTGATCGGCGATTATTCGTTCGGCCGTCATCCGCAAGACATCGCGCTGCTCGAGCGCGTCTCGAAGGTGGCAGCGGCGGCTCATGCCCCGTTCATTGCGGCGGCGGCGCCGAGCCTCTTCGATTTGAAGTCGTTCACCGAACTCGGCGTGGCGCGCGATCTGTCGAAGATCTTCGAAAGCGCCGAGCTGACGACATGGCGCAGCTTCCGCGGCTCCGAGGATTCGCGCTACGTTTCGCTCGTGCTGCCGAGCTACGCGGCGCGTTTGCCCTATGGGGCGAAGACGAAGCCCGTCGAGAGCTTCAACTTCGAGGAAGACGTCGACGGCACGGATCACGGCAAGTACTTGTGGGCGAACTCGGCTTATCAGATGGGCCTGCGCATCACCGATGCGTTCGCCAAGTACAGCTGGTCCACGGCGATCCGCGGCGTGGAAGGCGGCGGCAAGGTCGAGGGCATCGCCGCGCATGCCTACAAGACGTCGGAAGGCGACGTCACGCTCAAGTGCCCGACCGAGGTGACGATCACGGATCGCCGCGAGAAGGAGCTCAGCGATCTCGGCTTCATCGCGCTCGTCAACTCGAAAGGTTCGGACTTCGCGGCGTTCTTCGGCGGCCAGACCGCGAACAAGCCCGTGCTGTACAACAAGGACGAGGCCAACGCGAACGCTCAGCTGTCGGCGCGCCTGCCGTACGTGCTCGCGGCGTCGCGTTTCGCGCATTACCTGAAGGTCATCATGCGCGACAAGATCGGCAGCTTCCAGACGCGCGGCGGCATCGAGGCGTATCTGAACAACTGGATCTCCGATTACGTGCTGATCAACCCGTCGGCATCGCAGGAGCAGAAGGCGCGCTTCCCGCTCGGCGAAGCACGCGTGGACGTGACGGAAGTGCCGGGTAAGCCCGGCTCGTACCGCGCCACCTGCTTCATCAAGCCGCATTTCCAGATGGAAGACCTGACGGCTTCCATCCGGCTCGTGGCCGACCTGCCGGCGGCCGCGGCCTAACGGCAAGCGACGCATGAACGCGCGGCGTGCGCCTTGGCGCCGCCGCCTCTTTCGCCATTTACCGATTCGGATCAGACATGGATACAGTCATCCTGCAGTTCAAGGACATCAAGGGCAACTCGCTCATCGACGGCTACGCCGACGGCATCATCCTCTATTCGTTCAGCCACAGCGTCAGCATGCCGATGAACTCCGACACGGCCAACACGGAGCGTACGCTCGGCCGGCCGAGCTTCAGCGAGTTCTCGATCACCAAGGCGACGGATCAAGCCACGCCGGCCTTGTACGCAGCCTGCGCGGCGGGCACGAAGCTCGGCGACGCGACGATTTCGATCGGCCGCAACGAAGGCGGCAAGTTCATGCTGCTGATGAAGTACGTGTTGAGCAACTCGATGATTTCGCACATCAGCACGGGCGGCGGCAGCTCCGAGATGTCGGATTCGGTCACGATCCACTTCACGCAGATGACGTCGCAGTACACGCAGCAGAACACCGACTCGACGAAGAAGGGCAATGCGTCGTTCGGCTGGGATCTGGCCGCGAACAAAGCCGTCAGCGTGTCGTAATGAAATGAGCGCGGTGCGCCTTGCGATCGAGGCGCGCCGCGTTGCCGTTCGTCCAACGCTTACGTTATGTCGACCATGCGCCAAGGCTACCCGATGCCGCTGTTCGAGCGCCTCGTCGAAGATGCCGACGCCTGGCTCGAAGGCGAGGGTGCGCTCAAGGCTTCGGTGGCGCGCGAGCTCTCGCGGCTCGTCAACGCGCGCTCGCGCTTGACGATGGCCGAGTTCGCCCGTAGCGAATGCGGCGTGCTCGATTACGGCGTGCCCGATTTTTCGGAGCGGTCGCTGCGTTCGGGCGCGGACCGCGAGGCCATTCTCGCCGCCGTCCGTCATGCGATCGCGCTGTTCGAGCCGAGGCTCGCCAACGTCGTCGTGAAGTTCGATTTCCGCGGCGAGGCGGGCCGCGATGCCGTGCTCGTCGTCGACGGCGATATTCGCGTCGAACGCTCGGTCCAGCACGTATTTTTTGAATTGGCGGCCGGCGCCGGCGTGAGCCAGGACGACCCGGACGAATCCTGACCGACATGGCGCAAGACGACATTCTTCAGTACTACAAGCGCGAGCTGTCCTACCTGCGCGTGCAGGGGGCGGATTTTGCCGAGCGCTACCCGAAGGTCGCCGCGCGCCTCGCGCTGCACGGCACGGAGTCGCTCGACCCGCATACCGAGCGTCTCATCGAAGCCACCGCGTTTCTGGCTGCGCGCGTGCATCGCGATCTCGACCAGGCGTTTCCGCAAATCGCCTCGGCGCTGCTCGAGAACGTTTGCCCGTCGCTCGCCCAGAGCGTGCCCTCGATGACGGTCGCCCAGTTCGAGCTCGACCCGACCCAAGGCAAGGTGACGGCCGGCTTTCGCGTGCCGCGGCATACCGCGTTGTCGGCCCTCACCGAAGCGGGCGATGCGTGCCGCTTCCGGACCGCCTGGGAAACCGTGCTGTGGCCGCTCGTCATCGGCGATGCGCGTTTCGGCGACGACACGACGCTGCGCCTGCGCCTCGACTGCGAGCCGGGCGTGGACTTCTCCGAGCTCGAGGTGCGCAAGCTGCGGCTGCATTTGCACGGCGACTGGATGATCACGATGCCGCTCTACGAGTTGCTCGTCTCGGCCGTCGTCGGCATCTCGCTCGAGCCTGCCGGCGCGCCCCGCGTGCGCCTTTCGCAGGCGGCCTGGCGCGAAGTGGGCTACGCGGAAGAAGACCGCGTCCTGCCGCAGCCGGCTCACGCGCATCCGGCTTATGGGCTGCTGCAGGAGTACTTCGCCTTTGCGCGCAAGTTTCATTTCTTCGATTTGGAAGTGCCCGCCGGGGCCTTCGGCAGCGGGCGCAGCTGCGAGATCGTCCTTCATTTGAATCGGATGCCGCGCGCGCTTTCGCATATCGGCGCCCAGCATTTCCGCCTGGGCTGCACGCCCGTCGTGAACCTGTTTGCGCAAACGACGGAGCCGCTCATCGTGGATGGGCGCCGCTACGAGCACCGCCTCGTCGCCGATCACAAGCGCGAGGCGATCACGGAGGTTCATTCGATCGTCTCCGTCATCGCGTCCGATCCGGTTGCGGATCGCGCGATCACGCTGCCCGGCTATACGGCGGTCGATCGCATGGATGCGGACGGCGCCGACAAGCACGCCACCTACTGGTTCGCGCGTCGCGAACACAGCATGCGCGGCAACTTGCCGGGCGTCGACACCTATCTGAGCTTCGTCGATGCGGGCCACCGTTTCGTCGATCCCGTCTCGCCGATCGTCTATGCGAACGTCCTTTGCACGAATCGGCGGTTGGCCGAACACGTGCCGATCGGCGCCCGCATGCTCGTCGAACGCGTCTCTCGCAACGCCCGCGTGCGATGCCTGTACGAGCCGACGGCCCCGCGCGATCCGCCGCTCGGCAGCGAGACGCTGTGGCGGCTCGTGTCGCTGCTCACGCGCAACTATCATTCGCTCGTCAGTGGCCCCAACGGCCGCCGCGAGCTGCAGGAGATGCTGAGCTTGTTCGCCTCGGAAGGACTGCGCGAGCAAGACCAAATTCGCGGAATCAGCCGCATCGGCGCCCGCCATGTGACGGCGCACGTCGGCACCGACGCTTGGCGCGGCTATTGCCGCGGCACCGAAGTCAACATCGAGTTCGATGCCGATGCTTATGTGGGCAGCTCGCCGCTATTGATGGCCGCGGTGCTCGCGCGCTTCTTCGCGATGTGCACCTCGGTCAACTCCTTCGTCCGGCTCGTGGTTTGCCGTGGAGATGAGACATGGAAGCAATGGGAACCGATGACCGGTTGCCAGCAGCTGCTCTGATCGCGCAGCTTCTCGCTCATCCCCAGGACTTCGATCTGTTCCAGGCGATCCATCTGCTGGAGCGCGGGCAGTCCTGGGCGCGCCCGCTCGGAACGGGCGACGGAGCGGACGAAGCGGTGCGCTTCACGGGACACGTTTCGCTCGCGTTCGAGCCGAGCGACATTCGCAGCGTGCGCGCACGAAGCGCGAGCGGCGAGCGCGCGGCCTACACCGTCAGCACCGCGGCGATGACGCTCGCCGGCGCGAGCGGCCCGCTGCCGCTGCCGTTCACCGAGTGGCTCCTCATGCGGCGCGCGGCGCGCGAGACGGCGATGTCGGACTTTCTCGACATCTTCAATCATCGCTTTCTTTCGTTCCTGTATCGGAGCCGGCAGAAGCACGCGCCGGCCTTGAACGGGCGCGCGCCCGACGAAGCCGCGTTGACGGCATGCCTCGACGCGCTGGGCAATCTCGGTTTGCGCTCTGGCGAGCGCGGGCCCGGGGGCGCGCGTCGCTGGCTGCGCCATGCTGGCTTGCTCGGCGGCGCGCCGCGTTCGATGTCGGGCTTGCTGGCGCTGCTGTCCGACCGGCTCGGCGTGGCCGTGCGAGGTGGCCAGTTCGTCGGCGGCTGGCGCGAGCTCGATGCGCGCGATTCGGCGCGTCTGTCGGGGCTCGGCGGCATGGCTTCGCGCCTGAACGGCCGGGCCGTCGTCGGGCGGCGCTCGTGGGACCAAGCGGCGGGCATCCGCATCGAGTTCGTCGATCTGCCGCGCGACGAGTTCGATGCCCTGTTGCCGGGCGGCAAGCTGCACGAGTTGACGGCGTGGCTCGTGCAGTCGTATCTGGAACAGGATCTCGACGTTCACGTGGTGCTGCGGCCGGCGGAGCGGCGGCCGGCCTGCGCGGCCGGCGGAGCCGGTGCCGCGCGGCTCGGCTGGACGTCTTGGCTCGGCGGGCAAGCCGCGCCGCGCGCGAATGCAGGCCTGGGCGCCAAGGCGGACAAGCCGCTGGCGCCTGCTCGATTCACACTGCGCATGCCGCCGTCCTCGGCGGCATGGCGCTCATCGAACGCCTGAGGGCCCTATGGAAATCGACATCCGCACGTTGGTGAGCCGGCTCGATCCGGCATGCAAGCACGCCATGGAGCTGGCGGCGCAGCTGTGCGTGCGGCAAACGCACTACAACGTCGACGTCGAGCACTTCCTGCTGCAATTGCTCGAATCCGACGCGCCCGATCTGC
The DNA here is from genome assembly GCF_051953955.1 of Trinickia sp. Classification (GTDB taxonomy): domain Bacteria; phylum Pseudomonadota; class Gammaproteobacteria; order Burkholderiales; family Burkholderiaceae; genus Trinickia. The sequence continues at coordinate 35,399 of NZ_JBQCIF010000031.1, read as the reverse complement.
GAGCCATTCTCGAACATTTCGAGGTTGCGTCGCCCGATGTCTGCGGGCAGTTGCAAAAGGCCGTCGACCAGTTCAAGCGCGGCAACGGCCGCACGCCTGCGCTGTCGCCTAACTTTTCGAGGCTCTTTCAAGAAGCTTGGCTGTTGAGTTCGATGTTGCTCGGGCAGCAGCAGATTCGCTCGGGCACGGTGCTGCTGGCGCTGCTCGAAGTCGACAGCCTGCGCGGGTTGCTGATCGACTCCGCGCCCTCGCTGCTGAAGATTCCGCGCGCGACGCTGCGCGAATCGCTGGCGGCCGTGCTCGCCACCTCGAACGAGGACGGCGGGCCTTCGAGCGCGCCTGCCGCGGGTGCGGCCGGCGGCGGTTCGCCGACGGGCAAAGCGCCGCTGCCGGCCATGCCGTCGGCAGTCGGAGGCGGGCCGGGCGGATCGGCGCTAGCGCAATTCACGGTCGATCTGACCGAGCTGGCTCGGGAAGGCGCGATCGATCCGATCTACGGGCGCGACCTCGAAATCCGCCAGCTGATCGACGTGCTGCTGCGGCGGCGCCAAAACAATCCGATTCTCACGGGCGAGGCTGGCGTCGGCAAGACCGCCGTGGTCGAGGGTTTCGCGCAACGGATCGTGCAAGGCCAGGTCCCGCCCGCGTTGCTGAACGTCACGGTACGCTCGCTCGATCTCGCATTGCTGCAAGCCGGTGCGGGCGTGAAGGGCGAGTTCGAGAATCGGCTCAAATCGGTCATCGCGGAAGTCAAGGCGTCGCCGGTGCCGGTGATTCTGTTCATCGACGAAGCGCATCAGTTGATCGGCGCAGGCGGCAGCGAGGGCCAGGGCGACGCCGCCAATTTGCTGAAACCCGCGCTCGCACGCGGCGAGCTGCGCACGATCGCGGCGACCACCTGGGCCGAATACAAGAAGTACGTGGAGCGCGATCCGGCTCTGGCGCGCCGTTTCCAAGTCGTCAAAGTCGACGAGCCCAGCGAGGCGGTGGCCATCGAGATGCTGCGCGGCATGGTGCCGAAGCTCGAGCATCATCACGGCGTCGAGATCGTCGACGAGGCCGTGCGCGATGCAGTCAAGCTCTCGCACCGCTACATTTCGGGGCGCCAATTGCCGGATAAGGCCATCAGCGTGCTCGACACGGCGTGCGCGCGCGTGGCGATCGGGCAAAGCGGCATCCCCGAGGACATCGAAGCGCTCGGCCGTGCGCTCGATTCGGGCGAGAACCAATTGCGTATCCTGCGCCACGAGGCCGCGACGGGCGCCGATCATGCCGATGCCATCGCCGCGCTGACGAAGCAGCTCGACGAGCAGCGCGCGAAACACGGCCGGCTCACGGACAAGCTCGCCACCGAGCAGCGCGCCGTGGAGGAGATCCTCGCCTGGCGCAGCAAGATCGCCCGGCAGGTCGATGCGCCCGAGCCCGCCGAAGAGGGCGAGGACGCCGCTTCGCTGCTGGCGAATCTCGGCCGCCTCGAAAAAGGCTTGGAAGCGGTACAGAACGACGAGCCGATGGTGCCTGTGTACGTCGATTCGGCGGTGGTCGCCGAGGTGATCTCGGGATGGACCGGGATTCCCGTCGGCCGCATGTTGGCCGACGAACTGCATACGGTGCTCTATCTGCACGACAAGCTGGCCGAGCGCGTCGTCGGCCAGGACGAGGCGCTCGATGCGATCGCACGGCGCGTGCGCACGTTCCGGGCCGATCTCGACGACCCGAGCAAGCCCGTGGGCGTGTTCCTGCTCGTCGGGCCGAGCGGCGTCGGCAAGACCGAAACGGCCGCGGCTCTGGCTGACACGCTCTATGGCGGCGAGCGCAACATGATCACGGTGAACATGTCGGAGTTCCAGGAGGCGCATAGCGTATCGGGGCTCAAGGGCGCGCCGCCGGGGTACGTCGGCTACGGGCGTGGCGGCGTGTTGACCGAAGCGGTGCGCCGCCGTCCGTACAGCGTCGTGCTGCTCGACGAGATGGAAAAAGCGCATCCGGACGTGCTCGAGCTGTTCTTCCAGGTTTTCGACAAAGGGGTCATGGAAGACGGCGAGGGGGTGCCGATCGACTTCAAGAACACGCTGATTCTGCTGACGTCGAACGCGGCGCAAGAGATCATCACGGATGCGTGCCAGGGAGGCCGCCGCCCGTCGTCCGCCGAACTGATCGAGCGGCTGCGCCCGCCGCTGCTGCGTCAGTTCAGCCCAGCCTTTCTCGGCAGGCTCGTGCTCGTGCCGTACTATCCGCTCGGCGACGCGCAAATTGCGGCGATCGTGAACCTGAAGCTGAACCGGCTGGCGGAGCGCTTCTCGCGCAATCACCACGCCGAGCTTACCTGGGACGATGCGTTCGCACGCGTCATTACCGAGCGCTGCAAGGAAGTGGACAGCGGCGCGCGCAACGTGGATCACATCCTCACGCAGATCGTTTTGCCGGAGCTTGCGAGGGAAGTGCTCGAGCGCATCTCCGTGGCCGAGCCGTTCGGTGCGGTGCATTTGGCGTTCACGCCTACCGGCGGTCTCGCGTTCACGTTCTCGGCGGGAGGCTGATTATGCGACGACCCCCAACGCTCACTGTCGTTCGCTGCCCCCCGAGGGGGCCTCAGCCTCCCTTGGGGCGGCCCAGCGGGAGGCTGATTATGGACGACCCCCAACGCTCACTGTCGTTCGCTGCCCCCCGGGGGGGCCTCAGCCTCCCTCGGGGCGGCCCAGCGGGAGGCTGAGATGACGCAAGTCACGACGGTCCAGACAGGCAGCTTTCTTTCGGTGACGACGCCGTTCGGCGCGGACGTGCTGCTGCTCGAAGGTTTCTCGGGCCGGGAGGCGATTTCGGAGCCGTTCCATTTCGAGCTGCGTATGCGCTCGACGCAAACCGCGCTGTCGGCTGCGTCGATCGTCGGCCAAAGCGCGACCGTGACACTGCAAACGCAGGGAGGAACGGCTCGCTACTTCAACGGCATCGTGACGCGCTTCGCGCAGGTCGGCGCCGATGCGACGGGCGGGTACTATTCCGCGGCGCTCGCGCCGCGTTTGTGGTTGGCCACGCTCGGCAGCGATCGCACGATCTACCAGAACATGAGCGCGCTCGATATCGTTCAGCAGGTGCTGTCGGGGCTCGGCGTGACGGTGAAGCAAAGCACGACGGGGACTTACGTTGCGCGCGAGTACTGCGTGCAGTACGACGAAAGTCCGTTCGACTTCATCTCGCGGCTGATGGAAGAAGAGGGCATCTTCTACTTCTTCACGTTCGCGAACGGCAGCCACACGATGGTGCTCGCGGACAGCCCGTCCGCGCACGAGCCGGCACCGAATGCCTCGCAACTGTGGTTCTCGAGCGATTCGGTGGCGCACAGCCCTTCCGAGCGCGTGAGCGCGTTCGAGCTCGTCACCGGCCTGACGGAGCGCACGCACATCGTGGCCGATTACGACTACACGTCCGCGGCCGTTTCCACGGCGACGTCCTCCGCATCGGGCGGGACGACCAACGGCACGCGCTATACGTTTCCCGGACGCTACGCGCAGGCGTCCGACAGCACGCGCACGGCCGACTTGCGGCTCGCGGCGCAGCAAATCGGCCAGCAGACGGGCCGCGGCGGGAGCGCCTGCTATGCGCTCACGGCGGGCTCGACCTTCACGCTGGGCGGCCATGCCAACAGCGCGGTCAATGCGACGTACGTCGTCCGTTCCGTAGAGCACAGCGCGACGAACGACGTCTACGCGAACGAATTCGAAGTCTTCCCGTCGTCGGTGCCGTTTCGCCCGCCGCTCGTCACGCCTCGGCCCGTCGTCGCCGGCAACCACACGGCGACCGTCACCGGTTCTTCGGGCGAAGAGATCTGGACGGATGCCTATGGGCGCATCAAGGTCAAGTTCCATTGGGACCGCTCGAGCACGGCGAACGAAAACACCTCGTGCTGGGTGCGCGTCGCGCAGACCGTCGCCGGCAACGGCTGGGGGCACTTCTTTCTGCCGCGCGTCGGGCAAGAGGTGATCGTGAGCTACGTCGACGGCGATCCCGACCGGCCGCTCGTGACGGGCAGCGTCTACAACCAGTCGAGTACGCTGCCTTATGCTCAGCCGTCGATGCAGACGCGCAGCACGATCATGTCGCGCTCGTCCAAGGGCGGCTCGGCCGGCAACGAAATCCGCATGGAGGACAAGACGGGCAGCGAGGAACTGTATCTGCATGCGCAGAAAGACATGAACGTGTCGATCGAAAATGCGCTGGCGACCACGGTGATCGCGGGCAACGAGACGCATACGGTTCAGAAGGGAGACCGCACCGTCGACGTCCAGAAGGGCAACGAAACGCACAACGTCAAAGGCACGCGCGCGCTCGACGTGACCGGCGACGAGACGCATACGAACCACGCGAAGTTCACGCACAACGTGACGGGGGATTACACGCTCAAGGTGAGCGGGAATTTGACGATCGACGTCAGCGGCTCGATCACGTTCAAGTCGGGCACGTCGCTGACCGCTCAAGCGGGCACGGCGCTCTCGAATCAGGCCGGCACGACGCTCGAGAACAAGGCGGGCACCACGCTCACGATCCAGGGGCTCGAGGTGCAGGCCAAGGCTTCGGCGACGGCGACGGTCGACGGCGGCGGCATGCTGACCGTGAAGGGCGGCCTCGTGAAGATCAATTGACGCCGACACACACAGCCCATGTCCGATTCCGAACCCACGACCTCTCCCCGCGCACCGGGCACGCTGCCGGGCAGGGATGCGCACGAGGTGGTCGAGCAGCGCGACGCGAGCGGCGCCGTCATCGCCCGCACGTCGATGTCGAGCGGGGTGCCGCACGGGCCGATGACGCGATGTGCGCCGGACGGCACGCCGACGTTCGAGGCGCAGTACGCGCACGGCGCGCTGTCGGGACCGATGCGCGCGTTCGACCCGCCGGGCGTGCCCGTGAAGGAGGCGCATTACGCGGACGGCAAGGAGCATGGCGTGACGAAGCTTTATCAGGACGGCCGCGTGGCTGCGCGGCAGCGGTTCGTGGCCGGCGTGCTGCAGGGAGAGAGCGTGACGTACGCGCCGTCGGGCCAGGTCACGTCCCGCCTTCCTTACGTGGCCGGCAAGCTCGACGGCGAGGCCGTCTATCTGCACGAAGGCGTCGTCGTGCGCCGGGCGCGGTATCGGGCCGGCGCGCTCGAGGGCGAGACGCGCGAGTACGCCGCCGATGGGGCGCTGGTTCAGAGCCTGCCCTATCACGCGGGCTTGCTCCACGGAACGGCAAAGCGCTTCGATGCGGACGGCGCCGTGAGCGCGGAGCGCCGCTACGCGAACGGCAAGCCGCAGGAGGCATGGCGCGGCGTCGACGCGCCGGCCGCCGGTGCGGCGGGCGGTCTGCCGAAGATCGTCGCGAACTTCGAAAAATGGGTCAAGGGGTGATCGATGAGCATGCTCGTTACCACCGGCACCCTGCTGCAATGCAGTTTCGGCGTGGCGCCTTCATCGCTGAACGTGCTGCCGACGGCGTGCGTCATGTCGGGCGCGCCCGCCGCGAGCATCATGGACAACGCGCCGATGGTCAACGTCATGCCGTTCGGCATGTGCAACTGCCCGGCCAACCCGCAGGTGGCGGCCGCGACCGCGGCGGCGATGGGCGTGCTGACGCCGATGCCGTGCGTGCCGGTCACGGCAGCGCCGTGGGCGCCGGGTTCGCCGACGGTCCTGATCGGCAGCCAGCCCGCGCTGCAGAACAGTTCCAAATTGATGTGCAACTGGGGCGGCGTGATCCAAATCGTCGCGCCGGCGCAATTCACCACCATGGTTCCCTGAGGACGACCCGCAATGCCTTACGTTTTTTCCATGACAGCGCGAATGGCGACGATTGCGGCTTGCTGCGTTCTGTTTCTATGCGTCCTGCTGTTTCTGCTCGGCGTCGAAATCGGTGCGCGCTATGCCTCGCCGACGTCGCCCGCCGTATCGGCCGCCACGATGACCGGCGGCCCGGTCGCGAGCGAACGCGCACCCTTGCCGGCGAGCACGGACGCTGCGGCGTCCGCGGCGGCAGCTTCCAACGCTTCTTGAACTGCACACGGTAATCGCTATGCCTACGCTTCATCTTTCGGATCCCGCCTCGCATAGGCGCCATTTTGCGGCTGGGCCGCTGCGCGCGTGCGCGATTCGCCTCGGCGCCGCCGCGTTGGCGATCTGCATGGGCGTGTTCGGCGCCGCGAGCGCCGCCGAGGCGGCCGGCAAGCCGATGCCCGCACCGGCGGTCGCGGCACCGGCCAGCGCGCCGCAGCAAGTCACGCCCACCGGTCTCGTGCGCATGCCCGATGGCCGGTTGCTCGCCCCCGAGTTCGCCCGTATCTTGAATCGCGGCGAATTGGTCGTGGCGATGCTCGGCGTCGACCAGCCGCCGTTCTTCGAAACGCGCGATGGCCGCCTGCAGGGTGTCGACGTCGAGATCGCCGACGAGCTCGCGGCCAAGCTCGGCGTCAAGGTGCGTTTCAACCGTGATGCGAAGACGTTCGACGGCGTCGTGAGCCTTCTCGCGAACGGCGATGCCGATCTGGCGATCAGCAAGCTCTCGCGCACCTTGGCACGCGCGGAGATCATCAGTTTCAGCACGCCGTACGTTCGTCTCCATCGCGCGTTGCTACTCAATCGCTTGAACTTTGCGCAGGTGGCCCACGGCCGTCCCGCGCCCGAGGTGATCCGCACGTACGACAGCACGATCGGCGTGGTGATGAACTCGTCGTACTCGCAGTACGTACAGACGAACTTCCCCAATGCGAAGGTCAAGCCGTACCCGAGCTGGGATGCGCTGCTCGGCGGGCTCGACAAAGGCGAGGTGACGGCAGCCTACCGCGACGAATTCGAAGTCAAGCACGTTCTCAAAAGCGATCCCACGGCGTCGCTGAGGCTGCGCGTCGTGACGCTCGACGATCTCGAGGATCCGATCGCGATCGGCGTGAACGTGTCCACGCCGGCGCTGCTCGCGTTCGTCAATCAGTTCTTGGCCGAGCGCAGCAAGAAGCTCAGCGTGAAGACCCTGCTCGAAGCAACCGATAACTAACCAGACGAAGCCAAAGGCGCATGTCGGAGACCAGACGATGAATACGAAACAGCTTTACGCCTTTGCCGTGAACCCTTGGGTGGTGATCGGCAGCCTCGCGCTCGGGAGCGCCTTCGGCTTGTTGATGCCCGCGTTGGCGCAACGGCTCGACGTGATCGGCGACCTCTACGTCAACTTGCTCAAGATGACGACGTTGCCGTTCATGGTGTCGGCCGTCATCTTCAGCCTGCAGCGCTTGTTTCGCGACGGCGGCACGTCGCGCTTGCTGCTGCGCGTGGTGGTCGTGATTCTCGGCGCCTCGGCGACGGTTGCCGTGATCGGCGCGCTCGTGCTGCTGACGATGCGGCCCGGCGCCAACATCTCCACGGCGACGATGCATACGTTCGGCGCGATGGTCGGCAGCGACGACACGGGCTCGAACGAGACGGTGATGAGCCTGTACGGCACCGACACCGTGCCGAAAACGGTGGGATTGACCGACATGCTCAAGAGCCTCGTGCCGAGCAACATCTTCGCGGCGCTCGCCAGCGGCGACGCGCTCAAGGCGCTTGTGTTCGCATTGCTGTTCGGCCTGGCCGTGGGCCGCGTGCCGGAGCGCATTTCCGTCGGCTTGAGCCAAGCGCTCGAAACGGTCTATCACGCATGCCAAAAGCTCATGCATTGGCTCAGCTATCCGCTGCCACTGATCCTGTTCTGCATGAGCGCGGCGCAGTTGGGCAAATCCGGGGTAGGGCCGCTGCACGCGATGCTGCAGTTCGTCATCGCGTTCTTCGTCGTGGCCGTATTGCTGCTCGTGCTGGCCGCGACGATCATCTGGAAGCGTTCGGCCAATTCGCTTGGCAGCACGCTCGAGGCGCTGCGCGCGCCGTTCGCGCTCGCGTTGGCGACGCGCAACAGCGCCGCCTGCATGCCGAGCATGATCGAAAGCCTCGCTGACCGCCTGGGTTTCGCGCGCTCGCGCGTGGAGCTGATGGTGCCGCTCACGGTGTCGCTGCTGCGCGTCGGGCCGATGGTCTACTACGTTTGCGCCACGCTGTTCATCGCGCAGCTGTACGGGCGCCATCTCGGCGTCGTCGAGGTCAGCACGGTCTTGCTCGCCTCGGTCCTCGCGGGCTTCGCGTCCGCCGGCATGACGGGGCTCGTCACGGTATCGCTGATCGGCATGACTTGCGTGTATCTGAGCCTGCCGTTCGAGGCGGCCTTCATCCTCTTCCTGGCGGTCGATCCGCTTTGCGACATGCTGCGCACGCTCATCCTCGTCATCGGCAACACGGCGGCCGTGTCGATCATTTGCCCCCGGCCGCTGAAGCTCTAGGAGTCGCGATGGCACTGATCGGAATTCTCGGCGGCATGGGGCCGCTCGCCACCGTCGATTTCATGGAGCGGGTGATCGAATTGACGAGCTCAGCGGGCGCCGTGCGCGACCAACAGCATTTGCCGCTGCTCGTCGTGCATCTGCCGCATATCCCGGACCGTTCGGCGGCGATGCTCGGCGACGGCGAGAGCCCGTTGCCGGCGCTGTTGCACGGCATCGACATCTTGAATCGCAACGAAGTCGAGCTCGTCGTCATTCCGTGCAATTCCGCGCATCACTGGTACGACGAACTGCATGCCAAGAGCCGCGCGCCGATCATCCACATCGCCGAGGCGAGCGTCGAGGCGCTGCCCCCCGGCGCGCGGCGCGTGGCCGTGCTGGCGACGGGCGGCACGCTGCACTCGGGGCTTTACCAGCGAATCCTCGCTGCGCGCGGCTTCGAACCCGTCGAGCCCGACGCGGCGACGCAGCGGCACGTCGACGCCTGCATCAACGACGTCAAGGCCGGCAAGATCGGCGCCTCGACCGAGCATCTCGCGCGGGCCCTCGACTGGCTTGCCCGCCAAGGCGCGCAGGTGGCCGTGCTGGGGTGCACCGAGCTGCCGCTTGCCGCGCAGCAGATGGGGGCGCCGCCGATCCCGACGATCGACAGCACGCTCGAGCTGGCGCGCGCGACGGTCTCCTACGCACTCTCGCACGGCTGGAACCGGCCCGTATGAACAAGCTGAGGCAACTGCCCAATTCCGCGCTCGTGCTCGTGCTGTGCGTCGTGCTCGGCAGCGTGGCCGGCGCCTTTGCCGAGCCGCTCGGGGAGGCAGCCTACGTCGTCGGCCAGATGTACATTTCGATCGTGAACATGGCCGCCGTGCCGCTGCTCGTCGTCGCGATGTTCTTCGGGCTGCGGCAACTGATGGGGCTGCCGCGGCCGGGCCTGCGCATCGGCACGATGCTGATGCTGGCGCTCGCGCTCGTGGCGCTAGGCGCCCTCGTCGGCACGCTGGCCGGTGTGGCAGCGGCGCCGGGATTGCATTTGTCCGAGGCCGCGCATGCGCAATTGGGCCGGCTCATCCTGGCGAGCGGCGGCGATGCGGGGGAACTGCGCATGGCCTTGTTCGGCCAAGGCGAGCAAGCGGCCGACCACCTGTTCGCGCTGCGCGATCTCGTGCCCGACAACTTCTACGGCGCGCTCGCGAGCGGCCGGGCGCTCGGCATCCTCACGTGCACGATCTTCTTCGGAATGGCATTCGCCGCGCTGTCCGCCGAGCAGACGAAGGTGCTCAACGGAATCTTCGAAAGCATCTACCGCACGCTCGAAGCGCTCATCGACTACGCGAACCTGCTGCTGCCGGTGCTGGTGTTCGGCACGGCGGCTCATTTGGTTGCGCACACTCAGCACGAGATCTTGTCGGCCATGAGCGGCGTGATCTCGCTCTTCCTCGTATTGGCGGGGGCGCTGTCGTGCATCGCGCTGGCCGCAATCGCCATGCGCACGGGCGTTTCGTTCGGGCGGGCCGTCGCATGCCTGCGCGCACCGATGCTGGTCGGATTCACCTCCGGCACGGCGACCGCGGCGATCCCGCATACGATCGAAGCGATGAGCGCGCGTCTCGGCCTCAGCCGTGGCGTCGCGGAGCTCGTCGTGCCGTTCGGCGCGGTATTCCTGCGCGCGGGCTCCGCGCTCTATTTCGCGCTCGTCGCCTCGTTCGTCGCGAACTTGTACGGCCATCCTCTCGCGATCGGGGACTGTCTGATGATCGTCGTCGCAGCTACCATAGCGGCTTTCGTTTCGGCGGGACGCAACGGCGTGAGCGGCATCGCGGCCGCGGGGATCGCATTGTCGGCGCTGCGGCTGCCCGCCGAGGCGGCCTTGGTGTTGTTCGTCGCGGTCGATTTGATCTGCGACGGCCCGCGCAATCTGCTGAGCCTGCTCGCCACCTGCACGGTCGTCGCGCTCGCGTCGGCCGGCTTGCAGGCCGAACGGGCCGCCGCACCGCTGCAGCCGAAGCACGCGTTCGGCGAAGCGGCGATGGTGCGCCTCGCGTTCACGCGCGCGCAGCTCGCGGCGGTCGCACTGTGCGCGCTGGTGGCGGCTTCTTTGATCGTAGTCATGGGGATAGGAGTGGGAGCAAGATGACGGATTCGCGATGCTCTCGGAAGCGGTCTCTGCGCGCGCACGGCGAAAGCGGGCGCGTTCGGCGCTGGACCGTGTCGCTTGCGGCAGCGCTGTGCTTCGCGTCGCTCGCCGGATGCTCGATGCTGTTTCCGTCGGGCGAAAAAGTGAAGTGGGACGAGATGACGCTCGCGGCGAGCGACCAGGCGAACAATGACAGCCCGATCGCGATCGACGTCGTGTTCGTGACCGACAAGGCCATGCTCGCGCGCATCGCCGAATTGCCGGCTTCGAAATGGTTCGCCGCGCGCGGCGATCTCGTCGGCACGTTCCCCGATGCGCTTCATTACCAAAGCTGGGAGCTGGTGCCGGGCCAGAGGCTGACCATCCCAGGAGACAAGTTGCGCGGGCCGCGCGTGGCAGGCGTTTTCGTGTTTGCGGACTACCCGGGCCCCGGTGCTCACCGCGTGCGCGTCGAGCGGCTCAGCGGCCGCCTCGTCGTGCAATTGGGCGAGAACGCATTTTCCATTTCGAGCGTGAAATGACAGAACTTCGCAGTGCTTACGATTCCCGCCGAGCCGCACCGTTATGCGGCCGTGCCGCTCTGTCCGACCGGAGGTGCCGTCATGGCTGATCGGCTCGTTCCCGTCGTCGATCGTGTCGAATGGTTCGAAGGCATGTTGCTCGCGCCGCAGCACTTCCAGCTGCTCGGTGCGCGCGTCGATTCGCTCGTCGCATGGCAGAGCCTGGCCGCGGCGCCGTTCAGCTGGGGCGTGCGCCGTCTCGTGTTCGACGAGGGCTTGCTGGCCGCGGGCATCGTGCGCGTGCTCGCGCTCGACGCGATCATGCCGGACGGCACGGCCGTGTCCTATTCGGCCGAGCTCGAGCAGCGCGGCCGGCTCGAGCTTTCGCTGGCCCCGCACGCGGAGCGGCTGGCCACGACGACGCTCGCGATTTATCTCACGCTGCCCGTCGCGGCGTCGATGCGCGGCGAGGCAGAGATGCGCCGGTTCCGCTCGGTACCCGGCGAGCCCGTCGAGGACGATACGTCGGGTGCCCCGGCGGCCGACATTCCGCGTCTCGTGCCGAATCTCGCGCTCGAAGCGGGGGAGGTGCCTTCCGGGCGGTTCGTCTCGCTGTGCCTCGGCACGGTCTACAAGGACAACGAGGTGATCAAGCTCGGCGCGCGGCAGCCGCCGCTGCTCGAAGTCGCGCGGGACAACCCGCTGTGGACGGCGGTGGCGGCGCTGCTCGGCCAGGTGCGCGGCAAAGCGGCCTTCGTGGCGCGCCAAACGGCCATTCCCTCGTCGAAGGCCGACGATCGCCTGACGCAGCTCGAGCTGAAGGACAGGCTGCGCAGCCTGCTTTCTGCACTGCCGTTCGCGGAAGCCGTATTGCGCACGCCCCATCTTCATCCGCTCGCGCTCTATCACGCGCTGGCCGCGCTGCACGGCTCGCTCTCGATGCTCGCGCCGGGCGGCCTGCCGCCCGTGCCTCCCGACTATGACCACGCCGATCCGCTGGCCGTGTTCACGCCGCTGCTCGATTCGCTGCGCGAGGCAATCGCGGAGGTCAGCGAGGGATATCGCGAACGCAAATTCCGCTACGGCAACGACAAATTCGATATCGCACTGCAAGCGCCCTGGGTGGAAGGGCGGCTCGTGATCGGGCTGCGCGGGCAATCGGATCGCGACTTGTTGGCGTGGATGGATGGCGCAGTCATCGGCTCGGAATCGGTCTATGCGTCGCTGCGCAGCCGGCGCGTGCTCGGTGCCGCGCGCCGCACGGTCGAATATGCCGAGGAACTCGGCATACGGTCGGGCTCCGGCTATCTGCTGTTCGAGATCGAGACGGACCCGGCGCTCGTGCGGGCCGGCGAAGCGTTCATCGTCGGCAATCCGAGCGAGGGCGCGAGCGCGCAGCGGCCCCAGGAAATGTTGTTGTTCACGAAAGACTGAAAAGACAGAAGGTTAGGCACTCATGAAGGTGGGGCACTAAGATGGCACGCACCCGTATGGAAACCGGAGACAACGATCTCGCGATGGAGCAGTTTCGCGCGTTCCTCGACGAGCTCGTCAAGGCGCAGCGGCGCTTCTCCGAAGCATCCGAGACCGACGCGGAGCAGGCCGCACAGGGCATGTCGCGGCATTTGCTGAACGTGCTCGAGATCCAAACGCTGCAATCGCGCCGCGACAGCACGCGCTTCGACATCGAGAACGTGGCCGACGCCCGCTACCTCAAAGCGGTGCTCGCCGACGAATTGCTGCTCAACACGCAGTGGGCCGGGCGCGAACGATGGACGGCGTACTTGCTCGAATCGGCGCTGTTTCGCACCAACATCGCGGGCGATCTCGTCTTCAAGAAGATCGAGGAGTTGTTGTCCGATCGCGAGCCGTCGCGCCGCGACATCGCACGCCTGTATCTGTTCGCGTTGGCGATGGGCTTTCAGGGGCGCTTTCGCGGCGCGGGCGATGCGGCCGACGCGCGCCTGCGCAGCTATCGCGAAGAGCTCTACGAATTCATCTATCAGCGCCGCGCCGATTTGGGCGGCCGCGACCGCGTGGTGGCCGAGTCCGCCTATACGAACACGCTTTCGCATATCGCGCCGCGCAAGCTGCCGACGGTGAGCCGGTGGAGCGTGATGGCGCTACTCGCGGTGGTGGCATTGCTCGCCATCTCGGAGATCCTCTGGCTGTGGCAGTCCTGGCCGGTTCGCCACGCGTTGCATGGCGATGCGGTCGTGGGAGCGAGCACATGAGCGCAATGCGTCGTTCGACCACCACGGAGGTGGTGCCATGCTGACGAGCAACCTGTTCCTGTTGTCGGTCGCCGTTCTGATTCTCGTCGTGCTCGCCGTGCTAGGCGCAGTGCTTTGGATCGCGGCGCACAACGCGCAAAACAAGCCGGCGGCGGAGCGCAAGATCGTCCGGCTGCGCACCGATTCGCTGCGCAATGCGTTTCGTCACGCCGTCGAGCTGATCGAAGGCAATATCGCCTCGCGCAGTGAGCGTTACAACGTGCCGTGGGTCATCGTCCTGAACGAAGGGGAAGACCCGCGTCCGCTGCCCATCGCGCAGGCGGGCGTCGCGAGCGTCTTGAGTTCCGAGGCAGCGAATCCTGCCGCCATCCAGGGCATTTCGTGGAATTTCTTCGATCGCGGCGTCGTGATCGACATCAAGGCCGCGTATCTTGGCTCTCCCGACGAAAGCAGCGATGAAAAGCCCTGGGACGAATTCCTGAGCTTGTGCCGCAATTACCGGCCGCAGCGCCCCTTCGACTCGGTCGTCGTAACCGTGCCGGCGGCGATGCTGCTCGCCGATCATCCCGACGCGCGCCTGCAGCTCGAGCGCCACGCGAAGCTCGCGCACCGCCGGCTGTGGCTCGCACAGAATCGCTTCGCGATGCGGTTCGCCGTCTACGTCGTCATCACCGGCTGCGAAGACTTGCCCGGTTTCGCGGCATTCGCGCGGGCGCTGCCCGAGCCGCTGCGCGCGAGCATGCTCGGCTGGTCCTCGCCGTTCGATCTGTCCACGACCTACCAGTCGAGTTGGGTCGATACGGCGATGGGCAGCATGGAGCGCGCCGTGTCCGACGCGAGCGCCGAACTCTTCACGCTCGATACGGGGATGCTCGACGTACAGGGATGCCTGTTGCTGCCGGCGCGCATGGATGCGGTCCGCGCGCAATTGCAGCTTTATGTCGACGAACTGATGCGGCCGAGCGCGTACCACGAGCCGTTCTTCTTCAGAGGCATCTATCTGACGGGAGATAGCGGCGAGCTTGCGCTGCGCGGCGAGACGCGGCAAGAAGCCGGCGAGGCCGCACTGCCGGAATCGCCCGAGGCCCACGACCCCTACGCCGAGCGTGCGGAACCTCGTCTCTCACCGGATGCCGACACCGCCGATGCGGAGCATGGCGGACACGGCGAGGGCGGGGTGCTGAACGACTTGATGCTGCAGCCGGCGTTCTTGCGCGACCTGTTCGAAAAGAAAATCTTCCTCGAATACGGGCTGACGCGGCCGTCGCGCTCGCAACACCTCACTCGGCCGATGCTGCACCGGACGATGCGCTGGGGCGCGATCGCTTTGCTGGGCGGCTGGACGCTCGGGCTCACGGGCGCCACGCTCGCATTGAGCCACCGCAATCCCCGGCTCGTCGCCGCCTTGAACGAGTTGCACGCCGATGCGCAGGAGCGCGACGCGGCAGCGCGCGGCGGCGAATCGTTGCCGTCGGATTGGTACCGCCGCAAGACGCTATCGCTGATCAGCATGAACAGTCAGCATATCGGCACGTTGTGGACCGTCTTCATGCCGGGCTCGTGGAGCGTGTTCGACGACCTCGATCAACGCGTGCGAGGCCGATTCGAGCACGAGTTCGGCGAGATCGCGCTGACGGCGCTCGAGCGAGAGATGCTGGCGCACGTGAGCAGCATGACCGGCGTGGCGACCGATCCGAGCACGGGGCAACTGATCGTCGGCGACGATTGCGCGGCCCCTTCGATCGGCGGCGACTCGTCGATCGTCACGAGCTTGGCCGTGGACGATTTGCCTGCCATGCATGCGATGCAGCGCTACGTGGCCGGCACCGATCAGCTCGATGCGGCACTGGCGGCCATGCAGCGTTTGCAGAGGCCGTCGCTCGGCAACGAAGAGGCGCTCAGGCTCGTCGTGCGCTATGCGTTCGGCACCGAGTTGCAGGGCAACGTGGCGGGCAGCCTGCGCTATTTCTATCACGATGGGTCGGGCCATGGCGATGCCTACGCGGCCGACGGCACCGGCGGCTTGAACTTGCCGGTGATCGAGCAAGCCGTGCGCTGCACGTTCGACAAGGGTGCGCAGCAGCTCGACGCGCAAATGTTCACGGCCAATCCGTTGCTTGCGGCCGAGCGCGCGGTGACGGGCAAGATCGACGCGCTATCGGTCGGCAGCGTGGGCCTGGGCGATTTCGGGCAGACGAGCGCGGCCTATCGCGCCATCGTCGCCGGCATCGATACGCAGCAAAACCTGCTCGCCGCGGGCAAGGCCGGCTGGATGCATCAAACGCAATTCAATCCAGGCCCGGTCTGGGATCGTACGTTCATCCGCGCCGCCCAGAACCGGCTGCTCGGCGCCGATCTCGTCGCGCGGCTGCGCGAACGCTCCGGCACGGCGTTCCAGGTGTTCGCGAGCGAGATGGCGCAGCGCTTCGGCAGTTCCGACAGCGGCATCGTCTGGACCGACAAGGACGCGCGCTACGTGGTTTCGCCCGGGCGGCTGGCGTTGCGCGACGGCTTGGCGAAGCTGTTGTCGCAGCCGTTCATGGTGGCGCCGCGCAATCTGCCGTTGCCCGCGGTGCCCGACGGTTCGACCGTAACGTGGGACCGGACGCAGTTGGATCAGGCGATCGCGCTCGGCGACGAGCGCAAGAAATATCTAGCCGAAGGTCTGACGACGTTCCCCGATGCCGTGCGGCCGGCCGTGCTGCAGGCGCTCGATGCGCAATTCGCGCGCCTCGTGCTGGATCAAGTGGCGTCGGCGGCTGCCGTGTCGCCCACGGACGGCGACCCGACGGGCACGGCATTCGACGCCGCGCGCACCCGGCTCGTGAAGATTCGGGCCGCGCTCGTGGAAATGGGGGCGAACGCGCAGGCGGCTGATCTCGATACGCTCGTTTCCAGCGATGCCATGCAGCATCTACGGCTCGTCGACAATGCGCTCACGCAATCGGATCTATATGCGACGCGCCCCGCGGGCATCGGCTCGGGCAGCGTCAGGCCGGTTCTCGCGGCATTCGGCGTCAACGATGCCGGCGCGCTCAATGCCTATCTTCAGCAGCAGTCGCTGCGCGCGCTCGATCTCGGCAAACAAGCGAAGTCGTATCTGTCGGCGCTCGACGCCGCCGATGCCAACTCGCCGCTCGCGCAGCGCTGGCAAGCGATCGTTGCGGATCTCGATCGCTACCAGCTCAAGAATCCGAACAGCGGGCTGCTCATGCTCGAGCAGTTCCTGCAGACGGTCGCCGCCGATCCGAACGCCAGCGATTGCGTGGACCGCTTTCCGGCTCGTCCGGCCGGTGTCGGCGGCGATTACTTCACGTCGCTGCACATGCGGCTATACGATAGCTTGCTCGCGCGTTGCGGGTCGACCTATGCCGATAGGCTTCGCGGCGAATGGGACGGCTTCGCGTCGGTGTTCAATCAGGGCGTCGCGTGGCGCCGGCCGTTCGGCGGGCCATTGCAGCCGGTCCGGCTGACCGAGGCGCAAGCGACGCCGGCCGACTACGGCGAGCTCGGCGTGGCGCTCAAGCGTTACGAGCAGGTGGCCTCCGCTTTGCGTTCGGCCGGCGGGCCCGGCGTGCGGGCGATTCGCGCGGATGCCGTGCGGCGCTTCGTCGAAGAGTTCGATCCGGTGGACGCATTGCTCGCGCCGCTGTATCCGGGTGCCGACGGCGTGACGGCCGGCTACGACGTCAACGTCGATTTCCGCGCGGATCGCACGGCGGAGGTGGCCGGCAATCAATTGATCGATTGGACGCTCAAGATCGGCGAGCACAGTCTGTCGATGCAAGACGCGCCGCATTCGCTGCATTGGGAGTACGGCATGCCTGTCACGCTCGTGCTGCGCTTTGCGAAGAATTCGCCGCTGGCGGCGAAGAACGATCCCGCGCAGCGTAATTTCACGACCGATGGGACGACGCTGACGTGGCAGTTCGCCGATCCGTGGGCACTGATTTCGTTCGTCTCCGAGCAGCGTGTCGCCGATACGACGGTGAGGGCGAGCGCCGCCTCGTCCCTGCTGAAGTTCGAATTTCCGCTGGAGACGTCGAACACCGCCGATGCGGCGCTCGTGTCGAAGTACCCGCGCGGGCGCGTTTTCGTGCGCGTGCGGCTGAGCCCGGGCGGCAAGAAAATCCCGCTCGCTTGGCCGAACAGTTTTCCGACTCACGCCCCGACTTGGAGCACGAACTCATGAACCCGTCCGATCTGATCGAAGCCGAGCTGAGTTTTGCGGTCGATCTGGGGCCGTTGTTGGCTCCGTTGGCCGATGGAGACGGCGTCGGCGTGTCGTTGCGTTCCGATCCCGTCTGGCAGCAGATACGCGATGCGCAGCGCGAGGACGATCCTTCGCTGCCGATGGGCGAGTGGGAGCGCCCTTTGATCAAAGCCGACTGGCAAACGGTCGCATCGCTCAGCGCCGAGGCCCTTTCACGGCGCAGCAAGGATTTTCATCTTGCCGTATGGCTCTGCGAGGCGTGGACGCGGCTCTACCGCCTCGAGGGCATGATGGCCGGGATGCGGCTGTTGACCGAGTTCGTCGATCGCTTCTGGGATCATGCCCATCCGCAAATCGACGGGCAAGACACCGATGCGCGCGCGGCACCGCTGCATTGGATCAGCCGTAAGCTCGAGATCGTGCTGAAGCTGCACGTTCCGTTGATCGGCCTATCCGTCGAGCCCGGCTTCATCAATCTCGACGACTGGCAGCGCGTCGTGGCAGCCTCGCTGCAACAGGACGACGACGCGCCGCCCACGCATTTGCCGAGAGAAATGCTCGATCGGGAAGCGGCGCAAGGCTCGAATCTGGCCTTGCTGCGGCAGCTCGAGCGCACGGTCGGCAGCGTGCAGACCGCCATCGACGATTTGGCGCGTCGGCTCGACGATCGCTTGGATGACAACGCGCCGAGCTTCGCGCGCGTCAAGACGACTCTGGGCGAGTTGCAGCGTGCCGCGCGTGCGCTGCGCGGCAGTCACGCGCAGGATGAGGAGCCGACGATGGAAGCACCATCCGAAACCACCGAAATTCACGTGTCCCCACTCGACGATTCGCAATTGGAGGTCGGCATGCAGCCACGAGCGCTACCGGTCACGCTCGACCACATCGTCGATCGCGCGCATGCGTACCGGCTTCTCGAAGACATCGCGCGCTATCTCGCCGAGCACGAGCCCCACAGCCCGACGCCTTATCTGCTCGCGCGCGCCGTCAGTTGGGGCCGTATGCCGCTGCCCGAACTGATGCGCGACATCGTCAGCCAGGAAGGCGATCTCGGGCGGTACATGGCGATGTTGGGCGTGGAGCCGTAGCCGTCTGCACGGCGGCCGCCCCGATCGCCCCGATCGCCGCGGCGACGGCGAGCCGCGCCGCGGAACACGCGGCACTCATGCAGCGACCGCCAGCCGCTGCGCTTCCCGGTAGGCTTGCAGCAACCGTCCCTTCTTATTCCGAGCGGCAACGGCATTGCGTTCCTTGACATGTCCGAAGCCGCGAATTTCCTCAGGCAGCCGCGCGAGCTCGAGTGCGCTCGAGAGCCGATGCTCGTCCAGCGTGGCGCAAAATTCGTCGACGAGTGCCAAGTAATCGACGATCAACTGCCGCTCGCCGCGGCGCTCGGCCGTTTTGCCGAAGACGTCGAACGCCGTGCCGCGCAGGCCTTTCATGCGCGCGAGCATCCTGAAGACGGGCATGACCCACGGGCCGAACCGCTTCTTCCGAAGATGGCCGTGCTCGTCGCGCTTCGCGAGCAAAGGCGGTGCGAGATAGAAGTTCAGCCTGTAGTCGCGTCCCGGTTCGCCCTCGAATTGCGCGCGCAGTTTGTCCAGATAGCTCGGGTCGGCGTAAAGGCGGGCGACTTCGTACTCGTCCTTATAGGCCATCAGCTTCGCGAGATTCTCGGCAACGGCCTTCGTGAGCGTGAGGCCGGAATGGCGAGCGACTTGAATTTCCTTTTCACGGATCCGATCAACCGCTTGGCGATAGCGCCGCGCGTAGGCCGCGTCCTGATAGTCGGTCAGCCATGCCTCGCGTGCCGCGATCAACTCGTCGAGCGACTGAGCCTCTATGCGCGGCTTGGCGACGCTCGCCTTGACGAGCGCTTGGACGGCGGTAGCCCCATGATGGGCGACGTATCGGCCCCAGTGGAAGGCTCGCAGATTCTTGTCGACGGACACGCCATTGAGCTCGATCGCGCGCAGCAGGCTCGACCGTTCGAGCGGCAGCCAGCCCTTCTGCCATGCGAAGCCGAGCAGCAGCGGATTGCTGTAGATCGTGTCGCCCAGCAGCGATAGGGCGAGCGCGTTGGCGTCGATGAACGCACAGTCTTCGCCGATTGCCTCGCGAAGCTGCGATTCCGTCTGCGTGCCTGGGAACACCCAGTGCGGATTCTTGACGAAGTCGGCCGTCGGCGTGCCGCCGCTGTTGATCGCGGCGGAGGTCACGTTGCGCTGCGTGCGCGAAAGTACCTCGTTCGAGGACGAGACGATCGCATCGCAACCGATGACGAGCCGCGCTTCGCCTGTCGCGATGCGCGTGGCGTAGAGCCCGTCGGGCGAGGCCGCGACCTGAACGTGGCTCAGCACGGCGCCGCCTTTCTGAGCGAGCCCTGCCATGTCGAGCACCGTTACGCCTTTGCGCTCGAGATGGGCGGCCATTCCGATCAGCCCGCCGATCGTCACGACCCCCGTGCCGCCGACGCCCGTGACGATAATGCCGTAAGGGCGAGCGAGGGCGGGCAGCGACGGCGTGGGCAATGCATCGAAAGCGGTCTCGGCCGCACCCGCATCCGCACCGATTGCAGCCTTGGGCTTGCGAAGCTGCGCGCCTTCGGCCGTCACGAAGCTCGGGCAAAAGCCCTTCACGCATGAAAAGTCTTTATTGCACGACGATTGATTGATCTTGCGCTTGGTGCCGAGTGGCGTGTCGAGCGGTTCGACCGATAGGCAATTCGACTGCACGGAGCAATCGCCGCATCCTTCGCACACGGCATCGTTGATGAACGCGCGCCGCGCCGGATCGGGATAGGTGCCACGCTTACGGCGGCGGCGCTTCTCCGTTGCGCACGTTTGATCGTAGATGAGGACCGTCGTGCCCGCGATCTCACGCAGTTCGCGCTGAACGGCGTCGAGCCGATCGCGGTGATGAACGTCGACGCCGGCCGGCAGCGTGACGCCCTCATACTTCTCGGGTTCATCCGTGACGATGACGATGCGCTTCGCTCCCTCGGCGTGCACCTGGTGCACGATCTGCGGGACGGTCAGCACGCCGTCGATCGGTTGGCCGCCCGTCATGGCGACGGCATCGTTGTAGAGGATCTTGTAGGTGATGGTCGCGCTGGCGGCAATGGCGGCGCGGATCGCGAGCAGCCCCGAATGGAAATACGTGCCGTCGCCGAGATTGACGAAAACGTGCTTGTCGCCCGAAAAGTGCATCTGCCCGATCCAGGCCACGCCTTCGCCGCCCATCTGACTGAACGTCTCGGTCTTGCGGTCCATCCAGAGCGACATGTAGTGACAGCCGATTCCGGCCATGGCACGCGAGCCTTCGGGCACGTTCGTCGACGTATTGTGCGGGCAGCCCGAGCAGAACCACGGCTTGCGCTCGACGGTGACGCGGGGCTTGGCCGCTTCGCGCTCCTTTGCTTCGATGATGGCGATGCGCGCGAGCATGCGGGCGCGCACGTCGGCGGGCAGCTCTGCGCGCGCGAGCCGGCGCGCGATGGCCTTCGCGATCAGGGCGGGCGATAACTCGTAGTGTGCCGGCAGCAGCCAATCGCCGCGCGGGACCGACCATTCGCCGCCGGCGTTGTCGCGCTCGTCGAATTTTCCGTAGATCTTCGGGCGCACGTCTTCGCGCCAGTTGTATAACTCTTCCTTCAATGCGTATTCGAGGATCTGACGCTTCTCCTCGACGACGAGAATCTCTTCGAGACCGGTGGCGAACGCGCGCGCGTCTTGCGCGTCGAGCGGCCAGACGCAACCGACCTTGAGCAGACGCAGGCCGATCTGTGCGCAGGTTTCGTCGTCGAGGCCGAGATCGCTGAGCGCTTGGCGCACGTCGAGGTAGGCTTTCCCCGCGGTGATGATGCCGAAGCGCGGCTTGTCCGAATCGATGACGATCCGGTTCAGCTTGTTCGCCCGCACGTAGGCGAGCGCGGCATACCACTTCTCGTCGAGCAGGCGTGCTTCCTGCACGAGCGGGGCATCCGGCCATCGAATGTTGAGCCCGCCGGCCGGCATGGCGAAGTCGGCCGGCGTGACGATTTCGACGCGGTCCGGATCGAGATCGATCGAGGCGCTCGATTCGATGACGTCGGTCACGCACTTCATGGCGACCCAGAGGCCGGAATAGCGGCTCATCGCCCATCCGTGCAGCCCGTAGTCGATGTATTCCTGCACGTTCGCCGGATACAACACAGGGATGCCAGCGGCGATGAACGCGTGCTCCGATTGATGCGCCACGGTGGACGACTTTGCCGCATGATCGTCGCCGGCGAGCACGAGCACACCGCCGCGCGCGTCGCTGCCGGCGGAATTGGCGTGCTTGAACACGTCGCCCGTGCGGTCCACGCCGGGCCCTTTGCCGTACCACATGCCGAATACGCCGTCGCGCGTCGCGCCGGGCCACAGATTGATTTGCTGCGAGCCCCAGACCGCGGTGGCAGCCAGATCTTCGTTGATCCCGGGCTGGAAGACGACGTCGTTTGCCTTCAGGTGCTGCTTGGCCTTCCATAGCGCCTGATCGAGCCCGCCGAGCGGCGAGCCGCGATAGCCGGAGATGAAGCCCGCCGTATCGAGGCCAGCCTTCTTGTCGCGTGCCTTTTGCAGCATCGGCAAGCGCACCAGAGCCTGGGTGCCGCTGATGTAGACGCGCCCCCGTTCGAGCGTGTATTTGTCGTCGAGCGAAACGGGTGCGTCAAGGGGCAGCGAGGGCTGCGGAGGCTGAGCGGATAGGCCTGCCGCGAGATCGGGCGCGTTCATGTGGGGGTGTCTCCTGCTATCTCGATATTCCAAGCGAGTATAGGAATGGCGGTCGATATCGTAAAATCACAAATAATCAATCCAGGTATTCGAAAAACGGATGTCATTCGATCTTACGTTGCGGCAGCTGCGCTACTTCGTGGCGGCGGCGCAAACGGGGCAGTTCTCGATGGCGGCGGCCGACGAGCACGTCTCCCAATCGGCGATCACGAATGCCGTGCTGGCGCTCGAGAGCGGGCTCGGGACGCGCTTGTTCGAGCGGCTGCCGCATGGGGTTGCGCTGACACCGGATGGCCAGGATTTTTACAATCATGCGAGGCGTGTTCTCGAGGCAGCGCGAGATGCCGTGCATAAGCCGCCGTTCCGGTCGCACGACATGCGCGGCGTCGTCCGCATCGCCGGGTCCTACACGGTATTGGGGTACTTCCTGCCCGATCTGCTCGCGCGTTTTCGCGCGACGTATCCGTACATCGACTTCGATCTGCGCGATATGGAGCGTGCGGATATCGAACGGGCCGTGCTCGAGGGTGAGGTCGAGATCGGCGTGGTGCTGCTCACGAACGTCGATCGGCTGAGCCGCTTCGGCAGTCAGGTGCTGATCCGCTCGCGGCGGCAGTTGTGGGTGGCACCCATGCATCCGTTGGCTCAGTTGGATGCGCCTTCGCTGAAGGACATTGCGCCTCATCCCTACATCCTGATCACCGTGGATGAAGCGGAGCAATCGACGCTGCGCTATTGGAAGAAGAAGCGGCTCGAGCCGAACGTCGCGTTCCGCACGACGTCGATGGAGGCGTTGCGCGGCCTCGTCGCGCATGGCTTCGGCGTCACGATCTTGTCGGATATGGTGTTTCGGCCTTGGTCGCTCGAAGGCAAGCGCATCGAAGCGCGGCCGATCTTAGATGCCGTGCCGCAGATGGATGCCGGCATGATCTGGCGCAAGGGGGGGCAGTTGAGCGGGCCCGCCGCCGCCTTGCAGCAGTTTCTGATACACGCATGCAGCACTTAGTGTTCCAGGGCGAGCGCTGCTCACTCCCCCTCCCAAGACCCGCGCAAATCGCTGTCATACAGCAATTGCAGCAGCGTCTCCGCTGGACGGCTCAGCCGCTTCGCCGCCAGCGCGATGAACTCGATGTCGGGCAGTACCGGCAAGCTGGCGGCGTTGACCGGTTGGGACAGCCCGCGCGCGGACACGTATTGTGGACGCACGGTAATGCCGAGGCCGCCGCGCGCGGCCGCAATCGAGCCCGAATGGCTGCTGCTCGTGCAGACCACTTGCCAACGAAAATCCGTCTGGGCAAGGGCATCGAGCACGACCGCGCGCGTCACGCTAGGCTCGGCGACGAGAATCAACGGCAGCGGTTGCTCGAGATCGACGAGCGTGCCCGTTTTCGCGAGCCATTCGAGCCGCCCGGTAAACAACGGAACGCCGCGCTTGTCGCCGAGCCGCCGTTTGCCGATCAACAGATCGATCGATCCGGCATCGAGCAACTCGTACAGTCTTCCGGTCATGCCGATCATGATCTCCAGCTCGACGTCCGGATGCGCGTTGCGAAACGCGGCGAGAACGGTAGGCAGCGGGCCGAGCGCGATATCGTCGGACGATCCCAGGCGCACCCGGCCTTTTAGCCGCGGCCCACGAAACTGCGATTCCGCGCGATTCAACGCCTGCAGGATCACGCCGGCATGCGCAAGCATCGCCTCGCCGTCGGGTGTCATCGCCAGCGAATGCGTGTCGCGCATCAGGAGCCGCCGCCCCACGGCCTCTTCGAGGCGGCGAATGTGCTCGCTGACGCTCGATTGCGTCAGCCCAAGGCTGCGCGCCGCCTCGGTAAAGCTATGGCAAGCGGAGACGGTGACGAAAGTCTTGAGCCAGACGGGATTGAGCATGCGCGCCATTGTTATCGAGAATACCGATAACAGTCAATGCCGCTAGTGGGGTTCTCGATGGAAACCGATTCCAATATCATGTACGGGTTTTCAACGATTGCGCGAGCCCCGGTCGGCGTCTCGGTCGAACGGCGGTTTTTCCGGTTCGGCCGCGCGATCGAACTCATCGCCATGAACCAGGACACCTCTCGAACAGCGCTGTTGTGGATCGTCGCCGCCGGATTCTTCATGCAGGCGCTCGATACCACGATCGTCAACACGGCGCTGCCGTCCATCGCTCACAGCCTGGGCGTGAGGCCGCTCGTGATGCAGTGGGCCATCGTTGCGTATACGCTCACGATGGCCACGCTGACCCCGGCCTCAGGTTGGCTCGCCGATCGTTTCGGCACGCGCCGCGTCTATTTCACGGCCATCCTGATCTTCGTGCTCGGGTCGGTGTGTTGCGCAAGCTCGCATACGCTCGGTCAGCTCGTCATCGCGCGCGTCCTGCAAGGCATCGGCGGATCGATGCTGCTGCCGATCGGCCGGCTCGCCGTGCTGCGCAGCGTCAGCAGCGAGCAATACGTCTCGGCGCTCGCCATGATTTCCGTCGCCGGACAAGTCGGGCCGATCGTGGGGCCGACGCTCGGCGGATGGTTCGTCGAAGCGATTTCTTGGCATTGGATCTTCCTGATCAACGTACCGATCGGCTTGATCGGGATGTTGGCGGTCCATCGTTATCTGCCGCGTGCCGTCGGTACCCAAGCGCCGCGATTCGACTTGGCCGGTTGCGCGCTGCTCTCCCTGTGCATGATCGCTTTCTCGCTGGCCGTCGATGCGCCCGTGCAATCGCATCGCACCGCATGGTCCGTCGCTCTGTTCGTGCTCGGCGTCGTCGCGGCGCTCGCGTACGTGCCCTATGCGCGGGGCCGCCGCAATCCGCTGTTCAAGTTATCGCTGTTTCGCGAGCCGAATTTCAGCGTGGGGTTGATCGGCAATCTCGTGAGCCGGATCGGATCGAGTGCCGTTCCGTTCCTCGTTCCCTTGCTGCTGCAACTCCAGCTCGGCTACTCGCCGTTGCGGTCCGGATTGATGATGCTGCCCGCTGCGCTCTCGGGGACGATCGCCAAACGCTGGATCGCACCCTTGGTTCGCCGGTATGGCTACGACACGTTTTTGCTCGTGAATACCTTGATCGTCGGGCTGTCGATCGTCGCTTTCGCGCTCGTGACGCAGAGCACCCCGGCAATCGTCGCGATCGCCGTGCTGGTCGTCTTCGGAGGGGCCAATTCGATGCAGTTCGCGGCGATGAACAGCGTCACGCTGAAAGGGCTGTCGCACGAAGATGCCGGCGGCGGCAACAGCCTTTTTTCGATGGTGCAGATGCTCGCGATGGGATTGGGCGTGTCGATCGGCGGCACGCTCGTCAAGCTGTTTTCCGATCAATGGGGATCGGCGATCGTAGGGTTCCGCATGAGCTTCGTCTGCGTGGGTGGCATCACGCTCGTCGCCGCGCTGGTCTTCCGCCGGATCGAAGAGGCGCCGGTTATCGCATCGTCAGCGAAGCCGGCTGCCCTCGGCCGGCCGTAGCGCTCAGCGTCCGGACGTGCCGGTCGCGGCCGGCATGCGCTGCGCAGGCGGCGTAGTCATGGCGGCGGGCTTGCCGAAGTGATAGCCCTGCATGAGCCGGCAGCCGAGGTCGGACAATACGGCCGCTTGCCGAGCCGTCTCCACGCCCTCGATCACGCAATTCAATTGCAGGCTGCGGCACAGCTCGACGATGCTGCGAACGATGCCCTGCGCGAGCGTGTCACGCTCGATATCCTTCACGAACGTCCGATCGACCTTGACGCTGTTCAGCGGCAACTGGTGAATGCAATGCAAGCTCGAGTAGCCGGTGCCGAAGTCGTCTAGCGCGATTTTCGCGCCGAGCGCACTCAATTGGGACAGCGCGGCACGACCTTTCGCGAAATCCTCGATCACGGCGGTCTCGGTCACTTCGAACGTGAGCCGGCTCGCGTCGAGGTTGCTGTGCCGCACGATGTCGCGAATCCGTTCGACCGCCGCCGGCGAGGCGAGATCGCGTGCGGACAAATTGAACGAGACGCCGACGCACGAATCGCCGTTCTCCATGAACGCGAGCGCCTTGCGCAGCAGCACCGCCGTCAGTTCGTGAATGAGATCGCTTTTTTCCGCGATTCGAATGAAGACGTCGGGTGCGATGGCGCCGAGCGCGGGGCTGTGCCAGCGGGCCAGCGATTCGTACGACACGACTTCGCCCGTGCCGACGTTCAGAATCGGCTGGAAATGCAGCGTCATCTCCTGCTCCAGATCCGCTTGCCGCAGCGCTTGCTCGATGCTGCCGAGGTGCCGGATCGCGCTTTCGTGCTCGTCCGAGAAGATCGTGGTCTGCCCGCGGCGATGCGCCTTGGCGTGATAAAGCGCGTAGTCCGCGCGTTCGAACAGTTGCTCGGCCGTGCGGCCCGCTTCGGGAAACAAAGCGATGCCGACGGTGGCCGAAATCCGCACGGTCGCTCGAGGAAGCTCGTACGGCTCTCGCAATGCGTCGCAGATGGCCGCGCTCGTCGAAACGATGTCGTCCTGGGTCGAGACGCGGCCGAACAGCAGGCCGAACTCGTCTCCTCCAAGCCGAGCGATCTGCAACTCATCGCCGGCGAACCGTTGCAATCGATCCCCCACTTCGCACAACAGGGCATCGCCCGCGCGGTGGCCGTGCAAGTCGTTGACTTGCTTGAAGCCATCGAGATCGACGATGCCCACGGCGAATCTCTGCTGATCCCAGCCGTCGCGCGTGAAGTGCTTGCCGAGACGGCTGAGGAACTGGCGCCGGTTCGGCAGGCCCGTGAGACTGTCCATGTTCGCGAGCCGCAGGTTCTCGCTGTTCAGCGCGAGCAATTGCTGCTGTTTGTCTTCGAGCACCTTCTTCGCATTGACGAGATCGGCGAAATCGCGATAGTAAGTCAAGAGCACCTTGATCATGGCGCCTGCGACGAGCAGCAGGTTGATCGCGATGGCGACGAGCACGGCGTTGCCCGTCAGCGAAAAGAATACGACGAACGGGCCGAGCACGAGCGCCGTGAGCAGCAGCGCTGCGATGCGCATGTGCATCAGGCAAAAGATGCAGGCGATCACGCTGATCGACATGTAGAACGCTACGTGAGCGCGCGCGTAAGCATCGCCGTAGGGATACAGGCTCAAGCCCCAGGCTGTGAACGCGACACCGAACAGCATGACCAAGATCACCGTGTTTCGCATGCGCACGGCGATCTGTCGATCCGTCAACGTGCTGCGCAGCGACCGGCGGCGTGCCCAGATGCCGAGGCGAAGCAGGCAGCAGGCGCACAGCAGGGCGGGAACGACCTTGCTCAAGAAGGCCGGCGCGCTGTGGACGTGAGTGAATGCCACGGCCACGCTGTTGGCCACTAGCGTGAAATAGAGGAGCGGCAATTGCCGCGAGAACGCTTCGAACTGGCTGCGCATCAATGCGATGTTCGCCGCGTTGTTACGCTCGAATGATCGGGTCAAACGCATTCGGGGGGGCGGGTCGGTCTACATTTTATGAAACGCTTCTTTCCCGTTTACGGCGGCCTGCGCGATTTCTTTAAGTGAATGAGCTTGTATTGACGGGCGAGCGGAGAGCGCGTTCGTTGCATCTAATTTGTTGTCTAACGAATGGATTCGACTGCTCTGCCCGCATCCTCCGACGCGCGGATACGCGTTGATCGCAGTAGCAAGGACGGAATCGGCATCACAATCGCTTACGTTCGCCATAGCGCCCTTCTGCGACAATACCGTCCCTTCGATTTCGGATGACGGACGCATCGACGGTATGGCATCGAACAGCGCACATCACGCAACGGGCTGGGCTGCCGGATTGATTGCGGCAGTGCTTGTGGCCAAGGCCGGGGCGGCTGGGCCTTGGCATTCGGGTAGCTTCATCGCGTTCGCGGCGGGCGTGGCCGGTGGTACCGCGCCCGATTGGATGGAAGTCGCGTGGTGGAGCCGTACGCGGCGGTTGTGGATCACGCATCGAACGGCCACCCACTGGGGGGTGGGCTGGGCGGCGGCGCTCGTTTTCGCGTATTGCTCGCTCCATCCTTCCAGCCCTTTTACCGCTGCCTCGTTCGGCTTCGCCTGCGGCGGCCTCATGCACTTGCTCGCCGATTGGCCGAATCCGCTCGGCGTGCCGTGGATTTGGAAACGGCATTCTCTGAATCTGTGGAAGAGCGGGCGTTGTGATCTGCTCGTCGTCGCGCTCGCTTGGGCGGGAGCGTGTTGGGTGGCCCGACCGCTGTGGGCGCCGCGCATTGCGCCGTTCGTGCATGGGCTGCGCGAGTTCGTTCGTTGATTTACCGTTTCGCCTCGAATCGCGCGAAGCTTCGGCGCACGAAGTACGCGCTTTCGGAGCGCGCAATTGCAATGCCGATGCCGATGCCGCGATTTCCAGCCGACTCGATTTTCAGCCAACTCAATCCGTCAAATTCATCCGGGCCATCATCTCCTCGGTTTCGCGCTGGCCGATTGCACTTCGCAACGCGAGCAGCATGACGATCGCGCTCCAAATCGTCACCGCCAAGATGTCCCATCCGAACTGGAGCACGCCGAGGCCGCCGCCGATGCCGCCGAGCCACGATAGGATCCAGATGCCCCCGAACCAAGGCAGCAGCCAGGCGATGTGTCGCCAGCCGAAATCGCGCGGGCTCTTACGTAGCACGAGGTGGTAGTAGAGCGCGTAGATCACGAAGCCGATGGCGACCAGCGAGAACAAGAACGTGTTGGTTTCGAACCCGGTCCAGTAGATGACCAGGTTGCTGCAAATGAACGCGATCGGTGCCAGTACCGGCGCGGCCCACATGCGGAACGGGCGCTTCACCTCCGGCAGGTTGCGGCGCATGACGAGCAGCGCGACCGGGCCGAGGCCGTAGGTGAGCACGGTGATCGACGTGATGTAATTGACCATCTTCTGCCAAGCCGGGAACGGCAGCAGGAAGATGACGCCGACGATCCACATCACGAACACGGCAACCCACGGTACTTGATGCCGATTGATCTTCGCCAGCCAGCGCGGGCCCGCTTCCATCTCTCCCGTCGCGAACAAAATGCGCGAACCGCCCGTGACGTACATGAGACCGGTGCCTCCCGGGGAGATATAGGCGTCGATATAAAGCAGCGTCGCCATCCAACCCAGCCCCAGCGTGGCGGCGAGTCCAGCGAACGGACCCATCTCGCCCTTGAAGCTCAGGTCGGCCCACCCATGCGCGAGATCAGCGGGCGAGAGGGCCCAGATGAACGCCACTTGCAAGAGGATATAGACCACGGCAGCGAGGATCACGGATCCGATCACGGCGAGCGGGATGTCGCGATGCGGATTGGCCGTTTCTCCACCGAGATCGATGGCGGTGCGAAAGCCTAGATAGCTGAATACGATGCCTGCCGCCGGCAGCGCCGTAAACATGCCCGATAGCTTGTACGTGTCGGGTGCGGCGTGCAGCACGTCCCAGTGCGTGCTGGCGATCAGCAGCCCGGCGATGGTCAGCAACGGAACGAGGATTTTCCACCAAGTGACCGTCGAATTGACGTTGAGCAGCCACCTGACGACCATGAGATTGAGTAGTGCGAGGATGGCCAGCAACGCGGCGCACGCGACGAAGCCGGTGACGCTCAACAGGCCCGCGCTGCCGGGAAGGATGAATATGGGGAGATAGTTGTTCGCATAGGTGACGATGGCCTCCGCTTCGACGGACGGTACCGGCACGTAGGCCAGGAAAAGCAGCCAGCACCAAATGCGTCCGAGCCCGTCGCCGTGGCTCGCATGGCTCATGTGCACGAGTGCGCCGCTACGCGGGAACAGCGCGGCCAGCTCCGCAAAACAGAGCGCGATCAGCATGATGATGACGGCACCGATGACCCAACTCCCGATGCTGAGCGGGCCTGCGATCTTCGACGCGTGATACGCCCCGAACAGCCAGCCGGAGCCGATCATGCTCGTCGTGCTCGCAAAGAGCAATCCGATGATGCCGGCATCGCGGCGGAGCTTGCCCGACAGCGTCAGGCTGGACGTATCGCTCATGTCTGCCTCCTTGCACCTACCTGTTCGCAGCGCTCTATGGCGCGTCGTTTCAATGTAGGTACGGCTTGTTAAACGAAACTTAAGCACTCCTTACGTTTCGATTAACCGTGCCCTACGGCAAAGCGATGTTGCGTGGGAGCGCAAGCGCCTGATCCATTCAGGAAAGCAGCCGCCGTGCCCGCTATCGCGCTTTCCTTACTTTTTCTTCATGAAAGCTTAAGTTGATGTCGAAAGCCATCCTGATAGTCTTTACCGACACGCCGCAAGACGGCTCAAAAAGGAGAATGAAATGAGGTTTTCGCATGTTGTCTTCGGTGCACTGCTGTCCGTGATGAACGTTGGAGCGTTCGCGGACGTCGTCCATTTCGACGCGCAGCGCTACGACGAACTGCGCCGCGAAGGCAAGCCCGTGATCGTCCACACTGATGCCTCCTGGTGCCCCGTCTGCAAGAAGCAGCGCGAGTTGCTGTCGTCGATCGAGCAGGAGCCGCAGTTCCAGAAGGTCACCGTCTTCGTCATCGATATCGATGCCGACAAAGACATCATGCAATCGCTCCATCTGACGAAACGCAGCGTTTTCATCGCTTATAAGGGCGATGCCGAGGTCGGGCGCTCCCAGGGCGATACCGACAAGGAATCGATAGAAGCCCTGTTCGCGAAAGCGCTTTGAAGCCGGTCCGCATCGCTGGAGCTCGACGATGGCATTCGGATTGACGACTTATGTGCTGGGCTATCTGTCCGGCGTTCTTTCGACGCTTTCTCCCTGTGTGTTGCCGCTACTGCCGATCGTGCTCGGCAGTGCGGTGGCCGCGGGCCGTTTCGGTGCTCTGGCACTCACGGCGGGCACCGCGCTTTCGTTCGGCGCGGTAGGCATCTTGCTGGCCACCGTGGGCGCGACGCTCGGGTTGGACGAAGAGGCGTTCCGCCATGTTGCAGCGGTGCTGCTGGTCGTTGTTGGACTCGTATTGATGGTGCCCGCGATTCAACGGCGATTCGTCGTGGCTGCGGGCGGTATCTCCGGCCGCGGGCAGACCCTGCTTCAGGGGCTGCGATATGGCGGCAGCAGCGGCCAGTTCGTCATCGGCCTGACTTTGGGGGCGGTATGGAGCCCATGCGTCGGGCCGACGCTGGGGGCGGCGATTGCCCTGGCGGCGCGCGGAAAGAACTTGGCTGACGTGGCGCTGCTCATGGCGATCTACGGCTTCGGTGCGGCCACTCCGATGCTGCTGCTCGGCTCAGTGTCGCGCGCCGCGGCGGCGCGATTGCGCGGGCGATTGTCCTCGTTCGGCAGCGCCGGTAAATATGTGCTCGGCGCTGTCCTCTGCACGCTCGGCATACTGGCCTTGAGTGGGCTCGACAAGACACTGGAAGCCGCGATGACCGAACGCTCGCCGGCTTGGCTCATCGATCTGACGACGCATATTTGACCTCGATCCGCTGGGAGCCGGCCATTCATGCGTTCGGTGCGGCTCGAACGGGTATGCTTGCGTCTCGGCACGGTGGAGACCGGACAACGGACGATGCGCATTCTGATTATCGAAGACGAGAAAAAGCTTGCCCGCGCTTTGAAGGAAAGCCTGGAGCACGAGGGGTTCGACGTAGACGTCGCCCATACCGGCGAGGAAGGTTTCTTTCTCGCCAACGAACGGCCTTGCGACTTGATGATCCTCGATATCATGCTTCCCGGGCGCGACGGCATCGATGTGCTGTCGACGCTGAGAAAGCGTGACTGGCGGATGCCGGCCATCATTCTCACCGCAAAGGATACGGTGGAGGACCGCGTGCTGGGCTTGGATTGCGGTGCGGACGATTACCTCGTCAAACCGTTCGCTACCGCGGAACTGCTTGCACGCGTGCGGGCCCTGCTGCGCCGGCGCGGCGACGAACGAGCGACCACGCTGAACGTGACCGACCTCGCGATGAATTTGATCACGCGCGACGTATCGCGCGCCGGCCGGTCGATAGAACTGACCGCGAAGGAGTTCGAACTACTCGAATATCTCTTGCGTCGCCAGGGGACGGTCGTGACTCGCGAGATGCTGGCGCGCGATGTGTGGAAAGTATCGGTCAGGGCTGTGCCGCTGGACAACGTCATCGACGTTCATATGGCGCGGCTGCGCAAGAAAGTCGATCAAGGCTTCGCGGTTCCGATCATTCAGACGATCCGTGGCGTGGGGTTCATCGCGCGGCCGCCGACCCCATGAAGGTGCTCGCGGGAACCGTTCGCTGGCGCGTGGCCCTGTGGTCTTCCCTATGGATCACACTGATTTACTCGCTATTTGCCGGCTGCGTTTTTTTGGCGTTCCGATATGGGTGCGTTGCCCAGTCGCGCACGCGATTGAACAACGTCTTGACGTTGGTCGAGCATGAAGTTTCGAAAGCGCCGGATCGCTTGGCGTCGATCGAGAAGGCGTTGCCGGAGTGCAGTTTTTATGTCCTGGGCGAAGGCCGCCTGCTGTACGTCAGCAATGGCTGGGCAGCGACCGGCCTCGCCGCGCCCGTTCGAACGGCTGCGCGCGGATACGCGTTTCTGGCCTCGCGGCCCGGCCAGCACTATGCGGTCGGGGAGGCTGGCATGCGCGCTGATGGCCGACAGTGGCGGATCGGCGTCGCAATGGACGATCAGCAAACGGTCGAGAACCTGCATCGGCTCTTGCTCGTTCTTCTCTTCAGCGTGCCCGGTATCTTGCTCGTCAGTGTTCCTGGGGGATACTTTCTTGCCGGAAGGTTTCTTGCGCCCATCGACGACATGGCACGAAAAGCCAAGGCCATTACGGCGGAGGACCTTTCACAGCGGCTGCTCGTCGGCAAGCCGCATGATGAATTCGGCCGCTTGGCGAGCGTATTCAACGAGACGTTCGATCGGCTCGAAGATGCTTTCGAAAAGTTGAGGCGCTTTACTGCGGACGCGTCTCACGAACTGCGCACGCCGTTGGCCGTCATTCGAAGTTCGGGCGAAAACGCATTGAAAGGCGGCGGCGACACCGCATCCTATGAAGACGCGATCGGTAGCATGCTCGAAGAAGCAGACCGAATGGCTCGCTTGCTCGAAGGCTTGCTGACGTTGACGCGGGCCGAGGCGGTGCCTCCGAAGTTGAGCTTGGACGATACGCGCCTAGGCGAAATCTCGTTGGACGTCGTCGAATGCTTGCGCGTGCTGGCCGAGGAAAAGCGGCAGACGCTCGTCTTTCATGAGGAAGACACGCTTCATGTCAAGTTGGACAAATCGACTTTCGAGCAAGCCTTGATCAACCTCATCGCGAATGCGATCCAATACACGCAAGCCGGCGGGGAGATCACGGTTCGAGTCAGACGTTGCTCCGCGAGAGGGGCGCTCGTGGAAGTCGACGATACGGGCCCCGGCATCGCACCCGAGCATCGTAAAAAAATCTTCGAGCGCTTTTATCGTGTCGATGCGGCGCGCTCGCAGGCCACCGGAGGCTCGGGGCTCGGTTTGGCCATCGCCCGCTGGGCGATCGGGCTGAACGGGGGCACCGTCGAGTTCGAAGCGAAGGAAGGCAACGGCAGCCTGTTTCGAATCGCGCTGCCTTGCGATTGAAGGCCGCGCCCGGCAACCGATCAGTTCACCGAACAGTGCACGGTGCCGCTCGTTTCGGACGACTGCGCCGTCGCGCCATCCTCGACGCGATTGCGCCCCATCGTTTTTGCTCGGTATAGGGCGGCGTCCGCATTGGCCAGCAAGATCGCCGGCGGCACGCCCGCTCCCGACGTCGCCGAAGCGTGGCCGATCGAAACCGTGACGCAGGACATCTGCGGAGCGGGCCCCGCCATCGCCATGTCGGCCACCGATTTGCGCAGGCGCTCGGCCGTGGCGATACCGGTGAACGTGTCGCACGCCGGGAGCACGACGACGAATTCTTCGCCGCCGTACCGTGCGACGAAATGCTCCGGACGGATCAGTCCTTGGTTCAGTGTCTGCGCGATCCGGCGCAAGCATTCGTCGCCGGCGAGATGCCCGAAGGCATCGTTGTACGCTTTGAAGTGATCGACGTCGACGAGGAGAATCGCAAGCGGATGGGCCGATGCGGCAGCCCTTACCATTTCCTGCGGATAGCGCTCGTCGAAATAGGCGCGATTGAACACGCCCGTTAGCCCGTCGTGCACCGAAAACTCCTTGAGCGCGCGATGTGCGTCGGCCAGCTTCGAGTACGTGCGGCTCGTCTCGTACATCAGCATGCCCAGCAAAGCGCTGGCCGATACCATCGAGGCGATCCTCGCCGCGTACCAGCCGAGGCTGTATCGCGCCCCGGCGCCGAGCGTCAATGCCACGTCGGCCAGCCCCGCGAACAGCGCGACCGCAAGCCACAGGTCCATCAGCGTGCGCAGCTTGGTGACGGCAAGGTGAACGCCGAGCGCCGTCACGCAGATGCCGGCCACCGCCAGCGTTGCCCAGCCCGGCGACAAGTGCCGGTATGATCCGGCGTTCTCCACGAGGCCCGGCAATCGGTGCCGTCCGATGATGGCTGCCTCGCACAGTGCAACGGAAAGCGTGACGGAGCCGCCGATCGTCAGCAGCCCGTACTGAGTGCGTCTTTTCATGTTCGCGATCGGCGGTCGCGTTCGCGTGGCGAGCGAGAGCGCCACCAGCACTGCGAACCCGCCGCGCCAAAGCAGCCAGATCCAAATAGCGGTTTGGCGCTCCGCCGGGCCTAGGTTTTCGGTCGCGAAGACGCCGGGGTAGACGGCCAGATGAAAAGCAGCCGTCACGCCGATGAATGCATACGCACTGGCGATTGCGGCGAAATAGGCTCGTCCCGAAGCGCGGTATTGCGTCCACAACAGAAACGCCGTCAGCCCTTCCGAGAGCGCGACGGAGGTCGCGAACATCGGCATGAACGGCCGCATGACGGCGCCTTGTATCGTCAAGAGCGGCCAGACGGCCACCACGGCACATACGATCGCCGCGGCGGCGGTGATGGCGGCAAGCCGGTGGTTGCGTCGGGTAGGAATTTGAAGGAGCGTTGCTTCCATCGTCGGGTAAAGCTGATGCGACACCGAGGTTCGTGAGTGAAGCGGCGCAGCATCGCGGCTCCCAATGCCTCGATTACATGCGAGAGCGTTTCGTATCAGTGCCTGAACGCGTGGCGCTCGTTCGAGCGGCGCGACGCCGCCTGTCCAGGCTCGCATTGCATGCGATTATCTCTGGTCAACGGCATTTCCGAAAAAAACTGAAGCGTTTCCTGCTCGCCGCTGTGTTCGCCGTCACCGCTACTCGCTATGTGACTTCCTTGCACCGCGTTGCCCT
>NZ_JBQCIF010000030.1:0-155441 GCF_051953955.1 Trinickia sp. | reverse complement strand
CCAACAGCGGATAGGCAACAGCGGATAGGCAACAGCGGATAGGCAACAGCGGATAGGCAACAGCGGATAGGCAACAGCGGATAGGCAACAGCGGATAGGCAACAGCGGATAGGCAACAGCGGATAGGCAACAGCGGGCGCGCGACGTCTCGCCCAAGGCCATTCACTCTCCCACGAGCGTCCAGCCACGATCCGGTCTCGATGCTGTACACATGACTTGAGCGCTCATGCGACAGGCGCTGCGCCAAGCTCTGGAGAAATACGGGGCGACCGGACTCAGACGTCGTGCCTCCGCTGGCGAAGCGCAGGAGAACGTCCCTCGGGGGGGGCGAGAGCGGAGTTGCGGAACCAGCAATGACCTGAGCCCTCACGATACCGCCCGCCGATCAAGCGCGACTCGAAAGTGCTGTACCAATCGAGGCTGACGGTGCGATCAGACCAGCCGTTTGCGGATGCCTCAGCGCTGCTTCCGGAAGCAGCAAGGCAGTTTATGCGCATAAACCGCTCAGGGCGGCTTGCGCCGTCCGTCCGAGCATAGCGTTCGTCTCATCGGAGCATCACTCGAGCGGATTCAGATCGGATCGTTGGGTGTCGTCAAACAACGACCCGTTTCCTATCCGACGCAAGCCAAACTGCTCAGAGCCGATACCGCGCGCGCGGAGTCAGTAAAATAGCGGCCTCCCCGTAACAGGCGTCGACCATGATCACCATCTATCACAATCCGCGTTGCTCGAAGTCGCGCGGCGCATGCGAACTCGTCAACGAACGTATCACGCGCTCCGGTGAGCCCGTGAAGATCGTCGAATATCTCAAGGACTCGCCGTCCGTGGATGATCTCAAGGCACTCCATAAGATGTTGGGTGGCTCAGTCAGAGATATGATTCGCGACAATGAAGCACCCTATAGCGACTTAGGGCTCGCCGATCCGGCGTTGAGCGACGAGCGGCTTTTCGAAGCGGTCGCCGCGCATCCGGTCTTACTCCAGCGTCCGATCGTAGTTCGCGACGGCCGTGCAGTTATCGGTCGACCGCCGGAGAACGTCGAAGCGCTGTTCGCGTGATCCGCGTGCCTCTCGTCTCGGCCCACAATCCGCTTGTTTCCTGGGCTCTAGCCGCGGCAACGTCCCGCCGCTGGCCCGCATGGCGCCTACGGCGCCGGCGCTCGTCGTGACGGATAGCCGGAACCTGACTCCGGTTTGACACACCGCCCTTCAGGGCGGTGTGCCGGGACCCCGGCCTGAATGCCGGTTGTGGACAGTTGCTCATTGAAGACAAAGAAGCTGGCCGCACGGGATGCCTGGGTGCCTCCGTCAGGCATGGCCTCGCTGGACGCCGGCCACCTTTGTCCGCCGAAGTACTGTTTGCAGCGACCAACGCCCTGTCCCGTGGAAGAACAAAAAAGCGATCAGGGTGGCCCACAGAACGTGGTCTTTGATCATCACGGGTTCCAGGCCCGGATAGGACAAGACGGCAATGAGATTGACGACGAACAATCCCGCCGCGGCGAATCGGCTTTGCCAGCCGAGCAGCAACATGATGGGAAAGATCAATTCGCCGCCGGCACCCATTACCGCTGCCACGGCCGGTGGCAAAACCGGCACATGATATTCGTTGGAAAACAAATAGAGCGTACTGTCCCAACTGCGTAATTTCGTCAGTCCGGAAAGAAAGAAAACGCGGAATAGATAAAGCCTGATCGCGAGCGCGAACAACGGTTGGAGCGCGACGGCAACTTCGTCGAGACGACGCAACAGACTAGAGACGATCTTCATGATGTTCCTCGATGGCGAGAACGAGCCCATGCCCGAATAGTTGTGTAAGCAACGAATTTGCATCGGCTCCCGTTTGTGCAAATACCGCTTGAATGACCGTCCCTGTCATCAGCGCCGCCATGGCGTCGGCTTCTGCCGGGCCGAGCGCTTGCCAGCGCACGGTGAAGCCTTCGCGCCAAATCAGCACCGATTGACCGCCGGCATCTAGCTGGGCCGGGGCGCCGTCGTCGTGCATGCGCAAAATGTCGGCGATTGGCCACGAAGCCGACCGCGCGACCCCGACCGACGGCCCGAACCGAAGTGAAGCCGCGGCAAAGCGCTCAGGGCCAAGCTCGGCAAGCGCCGAGCTACCGACTGCTTTCGCGTCGGGCGCGAAGTACGCCCGATGCAGCAACCAATCCACGCCGGCGACATCGCCCAAATACGGCAAATCGGCTGCCGGGGCGAAGCCGCGAATGAAGTCCGGCAATGCCATGCCGTCTTCATGAAGATTCGCCGACCGCGCCGGTGTGCCATCCACGTAGGCACGAGCCAGCGCGCAAAAGTAATCGGCTCCGACCAGTTGCACGACGTTCGCAAACGCGTCCGTCAACGCCGCAACGCGATTGAGCCGTGCGTTGTTCCGGTAAACGTCGATTCGCTCGCGAGTCTCGGACGTGACACCGCGCGGGGGGAGCGTCTCGTCGACGAGCGCCGCCGCGAAATGGCCGAGCAGCATTTCGTAGGGGGCAGTAGCGCTCAACATGTCGCCGCCTCCGGCTCTGCCGACGTTGCCGTTTGCGCGCGAGCCGCTGCGCCGAGCACGCGTTGTTCGAGTACGGCATACTCCCGCAGCAGCGTATCGAGCGGCGGCAGATTCGTGTCGCGCTCGAGCAGCACCGCCGTAGGCCCGAACCGTTCGATGGCGGCGTCGAGCAGCGTCCAGACGGCTTCGCACACGGCCGCGCCGTGCGTATCGATCGCGACATCGTCCAGCCACTCGTACCCGGCCACGTGCATTTCGCCGACGCAATGGCGAGGCAGCCGCGCGAGTTCGGCGAACGGGTCGAGCCCGAGGTTCAGCGCATTGACATGCAGATTGTTCAAGTCGAGCAGGACGCCACAACCGGTTCGCGCAACGAGCTCGGCCAGCATTTCTGCCTCGGTACAGGTCTCGCCGTCGAAGGCGACGTAGGCTGAGACGTTCTCGATCAAGATAGGCCGTCCGAGCGCGTTCTGAACCGCGTCGATGTGGTGAGCGAGGACCTCGAGCGCGCCTTCGACGCGGGGCACCGGCAACAAGTCGTTGAAGTAGCGCTCGCCTGTGCGATTCCAGCAAAGATGCTCGGAGACGAGCACCGGCTCGATGCGCTCGACGAGCGTTTTCAATTGCCTCATGTGCGTCGCGTTCGGCGCATCGAGGCTTCCGAGCCCTAGGCCCACGCCGTGCAGGCTCACGGGATAGCGATCTCGCACTTGCTCGAGCGCCGCGACCGGCTCGCCGCCGCCGAAATAATTTTCGCTGTGGGCTTCCCACCACCCGACCGCGGGCGTGTTGGCGAGCACCGCCGCGACATGAGGCCCGCGCAGGCCAAGTCCAGCTCCCCTCAATGCCTTGTCGTTCATTCTGTGTATCTCCTCGTGCCGGCCGATCGCGCTCGACTAGCCGCGGAAGGGGATCGAGCGGCCCGTGGGGCCGCCCGGTCAAGGTGCGATGCGCTTACATGCCCGGCTTCAACGAGCCGCCGAGTTGCATGCACGTTCCCTTCGCGACTGCCTTGAACTCGCCCCTGTCCATGTCTTTCGTCGATTGCCCCGCACACGAGTGGTTATTGCCTTTGCAATCGTTCTGACCGGCTTTTGCGATGCCGTAGCACTTGTCCATGTCGGCGGCGAAAACCGGCGTGGCGAGCGTTGCACCCAGTGCGGCGGTGAAGGCGGCGGCAATCCATTGCTTGTTCATTTCGATTCTCCTGAGGCGGATGTGAAAAAGCCCTGTTCTAGGCTTGGAATGCTCGATTCGGCTTCCGCTCGCCGGGGCGGCGCCGCGGCCGACTTCGGTGGCCGCGGTGCCGACCGGTCCCGGGTTGGGGTCGCTCGACTCGTGCTGCCTTCAATACGCGGTGACGGCGCGAACGGATGCGGCGCGATCGAAAAGCCGGCGATTGCCGTCATCGAACGGACACAGATGTGTCGATTCGTAATGGGCGAGGAATATTGACGACTTATCCACAGTTTCTGTGGAAAAGTTTGTGGAAAGGGTGGTGCGAACCCACGGCCCGCCGGGCGTTTAGTGGGATGCCGGAAAAACGAGCCGGCGCGGTCGGGCACCGGCCGCTATTATGGAAGGCCGGGCCGAGGCATGCGCTTCGGCGGTGTGTCGTTCTCACTCTATGGAGCAAGAACCATGACCTACAAGATCGAAGTCGTCGTCGGCAGCCTGCGGCGCGAGTCATTCAACAAGCAGCTCGCGCATGCCTTGACCAAGTTGGCGAGCAGCGAGTTCGAATTCGCCTTTCTCGATATCGGCGCGCTGCCGCTCTACAGCCAAGACTACGACGCGAACTTCCCGGACGTCGCCAAGCAATTGAAGGCGAGGGTGGAGGCCGCGAGCGGTTTGCTGTTCGTCACGCCCGAATACAATCGTTCGATCCCGGGCGTGCTGAAGAACGCGCTGGATTGGGGCTCGCGGCCCTGGGGGACCAACTCCTGGAAGGACAAGCCGGCGGCCGTTTGCGGGATCTCGCTCGGCGCCACGGGCACGGCGCTCTCCCAGCAGCATCTGCGCAATGTCCTTGCCTATCTCGACGTGCCGACGCTCGGTCAGCCCGAGATTTTCCTCAAGCACACCGATTCGTTTTTCGATGCGTCGGGCGGCATCGCCAACGAGGACACGCGCAAATTCCTCTCGACGTTCATGCAGCGCTTCGAGGCGTGGGTGAAACGCCACCCTCCCGCGAAGTAACTGCTCACCGCTGGTTCGCGGGGGGGCGCGGCTCGTCGCCGTGATAGGTCTCTTCGTCCTGCAGATACTCGTCGGGCACGGTGGCCGGGCGTGGGGCCGTACTTTCTGGCACCGTTGGAGGGGCAGCTGGGTCCGCGGCCACCGTGGTTCGGCCCGCCGTGAAAACGGCGCCCATTCCCGGTGCCGACCCCGCGGCAACCGCGGTGGCCGCCGCTTCGCCGGCTACGCGTTCGTCCGCAGCAGCATCGGAGGCGGAGGGAGCCGGCTCGGCGGCACGATCGCGCACGTAGCTGTATACCGAGCTGTGTGGCTTGGTCGTCGCAGGCACGCTCGGTCTAAGGCCGAGCTCTTCCAACGGCGAGTGAGAGCGCGTCGCTTCGTCGATAGGCGGGCTCCACGTCGAGGCCCGCTCTTCGATGTCGAGCGGCGCCATGGCCTCCAGCGTCACGCGTGCGCGCTCGGCAAGCGCTTCGGTCGCGGCATCCACGCAGACCATGACGGCTCCGCGCCGCACGGCCTCCGCATAGTGGACTCTCTCGCGTTCGGGCGGGGCGCTCTCGAATAGCGACTCGAAAAAGCGCTCGATACTGGCGAGCAAGCCTTCATTTGCGGAAGGGGCGGCTTCGTATGTCGACGTCGCATCGCTCGCGTACGTCGGCTCGCATTTGGCCCTCAGCGCCACGTCCTCGCGGACGATGCCGGCAGCGACGAGCGCTTCTCGCGCGGCTTCCGCCTGGGGATAAGTATCGAAAAATGCGATAACGGTGTGTTGCATGGTGACCTCCACGAGGCTTGTCGCGATAGGAGCACGCAAGAATCGCGCCGTCGCGCCGATCGCCTACGTCGCCTTGCCGTGCGCCTGCACGCGCGGTTCCCGCTCGCCGGCAATCGCCTGAAGCATCGTTTCCAGCAAGGCGATGTCGAAAGGTTTGGACAGCACGCGCACGTTGACATTCCGCGCCCGTTCGAGCTCCTGCGCATAGCCCGTGATGAGGATCACGGGAAGCGGTGCATCCAGTGCTTGCGCTGCTTCCGCCAAGTCGATGCCGTTGGCGGTGCCCGGCATGTGGATGTCCGAAATCAGGACGTCGAACGGATCGGTGCGCCGCGCCAGTGTGTCGGCGATGAGATGCAGCGCGGCGTCGGCGTTGAACGCGCACGTGACGTGATGGCCCATCATGTGAAGCAGCGCCTCCGTCCCTGCCGCGACCTCGTCGTTGTCTTCGACGAGCAGCACGTGAAGGCCGCGCGTCGGCACGCAATCGACCGCGTGCTGCGGGTCGGGTGCAAGCGCCGCGCGTGCGCCTTGCGCGCGCGGCAAGTAAAGGCGCACCGCCGTGCCCGCCCCCGAGCTACTGTCGATCGTCGCGAGCCCGCCCGAACGGTCGCAAAATGCGAACACCTGCGGCAGGCCGAGGCCCGTGCCCATCCCTTTGGGCTTCGTCGTGAAAAGCGGCTCGAATGCATGCGCGAGAACGTCGGGCGGCATGCCGGCCCCGGTGTCCTCGAGCGAGATCTGCACGAATTCGCCTGTCAGCGCAAAACCGCCCTCCGGCTCGAGCCGTACGTTCGCCGCGCGCACGGTGAAGCGGCCGCCGTTCGGCATCGCGTCGCGTGCGTTCACCGCCACGTTGATGAGCGCGAGTTCGAGCTCGGCATTGTCGACCTCGATCAGCCATATGTCAGGGGCGATGTCGATGGAGAGCGTCGCTTTCGCGCCGAGCGACGCGCGTAAGAGCTCTTGGCTCGCCGCCAGCCAGCGCGACAGGTCGATCGTTTCACTGCGCAGCGGCTGCTTGCGCGCTACGCCGAGCAATTGGCGCGTGAGCGACTGGCCGTTTTTCAAGGCGCGCTCGATCGCGCCGAGCTCGCGATCGATATTTTCAGCGCCGCGACGACGTGCGATTTGGACGTTCGTCGCGATGATCGTCAGTAGATTATTGAAGTCGTGCGCAACGGTGCCGACGAGATTGCCGAGCGCTTCCATCTTGCGCGATTGCCGATAGGCGGTCTCGATCGAGCGCCGCATCGACGCTTCGGCTTGCCATCGCATCCATGCTTGCTTCTCCGCTGCGAGGCGCTTGAACGAGAACGCGAGCACGAACCACAGCACGATCGACGGCGTGAAGATCGAAGCGGCGGAGACGAGCGCGCGGCGATACCAGGCCGTCCAAATCGCCTGCTCGCTATAGGCGCACGCCACGTACACCGGATAGCTGCCGACTTGACGGTAGGCGAGGATACGCCGATCGAGCCGATCCGCACTGGCGTTCTCGGCAGGAAGCCGCAAGACACCCGCGCGGCTGCCGGCGGCAAGCGCTGCGGCGAAGGAGGGCGCCACCACGGCCGACTCGGGACGCGGCGGATACGATGCGAGCACGGCGCCGTCCGTGCGCGCGAGCGTGATCGTCATCGCGCCGCGCTCGGGGCCCAGCAGATCCCGGTAGAACGACTCGAAATACGAACGCCGCAGCGCGACCGAAACGATCCCTGCGAATCCGCCGTCGGGCCCGCGTCGCGCCATGCCCATGTTGAAGACGGCTTCACCGCTGCCGGCGTGCCAGACCATGACCTTCGACACGTGTTCCAGCATGTGTCCGCCGCGGATGCCGACGAAGTCGTCGCGTGTGGCGATCGACGCGTGCGGGGCGGGATAATATCGGCTGTTCGCGAGCAGCACGCCGTCAGGGCCGAAAATCGACACCGACGCGACTTGCGGGTAGCCGCCCCCGATGCTCTGCAGCTTGTTGTGAATCTCGGCTTCGCGCGCTCGGATCGCATCGTTGCCGAGCCCTCGCACGAGATCGTCGACGCGCGCATCGAGCGTCTCGTTCAGATCGAACACCTTCAGCGCGTGCTCTTCGGCGATGCGCACGGTTCTGACCGCCGCGTCGGTGGCGGACGCCATGCCTGACCGGAAGCTGGAATACGCGACGGCGGCCGCATAGACGGCCGGTAGAATGATCGCGGCGGCAAGCAGCGCGATCAACGTCACGCGCCGGACGGCGAAGTCGGGCTCGGGCATCCCCAGTGCTGCCGAATCGTCCCGCCGATCATCGGGCAGGGCGTTCGTCATGGGGTCATCGAGCCGTCGCTTCATTTTCGTGGTGGGGTCCAATTGGCTTGCGCCTAGGCAATCATCATAAGCGAGTTGGCTCGCACCGGCCTTTTTGTGACCCATTGCGCCGCGCGGGCCGTCTG
This sequence comes from Trinickia sp., assembly GCF_051953955.1. GTDB lineage: Bacteria > Pseudomonadota > Gammaproteobacteria > Burkholderiales > Burkholderiaceae > Trinickia. The sequence continues at coordinate 147,526 of NZ_JBQCIF010000030.1, read as the reverse complement.
AACGTTCGGTCTAAAACAGCGACGAAATCGGTAGCGCAAACGTACACAAAAGAAAAATCTGCGCGCTATCCCCCATGTTTGTTGTGTTTCTTTCTTCATATCGATGAAACAATCGGGCTTGTTCGAGTGTTTCGGAAATTGAAGAGTTGATTTTCCGCAGGTTTGCTCCGAGAATTTCGCTTCATTTTTATAAACATGATGCGCTCGCTCGCCGCGGGCGCCGAGTAACGCGCGAATCCCTCGCGCTCGCCACCGCCCGTCGACACGCTCCGCTCTCGTTAAAGAAAACGTTCAGAGCCGCCGTTAACGCGATATAGACCGCTTTCGTTTTTTCGTCACGCTTGCCATGCCCTTGCCGATTGTGATCGCCGATGATTCGCTGCTTGCCCGTAAGGTTCTGACGAAAGCCTTGCCGGACGACTGGGACGTCGACATCGCATATGCATCGAACGGCCGCGAGGCTCTCGCACTTTACCGCGCGGGAAAGGCCTCGGTGATGTTTCTCGACCTCACGATGCCGGACATGAACGGTTATCAGGTGCTCGAGGCGCTTCAGCACGAGGACTTGAATACGTTCGTGATCGTCGTGTCCGCCGACGTGCAGCCGCTGGCTCAAGAGCGCGTGCGCGCACTCGGCGCCGCCGCTTTCGTCGCCAAGCCCGTGACCCCAGAGGCGATAGTGCCCATCCTCAAGGAGTACGGGTTGTATGCGTGAGAACGTGTTCACCGAAGAGCAGCGCGACGCCTTACAGGAAATCGCCAATTTGGCGATGGGGCAGGCGGCGACGCGCTTGGCTCGCCTGCTGGATACCTTCATCGAGCTTTCGGTGCCGCGTGTGCGCGTCGTGAGCGCCCAGGACGCGGCGCAGACGCTGCGCGAGATGACCGGGATCGACGAAAGCGTGACGGCCGTGCGGCAGGGCTTTCGCTCCGACATCAAGGGCGAGGCGCTCGTCATTTGCCGCAGCAGCGGCGTCGGTCATCTGTGCGCGCTCGTGAACGATCCGTACGTTCATTCCTCATACGAAGCCGTGAGCCAGACGGAGCTGATGTTCGACGTCGCAAACGTTCTGACGGGCGCGTGCGTGTCGTGCATTCTCGATCAGCTCGATCGCACGCCGATTTTCTCGCCGCCGGGCATGCTCGGCGAGCAGATCTCGCTGGACGACGTCTTTCAGGCGGATGTCCTCGCCTGGAAAGTCGCTTTGCTGCTCGAGGTCAACTTCGCGCTGGAAGATCAGATGTTTCGTGCGCACCTTGTCATGCTGATGGCCGAAGATTCGATTCGTCGGATGAACGATGCGCTCAACGCGCTATTGTCGAGCCTATGATCGATGCGACGATGGAGCAATCGCTGAGCGACCTCGTGATCGAACGCGTCGGGTTCGGCATCTTCGTGCTCGATCGCGATTTGAAAGTCCTCATGTGGAATCGATTCATGCAGGACAACAGCGGCCAGCCGGCCGAAACGGTCGTCGGCAAATCGATTTTCGACAGCTTTCCCGAACTGCCGCGCGTATGGTTGTCGCGCAAGGTAGAAAGCGTCTTTCAGCTCGGCAGCTTCGCGTTCAGCTCCTGGGAGCAGCGCCCCTATCTGTTCAAGTTCGACCATGACCGGCCGATCACGGGCGGCGTCGACTATATGCAGCAAGACTGCACTTTCATGCCGCTGATGCGCGGGCGCGAAGTCATTGCCGTGTGCGTGACGATCTCCGACGTGACGCACGTGAGCGTCATGCAGCGCGAGCGCGAGGAGGCCGTCGAGAAGCTGCAGGAATACGCCAATCGCGACGGTTTGACCGGCATCGCGAATCGCCGCTTTTTCGAAGACCGCCTGCGCGACGAATTTCTGCGCTGGCAGCGCTACGGCGGCGAAATGTCGGTGCTGCTGTTCGATCTCGATCACTTCAAGGACATCAACGATCGCTTCGGCCATGCGGTCGGCGATACGGTGCTGCGCGTGATGGCGCAGCGCGTGGCCGACGCCGTGCGCGTCCAGGACACGTTCGGGCGGTTCGGCGGCGAGGAGTTTGCGTTGCTGCTGCCGTGCACGACGCTCGCCGACGCAATGATCGTCGCCGAAAAGATCCGGATGACGATCGGCGACACGCCCGTCGAGGCCGAGGGCGTGCGCGTGCCCGTCACGGCCAGCGTGGGCGGTGCGGCGGCGCGCCCCGGGCTGCGCACCTACGAGGCGCTCATCAACGAAGCGGACGCCGCCCTTTATAGCGCCAAACGCCAAGGGCGCAACCGCTCCGTCGCGCTCGCCTGAGCGCGTGTCCGCCTGCTCGTCCGCCTTTATCCGGCGAGGCTGCATCCGCTTCGGCCGGCGTGGCTGTGGCACCGAATGAAACGTTGGTATACTTTTGCCCGTTTCCGGCTCCCTTGCCGGTGCGGCGCGCGGCTTACGGAGCCGATCGCGCTGCGTCAATGCAGTGCCCAATAAAATTGGCACGCCGCAAATAGCATCGATTCTCATTCGCCCTGCGAGGGCGTCATAGCGGAGTTCGCCTTGGCCGTTTCCAATCTCGTCGCGGACGAAGCAGCACCCGACGCCGCAGCCGCGTCGTCGAGCAGCTCGTTCTATCTCGCGATGCGCATCTTGCCCGCTGCGCAGCGTGACGCGATGTTCCAGATCTACGCGTTCTGCCGTGCCGTCGACGACATCGCCGACAGCGATGCGCCGCGCGCCGAGCGCAGTGCCGGACTCGAGCGGTGGCGCGCCGATATCGACGCGTGCTACGACGGCGAGCCGCCCGCCGCGCTCGCGCCGCTCGCGCGCCAGATTCGCGCATTCGGCCTGCGCCGGGAAGATTTCCACGCGATGATCGACGGCATGGCAATGGACGCCGCAGCCGACATCTGCGCCCCCGACGAAGCGACGCTCGACCTCTATTGCGACCGCGTGGCGAGCGCCGCCGGCCGGTTGTCGGTGAGAGTGTTCGGGATGAGTGAGGAGGCGGGGCATAGCCTGTCTCACCATCTCGGCCGCGCGTTGCAACTGACGAACATTTTGCGCGATATCGACGAAGACGCTGCGATCAACCGTTGCTATTTGCCCTACCAGTTGCTGGCGCGCGAAGGCATCGCCGCGACGAATCCGGCCGAGATCGCCGACGATCCCTCTTTGCCGCGCGTGTGCGCGACGCTGGCGCAGCGCGCGCTGGAGCATTTCGCGCAGGCCGATGCGATCATGGATCGCGCGCCGCGCAAAACCGTCCGCGCGCCGCGCATCATGTCGGGCGTCTACCGGTGCTTGCTCGAGCGTACGCTCGATCGCGGCTTCGATCAGCCGCGCACGCCCGTGGCGAAACCGCGTTTGCGGCTACTCGGGATCGTTGCACGCTACGCCTTCTTTTGATCGGCGCGCCACGGCCTCGCCGATCCCCGATAGAACATGAAAAGCTTGCCGACGAAGCCGCGCGCTTCGTCTTTCAACTCCCTTGAGATGCCGATGAACGACATGTCCGCTCCTGCCGCCGTCATGGCGGCCTCGAGCCCCGCCGATGCCGCGCAAACGCGCGTTGCGCTCGACGCCGCAATCGCGCGTGCGACGGATGCCATCCTCGCCGATCAGCGTCCCGATGGCCATTGGGTGTATGAGCTCGAAGCCGACGCGACGATTCCGGCCGAGTACATCCTGCTCGTCCATTACCTCGGCGAGGCGCCCAACGTGACGCTCGAACGGAAGATCGTGCGCTACCTGCGCCGGATTCAACTGGCCGACGGCGGCTGGCCGCTCTTCACCGACGGCGCGATGGATGTCAGCGCGAGCGTGAAGGCGTATTTCGCGCTGAAGATGGCAGGCGAGCCCGAAGACGCCGAGCATATGCAGCGTGCTCGCGCGGCCATTCTCGGCGTGGGCGGCGCCGAGGCCGTCAACGTCTTCACGCGCATCCTGCTCGCCTTGTTCGGCATTGTGCCGTGGCGTGCGGTGCCGATGATGCCGGTCGAGATCACGCTGCTGCCGCAATGGTTTCCGTTCCATCTTTCGAAGGTGTCCTATTGGGCGCGCACGGTCATCGTGCCGCTGCTCGTGCTCAATGCCCGGCGGCCCGTTGCGCGGAATCCGCGCGGCGTGCGCATCGACGAATTGTTTCTCGGTGCGCCGTCGCAAACGGGATTGCTGCCGCGCGCCGGGCATCAGAGCCGCGGCTGGTTCGCGTTCTTCCGCGTCGTCGATACGGTGCTGCGCGGTATCGACGGCTGGTTTCCGAAGAAGACGCGCGAGCGCGCGATCCGCGCCGCGGTGGCGTTCGTCGATGAGCGGTTGAACGGCGAAGATGGCCTAGGGGCGATTTTCCCCGCGATGGCGAACGCCGTGATGATGTACGACGCGCTCGGCCATGGGCCCGACTATCCGAATCGCGCGATCGCCCGCGCTTCGGTGGAAAAGCTGCTTGCCGTGGCAGAGGACGAAGCCTATTGCCAGCCGTGCTTGTCGCCCGTCTGGGATACGTCGCTCGTCGCGCACGCGCTGCTCGAAACGGAACAGCCGAAGGCGCAGGAAGCCGCGCTGCGCGGTTTGCAATGGCTGCGCCCGCTGCAAGTGCTCGACCTGCGCGGCGATTGGATCTCGCGCCGCCCCAACGTGCGCCCCGGCGGCTGGGCATTCCAATACGCGAACCCGCACTATCCCGACGTCGACGATACGGCCGTCGTAGCGATGGCAATGGATCGTGCGGCGGCGCTGACCCGCTCGAACGTGGACCGCGAAGCGATTGCCCGCGCGCGCGAATGGATCGTCGGCATGCAGAGTAGCGACGGCGGATGGGGCGCGTTCGAACCCGAGAATACGCAGTACTACCTGAACAACATTCCGTTCTCGGACCACGGCGCGCTGCTCGATCCGCCGACGGCCGACGTTTCGGGCCGATGCCTGTCGATGCTCGCGCAGCTCGGCGAACTGCCGGGCAACAGCGAGCCCGCGCGTCGCGCCTACGATTACCTGCTCGCGGAGCAGGAAGACGACGGCAGCTGGTACGGCCGTTGGGGCATGAACTACGTCTACGGAACGTGGACGGCTTTGTGCGCGTTGAACGCGGCCGGCATCGCGCATGACGACGCACGGATCAAGCGTGCGGCGCAGTGGTTGATTTCGATTCAGAACGAAGACGGCGGGTGGGGCGAGGACGGCGCGAGCTACAAACTCGACTATCGCGGCTATGAGCCGGCCCCGAGCACGGCGTCGCAAACGGCCTGGGGGGTGCTCGGGCTGATGGCGGCCGGCGTCGTCGATCATCCTGCCGTCGCGCGCGGCGTGGCTTACCTCGTGAACGCGCAGCGCGAGCATGGTTTGTGGGACGAGACGCGGTTCACGGCCACGGGCTTTCCGCGCGTGTTCTACCTGCGCTATCACGGGTATCGCAAGTTCTTTCCGCTTTGGGCGCTCGCGCGCTACCGCAACCTTACGCGCGACAATCGTGTTCGCGTCTCGGTCGGGATGTGATGGCGGCCGGCGCCGGCGCGGCATTGCCGCTCGTCATCGTGACGGGAATGGCGTTCGAGGCTCGCATCGCACGGGCACCCGGCGTCGAGGTCGTCCATGCCGCGCGCGCCGAGCCGCTCGAGCGCATGCTGGAAGAGGTCTTGTCCCGGGGCGCGGCGGGCGTGATGAGCTTCGGCACCGCGGGCGGGCTTTCGCCCGATTTGCGGCCCGGTGCGATCGTCGTTGCGGAGGCGGTCGATGGACCGGCAGGACGCCGATCGACCGACATCGATTGGAGTGCACGCATCGCTTCGGCGCTGCGCGCGTCGCTGCCCGCGGTGCGCATCGAATTCGGTCCGATGGCTGCGGTGACGGCCCCCGTCGTGACGCAAGCGCAAAAGCAAGCGCTGCATCGGACGACGGGTGCGTTGGCCGTCGATATGGAATCGCACGTTGCCGCCGAGCAGGCTCGCCTGCGGGGCTTGCCGTTCGCCGTCTGCCGCGCGATCGTCGATCCCGCGTGGCGCACGTTGCCGCCGGCGGCAACGGCGGGCTTGCGCGAAGACGGCACCACGGCGCTCGGGCCGATCTTGCGCGAGCTTGCGCGCGGCCCGGGGCAACTGCCGGCTATGATTCGCCTGGCGTTCGATGCGCGCGCCGCGCGGTCATCGCTCGTGGCTGCCAAGGCAGCATTGCTCGATGCCGGCGCGTTGCGCGTTGCTCGAGCGACGTTCGACGCGGCTCAATAGCGTAGAGGCGGCTCAGAACGATAGCGCTAGCGATAGCTATCGTTCTCGCGCCCGCGCCCGCGCCTAACGTTACGACGTTCCTAGCGCGTTGTCTCTTGCCGAGCCTGCAAAAGCTGGCGAATCGCATCCACATCGGCGCGCGTGGCGGGCTGATAGACGACCATACTCAGTTCGGGGCGCCCATCGACGGCAAACGACGAATATTCCATCGAGATGAGCCCTACGGTGGGATGCCGCAATTGTTTCGTGCCTTCGCCGTGCGCGCGCACGTCTTGCTCACGCCAAAGGGCCGCGAATTCCGGGCTGCGGGAACGGAGTTCTTCGACGAGCGCTTCCACCGCATGCGATGCACCCGCCCGCGCGGCCTCGAGGCGAAACGTCGCTACGACGAAGCGCGCGACGCTCTCCCAATCGGGCTGCCGCGCTCGCACATTGGGGTCGCAGAAGATGAGGCGCAGGATATTGCGTTGCTGCGTCGCGAGCGCGTCGTAGTTGGTCAATACGGCGGACGCCGCGCGATTCCAGGCGACGATGTCCCAGGTTGCCGTTTTGATGTAGGCGGGACTGAATTCGAGCGCGTCCAGTACACGCTGCAATCGCGGCGTGACGCCCTCGACGGCTTGATAGCGGGCTTTTGGCGGCCGGCCGAGCCCGAGCAAGAACAGGTGCTCCCGCTCGATTTCCGTCAACATCAGTGCGCGCGCAATGCGCTCGAGCACTTCTGCGGACGGCGCGCCACCACGCCCTTGCTCGAGCCAGGTGTACCAAGTCGCGCTGACGTTCGCGCGCTGCGCGACTTCCTCGCGCCGCAAGCCGGGCGTACGGCGGCGCGTAAGCGGAAAGCCGAGCGCCGCCGGATCGAGCCGCGTGCGCCGATCTTTCAGGAAGTTGCCGAGCGGATTGTCGTTCATATCCGGCATGGCCGATTCCGATTGTCGATCCTGTTAGTCCGTTTACCCGTATAACGTCACTACTTCACCGTAATAAGCGGCTCGAACATAGTACCTCCACATTGACTTGTGGAGGATTCACGATGCGCGTTTTTGTGACGGGTGCAAGTGGTTTCGTCGGTTCGGCCGTCGTGGCCGAGTTGATTTCGGCTGGGCACGAGGTGCTCGGTCTCGTGCGTTCGGACGCGGGAGCCGCGAAGGCCGAAGCGGCCGGGGCGAAGGTTTTGCACGGTTCGTTGGAGGACCTCGACGTCCTGCGTCAGGGAGCGGCGAGTGCGGATGGCGTCGTGCACACGGCCTTCAATCACGACTTTTCGAAATTTGCGCAGAATTGCGAGCTCGATCGGCGCGCGATCGAGGCGATCGGCGAGGCGCTCGCGGGTTCCGGCCGGCCGTTGCTGGTGACGTCGGGCATGGCGTTGCTGGCAAAAGGGCGCCCGGCAACCGAAGAGGATTCGGCCGTGCCTCCTTCCGCCTCCTACCCGCGCGCGTCGGAGAAGACGGCCCTCGCATTGAACGAACGCGGGGTGCATGCGTCCATCGTGCGGCTTCCGCCTTCCGTGCATGGCGATGGAGATCATGCTTTCGTGCCGCGGCTCATCGCAATTGCGCGCGAGAAACGCGTATCGGCGTATGTCGGCGACGGCAGCAACCGCTGGGCAGCGGTTCATCGCTTGGATGCGGCCAGACTGTATCGATTGGCGCTCGAGCGTAGCGCGGGAGGCGAGCGCTATCACACCCTGGGGGACGAAGGCGTTCCGTTCAAGGAGATTGCCGACGTGATCGGACGTCGCTTGGAGGTGTCCGTCGAGTCGAGATCGACGGACGAGGCCATCGAACACTTCGGATGGTTGGGGCCGTTCGCGGCGATCGATGTCGCCGCGACGGGCGAGTGGACGCGGAAAGTGCTGGGGTGGCGCCCCGAGCGCGCCGGGCTGATCGAGGACCTCGAGACGGGGACGTATTTCCGGACTTAGTCGTCGGTGTATTCGTCGGCTATTCGGGCGCCCGACGCGCGGCGCCCAGACCCCCAGGGGCGAACGGCTCGATGTCGGTGCGGTGCGCGCTATGCGAGCGCCGTTACGGCGATTTCCACGAGCAGATGCGCCGACGCGAGCTTTGCCTCGACGGTGGCCCGCGTTGGGGCGCATCCTTGCGGCACCCAGGCGTCCCACACTTCGTTCATGCCCGCGAAATCACGCTCGATGTTCGCGAGCCACACTTGTGCGGAAACCAGCCGCGTCTTGTCGATGCCGGCCTTTTCCAAGAAACCGTCGATCTTCTCGAGCACCTTCGCGGTTTGAATTTTCACATCGGGTGCCGGGTCGGCGGAAGTCTGGCCGCCGATGAAGACCAGGCCTGCGGCTTTGACGACGCGGCTCATACGTTGATTCGTGTCGATTCGAACGATGTCGGACATACGGTGCATTCCCTTCGGTGAATGGTAGTGAGCGGAGTAAGAGCGAAAAGGACGAATAAGGGCGAATAACGGCGCGTAGGGGCGCGTAGGGGCGGGCGGCGGTTCGCGGTCAGTGCTGAATGGCAACGCCCGCCGTTGGCCCTTCGGTAGACGCGTTCGACCTCGAAAACCGATCGATGGCGAATGCGCCGAGCGGTAGCGCGGTGATCCCGTCGAGCATCATTTGGGCGACGAGCCAGCCGCAGCCTGGCCCCAACTGAAAGCCGCTGCCGCAATAGCCGAACGAGTAGTAGAGGTTCGAGGCGCTGCGGCTCGGCGAAATGACGGGCAGCGAATCGTCGGTGAATGCTTCGACGCCGGCCCACGCGCGATTGATGCCAAGATGCCGCAAATGCGGGAACAGATCGACGACGGTGCGTGCGCTGCGTGCGAGCCGCATGAAATCGACTTCGCCGTGACGTCCTTGCAGGTCGGCGATCCCGATCAACTTACCGCCGATGACGACCGTACCGTTATCGAACTGCTTGAACGACAGCGGCCGTCCCGTCGCGCCGAGCGTCGCTTTGCAGAACGGTGCAACGCGATGCGTGACCATCAGCATCAAGCCTTCCGGATGGACGGGAACAGGCTCGCCCACCTGACTCGCTAGCTCGCCCGACCATGCGCCCGCCGCGACGAGCAGCTTTTCCGCGGCGAACGACCCGCGAGGCGTATCGACGCACCAACGGGCGCCGCGCTGCTCGATGCGAACGGCCTTCGTGCCTTCGTAAAAGCGCACGCCCTGCCGTTGCGCGGCGAGCCGAAATGCGGTGGTCGTGCGAAACGGCAACGCGTAACCGTCGCGTTCGACCCAAATGCCACCTGTCACATGCTTGGCGAGTGCCGGCTCGAGCGCGAGCACCGTTTCGCGATCGACGACCTTCTCATGCGTGAATCCCTGTGCCTCGAGCAATGCCACGCGCTCGCGGCATTCGTCGAGCTCCGATTCGGTTTCGGCGATCTTCAACTGGCCCGACGGCACGAAGCCGCCATCGTCGCCCACGATGTCCGGCAGCGTGTGCCAGATCTCGCGCGACATCAACGCGAGCGGAATTTCGGGAAGCGGTCTCCCGAGCGTGCGCACACCGCCGGCATTCACGCCCGACGAGTGGCGCGCCACATAATCGGCCTCCAGCACGATGACGCTCACGCCGCGCCGCGCCAGGTTCAAGGCGCTGCTCGTGCCGTGCAGCCCCCCGCCGACGACGAGCACGTCGGCCTTGGCGAGCAAGCCTGCGCTCGAACGCGATCGATCATTCACCGGCGAGTTCTCCGAGCGTGAGCGGCTTGATCGGCGGACGAATGCGGTAGTAACCCACCTCGGCCGGCGGAACCTTGCGCGCATCGGCGATCACTTCGGTAACGGTCAAGCCGCACATGCGTCCTTGACACGGACCCATGCCGCAGCGGCCGAACGATTTCGCCTGATTGGGTCCTACGCACCCGAGTGCAACGAACCCGCGCAGTTCGCCGGCCGTCACTTCTTCGCAGCGGCACACGATCGTTTCGTCGGTAGGGATGCGGTTGGCATCGCGAGGACGGTACAAGCTGTCGAGGAAAGGGCGGATGCGCATCACACGCGCGAGCGCCGCGCGATGCAGTGCCGCTTCTCGATCACGCGTGGCCATATCGATTGCGCCGAGCTGCGATGCGACGGCGAGTGCGGCAAGCGCGCCTTGCTCCGCTGCCGCTTGCGCGCCGCCGATGCCGGCCCCGTCGCCGGCCACGAAGATGCCCGGCACATCGAGTTCGCCCGATGCATCGATCTGCGGCGTGAAGCAAAGCTGCGCGTCGTCCCAGCGATGCGTCGCACGCAGCGCATGCGTGAACTGCGTGTTCGGCACGACGCCCTGATGCAGCAAGATCACGTCGGCTTCGATACGTTGGGGGCCAGCTTGCGTCGCGAAGACGAGGGCCGCGGCACGCTCCGTCCCGCCGGAAGCCGTCGCTGCTTCGACGCGCAGATCGTCCGCGCCTTCGTAGATCGGCACGCCGGCTCGCCGCAACGTCCGGATCAATTGCAGCCCCTTGCTCAGGAACGGCCACGCGCGCAGCGCGGAGAGGAGGTGACGCTTCGCGCGCCAACGGTCCTCATGCCGAGTCGTATCGACGAGCGCGCGAATCGGCACGCCGGCACGGACATACTGCCAGCCGAGCAGATAGAGAAGCGGCCCGCAGCCCGCGAGGATCGGAGCGGAAGACGGCACTTCGCCCGCGCTCTTCAGCAAGATCTGCGCTGCGCCGGCGGTCATCACGCCGGGCAGTGTCCACCCCGGAATCGGAAACGGACGCTCGAGCGCACCGCTCGCGAGGATCACACGCTTGGCTTCGAAGCTGCCGACGCGGCCGTCCTTCAGATAGTGCACCGTGCGCTCACGCGTCACCTGCCATACGGATGCGTTGGCCACATGCCGGGCACCCGAGCGCGTGAAGGCTTCCGCGATGGCGGAACCCGCTGCGTAGTCGGGGCCGAGAATCTCTCGGCGTTGCGCGTCGGCGCGCTCGATGGCGCGATAGATTTGTCCGCCGACGGCATCTTGCTCGTCGAGCAGCACCACCGACAATCCCGCGCGGGCGGCCCGCGTTGCCGCGCTCATGCCGGCGGGGCCGGCGCCCACGACGACGACGTCGATTCGTTCCGACGCGAAATCAGCGGCCATGAACGTTCTCCGGCTCGTTGGCGGCGACCGGCGGCAAATCGCGCGCGCCTTCTTGCGAACGAATGCGCATGCCTGAGCGTACCTGCACCATGCAGCTTTGCCTGCTCGGCACGCCGTCGATCTCGACGAGGCACTCGAAGCAGGCGCCCATCATGCAATAGGGTGCGCGCGGCGAGCCGGACACCGGCGTTGCCCGAAAGCGGGAAACACCGGCGGCCAGCAGTGCGGCGGCGACGGAGCGGCCGCCCGGCACCGACAGCGGCTGATCGTCGAACCAGATATCGACGGGCGCATCGGCGCCGGGCAGCGGTTTGAACAGCGATTGAGCAGAGTGGGAAGTCATGACGGTTTCAATGGGCGGGAATCGGATCGGCGCAGGCGGCGAAGCGGCGTGCGGAGAAAGCCGGCAATTCAGTGGGCATCGGCGCGCCCGCAATCCATGGGGCGAGGCGCTGCGCATGCGCGGCGGCCAGCGTCACGCCGCTGTGGCAGGTCACGACGAAAGCGCCCGGGTGCATTTCGGATTGCTCGTAGATCGGAAAGCCGTCGGGGCTATAGACGCGCAGTGCGGCCCAAGCCCGCACGAGGCGAACGTTGCGCAGTGCCGGAAACGTGCGGACGCCGCGGCGCGCGATCTCGCTCAAGATGGGAGTCGAGGTGAAGTCGTCGAAGCCGGCCTGCTCCATCGAATCGCCGAACTGAACCGTGCCCTCATCGGTTTGACGCACGTTGAGCGTCGGATAGTGGAGGAACGGCGCGACGCGCTCGCTGATCAAAATCATGCCGCGGTTGGGGGCGACGGGGGCATCCAAGCCGACCAGCGGCGCGAGCGCCCGGTTGCCGAGCCCGGCGGCGAGCACCAGGCGCGCGGCGCGGTAAGTGCCGCGATGGCTATGCACGGTGTAGCCGCCTTTATTCGGCTCGATCCGTTCCACGCATTCGCCGGAATGCAGTTGCACGCCGCGCTTTTGCATGCCGGCGTGCAGCGCGCGCAGCAGCTTGAGCGGGTTGACGTGCCCGTCCATCGGCGTATAGCTCGCGCCGACGACCTTCGGGCCCAGCCCCGGCACGCGCTCGCGTGCCTCGCGGTGATCGAGCAATTCGAACGGATAGTCGCCGATCTCTTCCCGCAGTGCCGACAGACGCTTGTGGCGTTCCGCCATCTCGTCATCGGAGAACAAGAACTGGAAGCCGCCGGGCTGACGCAGCGCGACGTCGATGCCGCAGTCCTCACGCAAGTGTTGAGCAAGGCTCGGCCAGCGTGCGGCCGAGTCGCGCGACCAGCCGGCATAGGGTGTGAGACCGTAGCCTTTGCCCTGAATCCAAACGAGGCCAAAATTGCCGCGCGACGCGCGAAAGCCGCCGTCTCCCTCGTCGAGGACGGTGACGCGCGCGCCAATGCGTGCGAGGCCGTAAGCGAGCGCGGAGCCGACGAGGCCACCGCCGATGACAAGCACGTCGGCGCTAGGGGACGTGTTCGAAGTCAATGCGCTTCTCCGATCAAGATGCGATCCAACCCGACCAGGCGGTCGAGCACCACCATCAAAAGGATCGTGCCGACGATCAGCACGGCCGACACCGATGTGACGAGCGGATCGATGGTTTGCTGGATCTCGTTGTACATAGCGACGGGCAAGGTCGTGGTTCCCGGCGTCGCCACGAAAATGGTCATGGTCAACTCGTCGAAGCTCTGAATGAACGACAGCAGCCAGCCGCCGGCCACGCCGGTGCGGATCATCGGCAGCACGACGCGCCGAAATGCGGTGAATCGGCTCGCGCCGCATGAAAGGGCGGCGCGCTCGGCGTCGCGGTCGAGGCCGACGGCCGACGACAGCGCAAGCCGCAGCGCATAGGGCACGACGATCACGACGTGCGTGGCGACGAGCGCCGCGAACGATCCGTTCAAGTTCAGCAGCGAGAGAAAGCGCAGGAACGCGATGCCGAGCACGACGGCCGGGATCATCATCGGCGACAGAAAGAAAGCCATCAACGCGCCGCGGCCGGGGAAGCGATAGCGTGCGATGGCGAGCGCAGCCGGCACGGCCAGCACGACGCCGATCGTGGCTGCCGTGAAGGCGAGCCGCACCGATAGCCAGAACGCCGAGACGATGTCGTCGTTGTCCCAGATCGCACGAAACCAGCGCAACGATGCGCCGCGGAACGGCGTCGAAATGTAGCCTTTGTCGGTGAACGCGACGAGCAGCACGACGACGAGCGGTGCCAGGATGAACGTGAGAAACAGCGCATTGAATGCGAGCGCGAGAAAGCCGTTTTTCTTCATGACGGAGCCTGCTCAGTCGAAGATGTGCTTGAAGCGGCGTTCGGCGAGCCGGCTGCAGCCCATCACGATCGCGACGTTGGCGATGAGCAACAGCACGACGATGCTCGCGCCGAGCGGCCAGTTCAGCGTGCCGAGGAATTCGTCGTAAGCGGCGGTGGCCACGACTTTCAGGCGCCTGCCGCCGATCAGCGCGGGCGTGGCGAATGCCGATGCCGACAGCGCAAAAACGATGATCGAGCCCGACAGCACGCCAGGCAGGATCTGCGGCAGCACCACGCGCCGGAATACGCGCATCGGCGAGCTGCCGAGCGAACGTCCGGCCCATTCCACCTGAGGATCGAGCTTTTGCAGCGTGGCCCAGACCGACATCACCATGAACGGCACGAGGACGTGCGTGAGTGCGACGATCACGCCCGTCATCGTGAACACGAAGCGAATCGGCTCGTCAGTGATATCGAGCGCGCGCAGGACGTCGTTGATCACGCCGTTGTTGCCGAGCAGGATCTCCCAGCCGAGCGTGCGCACGACCACCGAAATCAAGAGCGGCCCAATCACGATCAGCAGGCAGATCGATTGCCACGGCTTGCGCATGCGCGCGAGCACGATGGTTTCCGGCACGCCGAGCACGATGGACAGCACGGTCACGGCAAAGGCGAGCCCCGCCGTGCGCAGAAAGATCGTGCCGTAGTACGGATCGGTGACGACTTCGAAATAATTGTGCAGCGTATAGCCCGGCTGCACGCCGGCCATATCGCGAAAGACGTGGAACGACAGCAGCACCGTCAATACGAGCGGCACGAGCAGCATCGCAATGAAGAGCAGCAGCGCAGGGGCCGAAAGCAGCCACGGTGCGGCGCCTCCGCGTGCGTCGTCAAGGGTGGCCATGGCGACCCTCCTGATTCAGCACGCGCAGATCGTCGTCGGTCCAAGCAAGCCCGACTTCGCAGCCTTCCTCGGGCGGCGGCGCACCGTAGTTCGGCTGCGCGACGTGCATTCTGCCGAGCGCCGTATCGACGACGAGCAGCCATTGATTGCCGACGAACACGCGCGTGGCCACGCGTCCGTGCAAACGCGCGTCGCCGTTCGCCAGACGCACTTTCTCAGGGCGAATGTAGACGTTGACCGCGCCGGCCACGTCGCGCCCTTCGTGCGGCACCTGCAGCATCGTGCCCGCCACGGTGACTTCCGCGCAGCGCGGATTGAGGCGCAGCACTTCGCCTTCGAGCGTGTTGGTTCGGCCAAGGAACGTCGACGTGAACGGCGTGGCGGGACGCTCGTAGGCGTCGAAGGGCGTGCTCAACTGAGCGACTTTGCCGCGATGCATGACGGCGATGCGGTCGCTCATCGTCATGGCCTCGACTTGATCGTGCGTGACGAGAATCGTCGTGATGCCGAGCCGCTTTTGAATGGCGCGCAGCTCGATGTGCATCTCCTCCCGCAGCTTGGCGTCGAGGTTCGACATCGGCTCGTCGAGCAGCAAGAGCTCGGGCTGCATCGCGATCGCGCGAGCGATCGCCACGCGCTGCCGCTGGCCGCCCGAGAGCTCCTTCGGATAGCGTTCGTCGAGGCCGCGCAGATGCACGAGTTCGAGCGCTTCGGCAATGCGGCGCCGACGCTCGTCGCGTTTCATCTTGCGCATCTCGAGGCCGAAGCCGACATTGCCGGCGACCGTCATGTGCGGGAACAGCGCGTAGCTCTGAAACACCACACCGATGCCGCGCTTTTCGGGGCGCTCGTCCGTGATGTCGCGACCGTCGAGCGTGATGCGGCCCGTCGTCGGAGAGATGAAGCCGGCGATCATTTGCAGCGTCGTCGTCTTGCCGCAACCCGACGGACCGAGCAGCGACATGAATTCGCCGCGCTCGACGGACAGATCGATGTGTTCGATCGCCGTGAAATCGCCGTATCGCTTGGAAATGCCTTGCAGGGTGAGGAAACTCATTCTCGCGTCCATCCTTCATCGAGGGCACGTGGCGGGCGCGGCGCACGGCGCGCTTGCCCGCTGATCGAAGCCGAAGCGCCGAAGCGCCGCTCAACGCTCGACGGATCGATTCCAGCGCTCGGTCCATGCGGCGCGGTGCTGATTGATGGTCGTCCAGTCGACCGAGGTGAGCTTCGCGATCTGAGCGGGACCGTAGGGCACGCGCGCGGCGATGTCGGGCGACAGCTTGACGGTCTTGTTGACGGGCCCGAGGCCAATGTCCTGCGCCTGCATGGCCTGCACCTCGGGGCTCAGCAAGTACTGAATGAACTGCTGCGAAAGCTCGGGTTGAGCGTTTTGCGCGACGACGCACGCACCGACCTGCAGCGCCACGCCGCCTTCCTTCGGATAGACGAACTTGAGCGGGAAGCCGGTGTTTTGCAGCGCGACGGCGCGCCCGCTGCCGTAAGGCGCGATGATGACGTCGCCCGATTGCATGAGGCCGTCCATTTCGCCCGGCGTCGGCGCCCACGATAGGACGTTGGGTGCGACGCGCGTTTTGATCGCGGCGAAGCCCGGATCGATGTCTTTCTCGCCGCCACCGTTCATGCGAGCGAACATGACGAGCGTATGCAGACCGTAGGTGTTGGTGATCGGCGGCACGCCGATTTTGCCCTTCAGGCGCGGGTCGGTCAGCGCCTTCCACGAATCGGGGGCCGGTAGGCCGAGCTTCTCGAACGCCTTCTCGTTGTACCCGATACCCGTTGCGACCATGCCGATGCCGACGGCCGTGGGCCCGAGATGCGCGAGCGGATAGAGGTCTTTCATGACGGGTGCTTCGTCGAGCTTTCCGCACAGGCCGAGCTGCATTGCTTGATACATCGGGCCGTCGTCCATCACCGCTACGTTGATTTGCTCGTGGCCCTTCTGTGCTTCGAGCTTCGCGAGCGTATCGCTCGAATTGCCCGCGACGTAGACGATCTTGACGTGATGGGCTTTCTCGAACGGCGGATCGATCTTCTGCCGATACATCTGCTCGTTCGAACCGCCGACGTTCGCCACGTACAGCGTCGTTTCGGCGTGGGCGGGCGCGCTGGCGGCGCAGGCGCCGGCGAGCATCAGGGCCGCAACGAGCGCTGGCGAAAGCATGGAAAGGTCACGGCGAGGCAGCACCTTCTTCATGACGGAGTCTCCTTGATTATGTGTAGCGATGGTTCGACGTTCGCGCCGATGCAGACTAGTTTCGCGCTGGGCGAGCTATATCGTCCAATACGAATAAAATACGGACCTATACACCGGTGATATGACCTAGGGCGGACCCCTAAAGCCGAATCGGGGCCAATTGGAGAGGCGACGAAGATGAATCTGAAGCACGTCGAAGCGTTTCGGGCCGTGATGACGGCCGGCTCGATGACGGCTGCGGCCAAGGAGCTTTTCACGTCCCAGCCGAACGTGAGCCGGCTGATCTCGCAGCTCGAGCGCGAAACGGGTCTCGTGTTGTTTCAGCGCACGGGCGCGCGGCTGATCCCGACGAGCGAGGGGACGGCATTCTTTCGCGAGGTCGAGCGCGCCTATGTCGGCTTGCAAGGGCTGGCGAACGCCGCCGCGCAAATCCGCAATCTCGGCACAGGACGCTTGCGCATTGCGGCGATGCCGTCCGCGGGCCTCACGCTCGTGCCGCGCGCGATCGATCGCTTCCAGCGGCTACACCCCGGCGTGACCGTGACGTTGCACATGAATACGTCCGGCACGATCAATCACTGGACGGCCTCGCAGTTTTGCGACCTTGGGGTGGCCGTGTATGTCAGTGAAGCGTCGAACTGCGACGTCGAATTGCTTTCCCGGGTACCGGCGATGTGCGTACTGCCGGCGGAACATCGGCTTGCGAAGAAGGCGATCGTCAAGCCGTCCGATTTGCAAGGCGAGTCGTTCATTTCGCTGTGTCACGGCGACGGCACGCGAGCGCAGATGGATGAGGTATTTGCACGCGCGGGCGTCGAACGCGTGATGGCGATCGAGGCGCAGTACTCGGCGATCTGCTGTGAAATGGTCCGCCTCGGCATGGGGGTGACGCTTTCGCATCCGATCGTGGCGCGCGACTTTGCCGGGCCCGACGTCGCAATTCGCCGGTTTTCGCCCGACGTCCTATTTCCTATCTATTTGCTCTATCCGCCGCATCGGCCAAGGGAGCGGCTTGCATCGGCATTCGTCGAGGTACTGCGGGAAATGCACGACGAATTCATCGCCGAGATGAAGATCCCGCAGCGGGCGGGTGTGAAACGGCGCGCGGGCTAGACGACCAACGGCTCGCTAATGGCGCCTTGATCGCTACGTAATTCTACGTAGCACCCCTAAGTAGTTATGCGCTTGCGGCCAATATACCGCGCGCAAATACTACGGCCGTCGAGCGCAATTCGATTCGCGGGAGGCCGCCCCATGCTTCCTAAGCAAACACCGCGTTCGGCGCGATTCATCCCACGAAAGTTCAATAAGACAGAGTGCGAGCGGTTGCCCTGCTAGATGCCGGTCGCCTCATCGTCAGCCCTAAGGAGCATCATGGAGACCTCCAATCCGCCACGCCGTTCGTGGCTTCCGCTGATTTTGCTTTTGCCGTATCTAGCCCTGCTATGGCTGCCGTTCTACAGCGGCGGCCACCCATCGCTGCTCGGCTTCCCGTTCTTCTACTGGTACCAGTTTCTCTGGGTGCCGATTACCTCGCTGCTGATGTATGCCGTCTACCGGAGCGCCAAATGACCGAGTCCACTTCGATCAATACGACTGCTCTGGCGATCTTCATCGTCTTCTTTGCACTCATTACGGTGCTGGGTTTCGTTGCGGCACGCTGGAAGCGCGGCGATCTCTCGCAATTGCATGAATGGGGACTCGGCGGACGCCAGTTCGGCACCGTCATCTCGTGGTTCCTCGTGGGCGGCGATTTCTATACGGCTTACACCGTCATTGCAGTGCCGGCTTTGGTTTATTCCGTGGGCGCATACGGCTTTTTCGCCCTGCCATACACGATCATCGTCTATCCGTTCGTCTTCGCCGTGATGCCCAAGCTTTGGCAAGCCTGCCAGCGGCACAATCACATCACGGCGGCGGACTACGTGCAAGGCGTGTTCGGCGGCAAGTGGCTGCCGGCGGCCGTTGCGCTGACGGGCATCGTCGCCACGATGCCTTACATCGCGTTGCAGCTCGTCGGCATGCAGGTGGTGATCAAGAGCCTTGGCGTCACGGGCGAGCTGCCGCTCATCATCGCCTTCGTGATTCTGGCGCTCTACACCTACGCAAGCGGCTTGCGCGCGCCGGCCATGATCGCGTTCGTCAAGGACATCATGATCTACATCGTGGTGATCGTCGCCGTGTGCTGGATTCCCACGAAGCTCGGCGGCTACGGCGCGCTGTTCGATATGGCGGACAAGCACTTCGCGGCGAAGGGCGGTGCCACCGGCATCCTGCTGAAGCCGTCGCAGTTCACGGCCTACGCGACGCTTGCCTTGGGCTCCGCGCTCGCTGCATTCATGTATCCGCATACGATGACGGGCGTGCTCTCGTCGCGTTCGGCCGCGACCGTCCGGAAGAACGCGATCTTCTTGCCGGCTTATACCGTGCTGCTCGGGCTGATCGCACTGCTCGGCTACATGGCGATTGCCGCCGGCGTTCACGTCAAGTCGCCGTCGGATGTCGTGCCGGCGTTGTTTCTGACGCTGTTCCCGTCCTGGTTCGTCGGCTTCGCGGCCGCGGCGATCGCGATCAGCGCATTGGTGCCGGCGGCGATCATGTCGATCGGCGCGGCGAACCTGTTCACGCGCAACCTCTATAAGCCGCTGATCGCGCCGAACGCCACGCCGGAAAAAGAAGCGGCGAATGCCAAGCTCGTGTCGCTGGTCGTGAAGTTCGGTGCGCTGCTGTTCATCATCGCGCTGCCCACGCAGTACGCGATCGATATGCAGTTGCTCGGTGGCGTGTGGATCCTGCAGATCTTCCCGGCAGTGGTGTTCTCGCTGTATACGCGACGCTTGACATCGTCCGGGCTGTTCCTCGGCTGGCTGGCGGGGATCTCCCTGGGCACGCTGCTGGCCGCCGAGCAGGGGCTGAAGCCGGTCTATGCGCTGCATTTCGCGGGAGCGACGTATCCGACGTATATCGGCTTGATCGCACTGGTGCTCAATGTCGTCGTCACGGTGGTCGTCTCGGCCGTGACGGCGAGCAATCGCGTTGAGCGGGCGGACGTGGCCGTTTAGGTAAATCTATCTGGTGCGAAGGCAAAGTAGGACCCGCGGGCCGGTGCTTCGAGAAAGCACGGGCCCGCTTGCTTGTAACGAAATATTTCATCCATAAGGGGCGGCGGGCGGCTTATCGAAACGCGATGAAGCCTTCCTCCGGCTCGGTCGCACGGCCTCTTGAAATTTTGGCTCGCCGCACTATCTTAGGTTTCGCTCAGGCAGTCGCGCGATTCATCCCATCGCGCGCTGCGTGTTTCGATTTGTTTGTCAGTGGGTCATCCACGGACGGACGAACTGGATCGCGTAGCCTGTTCGACGTTCGTGGCGGCCTCGTCAAGGAGCCTGTCATGAGTGATCTCTTTTTCACGACCGATCTGCTCGGCGAATTCGATCGCCTTCAACGGCAGATGGCGAGTCTCTTCACGGATTTTCCGGCCAGCTTGCGCGCGACGCGTACGGGCGCCTTTCCGCCCGTCAACATCGGCAGTACCGACGACAGCGTCGAGATCGTCGCCTTCGTGCCGGGGCTCGACCCCGCGAAGATCGAGATATCGATCGACAAGGGGTTGCTGACGATCAGCGGCGAGCGCAGGCGCACGGAGGCGGAGTTGCCGCCCGATGCACGCGTGTATGCCGAAGAACGTTTCATGGGCACGTTCCGCCGTGTCGTCGAACTGCCGCAGCACGCCGATCCGGATAAAGCAAAGGCGCGTTATGTGGACGGCTGCCTGACGATCAGCGTCGGCCGCTCCGAAGCGTCGAAACCGCGCTCGATTGCGGTGCAGTGAAGGCGGCGCGAGCCTTTACCTCTATTGAAACGACGGGGCGCAATGCCCACCGAATGAATCATGGAGAGAATCATGAGCGACAGTACTGAACTGGCCACTCGGTCCGATGACGCCGGCGCGACCGTGACGAACCAGGACAAGGCGAGGGCCTCGGCCCGGCCGACGCGCATCGTACCGGCTGTCGACGTTTTCGAAGATAGCCACGGCATCACGCTGTATGCGGATTTGCCGGGGGTGCCGCGCGAGAAGCTGGACGTGCGCGTGCACGACAGTAGCTTGAGCATCGAGGCGGAAGCGGTCGTCCCTATGCCCTCGGGCTTGCGGCTTCAGTATGGCGAGATTCGCCATCCGCACTTTGCGCGTGCGTTCACGGTGAGTCCTGATTTCGACGTGTCGCGGATCGATGCGCAACTGCGCGATGGCGTGCTGAAGCTGACGATTCCGCGTCGCGACGAAGCGAAGCCGCGGCGGATCGAGGTCGCGCTCGGCTAGTGGGGGCTAGCATGCTCAGTCCGCACGAATTCGCGACGCTGATGCTGGTCCGGCATGCGCCGGATCAGCTCGACATGAACCGCGCGGAACTCGACGCGCTGCTCGAGCAGCAGCTCGTGATGCTCGAGCAATCTGCCGAGGGGGATCGGCGTGCTCAGCTTACCGATCGGGGGGAGTTGGTTTTGAATGCGCTGGGCGCGGGACGGGTGTCGCGGCAGGTATTCGCTTCTAACTCGTAGGGGCGCTGCCGGGTTGAACGAGGCCGCGTGGGTGGTCTCGTTCATTCATTCACAAGCTGCGGGGGATGGGCGTCGCGATGAGCGTCGTGCGCTCGGTTCACGCTCGGTGTCGCACGAGAAACGAACATGGGCCGCATCGACAACCTTTGGGTATCGAGGCAATTGTTGGCGGCACTCAGGAATGCCTACGCTGATGCGCCAGCATGTACGCTCGCAGCAGTTTGTTGATGCGTGTCTGATAGCCTTGGCCTTGCTCTTTGAACCAGTTCAAGACATCGACATCCAGCCGCATCGTCACCGCTTGCTTCGGTGGAACGTGCAGCTCGGCGCGCGCAAAGAACTCGTCGTCCAGTTCAGGTACGTCGCGTGTGTCGATCTGCTCGTCCTTAAGCTTTTCCAGCCGCTTCCAGTCAGTTTTTGATGCTTTGTTCATATCGTTTAGCCTCATGCTTCGTCGCTTTGCGCGCCGAGATGATACGAATCACCGGCCCGTTGCGCTCCACATACACCACCACCGCCATCATCGCCTTCATCAAGCCGAGGGCTACCCAGCGCTCCTCCCCGTAGTCTTCTCTCTAGAGTCCAGTGCCGTCAGCACCGGATGATTGAACACGTCGATCGCATCGCTGAAGTCGATCCCATGCTTGCGAATATTGATCCGGTTCTTACCTTCATCCCATTCAAACTGCACAACTCGCCCGTCCGTTTAGTGTATTGACGTTTGTACTGACATTATATACCTGACGCCGCGAGATCTAGCCGGCCTAAGCTGCGCGCGGGACGTCGAAAACAACGCGGTCATGCTGCGCCGCCCCCGGCACAAGGCCCGCGAAGGATGGGCGGAAGCGAGCAAGGCGCTTGCGGAGAGCGGCGATGAACTCGTGATGCTTGCGTGACCGCCCCCGGCGGCTAGCGAGTTGTAGATACCAACAAGAGACGAGAAATACGTGAGCTGGCCATCGCGGTGGACTTCCTATTCCGCGGCGTCGATCGGGAGAGGCCCGACGCGGGCATCGGGCTTCAGCCGTGTAACGGTGAACGCCCGTTTCGCCGCGAGGTTCGATGGCACGTGGAAATACGATGGTTCTGTGATAGGCGGTAAAGGCGACCAACTTGACGAAGAACAGGCGATCGTTCATTGTTCGGACAAATTGGCGGACGCGCAATTTCTTTGTAGTTTGGATCGTTGCGATGTCGGCCACTTCATAAAGCGCCATTACGGCGAAAGACTTCGCGCTAAGTCGGCTGCCCGATCATTGGCGCATCACGCGGGGGACGGTTATGCCGGGGTATGTCATTCAGGGGTTTTTTCCTACTGGACAGATGGCGCGTGGAGCCCCTGTGCGCAATGGCACGCTGCAGATGAGGCCGAGCGCCGCGGGGGCGCACGCGGGGAGTCGATCACCGAGCGCGAACGTCGAGATAGACCCGGCACGGCTTGGTTTGGTGCGGGGGGGCGGGAAGAGTCTGCCGCCGACACTGCTCCAAAAGATGGAGGCCGCATTTGTGGCGGACTTCTCCGCGGTGCGCGTCCATATCGGACCGCAAGCCGCTCGCTTAGGTGCCGTAGCATTCACGATGGGCAACGATATCTATTTCGAGCCGGGCCGATATCAACCTGATTCTATGCATGGGCAGGAGTTGATCGGACACGAACTCGCCCATGTTATTCAACAACGGCAGGGCCGCGTTCGCATACCGGCGTCCGGTGTTGCGGTGCTGCAGGATGCTGCGTTGGAGGCCGAGGCTGACCGGCTGGGCATGCAAGCCGCTCGGCATGCACATGCCATTTCGGCGAACGCCGCCCCCGCATCGGCGGGCGGGCCGGACGCAGGGGCAAGAGGCCTGTTCAGTGGCGCTAACGGCGTTCCGTTGAGTCCCGGCGCTTCAGTCCAGCTTCGAGGCGGCAGTGGTGCATTTGTCATCCAGCGTAAAACCGCGATTAGCTTCAATCCCGCGAATGACAAGGCGGGAAGCGTCAAGATCGCGGGCATCGAGCATCAACGAGAGGTCCACAACGACACTCAGCGAACGCTCGCGGCGTATCTGAGCGGTTATCGGCAACCTCCCAGCGGTACTTGCAATCATCATGTCCCCTACAGTCATATTCGAAACGAGATCGAGCGCTTGCTCACCAGCCACACGAATCTCGAGTCTGCCGTTAAATGGATGAACGGGTTGACCCTTGCCCCTGCAAAAACCTACGATTGGAAAGACTGGGATCTTACACAAACGAGTGACCGGTTCTCAGTGGGGGCGATGCCGAAGCCGAATATCCGGCCGACTAGAACGGATGGAATGACGAACACGAAGTACTATGCCGAGGTCGACCTGAACCGCGAGGTGAACGATCTGATATGGAATCTGGCCAATGATCCTCGCAACCTGTTTTACTGGCCAAACTCGACGGGCGATGCCAATGGTACGCAGGTAGACGAGCCGGCAGGCAAGGGGCCGATGAAAATCGAATACATCAAGGCGCGCTTGAATGAGTATGTCACCGGGCTGCGAACGATCGGCCTCGTCATTTAGCAGCCCATTGAAATACTCCCGCAGATGTCATCCGAGCGGGAGGGGTAAGCAAGGCGCATATGAGTAACATCAAAAACACATGCCTTTTCATAGGCGGCTTCCTGCTAGGAATGTTTGCGACGGCATTCGTCAAGTGGCCGCCCAAGGACAGCTCGTCGTGGGCTTCGTGGGTACAAGCAGTCGGAGCGATGATCGCAATCGCGATCGCGATTTATGTGCCTTATCGACAGAGGATGGACGGCGACAAACGTGATCGAAAGAGAGACAACCTGCGCCGACAGGAATCACTTATGACCCTTCGTCCAATTATGGAGCGGGCCCTTAATTTGATTGAAAATATTCCACGCAACGAGGCAGCGGACATCTACGTCGAACATTTCTTCAAGCATATAAGCGATACGGACGCGCTGGCGACAATACACCGGAGCCTCGGTGCCTTCCCTGTTGAAAGGCTCATCGACTATCAGGCGATACAAAGCGTGTTCGAAATGCAAGATGCTCTCAAGATTGCCCATGATACCGTGAGTGATATCAATGCCGAGGGACTTCGGGCTGCCGCCTGGGATATATCACGACGACAGGTTGAAGAGGCTGTGGCGCGGGCTCACGTTGCGAAGTCGCAGTTCAAGGCTGCATTGGACAGCGCTGGTGTCACAAACTACGTCTCTGCATCTGGTACTGCGACGATGGAGCTAAACATTCGTCAAAACGACGTCTGACATCGTGGCATAGAAAAAGGCGTACTGATGAATACTTACGAGGTCGACGTGATCCGGCCGGGGATGGAACGGGAGTACTTCGCGTATCGGAATCACAATCGGCTTGCAGCGAATGGCAATATGGTCGTAGATCCGGCAACGCTGTGGAATACCGAGGCCGTGCAAGCCAGAACAGTGGAAGAAGCTAAGCTTCTGGCGACGCAGAAATTTCCCGGCCGCAAGTTTGAAATTAGACGGGTGCGTTAGGCGGACGGGAGTGCCACGGAAAACGCCATGTCGAAGCGACAGAAAGAAGTTGAGCGGGCAAAAAAGGACGTGCGCGCTGGGACGCGGACGTTCAGCAAGACATAGAGCGCCGATCTCAAACGCATCGCAACTCGTCAGCGAGGGCGACGGCGGTTGCTAACCCAAGCGACGGCAGGTGTACCGGCGATCACTGACTATGGGCAGGCGCGACGCGGGACCGTCTCGCTCGGGCGCAGAATTCCAGGAAGTTTGAATCGAAGAAGTAGCGGTATGGAAACAGGGATTTCATAAACAAGGAAGCTAAATGCCAATACCAGCAAAACCGGTTGCGAGTGGCGCGCCGTCCTTAGCGCCCGCTCAAGGGGATCACGTTTTCGGCGACGCTATTGGAATGGTTAACGGTGCTCTAGGGGAACTGTTCGGCGGGCTCCAAGGCTGGGAAGCCCATATGCAAAACTACAACCCGCTATTGCGGGCGAGCTGGACAACGATGTCAAATATGGATCTCGGGCACATCCTTGGGCCAAATCAGCCGCTAGTTCGAAGAGGGGGGGCCGCCGAGCCTGACGAACATGCGCATATGTTTGGAGGATATGCAGACAGATTCCGTTGGCAGCTTACTCAACTGCCGCACAACGGATTCGTTGGAAAGTACTTCCTGGGCCAATGGGGGAGCTATGCTGCCTGGAGGCGAAAGGTTCTTTCGGCGTTCGACGATGTAATGACACATGCCGTTGACTCGACCGCTCTCAATGCCTACCTGGCTGATCCTCAAGCAACCCGCGCAGCAGCGCCTTTGCTTGTCCGGCACCCTGTTATTTCGATTCTTACCGCACGCACCCAAGCTGCTGGCCACGGCGTGAACCATCTGCGCATTCGGACAATTTGCAATAACTTCATAGCATTCCGATCCCAGCTGGAGGGTTTGCTACTACGATTCGATCATCCAGTCCCGTGACGGATTTGATCCCGGAGAAGCGGTCGAATGGCCGCCTCATAGATCGGTTACTGATGCACGGCACCCCGTAGCTCAATCAAATCCAGCGCAACGCCTCGGCAATGACATGCGTTGCTTCACGGTCTGCGCATTGGCCATGAGCGATCAGAAGCCGCTCGGGCTTCCAATCGAGCACTCTTTGGCGAGCGGCGCGCGCGGCATTACGCGAGAGAAAACTCCATCGCCATTCGCGCGGCGTACTGCCGTGCGGTCCGACGAGGTCGTCAAGCCGCAGAAGAGTGCCTTTCCATCCCGTAGCTAGCTCATCGGGAAAGCGTTGGATCAGGTCACCGAAGATGGCGGTGCGTGAGACGCGATGGAAGAACACCACTTCTTCCATGGCAAACGATCCGCGAAACACGACTTGATCGATGTCGACGATCCATTGTCGGTCCGGCTCGTCGCCAAGTTCGGCATCGAAGCGAAACCCTTTCATTTTTCGAACGAGCCCCGGAGGGGCATGGATGGCCGCTTCAGGCCAGCGCATTTTCCACGCCGAGAGCGCGAGATGGTGCAGTTTATTCGGTGAGACGATATGCGCGACCGGTCCGAGTGCCTCAACGGCAACGGCTAAATCTTCCGTCAGCGCGATTGGCGACCATAC
Organism: Trinickia sp.; assembly: GCF_051953955.1. Lineage (GTDB taxonomy): Bacteria > Pseudomonadota > Gammaproteobacteria > Burkholderiales > Burkholderiaceae > Trinickia. Next base: position 121,235 of record NZ_JBQCIF010000030.1, on the reverse strand, counting down.
CCATGTCTTCCCCGACGAGAGCCGCACGATCGCCATGCGGGTCGGGTATGGAAAGCCATGGAACGATACCGCTGGCCCATCGGCAAAATACAGATCCTGTCCAAAGGTCGTCAGCATTGGTCGAGATGTGTCGCTTTTAGGGCATCGTCCGAAGCCGGAACATCACGGGGCGGCTCCGCAGCGTATCGAGCCGCAGCACTGCGAGCGCATCAAAACCCCAACGCCTTCCGAATCATCTGCAGGGCAGCGCCGAGCACGAACAGCAAAACGATAATACGAAACGCATGCGGCGGCAGCTTATCGCGCAACGGCTTGGCGAGTTGAATACCGGCGATCACGGGAACGCTGGCCGCAGCCGAAATGAGCAAGTCGGTGCCCGACGCATGCGCCCCGCTCTTGAAAGCGAGCAGCAGCGTGACGATCGAGACGACGAGGATGATCGCCATCTGCTTCGTGAACACCTTGCCGCGTGCCCCCGTGGCAATCAGATAGATCGCAAGCAGCGGCCCCGGTATCGACGCAATGCTTTCCATCAAGGCAGCGCCGAACCCCAGCACGAACCCAACGGGCTTGACCCACTTCGGCGCCAGCGTGAACCTCGGCGAGGCAAGCAAAAGCAGCGCGGCAAATACGAGCAATCCACCGGCGGCGACTTGTGCATGGTGCGGTTCGAGCGAAACCAGGATCGACACACCCGCGATGTTGCCGAGCACGGTCCCAATCAACGGTGCCGCAATACGCTTCGCCGTGGCCAATGTTTCGCCGCCTTCCAACGCTTGCGGAATGTTGCCGAGGATCACGGGCATCGACAGCAATAGCACCGCCTGCTTCACTGGCATCATCTGAATCAGGATCGGCATGGCAACGAGCGGCACGCCGATGCTGACGATACCCTTGACGATGCCGCCGATGACGAGCGCCGCGATGATGCCGGCGAGCGCATAAGGGTGAAGCGCATGCAGCGTCGGCGCGAGCATGCCCTGGGATGCAACGTGAAGCATTGAGGTGGTCTACCTTGTTTTATTCGCCGCTGGTGCCTTTGGGAACGGGCGTGGCGGTCGTGGGTGTCGATGCGGCCGCAGGAACGGCCGGCGCGGAAGCCGGTTGCGTCGCAGCGGGCGCCGATGCAGCGGATGCGGCGGATGCAGTAGACGCAGCAGGCGCAGCAGGCGCAGCAGGCGCGGACGCCGCCGATGGCGCAGCCACGGCCGATGCACCCGATGCCGCCGCTGGAACCGCCGCCCCCGCTTCGCTCGCGCCCCCCGGTGCGGCCGGCGCCGCGCTTTCGTCCTCGTCGCCGTAATTGGGCAGCACGGGCGGCTTCGACGTATCGGCGCCGAGCGCCGAGCGCCGCTGCTGCGTATAGGCGTCGCGCACGAACGAATATTTGTCGAGCGCGGCCTGCTCGAGAATGTTCGTCGCACCGAGCATGTCGGAGCGCGCGCTGACGAACTGCAAGCCGTAGAGCGGCTTCTGCGCATCGACAGGCGCATAGATGAGCGGGCTGAAGCGCGTATCGACGGCAAACCCCACGCCGTCGCGGAACGAGCTCGGCCCGAAGATCGGCAGCACGAGGTATGGGCCGGACGGGACGCCCCAGCGTCCCAGCGTGAGGCCGAAGTCTTGATGATGCTTGGGCAATCGCGCCGGGGTGGCGATATCGATGAGCCCGCCGAGGCCGAACGTCGTGTTCATCGCGAAGCGAATCAGGTCTTCGGTGGCATCGGTGATCCTCAACTGCAGCAACTCGTTGGCGATATTGTTCAGGTCGCCCAAGTTCGAGAAGAAATTGCTGATCGCCGTGCGCAGCGGGTGCGGCGTAATCTTCTGGTAAGTTTTCGCGATCGGCACGGCGACGTGCTCGTCGATCGTGTCGTTCACCTTGAAGACGACACGGTTCATCGGCTCGAACGGATCGCCAGGCGTGCGTGTGCTCGGGCTCGCGCAACCTGCCAAAAGCGCCGCCGCTGGAACCAGCGCGGTCAAGATTCGTAGCTTATCCATCGATTCCTTTTATTTCTTTCTTTTGGGCGCGCGCCGCGCGCGGCTTTCCCATCAAGACGGGCTGAAACACGACCGCGCCGACCAATGTGCAAGACAGCGCAAGGGCGAGCAGGCGCCCCATGCTCGCGGTACCCGGATGGTGCGACAGCCAGAGGCTGCCGAATGCGGTGGCCGTCGTCGCCGCACTGAACAATACCGCATGTGTGAGGCTCGATGAGAGCAAGCTCGTCTGGCCCGCCCGCCACGCCATCACGAAATAGACCTTGAACGCCACGCCGACCCCGAGCATCAGCGGCAACGCGATGATATTGGCAAAGTTCAGCGGCATGTCGAAGACGACGCAAAGCTCGAGCGTCACCAGCGCGGAAACGAGCAGCGGGATCATCGTGCGCAGGACGTCGCCGAAGCGCCCCAGCGTGACCCACAGCAGCAGCGTGATCGAGAGCACGGCCCAAGCGGCGGCCTGCAAGAACGCTTCGATGATCGTGTCGGCCGAATGCAGGATCGAAATCGGGCCGCCGATCGCGTTGGGCTCGGCCTGCTTCACCGCATGCGCGAAGCGGCGCAGCATTGCATCGTCGTTCGGATCGACGCCGGGCGGTACGCGCGGCGAAATCTGGACGAGGGCGCGGCCGTCGGGCGCGACCCAGTCGCGCACGAGCTCGGGCGGCAGCGTCGCCTGCGAAAGGGCAAACGGCTGCAGCAGCGTCGACAGTTGATGCAGGGACAGCCGCAGCGGCGTGGCGAAGGCGGTTTCGGCTCGATCGCGCGTTGCGCCATCCGCGGCCGCGAGCTTGGCCAGCGAGGCCGATAGCCGCTGCGCCTCCTTCGCCCCCGCCCCGGGGTAGTCTTGGGCGGCATAAGTGAGCTGGTTCGATGCACGCTTCAACGCGGCCACCCGTTGCGCGTCCGTTGCCGGCGGCGCGGGCGGTTGCGTCAGGGCGGGCAGCAGCGTTTGCGCCGCCGGCGCAATCAGCGCGAGCTTTTCCGGCTGTTCGGGCGGGATGAACGTGGTCAGCGTCGTGACGCGTCCGACTTCGGGCAGCGCGCTCAGGTGGCGCGCCGTCAGATCGGCCGCCGCGAGCGATGGCGCCAGCACGGCGACGTCGTTGACCGAAGCCTCGGGGGAGTTCTTCAGCGACAACAGCGTCGCCATCGATTCGGTCGTCGGGTCCTTCAGATGCAGCGGGTTGAAGTCGAATCGTAGATGCAACAGCAGCGGGGTCGCGCCGAGCACGACGATCAGCGCCCCGATGAGGATGGGCTTGCGGTGGTCCTGCAGAAAATCGTCGATCGGCGCGAGGCGCGCAAAGCCGGGCCGCGACGGCTCGCCCGGCGGCGCCATCAGCTTGAGCAAGGCGGGCAGTAGCGTCATCGTGCTGAAGTACGCGACGATCATGCCGACGCCGGCGATGAGGCCGAGCTCCGAAACGCCGCGATAGGCGGTCGGCAGGAATGAAAAGAAGCTCGTGGCGACGGCTGCCGCGGCGAGCGTGAGCGGCAGGCCCATGGAGTGCGCCGCGCCGACGAGCGCATGATCGAGCCGCTCGTCGCGATGGCGCTCTTCCCGGTATTTCACGCCGTATTGGATCGCGAAATCGGCACCGAGCCCGACGAACAGCACCATGAACGCCACCGAAATCATGTTCAGCGAGCCGACCATCAGCAACCCCAGCGCGGCCGTGATCGGCAAGCCGACGGCCAGCGTGACGAGCACGGCGAGAATCATGCGCTTCGAGCGCAGGGCCAGCCAAAGGATCGCCAGGACCACGAGGAGCGTGCCGATGCCGTTGACGACGGCGCCGTCTTCGACGGAAGCGAACTCTTCGTCGGACAGGGGCTGGGCGCCCGTCAAGCGCACGACGGCGCCATAGCGCTTTTGCAGGTCGAGCTCGCGGGCAACCGCGCGAATCGTGTCCGACGCCTGGGCGCCGGCTTGCAACGCGCCGTAGTTGACCACGGGCGACACCGTGACGAACGCGCGTGCCGGCTGATGCGCCGTGTCCGGATCGACGAGCGCACGCCACGAGAATGCCGCGGGCTTGCCGGCCAACACGGCGTCCACCGTATCGGCCGCGCGCGTGAGCAGGTTCGCCATGGCCGGCAGCTTCACTTGGCCGGACTGTAGCGGGAGGCCGAGCATCGTCGAGAGGGTTGTCGACAGGCCCGTGACGCTCGGGTCGTGCGCGAGCGTGTTGATGAGCGGACGGGCTTGCGCGAGCTGCGCGGTCGTGCCACGGACGTTGTCGACCGACAAGAACAGCATGCCGTCGTGCTCGAACAGCGGCCCGCCGCCGGGCTCCGAGACCGCGCCGATCCGATCGCGATGCGCGGGGCTCGACAAGCCGGCGGCGAGGGCATCGGCCGCCGCATCGGCCATCTCGGGCGCGCCCGCCTCGACGACGGCGAGGATCGTTTGATCGCGCTGCGGGAACGCGCGGTCCATCGCGTCGCTGAGGGCCGACCACTGCGCGTCGGTCTCGATGAGCTTGCTGACGTCGGTATTGATCTTGAAGTGCCGCACCGTATAGACACTGCTCGCCGCGGCGAGCACGAATGCGAGTGCGACGACCAGGATCGGTCGTCGCACGGACCAGTCGACGAGTCGGACGATGAAGGACGTCAGCATGGATGGGGCGGCAGGGCAGCCAAGGCGGCAAAGCGCCTAAGTATACCGGGGGACGGGGCCGCATCGCCGCCCGCGAGCGCAAGCTGTCGCGGAACCGCCCACCCTCGGCCCGCGTCGAAACCAGATTCGGACGGGATGGGTATACTGCCCGCACCGCCTTGCGGCCCATCGCCTGCCCGCGAGTGGCGCTGCCGGCACTCCTTCAATCGAGCTCGATATTCCATGAAACGTCATTTGTTCGCATTTTTTACCGCTGCGTTCGTGAGCGCCGCCGCTGCAGCGCAAACGGCACCCGTCGACGTCGTGAAGCAAGCCGTCACCGGCACCATCGATGCGATGAAGCAAGATCCTGCCGCGCGCAGCGGCGACATGGCGAAGATTGCGCAGGTCGTGCAAACGCACTTTTTGCCGGCCACGAACTTCGAACGGACCGCCCGGATCGCCGTCGGCGACGCGTGGAAGCAAGCCACCCCCGCGCAGCAGCAAGAGCTGACGAAGCAATTTAAAGTCCTGATGACGCGCACCTACGCTGCCTCGCTGGCGCAGCTCGGCACCCAAGATGCGCGTTTCTCGTTCAAGCCCGAGGAAGCGACGGCCAACGACGCGCTCGTCATGTCGACGGTCACCACACCGGGCGACAGCCAGCAAGTAGGCTACCGTCTCGGCAAGACGGGCAATGAATGGAAGATTTACGACATTGATATGTCCGGCGCTTGGCTGATCCAGGTCTATCAGAACCAGTTCAAGGCGCAGTTGAGCCAAGGCGGCATCGACGGGCTCATCAAGTTCCTCACCGCGCACAACGCGCGCGCGGAGTAACGGAAGTCGCTGAAGTCACGGCCGGGAAGCGCGCCGGAATTCGAAATTCGGTGACGTCCGGCGCGGGCGCCGCTCAGCGCCGGCGCCGCTCCACCGCGAACTTGATCAGTTCGGCCTGTCCTTCGATTTCGAGCTTGCGTTTGACGTTGAGCCGGTGCGTTTCCACGGTGCGCACCGAAAGTCCGTAGCGCTCGGCGATCTGTTTGCTCGAGAGGCCTTCGGCCAGCGCGTCGAGGATCTCGCTCTCGCGCGGCGTCAGCCGTTCCACCGGCGTTTGCAGCGCGCTCGCCTGGATCATGCGTGCGGCGATACCGGCACTGAAGAACGTGCGATTCGCGAGCACCGCCGAAATGGCATGGACGATTTCGGTGGCAGGCGAATCCTTCAGCACGTACCCGCTCGCGCCGGCCTGCACGGCCTGTGTGACGTATTCGATGTTGTCGTACATCGATAGCATCAGGACGCGCACGGCCGGGAAGCGTTCATGGAATACGCCGGCCAGCGCGATTCCGTTCATGCCGTTCATCCCGACGTCCATCAAGACGAGGTCGGGGGATAGCCGTTCGGCCAGCGCCAGCGCTTCCTCGGCATTGCCGGCTTCTCCCGCCACCACGAAGCCGGACACGCCTTCGAGGCGCAGGCGCAACCCGTCTCGCACGAGCGGATGATCGTCGACGAGGATGATATGGGCGGAGCGCGGTTCGATTGCGTTCATGCGGGATGATCAGTGTGGGCGGGCTGGGCGGCGCGCGGTGCGAGGCGATGCGGCAAAGGAACCGTGGCCGTCACGACGGTCTGCCCGGGTGTCGATGTGATTGTCAGCATACCGGCGAGCGGATCGAGCCGCTCGCGCATGTTACGCAAACCAATGCCGCGGCGCGAATCGGCTTGCATGCGTTCGACGTCGAAGCCCTGCCCGTCGTCAGTGATCGTAAGCGTCGCCGCTTTGTCGCGCACGGCGAATGCGAGCGTTGCATGTGCGGCCTGCGCGTGGCGCACGATGTTCGTCAGCGCTTCCTGGGCGATCCTGAACAATGCCGTGTTGACCGTCGCCGGCAGTGCGGCGGCGCGCGATTCGCCGTCCGTGTCCACGCGCATCTCGATGCCCGTTTCCTCGCCGAGCTCTCGCGTCAATTGCTCGAGCGCCGCGGCCAAGCCGAGGTCGTCGAGCATCGCGGGGCGCAGCGCGTGCGAAATGCGCCGCACTTCGCGCAGTACGTGCGACAGGCGCGTCAGCGCGGTGGCGAGCGCCGCCTCCGCGCTCGGTACGCGGACGTGCGGCGTGCCGGCCCGTTCGAGGCGCGCGAGCGCCGATTCGAGCAGCAGCTTGACCGAAACCATCATTTGGCTGATGCCGTCGTGCAGCTCACGCGATAGCCGCGCGCGTTCATGTTCCTGCGATTCGACGACCTGCTGCGCGAGGCGCTTGAGCTTCGCATCGGCGCTGCGATGTTCGGAGACGTTGAGGAACAGGGCGCATGCCGTGATGACGCCGAAACCCATCAAGGCGATGACACCGATCCACGTCATCGTCCGTCCGATGTTGGCTGCCGCGCGGGTGTCGATGCCGGCGAGCGTTTCCTTGACGCCGTCCAGATAGATGCCGGTGCCGATCATCCAGCCCCAGCGCCGCAGCGGCACGACGTAACCGAGCTTTTCCTCCAGACGATTCGTGGACGGCCGATGCCAGACATAGCGCACGTAGCCGCCGCCGTTGTTCGCTGCCGCAATGAGCTGCTGAATCGTGAGCGCGCCGTCCGGATCCTTGAGTAGCCACCAGTTGTGGCCGACGAGGTCGGGCTCGCGGGGATGCATTAGCGAATTGCCCTGCATGTCGTACACGAAGAAGTAACCGTCCGGACCGAAATCCATGCGCTGCAGGACGGCGAGCGCTTGCTGCTTGCGGGTAGCCGTGTCTTGCGCATTGCCGTCGGCGTCGTAAAGCGGCGCAATCGCGCTCGTGGCGAGATCGACATAATGCTTGAGCTCGGTTTGCTTGCTCGACAGGTAGGCGGCCCTGACCGTTTCTCGCTGAGCGTCGGCGAGCGCCGTCGCTTGCAGGTGCACCCCCATGCCGATACCCGCAATCGCCAGCAGAAATGGAACGATCGCCAGCAAGAAGATCTTCGTCTTGATTTTCATGGTCGATCGAAGGGGTGCAAAACGCCGCCTGGCTAGAAAACTGTTCATCTATTTTCGGGCATTTGCACGCGCGTTTCGCCTAGGCGTCAACCCTAACGAGCCTACTCGAGCGATCCGGCGCTTTGGCGCTTCGGTTGTCGGAACCTACGCGGTCGCTTTCAGCGATGCGGCAACGGGGCCGTCCCGGACAACGTAACGCCTCAAAACAAAGCGGCGCGGCCCCTTAGGACCGCGCCGCTCAACTTACCTGACGGGTGACGCGAACGCGAGGCGCCCGCCGGCGCAACGTCAGTGCGCCGCCGCCGCGCGTGCGTTCTTCGAATTGGCCGAGTGCTTGATCTCCTCGAGCTTGATCTCGACGTGACGCGAGAAGACGTATTCGGCCGGACGCTGCTTGTCGAGCGGAATGTCCTTGGAAAACGCGCCTTCGATCTTCGGGCCGCGCAGGCTCACGCCGAGCGCCTTCAGCGGATGGGCGACGGTATCCATCACGGCCGTCGCTTCGAAGCCGCTGTGAACCATGCAGTCGGCGCACTTTTCGTAGTTGCCCGTGCCGTAGGCATCCCAATCGGTCTCTTCCATCAGTTCCTTGAAGGTCTTCGCATAGCCTTCGCCGACGAGATAGCACGGACGCTGCCAGCCGAACACGGTACGCGCCGGGTTGCCCCAGGGCGTGCAGTGGTACGTTTGATTGCCCGCGAGGAAGTCCAGGAACATCGCCGATTGGCTGAACGACCAGTTCTTGCCGCGATTGCCGCGCTTGAAGATTTCGCGGAAGAGTTGCTTGGTCTTGTCGCGATTGAGGAAGTGCTGCTGATCGGGCGCACGCTCGTAGGCATAGCCCGGCGAAACGGTGATGCCGTCGACGCCCATCGGGCCGAGCGTGTCGAAAAACGCTGCCACGCGCTCGGGCTGTGCGTCGTTGAACAGCGTGCAGTTGATGTTCACGCGGAAACCGCGGCGCTTCGCTTCGCGAATCGCGGCAACCGCCTTCTCATAGACGCCCTCTTGCGAGACCGAGTGATCGTGCATCGCTTGGTCGCCGTCGAGGTGGACCGACCAGACGAAGTACGGGCTCGGCTCGTAGTCGTCCATCTTCTTTTCCATCAGCAGCGCGTTCGTGCACAGATAGACGAATTTCTTGCGCGCGATGATGCCCTTGACGATCGTGGGCATTTCCTTGTGCAGCAGCGGCTCGCCACCGGCGATCGAGACGACCGGCGCCCCGCACTCGTCGACGGCGCCGAGGCATTCCTCGATCGACAGCCGTTGATTGAGGATCGGGTCCGGGTAATCGATCTTGCCGCAGCCGTTGCACGCGAGGTTGCAGCGGAAGAGCGGCTCGAGCATCAGCGCGAGCGGATAGCGTTTGTTGCCACTGAAATGTTGACGCGCGATATAGGCGCCAACGCGAACTTTCTGTAAAAGTGGGATCGACAAGGCAACCTCCTTAAACTTGACGGGCTGCGACGGGCTCGAGGAGCTTCGTCGGCAGCTTGAATTCGACTTTTTCTTCGCGGCCGGCCATCGTCGAGACTTCGACGGGACCGAGCGCGCGCAGCGCGTCAATGACGTGCTCCACCATTTCTTCGGGCGCCGACGCACCGGCCGTGATGCCGACCGCCTGCGCATGGGCGAACCATTCGGGTTTGAGTTCCGAGCCGTCCGCGACGAGATAGCTCGGCACGCCCGTTTCGGCACCGATTTCGCGCAGGCGATTCGAGTTCGAGCTGTTCGTCGCGCCGACGACGAGCAGCACATCCACTTGCGCGCTCAGATCACGCACCGCGGCCTGCCTGTTTTGCGTCGCATAGCAGATGTCGCGCGTATCGGGCCCGACGATGTTGCTGAAGCGGCGCATGAGCGCTTCGATGATGCCGCGCGTGTCGTCGACGGACAGCGTCGTTTGCGTGACGTAGGCGAGCGGCGTGTCGAGCGGCAGATCGAGCTTGGCCACTTCGGCCTCGCTTTGGACGAGCAGCACCTTGCCGGGAATCTGGCCGATCGTGCCTTCTACCTCCGGATGCCCCGCATGGCCGATCAGGATCAGCGTGCGGCCGGCGGCGACGTACTGGCGGCCCTGGACGTGCACCTTCGTGACGAGCGGGCACGTTGCATCGAGCACGTCGAGGCCGCGCGCCTGTGCATCTTGCTCCACGCTTTGCGCGACGCCGTGGGCGCTGAAAATGGCGACTGCACCGTGCGGAACCTCATCGAGTTCCTCGACGAAACGCGCGCCCTTGCTGCGCAGGTTTTCGACGACGTGCCGGTTATGCACGATTTCATGGCGCACGTACACGGGGGCACCGTGCCGTTGCAGTGCGCGATCGACGATCTCGATCGCGCGGACGACACCCGCACAAAAGCCGCGGGGCTGAGCAAGGATGACTCGCATGTATGGCGAACTCCGACCGAATCGGGGTATCGAGCCGCCGGCATTGAGCCGCGTGATCGCCCTGACTCCAATATTATTAAGAACGCGGGCGTGATAGCCGGCAAACCAACCCAAACGCGCATTCTAACGCTATCGGGCCGCGAACGCTTCCTGACCGGCCCGGCGACCGTTGCAAGAATGCAAGTGGGTCCGTCCGAGGCCGGGGGCATTCTGGGGCACGCGTCGCAGCCGATCAGCCGGCGAGCCGCTACACTAGTGAGCTTCGCGTGCTTCGTTGCGGTTTCGTTGCGATCCTTGCGCCTTCGTTTTATTTTCTTTCTTTTTCCTTTCAATTTCATTCATCGCATGGCCGGCAGGATGTTTTCCGCTCATTTCTCTTACCGCTTACCGGGCTGCGGCCCCTTCGATGCCGCCGAGACGAACCGGGGGCGCGCATGACGAGCCTCGCGCTGTTCGCCTTGTCCATCCTCTCGCTCGTGATCTGGTGCGCCCTGCTGTTCGCGCGCGGCGGGTTTTGGCGCACGCGCTGCGCGCCGCGTGTCTTGAGCGAGGCCCTCGCCGCCATGGGAGACTGGCCGGCGGTCGTGGCCGTGGTGCCCGCCCGGAACGAGGCCGACGTAATCGGCGCGGCCGTCACGTCGTTGCTCGAACAAGCGTATGAAGGCGACTTCCATGTGATCGTCGTCGACGACCACAGCACCGACGGCACCGCCGATTGCGCCCGCGCGGCGGCGCTCGCCCTGGGCAAGCCCGAGCGATTGACCGTGATCAAGGCCGAACCGCTGCCGGCCGGCTGGTCCGGCAAAGTGTGGGCGCAATCGCAAGGCGTGGCGGCCATCGGCTCGCGCGGGTTGGCGGCCGATTATCTGCTGTTGACCGACGCCGACATCGCGCACCCGGCCGATGCCGTCGAACAGCTCGTTGCGCGCGCAACGATCGAGCGGCGCGATCTCGTTTCTTTGATGGTGCGCCTGCGCTGCGATTCCGTCTGGGAGAAGGCCCTGATTCCGGCGTTCGTCTTCTTCTTCGCCAAGCTCTATCCGTTCAGCCGCGTCAACAACCCGCGCAATAAGACGGCGGCTGCGGCCGGCGGCTGCATGCTCGTGAAGCGCACGGCGCTGGAGGAGGCGGGCGGCATGGAGTCGATCCGCGCGGCGCTGATCGACGACTGCACGCTCGCGGCCCGCATCAAGCATCGCGGCCAGGGTGGCCACGCGATCGCGCTCGACGTCGCGGCGAACAGCCGTTCGCTGCGCCCGTACGACGGCCCCGGCGAAATCTGGAACATGATCGCGCGCACGGCCTTCACGCAATTGCACTACTCGGCTTGGCTGCTCGTCGGCACGCTGATCGGCATGACCGTGATTTACCTCGTGCCGCCCGTCGTCGCGCTCGTGCTGGGCCCGCTCGGTTGGCCGGCATGGCTCGCATGGGCCGCCATGTGCTGTGCGTACGCGCCGATGCTGCGCTATTACGGTCGCTCGCCGTGGTGGGCGCCCGCATTACCGCTCGTCGCCTTGTTTTACGTCGGCGCGACGCTGGCCTCGGCCATTCGCTACTGGCGCGGCAAGGGTGGCCAATGGAAAGCGCGCGTGCAGGCGCCAGCGCCGGGGCAGGGCGGCTGACTGGGGCGCACTAGCGCTGCGTCAGCATCATGTAAAGCTGGACGGCGGCATCGGGCGAGAACGTGAACGGCACCCACCCGTGGCCCGTATGTCGCGCGATCAGTAGGCGATCGCCATTGGGCTGCTTTTGCATCGCCATGACGGGGTTTTTCGTCGATGCGAAACGCCAGCCGGCAGGAATCGCCATCGGCGGCTCCGGCGTCATCGAGGCGCGCGCGTTCGCCAACTCCTCGATCAATTGACCGATCTGCTCGGGGTGCAGCGTGACGGTTTGCGAGCCGATGCTCAGCGTCAATGCGTTATGTGAGGGGCGCGCCACGCACAGCGTGGGAATTTCGTCGTTCGTTTCAGACTCGCTGACGGCCGGCGATTCGGCTTCGGCTTCGGCCTCGATCTCGGCTTCAGCTGCTGCTTCAGCGATTACGCTGGCCGCTTGTTCCGCCGCCCGCGCTGCGTGGGCTTCGTGCAGGCGAGCCCGCTCCGTTTCCGCCCGCTCGGCGGCAGCTTGCGCCAGCCGGACGAGTTCACTGAGCCGATCGACTTGCGCGTCGATCGCACCGATCTGTTCTTCCAGGTTCATGCCGGGCCATTTCTACCAAAGAGACGCGATTTTACCGGCTGCTCGCCGCTTGTATCCCAGCGCGGTGCCGGCGAGTTGTAACAAAATGCACGCGCGGCGATCAGCGTTTCAGGTAACCGGCTTCATCGAACCATCGCAGCGCGTCGCGTAGTCCGTCGAGATAAGGCCGCGCGCGATAGCCGATGTCGCGTTCGGCCTTGGCCGACGTGAAATACATCTTGTTCTTCGACATCCTGAGGCCGTCAACGGTGACGAACGGCTCGCGCTTCGTCAGCTTGGCCACGCATTCGGCGCCCATGGCCAGCGGATAGAGCGGCCAGCGCGGCAGGCTGATCGTCGGCGGCTTGCGGCCCGTCTCCCGCGCGATGTCGGCGAGCATGCGTTGCAGCGGCAAATTCTCGCCGCCGAGAATGTAGCGCTCGCCGATGCGGCCGCGCTCCAGCGCGAGCAGATGGCCTTGCGCGACGTCGTCGACGTGCACCAGGTTAAGGCCTGTATCGACGAACGCGGGAATCTTGCCGAGCGCGGCTTCGACGATGATGCGGCCCGTGGGGGTCGGGCGCACGTCGCGCGGTCCGATCGGCGTGGACGGGTTGACGATGACGGCCGGCAGCCGATCGCGTTCGATCATGCGCTCGACGGCGCGCTCGGCCAGCACTTTACTGCGCTTGTAGACGCCGATGGCTTGTTGTGCGGTCAGCGGGGACGTTTCGTCGGCGATACGGCCTTCGCTCGTAACCTTCAACGTGGCGACGCTGCTCGTGTAGACGATGCGCTCGACGCCTTCCGCGAGCGCGGCCCGCATCGTCGCCTCGGTGCCTTCCAGGTTGGCGCGCTCGATCTCGGAGGGATCGGGGGCCCAGAGCCGGTAATCGGCGGCTACGTGAAACAGATATCGCACGCCGCGCAGCGCGGCGCGCATCGACTGCTCGTCGCGCATATCGCCGACGACGATTTGTGCGTCGAGTGCTTCGAGGTTTTTGCGTGGGCTCGTGGCGCGCACGAGCGCTCGCACGCGCATTCCGCGTGCGAGCGCCGCGCGGGCGACGGCGGAGCCGACGAAGCCCGACGCGCCCGTGACGAGCACGAGGTCGCCTGAAGATTCGGTCATGGTATGGCGCGAATGCGTTTGTGGGTTTGTTGCTCAGATGCGGCGAGATTGTACTTGCTGTCGTTGCCTGCCGTCCCCGATTCGACGAATCGCCGAACCGCGCCTAGCCATATGCGACCACGCCCTCGTTGAAATCCCGGATGAACGCATGCGCATCGGCGGCGGGCATGGGGCGCGCGAAGCGGTAGCCTTGCACGACGCAGCAGCCGTGCCGGCGCAGGAAAGCGAGTTGCGTCTCGGTCTCGACGCCTTCCGCGACGACTTTGAAGCCGAGCGCACGGCCGAGCGAGAGAATCGCGCGCGTGATGACTTCGTCTTCGCGATGGCGGCCGATGCCCGAGACGAACGACATGTCGAGCTTGAGCCGCTCGGCGTGGAAATTGCGAATGTAGGAAAGACTCGAATAGCCGGTGCCGAAATCGTCGATGGCCAGATCGATGTCCATCGCGCGCAACGCACGCAGCACGTCGAGCGCGCCCAGCGTCATCAGCGCACCCTCCGTGATCTCGATCTCGAGCAGGCGCGGCGACAGACCCGCACGCATGAGCGAGCGCTGCACGACGCGCAGGATGTCGCCGCGCCCGAACTGCCGCGGCGAGAGATTGACGGACATCCGCAGCCCCGGCAGGGTCTCCTGCCAGACTTGTGCTTGGAAGCACGCCTGCTGCATGACCCACTCGCCGATGGGAACGATCAGGCCGTTTTCTTCGGCGATCGGGATGAACGTCGCGGGACTGACGGGTCCGAGTTCCGTGTCGGTCCATCGCAGCAGCGCCTCTACCCCGGTCACGCGATTCGTCTGGAGATCGACTTGCGGCTGATACTCGAGCCGGAATTCGCCGTTGGCGAGCGCGGCGCGCATGCGGCGCGACAGCGCGAGGCGCTCGTCGGCGCGCCTGCCGAGCTCGGGCGTGAAGCGCTGCAACGCATTGCGGCCATTCGATTTGGCTCGGTACATCGCAAGATCGGCGCGCCGCAGCAGCGTCTCGGGATCGGTGCCGTCGCTCGGGAAGCAGGCCACGCCGATGCTCGTTTCGACGTGAAATTCCGTATCGTCGATCCACACGGGACGCGAAAATCCTTCCGCTACGCAGGCGAGCACTTCGTCCAAGCGATCGTCGCGCTCGCCCTGGCAAACCACCATGACGAATTCGTCGCCGCCGTAGCGTGCGACCGTATCGGCCTCGCTGACGCACGCGCTCAGCCGCGCGCTGATTTCGCGCAGCAGACGATCGCCGATACCGTGCCCGAGGCTGTCGTTGACGTCCTTGAAGTGATCGATGTCCATGAAGACGACGGCCACGCGTGTGCCGTCTCGCTGGGCGTCGCCTATCGCTTGGATCAGCCGCTCGTTCAGGCGGTAGCGATTCGGCAAGGCCGTCAGCGAATCGAAATTGGCCTGCCGCGTCAGCAGGTCGCGCGATTGGACGAGTTCGGTCACGTCGTTGACGACGCTGATGTGGTGCGTGACCTTGCCGTGATCGTCGCGTACCGGTGCGATATAGATTTGGTTCCAAACGAGCGAGCCGTCGCGCCGGTAGTTGCGCAGCAGCGTCGTGACTTCGCTTTCGTCGGCAAGTGCGCGGCGGATGGTATCGAGGCCTTCTTGGTTTTGGTCGTCGCCATGCAGAAAGCGAAAGTCCAAACCTTTGACTTCGTCGACCGAATAGCCCGTGATGCGCTGAAACGCGGGGTTCGTGTATTCGATCAGATCGCCGTCTTCGGTTACGCGCGTGATCAGCACCGCGTTGACGATCGCGTCGAGCGCGCGGCTTCGCAAGCGTAGCGCGAGCTCGACGCCTTTGCGTTCGGTCACGTCTTCATAGGTGGCGAGCAGACCCATGACGTTGTCATGGGTATTGCGCAGCGGCACCTTCGTCTTGCGCAGCCATCGCCATGTGCCGTTCGCCGCCGGTGCGAATTCCTCGTAGTTCGCGAGCGGCTCGCCCGTTTCGATGACTTCTCGGTCGCGCATGCGTGCGTTGCCGGCGGCCACGCGCCAGGGAAGGTCGTAATCGGTGAGCCCGATGATGTGCGATGCGTCGGCCAAGCCGACGTCTTGGGCGAACGCGCGGTTGCAGCCCAGGTAGCGCGACTCCGTGTCTTTCCAGAAGATGCGCTGCGGCACGCTGTCGATGACGGCTTCGAGCATTTGCTTCGATTGCCGCAACGCTTCCTTCGCGTTCTCTTTCTCGGTGACGTCGATGGCGACGACGAAGCATGCGCGCCGATTCGCGTAAGTCAGAAAGTGATAGGACGGTTCGACGAAAAAGCGCGAGCCGTCTTTGCGAACATGCTCGCGCACGCCCGTCGAGCCGCTGATCGGGGACTTCGCCGTGCCCATCGCGGCCGCGAGCTCGATGAAGCGAGCAATGAACTCGGCGCTCTCTTCGGGCGGCCGCAAGGCGGCGATCGACATTCCCGCCAATTCTTCGCGTTCGTATCCGTATTGCCGTACCGCGGCACCGTTGATGGCGGCGATGGTCAGCGTTTCGACGTCGTAGATGAGCATCGGCAACGGATGCTCTTCGAAGTATTCGCGAAAGCGCGCCTCGCCTTCCTGGCTGGAAATGCGGGCGCGGGCGCGCTCCAGCCCGAGGCGATGGTTCGCGAGGAACCCGTAGACGAGGAACACGAATGCCGCCGCGATGGCCGCGGAGAACGCCGTCCGCTCCGACGCATAGCGGCGCGCGATATTCTCGGCGCGCGGATCCGCGGAAAAGTTTTGTGCCGCATCGAGGCTGCGCAAGCCGACCGCCACCCGGTGGCGGCTGTCTTCGACGAGAACCAGTGCGTCGCGCGGCAGCAGGACCGAAGAGTCCTCCGGCGTTTCCCCGTGCGCGGTTTCGGCCACGCTGCGCTGCCATTCGTGCGTGGCCGAGCGCAGTTCGTCGACATCGTGCGCCTGCGTCGGCTGCTGCTTGAACGCCTGCGCCAGCGCATCTAGCGTTTGTTCGGTGCGTTGTACTCGCAACGCCGGCCAAGGATCGGTGTTCGAGCCCGGATCCGCGACGAGGCGTAAGAAATCCGCATCGGCCTCGGCGTAGAGCCCTTCCAGTTGCTCGACGTTGTCACGAAGTTGTAACGCGCGCGCCATCTGTGCGTCGTCCAACTCGCGTGCCGCGAAGATCTGGCTTGCGCCGAACGCGACGATGCCGACCGCGATCGCGCAGACGGCGACGGTCAGAAGGGTGGTGCTATGCTCGTCCAGCCACTGTTTCAGCAGGCTGCCGCGAGCGACTCGTGCCGCGCGATCCTGTAGCGCCACGGGTAGGTCTCCTCTCGCCAAGTGAGCGGTCGCGCATACGCAATCACTGCGTTTAACGACCGGGAGTGCGACTTTCTTTAGTACCGAATGTTAGGTCCAGCTAAAAAAATCGTTTTCGGCGGTGCGACTACAATGCGGGGGATCGATGTAAAGGCAATGGGGAAATGGTAATGGAAGGTCCCGATTTGGACAAAAAAGTCGAGACGTATTACGTGCATGTGCGCGGCGTGGTGCAGGGTGTGGGCTTTCGGCATGCCACTGTGCGGCAAGCGCACGCTTTGGGGGTCACCGGATGGGTGGCGAACCTCGCCGATGGCTCCGTCGAAGCGATGCTGCAAGGGCCCGCCAACCAAATCGACAGGATGCTCGAGTGGATGCGGCGTGGGCCGCCCTCGGCCCGCGTCACCGATTTCTTCAGCGAGGAGCGCAAGGTCGATAAGCGCTTCGCCCGCTTCGAACAGCATTGAATTCCAAATATTGGGCACCGATCGCGATATGCGCGTCATTGCCGATGACAATGACGTCGTAATCGGCGCTTGTGGCGCGCCGCACCTAAGATGAATCAACACGAAACGGGACGTGGGATTGCGCTGTCGGTCATCGCTACCACTTTGTTTGCGCTTTTATCCGTGTATACCCGGATGCTGCACCCACTCGATGGCTTGGGTATCTTTGCCTGGCGTATCGTCTGGACCGTGCCGGGCGCGTTGCTGCTAGTCGGGCTGCGGGGGCGCCGCGCGCAATTCGAGGCGCTCGTCCGTGCTTCGCTGCGCGAGCCGTTGAGAGGGCTCACGCTGATATCGGCAAGCGCGCTGCTCGGTTTGCAGCTTTGGCTCTTCATGTGGGCGCCGTTGCACGGCCGCATGCTCGAAGTGTCGCTCGGCTATTTCTTGCTGCCGTTATCGATGGTGCTCGTCGGGCGCTTCTATTACCGCGAGGAGCTCGTTCCGCTGCAGTGGCTGGCTGTTGCCTTCGCCGCGCTCGGTGTTGCGCACGAACTGTGGGCGACGCATGCCTTCTCTTGGCCCACGCTCGTCGTTGCCGCCTGCTATCCGCCTTATTTCGTTCTTCGCCGCAAGCTCGGCGGCGATTCGCTCGCTACGTTCGCGTTGGAGATGTTGCTGTTGCTGCCCGTCGCCATCGGTGTCATCGCGCTGAGTCCCGGTGCGCAGGCGGCGCTGCAGCGGCCGCTGCTTGGGGCGCTGCTGCTGCCGGGGCTCGGTGCGTTGAGCACGATCGCACTGGCCAGCTATCTTGCGGCGAGCCGCCTGTTGCCGATGGCGCTGTTCGGGATTCTCGGATATGTCGAGCCGGTGCTGCTGGTGCTTTTTTCGGTCACGCTGCTCGGCGAGACTTTTTCGGCGCGGCAGATCGGCACCTACGCGCCGATTTGGATGGCTGTGGCCGTGACGGCCTTGCATAGCGCGCTGTTGTTGCGCGCGCAACGAAGCGGCCGGATCGACTGACGCCCGCCGCTGCCTTCGCTTATTTCGATTTCAATCGCGCGATCGTGCTCAATAGAGCGTCGAGCATGACGGGCTTGGTCAAATGCGCATCGAAGCCGGCGCTGGTGGCTTCTTCGACGTCCGACGGCCGGCCGAACCCGCTCAGCGCGATGGCTTTCACCGCGCTCAGTTCGGGACGTGCGCGCACCGCCTCGATGAACGCCAAGCCGCTCATGCCGGGCATCCCCAGATCGGACAAGATCAACGACGGCGGCTCCTTGCCGATCCGCTCGAGCGCTTCCTCCCCGCTCATGGCAACCGTCACGACCGCTCCCTCCATCTCGAGCAGAAGCCTGAAGGTTTCGACTGTGTCGGGATCGTCGTCGACGAGCAGGACACGCTCGCCCTTCAAGAATGTCGTGGGGTAGGCGCCGCCCCCGGCATGGGCAACCGCATCGACGATACGCGGGAGCTTGACCGTAAACGTTGCCCCGCGACCGATGCCGTCCGAATGTGCCCGCACTTCGCCACCGTGCACGGCCACCAAATCCTTGACGAGCGAGAGTCCGATACCCAGGCCGCCGCGCACCGCGGACGCGCTGCTGCGGCTTTGCTCGAACATTTCGAAAATATTCGGCAACGCGGCAGGATCGATGCCGATCCCGTTGTCGGTGACGCTCAGCTCCGCATGGTGCTCGTCGATCGAGAGCTCGACGGTGATCTTGCCGTCGCCGTCAGTGAACTTCAGTGCATTGCTGACGAGATTCCAGACGATCTGTTCCACGCGCGTGAGGTCCGCATCGATCGAGACCGGCTCGTCGGGCACCGCCAAGCGGAAATCGATGTCCTTGCGCTCGGCTTCGTCTTGCATCGTATGACTGATGCGCAGCACGACCTCCTTCAGATCGACGGGCCGGCGCGTGATCGAGAGCTTGCCCGTGCGCATGCGCGACATGTCGAGCAAGTCGTCGATGATTTGCGCCTGCCCGAGCACGGTACGGCGTATCGTGTCCGCGGCGCGGGCGATCATCGCGTTCGCGCGCGCTTCGCGGGAACGCCCGATCAGCTCGGTGCTCGCGCTGATCAGATTGAGCGGATGCTTCAGTTCGTGCGAGACGACGGCGAGAAACTCGTCGCGCCGGCGCTCCTTTTCTTCGACCTTCGCTTTCAGTTCGGCGTTGGCGGTCGTCAGTGCCTCGCTGATCGCCTGCAACGCCTTCTTGCTCGTTTCGAGTTCTTCCCGCGCCGCGCGCAACGCCTCGTTGACCGCTTGCAGCTCCGCGTCGGCGTCGCCGGGCCCGGCGATGCGCAGTTCCTGGTCGACGATCGTGCAGATCAGCGGGGGCTCGACCACGTAGACGTGGTTTGGCTCCATGCGCACCGTCTGCCGGACCGGAACGACGGGCAGCGGGGTGACCGGCTGAAGCTCACGGCTGATCGAACGCGCCGAGCGTTCGGCCGCGCGCGGCACGATCACGAAAGCGGCGCCGGACCGCGCCGGCAGGGCGTTGAAGAGCTGCTTCAGCGCGTCGACGTCGTCGCCCGATGCGCCGATTCCCACGATGGGGAACGCCAACGATGGATGCGGGAGCGGACGTCCCTGACTTTGCTCGGACATATCGAATCTCGGTCGGAGCCAGGCCCGGCACGCGGGCAACTGGGGTTGATGGGCGCGTGCTGGCGCCTATGATACGCGGCCTAAGTGATGCGCGCGACGAATTGCAATCGATTGTCCAACCGCTACGGAACGCGTGCTACCGGTAAGCGAAATCGGGCGCTATACTCTGAGCCGCATTTGATTGCCCGATAGCCAGCTTTATCTTTCCCTTGCTGACGAATCGAGGGGGAAGAATGCCGAATTGCCCCATTCCACATGGAAAACAATAAGCGCGGCCAACTACGCCGATTGACGCCTGCAAACGGCTCGACTGGGCTGCGCTCGGGCGTTGCGGCAACCATCCTTTCGCTTGCGGCGCTGCTAGCATGTGGCGGCTGCGCCGTGGGGCCCGATTTCAAGCCGCCCCCGGCGCCGGCTGCGAAACGCGTCACGCCCGAATCGCTGCCGGCCGAGACGCAAGCCACACCCGTAGCCGGCGGAGCCGCGCAGCGGTTCGATCCAGCTGCCCAACTGCCGTCGCAGTGGTGGACGGCTTACGGATCCGAGCGGCTCGATCGGCTCGTTTCGGAGTCATTCGCCAATAGTCCGACGATCGCCTCTGCTCAAGCGGCGCTGCGCGTGGCGCAGGAGCAAGTCAACGCGCAGCGCGGGGCGTTGTTTCCATCCATTGGCGGTACCGTCGGCGTGACGCGGGAAAAGTTGAACGGCGCGCAGGAAGGCTTTCCGCAAGCCGGCAGCTTTTTGTTCACGCTCTACAACGCGTCGGTGAACTTGTCTTATAACTTCGACGTGTTCGGCGGCGTGCGGCGCGGTATCGAGGCGCAGGAAGCGGGGCGCGATGCGCAGCGCGAGGAGTTGCAGGCGACTTATCAAACGCTCGCCGCCAACGTCGTCACGGTGGCCGTGCTCGAAGCCTCGCTGCGCGCGCAGATGGAGGCGACGCGCGAGCTCGTCGCCTCGGCCCAGCACGAGGTCGATTTGACTCGGCAAGATTTCGAGCTCGGCGGTACCGCGCGTTCCGATTTATTGTCGGCACAGTCGAATCTGGCTTCGGTGCAGGCCACGCTGCCGCCGCTTTCGCAGCAGCTTGCGGCCGCGCGCAGCCAACTGGCCGTCTATCTCGGCAAGGCGCCGAGCGAATACGGCGATGCGCAATTCGATCTGGCTTCGCTGCAACTGCCTCTCGACATCCCGGTCATGATGCCGTCCGAGATCGTGCGTCAGCGGCCCGATGTAAGGCGGGCCGAGGCGCAGCTTCATCAAGCGAGCGCCCAGATCGGCGTTGCCACGGCGAACATGCTGCCGCAGATCGGCTTGACCGGTAACTACGGCGATTCGGCCACCTCATTCCGGTCGCTCTTCACGAGCAACGTCTTTTCGTTGGCCGGCAACATCACGCAGCCGCTGTTCCAGGGCGGTGCGTTGAGCGCCAAACGTCGCGCCGCCGTTGCGCAATACGACCAATCGCTCGCACAGTACCGGCAAACCGTGTTGCTGGCCTTCAAGAACGTTTCGGATGCCTTGCGCGCGCTCGACACCGACGCGCAAACGCTGGCCGCGCAGTATCGCGCGCAAGCGGCGGCAGCGGACAGCCTGCATTTGATCGAGCAGCGTTTCGGTCTCGGCGGTGCGAATCACCTCGACTTGCTCGTCGCGCAACAGCAGTACCAGCGCGCGCGCATCGCCTACGTTCAGGCGCTCGCGGCGCGCTACCAAGATACGGCTGCGCTGTTCCTTGCATTGGGCGGCGATTGGAAGGAAATCCATTAGATGACGGACAAATCGGATTTGTTGCGGCAGTTGCGAATCGAACGCGACGAGCGGCCCGCGCAAACGGCGTCTTCGCGCCGGTGGTGGTGGTTCGCGGCGCTGCTTGCGCTCTTGATTGCGCTCGGGGTCGGCGCATTTCTCGTGCTGCATACCGCGGCGCCGGTGGTGCAAGCCGCAGTGGCCAAGCCGGTCGCGACGGGCGCCGGAGGGGAAGGCGCGGCGTCGATTCTCGATGCGTCCGGTTACGTCGTCGCGCGTCGTCAAGCCACGGTCTCCGCGAAGATCACGGGTAAGCTCGATCAGCTGTTCATCGAAGAAGGCGTGCACGTCAAGGCAGGCGACGTCGTTGCCAAGCTCGACGAGCGCAACGCATCGGCCGCGCTGCTGCAGGCGAAAGCCGGCGTGACGCAAGCCGAAAGCACGGTGTTGCAGGCGAAGGCTGCTGCCGCCGACATCACGCCGATCTACGAACGCGACCGCAAGCTCGCCGCCGCGGGCGTCATCAGCGCGACCGCGCTCGAGCAGAGCCGCGCGAACTACGACGCGAAGCAGACGGACGTGGCCGTGGCGCAGGGCAACCTGGCCGTGCGCCGCGCGGCGCTCGAAGTCGCGCAGCGCGATCTCGACGATACGATCGTGCGCGCGCCGTTCACGGGCGTCGTGACGAGCAAGAATGCGCAGCCCGGCGAAATCGTATCGCCGCTGTCGGCGGGCGGCGGCTTCACGCGCAGCGGCATTTGCACGCTCGTCGACATGGATTCGCTCGAGGTCGAGGTGGACGTCAGCGAGAACTTCATCAGCCGAGTGCAGGCCGGCGAGCCTGCGACGCTGAAGCTCAACGCGTATCCGGACTGGTCGATCCCCGCCTATGTCATCGCGGTCGTGCCGACTGCCGATCGCAGCAAGGCGACGGTCAAAGTGCGCGTGGGCTTCAAATCGCGCGATCCGCGCATCCTGCCCGAGATGGGCGCGCGCGTCTCGTTTCTGAGCCGCCCGCAGAAGGACGCGAACGGCGCGGCGCCCACGAGCGGCGTCACGCTTCCGTTGGCTGCCGTGCAGGCGGCGAGCGATGCGGCGACGGGCGTAGTCTATGTGCTGCACGACGACACGGTCGAGCGGCGCGTGGTCAAGCTTGGTGCGCGCGGCACGGACGCGCAGACTGTGATTGCCGGAGTTTCGCCGGGCGAGCACGTTGCAGTCGGCGATTTGACGAAGCTTTCCGACGGCGCGCGCGTGAAGGTCGTCGAACATTGAACACTCAATACACGATACTGATCGCTGAAGTCTCGGCACGAGATT
Source organism: Trinickia sp. (assembly GCF_051953955.1). Classification (GTDB taxonomy): domain Bacteria; phylum Pseudomonadota; class Gammaproteobacteria; order Burkholderiales; family Burkholderiaceae; genus Trinickia. The sequence goes on along the minus strand of NZ_JBQCIF010000030.1, from coordinate 98,530 downwards.
CTCATCGGCCGACGATGTAGCGGCCGTGACCGGCACGGCGCCCAGATCGAACGAGGAGCGATGCAAATGACTGCCATGGTGTCTCTCAAGAACGTCGTGAAGACTTACACGCGCGGCAAGCAGACGGTGGAAGTACTGCATCATCTCGACCTGGACGTGGCCGAGGGCGATTTCGTCGCGCTGATGGGCCCCTCGGGATCGGGTAAGACGACGGTACTCAATCTGATCGGCGGAATCGATCATCCGACGAGCGGCGAGCTGGTCGTGGCCGGAGAACGGATCGACCAATTGAAGGGCGGCGCACTGGCGCGCTGGCGCTCGAACAACGTCGGCTTCGTCTTCCAGTTCTACAACTTGATGCCGATGCTGAGCGCGGAGCGCAACGTGGAGTTGCCGCTCCTGCTTACGTCGCTCGGCAAGAGCGAGCGCATGAAACGCGTGCGCGTGGCGTTGGCCATCGTCGGCTTGGAGGACCGCGCCAAGCACAAGCCTTCGGAGCTCTCGGGCGGGCAGGCACAGCGCGTGGCGATTGCTCGGGCGCTCGTTTCCGATCCGAAGCTGCTCGTGTGCGACGAGCCCACGGGCGATCTCGACCGCACCACGGCCGACGAGATTCTCCATTTGCTGCAAGTGTTGAACCGCGACTACGGCAAGACGGTCGTCATGGTGACGCACGATCAAAAGGCCGCCGATTACGCGACGCATACGCTGCACCTCGACAAAGGCCGGTTCGTCGAAGAGCGGCAACGGACCGAGGCGTGATGCGATGAAATTCATCCCGTTGATATGGGCGATGCTTTGGCGCAAAAAGGTGCGCACGTCGCTGACGCTGCTTTCGATCCTGATCGCGTTCTTGCTGTTCGGCATGCTGCAAGGCGTGAATTCCGCGTTCAAGGAAACGATCGCGCGCTCGAACGTCAATCGCCTCGTGGTCACGAACAAGATTTCGATCACGGAAAGCCTGCCTTACGCCTACATGCAGCAGATCGAGGCGTTGCCGGGCGTCGAGCGCGTGTCGCACGAATCGTGGTTCGGGCCGTATTACCAGGACCCGAAGAACTTCGTGGCGGCCTTTCCCGTGGAGCCCGAACGCGAGTTTCCCGCGCATCCCGAGTACCAAGTGCCGAAAGATCAGTTGACCGCGCTCGAAAACACGCGTGACGGGGCGGTCGTCGGCGCGGGCCTCGCAAAGAAATACGGCTGGAAAATCGGCGATCACATTCCGCTGCATTCGACGATCTGGGTGAAGGCGGCAGACGGCAATTCCGATTGGGACTTCACCATCGTCGGGCTTTATGAAGACCCGGCCGATCGCTCGCGCGAAGATGCCATGTTCTTCAACTACAAATATTTCGACGAGGCGCGCAGCTTCGCGAAGGGCACGGTGGGCTGGTACATCGTCGTCGTGAAGGACCCCTCGCAATCGGCGCAGGTAGCGCAGGAGATCGATCGGCATTTCGCCAATTCGCCCGACGAGACGAAGACGCAAACGGAGAAGGAATTTCAGCAGTCGTTCATGAAGCAGATCGGCGATATCAATCTGATCGTGACTTACATCTTGTTTGCGGTGTTCTTTGCGTTGCTGTTCGCGGTCGGCAGCACCGTCATGCAGGCCGTGCGCGAGCAAGTGCCCGAACTGGCCGTGCTCAAGACGTTGGGCTTCAGCGATACGCGCATGCTCGTGCTGGTGCTCGTCCAATCGCTGACGTTGTGCATCGTGGCCGCGCTGCTTGGCCTCGGGCTCGCCGATCTGCTGTTTCCGGCGCTGCGCAATACGCTCGGGGTCGTCTCGCTGCCTGCGACGGTGATCGTCGAAGGCGTTCTGATGTCCGCGCTGCTGGCCGTTGCGACGGGCATCGTCCCGGCTTGGCGCGCGAAACGGCTCGTCATCGTGGAGGCTCTGCGGTCATGATCAAGCAAATCGTTGCCGTCACGTCGATGAACCTGCGCAGCTTGCCGCAGCGGATCAGCACGGCCTGGGTCATCGTGATCGGGATTGCCGTGACGGTGGCCGTCATGGTGTCGGTGCTCGCGATGGCGACGGGGTTTCAGCGCACGCTGAAGGGCACGGCGCGGGCCGATCGCGCGATCGTGCTGCGGGCGGGCTCACAGGCCGAGCTCGAAAGCACGATCGATCGCGGGAATGCGCAGACGATCATGGACGCGCCCGGCGTCCGTAAAGACGAGGCGGGCAGGCCCATCGCTTCTGCCGACGCGGTCGTGATCGTTTCGCTGCCGCAGAAGAAGGACGGTGCCGATGCCAACGTCACGCTGCGCGGCGTCGGTCCGAATGCGATGAAGCTGCGGCCGGAGATGCATCTGATCGCGGGCCGGATGTTTCGCCCCGCGGTGCGCGAGTTGATCGTCGGGAAGTCGGCCGTGGCGCAGTTCAAGGGGCTCGATCTCGGCAGCCATATCGCGTTTCGCAATTCTGATTGGACGGTCGTCGGCATCTTCGAAAGCGGGGGCGATGCGCATGAGTCGGAGTTGCAAGGCGATGTGGAGACGGTTTTGTCGGCTTATCGCCGCAACGGCTTTCAGTCGGTGACGGTGATGCTCGATTCGGCCTCGGCCTTCGATCGTTTCAAGGATGCGTTGACGACGGATCCTTCGCTGAAAGTTGGCGTGCAGCGAGAGGCGGACTATTACGCGGCCCAATCGCGCAATCTTTCGAAGCTGCTCGATCTATTGGCGTATTTCGTCGGCGGCATCATGGCGCTCGGCGCTTGCTTCGGTGCGCTCAATACGATGTACACCGCCGTTTCGACGCGCACGCGCGAAATTGCCACGCTGCGGGCGATCGGCTTCGGTGGGGCGCCGATCGTGATCTCGGTGCTCGTGGAATCGCTGTTGCTGGCGATCGTCGGCAGCGTAATCGGATCGGCCGCGGCTTGGGCGTTCTTCGATGGCAATACGGTCAATACGCTTGGGGCGGGATTCTCGCAGGTGGTATTTCATTTGACCGTGACGGCTTCGCTGCTCGTCACGGGCGTGTTCGTCGCCTGCACGATCGGGATGCTCGGCGGGCTGCTGCCGGCAGTGCGCGCGGCACGTCAGCCGATTGCCACGGCGTTGCGGGGGAGTTGAGGATCGGTGGCGTCACATCGCCTTAAGCGCGAACCGCTTCAGCTTGCCCGTTTCCGTTCTCGGTAGCGCTTCGATGAACTGAATCAGGCGCGGATATTTGTATGGTGCGACGGTCTGCTTCACGTACGCCTGCAATTGCGCGACGAGCGCATCGTCGGCCACGTACCCGGGCTTCACGACGACGAACGCCTTGACCACCTGCCCGCGTTCCTCGTCCGGCACGCCGATGACGCCGCATTCGGCGACGGCTTCATGCTGCATCAAAACGCTTTCGACTTCCGGCCCCGAGATGTTGTAGCCGGCGGAGACGATCATGTCGTCGGCACGTGCCTGATAGAAGACGTATCCATCCGCATCGACATAGACGGCATCGCCCGGCAGATTCCATCCCTCGCGCACGAACTTCTTCTGTCGATCATCGGCCAGATACTTGCATCCCGTCGGCCCGCGAACGGCGAGCTTGCCGACCGTGCCCGCGGGCACGGGCCGCATGTCGTCATCCACCACGGCGATCACGTACCCGGGAACGGCCTTGCCGATGGCATGAGGGCGAACGTCCGCGCCTGCGGATGCGATGAAGATGTGAATCATCTCGGTGCCGCCGATCCCATCGATCATTTCGATCCCGGTCGCGCTGCGCCACAGTTCGCGCGTCGAATCGGGCAGCGCCTCGCCGGCGGATACGGTGTTGCGAAGCGTACCGATATCGAATTGCGGCACGAGCGGCGCCATTTGACGATAGAACGTCGGCGCCGTGAACATCGTCGTCGCATGAAAGCGCTCGACCGTGCGCAGCAGCGTTTCCGGTGTCAACTTTTCGATGAGAACCGTCGATGCGCCCACGCGCATCGGGAAGCAGAGCAACCCGCCGAGCCCGAACGTGAACGCGAGCGGCGGCGTGCCGCAAAACACATCGGCTGCGGTCGGCTTCAGCACATGACGCGGAAACAGATCGCACATCGCGAGCACGTCGCGATGAAAGTGCATGCAGCCCTTAGGCGCGCCCGTCGTGCCGCTCGTGAATGCGATCAGACAGACATCGTCGGCCGCCGTGTCGCATGCGACGAACTGCGCCGGCTTCCCCACGGCCAACGATTCCATCGAATCGGGCGCGTCGCTATGAAAGACCTGCACGTCGCCCAGCCCGGCGCAGAAGAATTCGCTCTCCTGATCGCGGCATCGGTTCAGCTCGTCGACGAGCCGCGCATCGCACAGCGCCGCGCGAACCTGCGCTTTCTCGATGATCTGCTTCAACTCCTTAGCGCGCAAGAGCGGCATCGTCGGCACGACGACGAGCCCAGCCTTCAAGCTGGCGAGGAACGCAGCCGCCATCTGCAAGGTATTCGGCCCGCGCAGCAGAACGCGATTGCCGGGCACGAGGCCCATGTCTTGCACGAGCACGTGCGCCCAGCGATCGACCATCTCGCGCAATGCGCGGTACGTCGTACCGTGCGGCGCATCGTTCACCTCCGACCAGATCGCTACGCGATCGCCGTGGCCGGCCGCGATCGTGCCGTCGAGCAGCTCCGTCGCGCAGTTGAAACGCCTGGGATAGGCGACTTCAGGATGATCGAGCAGCAAGACGGGCCATTGATCTTGCGGCGGTAGATTGTCTCTTGCAAACGTATCGACATGGGCAGACGGTTCCATGGCTCGCTCCGGGTCAGTCGGGAATCACGGCAGTGGCTTCGATTTCAACTTTCGCTCGATCTTCGATCAGCGCGGCGACTTGCACGGCGCTCATGGCGATGTCGTAATCGCCGATCAATTCGCGGAATGCCTGGCCGACATCGCGCCCTGCGGCGAGGTACTCGCGCTTGTCGGTCACGTACCAGGTCATGCGCACGATGTGCTCGGGCCGGGCGCCGGCCTCCTTCAACACGGCGACGATGTTCGCGAGTGCCTGGCGTGCTTGATCGGCGAATCCGTCGGAGCGGAATTGCCCCTCTTCGTCCCAGCCGATCTGGCCGGCGACGAAAATCTGTGTGCCGTGTGCGGCGACGCCGTTGGCGTAACCGCGCGGCTTCGGCCAGCCGGCCGGCAAAAGCGGACGTTTCATGAGGTGCCCTTGTGTTCGGTCGTATAGGGAGAGGCGGCGGCCCGGGAAAGCGCCGCGCGGATGTCATCGGGAATGCTGATCGACCCCCCCGTCTCGAGCGACGTGGTGACGAGCACTTGCGTTGTGGCGAAGCGCACGCCGTCGTGCCCGCGGCCGACGATGCGAATCCGGATCGAGCGGCTGCTCACGTCCAGCAGCGACAAGGCCAACGAGATCGTCTCGCCCATCTTGCTCGGCCGCGAAAACTCGCAGTCCAGCTTGACGATGGGCAGGCCAACGCGGCGCGTGCCGATCATCTCGGCATAGTCGATACCGAGCGCGTCGGTGAACCAGTCTTCGACGAGCGCATTCGTGAGCACGAGATACTGCGGAAAGAACACGATGCCGGCGGGATCGCAATGGGCGAACCGAATGCGCACGGGGCGCTCGAATACGATCGGCGCGTTCTCGGTCATCGAGCGCTCCCCGCTTCTTGATGCGCTTTGAGCAGATCGCGGCCGACGATCAATTGCTGCACTTCGGTCGCGCCTTCATAGATGCGCAGTGCGCGAATCTCGCGATACAGCATTTCGACAGGCGTGCCGTTGCATACGCCTTGACCGCCCCAGAGCTGCACGGCCGCATCGATGACGCGCTGTGCGCCTTCGCTCGCATGCCACTTGGCCATGGCCGCTTCGCGCGTGACGCGCTTGCCCTGATCGCGCATCCACGCCGCGCGGTAAACGAGCAGGGCGGCCGAATCGATCGTCAGTGCCATGTCGGCGAGCTTCGCCTGCGTCAACTGAAAATCGCCGAGCGTTTGGCCGAACATGCGGCGCGACGATGCGCGGGTGAGCGCCTCTTCGAGCGCATGCCGCGCGAAGCCGAGCGATGCGGCGGCGACCGACGTGCGGAAGATATCGAGTGTGCGCATCGCGAGCTTGAAGCCTTCGCCCGGCGCGCCGAGCATTTGCGACTTCGGCACGCGGGCGCCGTCGAACCGGAGGCGCGCGAGCGGATGCGGGGCGATGACGTCGATGCGTTCGGCGATCGTGAATCCGGGCGTATCGGCATCGACGAGGAACGCACTGATGCCGCGTGCGCCCGGCGCTTCGCCCGTGCGCGCGAAGACGACGTAGAAGTCGGCGATGCCGCCGTTCGAAATCCAAGTCTTTTCGCCGTCGAGCACATAGGCGTCGCCGTCTTCGCGCGCGGCGAGCGACAGCGCGGCGACGTCCGAGCCGGCCTCGGGCTCCGACAAAGCAAACGCTGCGATGGCGTGCCCGCTTGCGACGCGCGGCAAATATCGGCGCTTTTGCTCGTCGGTGCCGGCCAGCGAGATCGCGCCCGAGCCGAGACCTTGCATGGCCAAGGCGAAATCGGCCAAGCCGGAGCGCGCGGCAAGCGTCTCGCGCAAGAGGCAGACGGCACGCGTGTCGATCGTGTCGCCGTGGCCGCCATAGGCTGCGCCGCCGACGCCATAGCGCAGCCAACCGCCGTCTCCGAGCGCACGCACGAGGTGGCGGCAGGCTTCGTCGACGCGGGCCCGCCCCTGTGGGCCCGATACGATCGGCTCGGCGTGTTCGAACGCGGCTCGATGTTCATCGCACCACGCATCGAGCTCGAGCGCCAAGGCGCGATGCCGTTCCTCGAAGAACGGCCAGTCCAGCATGTCGGATCGTTGTGCTGGGGCCATCTCAGTTTCCTTCGAACACGGGTCGCGTCTTGGCCGCGAAGGCCTGATACGCGCGCTCGAAGTCGCGCGTCGCCATGCAGATGGCCTGAGCTTGCGCCTCCGATTCGATGGCCTCGTCGACGCTCATGCTCCATTCCTGATGCAGCATCGTCTTCGTCACGCCATGAGCGAACGTCGGTCCCGCGGCGATGGTTCGCGCGAGCTCGTTCGCATCGGCCAGCAGACGCTCGGGCTCGCATAGGCGGTTGTAGAAGCCCCAGGAGAAGCCCTCTTCGCCACTCGCGGCGCGGCCCGTGAACAGCAATTCGGAGGCGCGTCCTTGGCCGATGATGCGCGGCAGAATCGAGCAGGCGCCCATGTCGCAGCCGGCCAGGCCCACGCGCGTGAAGAGAAACGCGAGCTTGCTGCGTGCGGTGGCGAGCCTTATGTCGGCGGCCATCGCGATGATCGCGCCGGCGCCGGCACATACGCCGTCGACTGCCGCCACGATCGGCTGCGGGCAGTGGCGCATGGCCTTGACGAGATCGCCCGTCATGCGCGTGAACATCAGCAGCTCAGGCATCGGCAGCCCGACGAGCGGGCCGATGATCTCGTGCACGTCGCCGCCCGAGCAGAAGTTCTCGCCCGCACCGTGAATGACGACGGCTTTGACGTCGGTGGCATAGGCGAGTTGCCGGAACAAGTCGCGCAACTCGGCATACGAATCGAACGTCAACGGATTCTTGCGTTCCGGGCGATCCAACGTGATGGTGGCCACGCCTTGCTCGAGCTGCCATCCGAAGTGGTGGGCCGAATACGAGGCCAGCGTCGTGCGATTGCCCGCACGCAAGGCATCGGCGCCCATAGCTGCATCCGTCATGGTTTCGTTCTCCTATTCAACTCGGGCTTTTGACACTGTCGCGCAAATGTTCCTTGAGCTTGCCGAGGCGTTGATGCATTTTCGATTTGTCGTCGATGGACAGGCCGCCGAACAATTCCACGACCCAACGTTCGTGCGCCTGCGCCATCTTGTCGAACAGCGTGCGGCCGGCCGGCGTGAGCCGTACCGTGAACGCGCGGCGATCATTAGGATCGGCGTCGCGCGCGACGAGGCCTTCCTTTTCGAGCTGATCAGTCAGCCCGGTGACATTGCCGCCCGTCACCATGAGCCGGCGCGAGATCTCGCTCATCTTCAGTCCTTCGGGATGACGCTCGAGTTGCGCCATGAAGTCGAAGCGGGGCAACGTGGTATCGAATTCGGCGCGCAGCCGCCGGCGCAACTCGGCTTGCACGAGGTTCGTCGTCGTCAATAGGCGCAGCCATAGCCGCAGGCTCATATGGCTATCGGCGCCGGTGCTCATTTCGAGGTCGACGACGTTTTCGGCGCGCGGCTCACGCGGTGCGGCCTTTCTTTTTGCGGAAGTGCGAAGGGTGTCGCTCACATCACTTCTCCACCGGAGATCGAAATCGACTGGCCCGTGATCGAGCGTGACTCGGGCATGAGGAGCCACAGCACGGCATGGGCAACTTCATCGGGCTCGATGAAGCGTCGTTGTGGGTTGGCACGTTGCAGGGCCGCGCGTGCGTCGCTCGCGGTGCGGCCCGTCTTTGCGATGACCTGATCGAGCGATTCTTGCAGCAGCGGTGTTTCCGTGTAGCCGGGGCAGACCGCGTTGACCGTCACGCCCGTCGTCGCGATTTCGAGCGCTAGCGAACGCGTGAGACCGATGACGCCATGCTTGGCGGCGCAGTAAGCCGCGACGTAGGGGTAGCCGATTTGGCCCGCCGTGCTGGCAACGTTGACGATGCGGCCGAAGCCGCGCTCGATCATCGCCGGCAAGGCGGCTTGCGTGCAAAGGAACGTGCCGGTCAAATTGACGTCGAGCATCCGTTGCCAGAGACCGAGATCGGTTTTGCCGAACGGGGCTGCTTGGGCTTGGCCTGCGTTGTTGACGAGAATGTCGACGGGGCCCAATGTCGCCGTCGCGGAAGCGAACGCGCGCTCGACTGCTTCGGGCCGGGTCACGTCGGCCGCCTCGCAATGCGTGGGCTGCGCCGTGCCAAGCGCCTGACGCTGCGCTTCGAGCTTCTCGGCGTCGCGGCCGATGAGCGTGACGCGCGCGCCGGCGCCGGCTAGCGCATGAGCGATAGCTGCGCCGATCCCGCTGCCTCCGCCGGTGACGACGGCGTGCTTGCCGTCGAGTGCGTTCGTTCGGGCGTTCATCGCGCGGCTCCTGCGATATGCGTGGCACGTTCGCGTTCGAGATTGCGTTCGAGTTGGGTTTTACCGGCCATGTATTGCTTAGGCCACGTAACGTCGAAGTAGCCGATCTTCGCGGCTTCGGTCAGCGTCCACGCCGGATTTGCCAAATGCGGGCGCGCCACGGCGCAAAGATCGGCACGGCCGGCAGCGATGATGCTGTTCACGTGATCCGCCTCGGAGATGGCGCCGACGGCGATCGCCGAAATACCGGCCTCGTTCCGAATACGGTCGGCGAACGGCGTTTGGAACATGCGGCCGTAGACGGGCCTTTCCGCTTTGCTGACCTGACCGGACGAAACATCGATCATGTCGGCGCCTGCCGTCTTGAAGGCGCGTGCGATTTCGACGGCATCGTCGGGCGTCGTGCCGCCGTCGACCCAATCGTGAGCGGAGATGCGGACCGAAATCGGTTTGCCTTGCGGCCAAACCCTGCGTATCGCTGCGAAGACTTCCAACGGATAGCGCAGGCGATTTTCCAGGCTGCCGCCATATTCGTCGGTGCGCTGGTTCGTGAGCGGGGAAATGAAGCTCGAGAGAAAGTAGCCGTGTGCGCAGTGCAACTCGAGCCAGTCGAAACCCGCCTCGTCGGCCATTTGCGTCGCGCGCACGAATTGCGCTTCGATCTCGCGCAGATCGTCGTGCGTGGCGGCATGCGACCATTGGCTCACGCCTTTGAGGTATTGCTGCGGCGACGCCGAAACGATCGGCCAATTGCCTTCGGGCAGCGGCTGATCGATCCCCTCCCAGCTCACGCGCGTGGATGCCTTTGCGCCGGCGTGCCCCAGTTGCATGCCGATCTTCGCGTCGCTCATACCGTGGACGAACTGAACGATGCGGCGCCAGGCCTGCAGATGTTCGGCATCGTACATGCCGGGGCACCCGGGCGTGATGCGTGCCTCCGGCGATACGCAGGTCATTTCCGTCATGACGAGCCCTGCGCCGCCCATCGCACGGGCGCCGAGGTGCGTCAGATGGTAGTCGCCCACGGTGCCGTCGACGGCCGAGTATTGCGCCATCGGGGAGACGACCACGCGGTTCTTCAGCGTGACGCCGCGGATGGAGAAAGGCGTGAACATCGGCGGGATCGAGTGACGATCGTCGGTGACGCGCTGCGCGCCAGCCTTTTCGGCGAGCCATTGCTCGAACGAGCGGACGTAGTGTGCGTCGCGCTCGCGCAGGTTCTCATGGGAGATCCGCTGCGAGCGCGTGAGCAGAGAGTAGGCGAACTGCTCGGGTTCGAACGAAGCGTAGCGATCGACGTGCTCGAACCATTCCGTCGAATTGCGCGCGGCGTTTTGAATGCGGAGCACGTCGACGCTGCGCGTTTCCGTGTAATGCGTCAGCGCCGCGCGCAGATCGTGCGGATGCGCATCGATGCTGTCGGCGAGCGCAATCGCGTCCTCTAGCGCGAGCTTCGTGCCCGAGCCGATGGAGAAGTGAGCGGTATGTGCCGCATCGCCCATGAGTACGATGGGTGTGCTTTCCCCATTGGCGCGCGGCCGATAGTGCACCCACTGCTGGTTGACGACGCGCGGGAAGCGAATCCATTGTGCCGAGCCGCGCAGATGGGCGGCGTTGGACATCAGCGGATACCCGTCGAGATACTTGGCGAACAGCCGCTCGCAAAACGCGATGCTGTCTTCCTTGCTCATGTCGTCGAGGCCGGCGGCACGCCAGACGCGCTCGGGGGCCTCGACGATGAAGGTGGAGGTGTCCTCATCGAAGCGATAGGCGTGCGCTTGAAACCAGCCCCATTCGGTCTTTTCGAAGGCGAACGTGAACGCATCGAAGAGTTTGTGCGTGCCGAGCCAGACGAAGCGGCAGTCTCGCATGTCGACGTCAGGGCGATAGGTATCGGCGTACTTTTGACGAATGGGGCTGTTCGCGCCGTCGCAGGCGATGATCAGATCGGCGTCGTAGTCTTCGTCGTTCGTGACGTTGGTTTCGAAGACGAGCTTTACGCCGAGCGCCTCGCAGCGCGCTTGAAGGATATTGAGCAGACGTTTGCGGCCGATGCCGCAGAAGCCGTGGCCCGACGAGCGGATCGTGCTGCCGCGGAAATGGACGTCGATGTCGTCCCAGTGATTGAACGCATCGAGAATCATCTCGGCGCTCGGCGCATCGGCGGCGCGCAGGTTTTCCAGCGTTTGATCGGAGAAGACGACGCCCCAGCCGAACGTGTCGTAGGGGCGGTTTCGCTCGATGACGGAGACTTCGTGCGCCGGATGGCGCAGTTTCATCAATAAGCCGAAGTAGAGGCCGGCGGGCCCACCCCCGATGCAGACGATGCGCATGGTCGCTCCTCGCGTGTCGATGGGGGAAATTTAGGTGTAAATAGTTTAGATGTCAAGTAAAAGGGTGATTCGGGACCGGTCACTTCGAGGTCGGTGATCCTAAGTAATAAAGTCCGTCATGGGAGAATAAAGTCCGTCATAGGGCCGGATCATGCGGGGACATTGCGACGACGACAGCGTGCGTGGTGGCAGGGAAGACCTGGCAAGCCGTTGAATTATCCGTCGGTGATGTGCTCAGATGCGTTACGACGGATGCTGGAGGCCGGTTCGGAAGGAGGCGTGCCTTTTTCGTCCGGACGTGCCTTCGGCACAAAGCTCTTATGCCCAGCCCGTGCCTGAATCAATGTACCGGCGACGCTAAAGGGCTCCCAAGATAGATGTCCACGCGTGCGGTTTCGGCTGTCTCGTTGAAGAGCAACACCATCACACCGCGTTGAAGTAAACGGTCGCGGTTCTTGCTGAACGTCGAGTGCTCCCATATCGTGCTGTCCATCGGTAGGCCGACGAACCAGCATGTTGTAGGAAATCTGTTCCACCCGCATGCGCTCGCTACGAACCGGGTACAGCACCTGCAGCAAAAGAGCTCGCACCAGGTTCTCCCGCGCGATGCTCGGCCGACCTCCTTTCACGTCAGCCTCGCACATCCGCGCGAAAACCTCGTCTATGCGTTTAAGCGCGTCATTGAGCCACGCGCAAATCGGACGCAACGGATGATCCTTCGGCACAAAATCGTCGTCCTTCAGCCCCGTGAACGTTGATTCCGCAAAATCGATCCAAATACGCGCACACTAATGAACATCCTGCATCGTCAACCGCGACATTTTCGGATGCGCACGTAGGAGGTCAACATTTGGAATCACCGGTTGCTATCGAGGCCGGACGACGTATCCGCACCGCAATGTCATACCCTTCGGCGTAACGGGAATGTCCGTCAAAGCGATTGAACCTGCGAGGAAAAACACGAGGGTGAAGTTCGTACCCCTGGTAGAGAAGAAACGCGGGTGTCGACATGTTGGTCACTCCACAGGGGTGGCGACCACTGTACTCCGGAACAGGCAATGCAGGGCGACGCAGATTTTTCCGAATTGCATTTCCCGAAAGTGCCGGTGCGTGTGAGGTCAACCACGCAGTTCGCAGAGCGGCGCATGTCCGCACCGGTATCCATCTTCTTTCCGAAGGCTGACGAAGGCACATGCACGGTTCGCGGCGCGGCGAAGCTGGATGAAGTAACGGCTGATATCGGCAAGGTCGTCAAAGGGGTAGACCTGAAGATACAGGCGTAGCGTGTCGAGTGGGAGCCGAGATGTTTGACGACGCGCTGGTCAGAAGCGGTGGCGCACGCAACACGCGCTTGCAATACCGCATCGGATCCTGATGAGCCCACTGTATACCCTCTTGAGCGGGAAAGGCAGCAATTCCGTTAGCCGCGATAATGGACATCGGCCGTCTTTCCAAAATCGCCCGTCTGGAGGGCCTGCATGGGTACCCCCGAAAATAGATCGCGACAGCATCATCAAAAGCGCCCAAACTGCGTGGCACGATGGTCGCGTCTGCGGCCAGCGAAATTGGAGAAATACGATGGCAAAGGGTCAAATGCGCGGCAACCGGGAAGCGAAAAAGCCTAAGCAACCGAAGAAATTGCCGGCCCCCGTGGCAGGTACGTTGTCGGCGGCAGTGCCAAAGCCCGCCTCATCCAGAGAGTCCGCAAGGAAGAAATAACAGCAACCAATCACGCAGACTGCGGTCTGCCTCTCTGTTGCGTCATCCCCCCACGCTTGTCGCAGCGTCTACGGATTGGCAACAGCAAAGCCCCGCACATTCCCCGCTCCGGAATGAATTGCGCAGTTCGTCGATGATCTGCACACGCGCGTCATCAATCCGGCACTAGTGACCTCCGCCCGTCCCAAAGTCCTCGCACGGCACCCTCATACGCGGTTCGTGCCGCGGCACCGGCATATCTCCGTCACACCGGCGGATCAAGGCGATGGCCGTGAACGTTCGACCGAGTCCTGTTTCGCCACGGCTGCCATCGATGGCGCCGGCCACATGCACATTTACCGGCGGTACACACCCGCTTTTTTCGTTCCGTCCATTTGCATCGGTTTGCGTGTTCAACCGCACAGGACGAGCGCCACCTCAGTCCGTACGCGCGGCGTCTCGTCCGGCTGTCACAGGAAGAACCCATCATGTATCAACCCGACAAACCGTGCACCGCCCCGAAGATGGCGCGCGGCACGGCCTTCGAAAGTATCGCGCGCGCGAACCGTCCGCCTCGTCTATTGACACTATCGACGCCGCAGGACGGACGCTCATGAAAACACTCCACCACTTTGCCGCGCTATTGCGTCCACGGGCGCCGCCATGGACCGACATCAAACCGGTGCGAGATGAATTGTTCGGGATCGAACGACTCGAGCAGCACGCGCAAAGTCTCGCTGCCGCACAGCCGGTGACAGACCAGCCGCCTGCCGTGCTGTCACTGCATACACGGCTCGACGACAACGCCGCGGTCCTGCTCGCCGCCTATCGTGCAAGCGCCGGAGAACTGGAGCGCGGCCGTAGCGTGGTGCCCGCCGCGGAATGGCTGCTCGACAACTATCACCTGGTCGAAGAACAGATCCGCGAGATCCGCGACGATCTGCCTCCCGGCTACTACCGGATGTTGCCGAAACTCGCGATCGGTCCGTTCGCCGGCTACCCGCGCGTGTTTGGTCTTGCGTGGGCGTTCGTCGCACATACCGACAGCTACTTCAACCCGCAGATCCTGCGGCGTTTCATCGATGCCTATCAACGGGTTCAACCGTTGACAATCGGCGAGCTATGGGCGGTCGCGATCACGCTGCGAATTGTGCTGATCGAGAACCTGCGGCGCCTCGCCGACCAGATCACGGCCGGCCGGGCCGCACGCGCCGATGCCGACCTACTGACCGACCGTCTGCTCGAGTCAGGCAGCGCGCGCTCCGCGCTCGAAGCAGATATTTCGACGCGCTCGTCGGGCTTGCTATCGGAACTGTTCGCGGCCCAGCTCGCTAAGCGGCTGCGCGATCAGGATCCCCGCACGACACCCGCGCTCGGCTGGCTGGAAGAGCGGCTCCGACAGCAGGGCTCGTCCGTGGAGGAGGTGGTGCGCCATGCACAGCAGCGACAAGGCGCGTCCAACGTCACCGTGCGCAACGTGATTACCAGCATGCGGATGATCTCCGACATCAGCTGGATCGATCTGATCGAAAGCGTGAGCCTCGTCGACGAACGGCTACGCGCGGGGAGTGCCTTCGCGGCAATGGATTTTACGACCCGCAATCGGTATCGCAGCGCAATCGAGCAACTGGCGCGCGGCTCGGCCTTCACCGAACTCGAAATCGCCGACCTCGCGCTGCAGCTGGCGCACACGGCCGCTAGGCCCGGCTCCGATCCAGCGCATGACGAACGCACGGCAGAGCCCGGCTATTACCTGATCGCCGAAGGCCGCGGCGCACTGGAAAACGCGATCGGGTTTCGTCCGCCGACGCGGTTGCGGCTCACGCGCTTCGGCGTCTGCCTTGGCATCGCTGGCTATGCCGGTGGGATTCTGGTGGTCGCTGTGACGCTTCTTGCGATGGCATTGTGGGCGGTGTTCGTGCTGGCACCGCAATGGCACGATGCCTGGGTGCTCGTGCTGTTCGCTGCATGCGGATTCCTGCCTGCTACGGAAATCGCGGTCGCGCTCGTCAATCGCGCGGTGACCTGGAGTTCCGGAGCGACCCCGTTGCCCGCGCTCGAGTTGACTGCCGGCGTGCCGTCGTCGCTACGTACGCTGGTGGCAGTGCCCATGCTGCTGACCAGCGAAGCCGATGTGAGCGAGCTCGTCGAACGCCTCGAAGTCCATCATCTCGCGGGCACGGGCGGCGATCTGTCGTTCGCGTTGCTGGCCGACTGGCTCGACGCTGATCAGGAGACCCTCGATGGCGATGCGCCGCTGCTCGCCGTCGCCGCAGCGGCCATCGAAGCGTTGAACGACCGCTATGGGCCCGGCCCCGGTGGCGACCGTTTCCTGCTGCTGGCCCGCCGGCGCGTGTTCAATGCCGGCGAAAACTGCTGGATGGGCTGGGAACGAAAGCGCGGCAAGCTGCACGAGCTCAACCGTTTGCTGCGCGGTGCGACCGATACCACGTTCGTGCCGATCGCGGGGTGCATGCCGCATGTGCCACCTGATGTGCGCTACGTCATCACGCTCGATGCGGATACCCGGCTGCCGCGCGACGCCGCATCGCGCCTGGTCGGAAAAATGGCCCATCCGCTGAACCGGCCGAGATTCAGCAGCGTCGAGCAACGCGTCGTGGGCGGCTACGCGATTCTTCAGCCGCGCGTGACGCCTTCGCTGCCGGTAGGCCAGGAAGGGTCGCTACATCAGCGCGTGTTCTCCGGCCCCGGCGGGATGGATCCCTATGCTGCCGCTGTCTCTGACGTTTATCAGGATCTGTTCGGCGAAGGCTCGTTTACCGGCAAGGGCATCTATGACGTCGATGCATTCGAAGCCGCGTTGCAGGGGCGCGTGCCCGAGAATGCGTTGCTCAGTCACGATCTGTTCGAGGGCGTCTTTGCGCGTGCGGGGCTGGCGTCGGATGTCGAAGTGGTCGAAGAAGCGCCGGCTCGCTACGACGTCATGGCGAAGCGCCAGCATCGCTGGACGCGCGGCGACTGGCAGTTGCTTCCGTGGATCGTCGGACATCGGCGCGGGGACCGTCAGGCGATGCCGTTGATCGGCCGTCTCAAGATGCTCGACAATCTGCGCCGCTCGCTGATCGCTCCGCTGATGGTCGCCGAGCTTGCGGTGTGCTGGCTCATGCCACTGCCCGCCGGGATTGCCGGTGTGGTGTGGATGCTATGCGTGCTCGCGATTCCTGCCTTCCTGCCGACCGTGTTTGCGATCCTGCAGCGTCGCACGGGTGTTCGTCTGCACAGCCGCGTTCGTACGCTGGGCGGTGACGCGCGGCTCGCCGCGCTGCAAACGCTGCTGTCCGCCGCGTTTCTCGCCGACCACGCGTGGCGCATGGGGGATGCGATCATCCGGACCCTGGTACGGCTGTTCGTGACGCACCGGCATCTGCTCGAATGGACCACCGCCGCGCAGTCGAAAGGCGACCCGCGGCTCGACCTGCGTGGCTTCTATCGGCGGATGGCCGGCTCGACCGCGCTCGCGCTGGCACTGCCTGCCGGGGCGATCGCCGTCGCGCCGTCGCGTTGGCCGCTGGTGCTGCCGATCGCATTGTTGTGGCTTGCCGCACCGGCGCTCGCGCTGTGGTCGAGCCGATCGCCGGCCGCCGCGCGGCGACTTGCCACATCCGGGCAGGACACACGCTACCTGCGTTTGATCGCACGACATACCTGGCGTTTCTTCGAGACGTTCGTGACCCCGGAAGAACACATGCTTCCGCCGGATAATTTTCAGGAAGACCCAAAGCCGGTCGTCGCGCACCGTACGTCGCCGACCAACCTCGGGCTGTATCTGCTTTCGGCCGTCGCCGCGCGCGATTTCGGCTGGGCCGGTACGACGCAAACCGTCGAACGGCTCGAAGCTGCATTCGCTTCGATGCAAAAGCTGACGCGCTTCAAGGGGCATTTCTATAATTGGTACCGCACCCAGGACCTGCAGGCGCTCGCACCGGCGTATGTCTCGTCGGTCGATAGCGGCAATCTAGCCGGTCATTTGATCGCACTCGCCAATGCCTGCGAGGAATGGCGGGATGCGCCGCTCGCGCCGGGAGCCCGCTCCGGCATGCTCGACAACCTGCATCTGGCGCGTACGGCACTGGATACATTGCGTGCGTCCGGCGGCGAACGCGGCAGGCAGTTGCTTGCCATCCTCGAAGAAATCGACACCCAGCTGCGCGGACTGCAGACGCTCGAAGCCGTGTCGCCAGTGCTTGCGCGCCTCACGAAGAAAGCGCTGGACGCCACGCGTGACATCATGCCCGCCGGCGGCGACGACGATTACGCCGACCTGCTGTTCTGGGTCGAGGCCATGGTGGAAAACGTGGCAGAACACGGCCGCGACCAGTTGGACCAGACCGCCGACCCGCAATCGCTGCGGAGGCGCCTGACCGCGCTCGCCGAAACCTCGCGTGCGATGGCGTTCGGCATGGACTTCGCGTTCCTGCTCGATCCCGAACGCAAGCTGCTGTCGATCGGCTACTCGCTTGCCGATAACAGCCTCGACCCGAGCTGCTACGATCTGCTGGCCTCCGAAGCGCGACTCGCGAGCCTGTTCGCGATCGCGAAGGGTGACGTAACGACGGCGCACTGGTTCCGCCTCGGCCGGGCCGCGACGCCGGTCGGCACTGGCTCCGCGCTGATCTCGTGGTCGGGATCGATGTTCGAGTATCTGATGCCGTCGCTGGTGATGCGCGCGCCGGTCGGCAGCCTGCTCGAACAGACGAGCACGCTGATCGTGGAACGACAACGCTCGTATGGGTGCGCGCTCGGCATTCCTTGGGGCATCTCGGAGTCCGCCTATAACGCGCGCGACATGGAATTCACCTACCAGTATTCGAACTTCGGCGTGCCGGGCCTTGGCCTCAAGCGCGGCCTCTCCGAAAACCGCGTGATCGCGCCTTACGCTACTGGCCTCGCGACAATGGTCGCACCACAGGCAGCCTGCGAAAACTACGCTCAACTCGCCGCGCTCGGTGCATTGGGACGCTATGGTTTCTACGAGGCGCTTGACTTCACCCGCAGCCGCCTGCCCGACGGCGAGCACTTCGCTATCGTGCGTAACTTCATGGCTCATCACCAGGGCATGACGATCGTGGCGATCGCCAACACCTTGCTCAACGCGCAGATGCGGACGCGTTTTCATCGTGAGCCGATGATTCAGGCAAGCGAGTTGCTGTTGCAGGAACGCATGCCGCGCGATGTGGCCGTCGCGCACCCGCGTGCCGAAGAAGTGAACATATCGGCGACCGACGCTGGTACGGCGCCGCGCATCGTGCGCCGTGTCGTCGAGCAGACATCCGCCACGCGGGCCCCCATCACGCATTTGCTGTCCAACGGCCGGTACGCGGTGATGTTGACCGCGACCGGCGCAGGCTACAGCCGCTGGCGCGATCTGGCGATCACGCGCTGGCGCGAAGACACGACCCGCGATAACTGGGGCTCATTTATCTTCCTGCGGGATACGCTACGCGACCATGTCTGGTCCGCGGGAGCGCAGCCGTTCACCGGCGAAGTCGAGTCCGGCGACGTGGTGTTTGGCGAGGATCGCGTCGAATTTACCCGCCGCGACGGCTCGCTCACCACCACAATGGACGTGCTCGTGTCCGGCGAGGCGGACGGCGAAGTCCGCCGCGTATCACTGACGAACAGCGGCCGCAGTGCGCGAGAAATCGAACTCACGTCGTATGCCGAATTCGCGCTGACGACCCAGGCCGCCGACAACGCGCATCCGGTCTTTTCCCGGATGTTCGTGCAGACGGAGCAACTCGCGGAATTCGGCGCACTGGTGGCGACGCGCCGCCCGCGCTCGCACGACGACCCACAGATCTGGGCCGCGCATTTTGCGGTCGTCGAAGGCGAGATCATCGCCGAACCGCAATACGAAACCGACCGCATGCGCTTTCTCGGCCGTGGCCGCAGTGTGGGCAACGCCGCATCCATCGTCAACGGCAGGCCGCTGGGCAATACCACCGGCACCGTGCTTGACCCGGTCTTTGCGCTACGCTATCGCGTACGGGTGCCACCGGGCAAGGTGGCGCGCGTAACCTTCTGGACCGTGGTGGCCGAGTCGCGCGCACAGTTGCTCGACCTGATCGACAAGCACCATGATCGCAACGCGTTCGATCGCGCGAAGACACTCGCGTGGACCCAGGCTCAGGTGCAGTTGCGCTACCTCGACGTCAAAGCCGAAGAAGCCGCGGATTTTCAGCGGCTCGCCGCACCTATCCTGTACGCCGACCCACGCTTCAGGGCGCCGTCCGAGGCGATCGTGCGCGGGGCCGGCACGCAGTCGGGCCTGTGGCCGCACGCGATATCGGGCGACCTGCCGATCGTGTTGCTACGCATCGGAGACGTCGAAGATATCGCCCAGGTCCGGCAGTTATTGAAAGCACACGAATACTGGCGAATGAAGCGGCTCGCCGTCGATCTCGTGATCATCAATGAACGGGCCTCGTCGTATATCCAGGGATTGCAGACGACAATCGAGACCGCTGTGCGCAGCAGCCAGACACGCCCCCGCTTTGGCGAAGAGCTGGCGCAAGGAACGGTCTACACGCTGCGCGCCGATCTGATGAGCATGGATACGCGTGCGTTGCTGCAATCTGCCGCGCGGGTCGCCCTGATCGCCCGGCACGGGTCCGTCGCGACACAGCTCGCACGCATGCCGTATGCCGAGAACGAGGCGCCCGAGCCGCGCCGGCAAAGCCGGCCGATGTTGTCGCCATGGGCCACCCCGCTCGATGCATCCGGGACCTCTCTCCCGATCACGGCCGTGCTCGAGTTTTTCAACGGCCTCGGTGGTTTCGACAAGAACGGCCGCGAATACGTGACCGTGCTGACTGCGGGCGCCGCAACACCGGCACCGTGGATCAACGTGATCGCCAATCGGGATTTTGGCTTTCAGGTTGCGGCGGAAGGCACTGGCTATACGTGGGCTGAAAACAGCCGCGAGAACCAGCTCACACCGTGGTCGAACGATCCTGTCGAGAATCCCGCCGGCGAAGCGCTCTACGTCCGCGATGAAATGACCGGAGACGTCTGGGGCGCCACCGCGCTACCGATCCGCGACGGCGGGACCTATATCGCGCGTCATGGCCATGGCTACAGCCGCTTCGAACACGAAGCGCACGGCGTTGCGCTCGAATTGCTGCAATACGTGCCGCTCGCCGATCCGTTGAAAATTTCCCGACTCACGCTGCACAATACGTCCGGTATCGCACGGCGCTTATCGGTGACGGCGTGGATGGAATGGGTGCTTGGTACATCCCGCGGTGCGTCGGGGCCGTTCGTCGTAACGGAAATCGATCCGGTCACCGGCGCGATGTTCGCGCGCAATCCGTGGAGCATGGCATTCGGCACGCGCATCGCGTTCGCCGACCTCGGTGGCCGGCAAACGGCATGGACTGCGGATCGCACCGAATTCCTCGGCCGTCACGGCGACGCCGCCGCGCCGCTCGGGCTGACGGGTGACGTACCGCTGTCCGGCGCAATCGGCGCGGGGCTCGACCCGTGTGCGGCCTTGCAGGGCTTCATCGAACTGGGCGCGAACGAGACGGTCGAGGTGGTCGCGTTCGTCGGTCAATGTGCGTCCGCCGACGAGGCGCGAGCGTTGATCCAGCGCTATCGCCGCGCCAATCTCGACGCCGTGCTCGCGGACGTGACGCAGCACTGGCAGAACGTGCTCGGTGCCATTCAGGTGAAAACGCCCGACCGCGCGATGGACCTGATGCTGAACGGCTGGCTGCTGTATCAGACGCTCGCGTGTCGTATCGAGGCGCGCTCGGCGTTCTATCAGGCCAGCGGCGCATACGGGTTCCGCGACCAGTTGCAGGACGGCATGGCGCTCACGCACGTGCAGCCCGACGAAACGCGGCGGCATCTGCTGCGCGCGGCGTCACGGCAGTTCGTCGAAGGCGATTTTCAGCACTGGTGGTTGCCGCACTCCGGGCAAGGGGTGCGCACCCGGATCTCCGACGACCGTGTCTGGCTGGCATTCGCCGCCGCGACGTACATTGGTTGCAGCGGCGACGCCGCCGTGTTGGACGAAAACGTATCGTTCCTCGATGGGCCGCTATTGCGGCCCGGCGAGCACGATGCGTTCTTCCAGCCGATGATCGCGGACGAATCCGCGTCGCTGTTCGAGCATTGCGCCCGCGGCCTCGATCAATGTATCGCGTTGACCGGCGTGCATGGCTTACCGCTGATCGGCACCGGCGACTGGAACGACGGGATGAATCGGGTCGGTGCGCAAGGCAGCGGGGAAAGCGTCTGGCTCGGCTGGCTGCTGCTGCGCACCGTCGAGCTGTTCGCTCCGCTCGCCGAAGCGCGCGACGCACAGCGTGCCGCACGCTGGCGCGCGCATGCAACGTCGGTGCGCATTGCGCTGGAGCGCGACGCATGGGACGGCGAGTGGTATCGCCGTGCGACATTCGACGACGGCACATGGTTAGGCTCACACACGAACGAGGAATGCCGGATCGATTCGATCGCTCAGTCATGGGCAGTGCTGTCGGGTGCCGCGGACCCGGCGCGTGCCGCGCTGGCCATGGTTTCGCTGGAGAAGCATCTGATCCACCGCGACGACGGGATGGCGCTGCTGTTCACGCCGCCGTTCGATCGCACGTCGCGCGATCCGGGCTATATCAAGGGCTATCCGCCGGGGCTACGCGAGAACGGCGGTCAGTACAGCCATGCGGCGATGTGGGCGATTCTGGCGTACGTGAAACTCGGCGACGGCAACCGCGCAGCTGAACTGTTTGCGCTGCTCAATCCGGTCAACCATGCGCGCACGCCGGTCGAGGTCGATCGCTACAAGGTCGAGCCCTATGTCATTGCAGCCGACGTATATTCGGTGGCGCCTCATGTCGGCCGCGGCGGCTGGACCTGGTACACGGGGTCGGCGGGATGGATGTACCGCGCCGGTGTGGAGGGCATTCTGGGAATCAGGCGGGAAGGCGATTGGCTGGTGATGAACCCTTGTATTCCGGATGCGTGGCCCGGCTTCACGGCAACCGTTGACATGCATTCGACGCGGTATGAGATTTGCGTCGCATCAATCTCGCGCTGCGGCCCGATGCATGCCGTGCTCGACGGCGAGCCTGTTGACTGCAACGGGGAAGGCGTCCGGGTGCCGCTGGATGCAGGATCGCATACGCTGTTGCTGGACTTATCTGTGTTGGTCGCGACCTTATCTGAAAGTTAGCCCGAGGCACACATTCAAAGAGGCGGCGAGCCAAACCCATGGACGTTCTGCAAAGAAAGAACACCGGTATTGTACAAAGGGTGTACAGTGGTTTGACCGGTCGCCTTACGCTACCTACTGCTGCGAGAGCAATCATGCAATCACCCATCAAACCTGCTTCCAGACCGACTGGCGCCCCGAGCGAATACGCCATCGAGCGCAAGACCGCTGCTCAACGACTCGAAACGGCGGACGCTCTGCGCGCTGACAAGAGACGTCTGAGCTACGCCTCCATCGATTCAAACGCCAGCAAGTGGCGTTATTCGGTCACAAACGAGAAAAGCTGATCGTGGCGCTCCAATTTCCCAACCCTAGTCGCAGCTATGATGCGGGCCGTCACTGCGTAAGCTTCTGGGGATACGACAACTCCCGGGAAATCACCTTCGTGGTCGACGATGCGATGCTGAAAATCTGCAGCCTGGCGTGGGCAATGACGAACGCTCGATACTCGGTGCCTTCGATGTGTGCCGCGAGAAGCTGCTCGAAATCGCCAGAAAGCTGTATGTAGGTGGTCTGCAAAACCGCTATTCGATTTTGTGATCCTTATTATCAGAATGGCCGCTACCGCCCCCAACCTATCGTGGCACTCGGCTGAACTCACCCTGATCGTTCCATTCCAGCCGCGCACCATCGTTGCAGATGACGGTTCGATTTCGATCGATGGGGGCCGAAGTCTAGGAATTTTACAACGGCCGTTGCGCCTTGACACCATCACGCACCCAGCCGAGCCAGCGCAGGGTAGAGGATCGCCAGTTCGTCGATGTGCTTTGCCGAGCTATACCGGCTTTGCATCTGTTCGAGAATAGTTCGAGTTTCATTGGCAATCATCAATGGCGCCCCCATTCGGCTCGCATACATGCAGCCTTCCTGTAGATGCTTCGTTGCTTCCTGAATGGACGAAGCACTCAGATACTCGCCTTCCGTCAGCGCATGAAAGATATTCCGAGATGCAGGGCGCATTCAACCGGTCGTCGCAACACCTTTGATCGAGGAGGTGTTGCATGAGACGCAGTGCGAAGCAGGTGTATCGGTTGACAGGGCGTGAGGCGATGTACTCTCCGGGCGCGCCATCACTTGGACATGAGATCGAGCGTCGGTTCTGGCAACACATCGCGACTGGCATTACAAGTGAGAAAGCAGCGGAGGCGGTCAGCGTGTCTCAAGCGGTAGGTTCGCGCTGGTTCCGCTATCGTGGCGGGATGCCACTATTCATGTCGAAACCTATTGCGGGGAACGTTTGGAGGGCAAAGTATATGGCACTGATGGACGTGAAATTTCCGGGCCGAGGCAGGCGCCGTTCAAGGGACGAAATAAACCGCATCGCGGTGACCGAACGTGGGTCAACAGCTGGTCACCCGAGCAAATTTCCAATCGATTGCAGGTAGATTTCCCGGACGATGAATCTATGCGCATCTCTCACGAAGCGATTTACCAAGCGCTCCAATGCTCACATGTCGTTCAACACCTCTTCCAGATGTCCGTTCCTAAATGAGATAAAGTCGCCGCCATACATCCAAAGATCAACGATACCTGTAGGCGTTTGCTTGGTGATCACGCGATTTGGCTTCCCCCAAGCTGACGCCAGTACCTGTTCCTCGGTCATTCCAAATGAAACGTTGGAAGGCTTTTCGGCGTCGGGACCCAGTGATGCATACCACCCCGCGCCAGGCCGACCTTTGAGGCGAGCATCGACCGCTCGAGGGTCTTCCTCAAAAATCTCAGGGGTAATTTTCATTTTGACCCTGGGGTCAGCATTGTATAAATGAATGTTGAATGCTGAATCATCCATCCACTTCAAGGTCCCGTCAGAGAAGCGGACCTGATATGTTCCGCTATCGGAATTGGGTCGCGCTGAAAGCTGTGTCACCGTAAAGCTTTCAGTATCCTTAGCCGCAATGCCGTGTGTAATGCTATCGGCCGTATTTTCGTCGCCGAAGCGCACGAACTGATAGGTGGAGTTAGCATTCGGCCTCACCCAGTAAGTCCTTCCTACCCGGCTCATCAGGCGTACCTGGCCTCGCGTGGTAGCGTGTTCCGGCTGATGCCGCGCCGCTATATGTAGTCCGAGAAGCTGCAAGTAGTGGCCTACTAGGAGCAGTCCCAGGCCAATGCCCAACCACTTGTATTTGCGTTGCATAGCCACCCCGTTATCCTTTCACTTTCTGGTCTCTCTACCGGCCAACCTGCATCGCGCCGATTCTATCGTTGAAAGCTCACAATCCGTAGAGTATCTGTATTTGGGGGCCGTTAACGACTAATAACAGTCCTCTGACTGGCAGTGGCCCGAAGGCCGAAGTGGGTCGTGCGTCGCCGATCGGTGACGCGGGCGATCAGTCCACCCGGTACCAGCGACCAGATTCCGGGCACACAGCAGCCGGTGCGCCGTTCAACAAGACCTGCTCTTCATCCCGTTGCAGCGAGTCCGAAGTGTCGATATCGAATGCCACCTCGAGCGCGCGCGCGACATCGGCGTCTTCAATCGGAAGCTCCCACGTCAGGAATATCTGGAGGCAATCCTGGTCTGGCCCGAAGTCGGCCATACTAAAACCGCTGCTGCGTCGTTGAATGACGCCATGAGGGTGGCCAGTATCGAATATCACGGCTGTTCCCCGGGTTAGAGGAATGTGAAGGCCTGTAGAGGGAAAATGCAAGTCCAGCCCCTTGTCCTCGCTCAGGAAGAGATTGCAAAAGGCCGCACCGCCATATTGGGCACCGTCATGGTGGTACCTCGCGCCGCGACAGGCCATCAGGGCCACGTCACTGGAGGCAAGTACGTTGGACAGTCCAAGCGCGCCCGTCCAGTCGGACATTGCCTGCACGCAGCGCTTGTAGTCGGGCCAGCGCGCTTGCGTTCGTGCCAAAGGCATCACCTCGACGTCCCCGGGTTCCAGGACGAGCCGCGACGACGTCTCCCTATCCCAATCCGCAAGTACGCGTGCAGACGGCACAGGCACGTCGACCGTGCCTGATAAAACGATGTCGCTCACGCGTCGACTGCGAATGGCATCGCCGCTCCAAAACCAGGACGTCAGAATGTCTCGCACTCGGTACTTCCGAAGGAGGAACTCAACGGGGTAATTGTAACGATTCAACGGGGATCATTTCGGCGCAAATCGGCGACGACACGTCGTCCTCCGAGACCGCCAGGCGAACCCTCGTACGTCGGCCCCACCTTCGGAAGCGGACATCTGGCTTCCACCAGGGCGACCGGCCGCTTGGGGCCGGCCTCTCCCCGGCCTCCGGCGTCGGACCGTAGTGCCTACCGCGCGAGCGGTTTAGTCCGTCGGCCAGTTTGGAGCCACTTCGAACGTGGGCGACAAATCGACGAGTGCGCGTATCGATCATATCGTGCAGGCCGTCGTAGGTGCTTTCCCTAGAGTTCGAGAGATGTGATTGACGGCCGAATACGGGCCTCGTAAATTTGCACGATCGATTGCCTGGTTTCAAGGGCAATCAGCGGCAACGATGCCGCGCTACATATGGAAGGCTATGCAGCCCCCGAACTTGCGTACTACGCCAGTTCGGGGGCTTTTTGCTTTTGGAGAACAAAATTGGAAATCAAGCAGCACGCTCTGCCCGAGCAGGGGAGCACCAGCACCTTCGTCGCTTGCATACAGATGGAGCCCCACGTCGGCGAAAAGCGAGAAAACGTCGAGCGTTCGGTTCGCTACATCGAAGAGGCGGCACGCAATGGCGCCTCCCTGGTGGTATTGCCCGAGCTAGCCAACACGGGGTATGTCTTTGCGGACAGAGATGAAGCGTTCGCGCTCTCGGAAGTATTGCCGGACGACGTAACGACTCGGATTTGGGCGGATGCGGCACGACGGCTCGGAGTTCACATCGTTGCGGGCATTGCCGAACGGGCGGACAACCGGCTCTTCAATTCGGCCGTTTTTATCGGTCCGTCAGGAACGATCGGGACGTACCGAAAACTCCATCTTTGGAACGACGAAAACCGTTTCTTCGAACCCGGCGATCTCGGCGTGCCGGTCTTCGATACCCCCTTGGGGCGGATCTCGATCGCCATCTGCTACGACGGATGGTTTCCCGAGGTCTATCGGTTGGCTGCCACGCAAGGTGCCGACATCGTCTGCGTCCCGACGAACTGGGTTCCGATGCCGGGACAACCGGGCGATCGAACGGCGATGGCCACGATACTCACGATGGCCGCGGCGCATAGCAATGGTCTGATGATCGCTTGCGCGAATCGGATCGGAACGGAGCGCGGCCAGCCCTTTATCGGCCAGAGCTTGATCGTGGGCGCCGACGGATGGCCCATGGCCGGCCCGTCCAGTTGCGACCGCGAGGAAATCCTGTACGCCGCACTCGATCTGGAGCGGGCGCGGTCCGGGCGCACGCTGAACGCATTCAATCACGTACTGCGCGACCGGCGCTCCGACGTGTACGACCCAATGCTGGGCACTGGCTGGACTTCCTCGCCCGCATAAGCGAGCCAACGATGTCCGCATGATTCTGAATCCAATCCCACGATACGTGAAGGAGACACTATGAAACCGTCCAAACTACAGATTCTCATCGGCGCCGTCAGCATGGTCGTGGCTGCGCTGGCGTCGAGCACCGCTTCATGCGCCGCGGAACCCATCAAGATCGGCGTTGCCGTGGGTTTGTCCGGCGCCAACAGCGTGGTCGCGCCTGCAGTCGTGCAGTCGTCGCAGCTTGCCGTCGACGAAATCAACGCGGCAGGCGGAATTCTCGGGCGCAAAGTTCAGCTCGAGATCGCGGATGACGCGTCCGGCGCCGTCGGCGCGCAAAAGGCGTACGACACGCTGGTCTTCCAGAAGAACGTCGATGCCGTCATTTCGATGGAAACCAGTGCGGCCCGCAACGCGGCGCTGCCCATCGTGGCCCGGGGAAAGAAGCCATTCATCTATACGTCGTTCTACGAGGGCAAGTCTTGCAGCCCATGGATGTACGTCAACGGTTGGGTGCCGGACCAGCAGGTTGCGCCGGTGGTCGACTACTTCGAGAAAAGCAAAGGCGCGAAAACCTTTTATCTCGTCGGCAACGATTATGCCTTTGGCCGCGGCATGCTCGATTTCACGGCGAAATACATCACGCTGCACGGCGGAACGGTGATCGGCGAAGAATACTTGCCGATCGACGGCACGGACTGGACGCCGATCCTCTCGAAGATCCGCTCGGCTCATCCGGACGCGCTGATCAGCGCGACAGCCGGCGGCGCGCCCAACGTCGCCTTGGCCAAGCAATTGAAGGCGTCTGGGCTGACGCTGCCCTACGGCAACCTGGCCATCGACGAAGGTACCGCGAAGAGCATGGGGGACGTCGCCACGGGCATCTATATGTCCGGCTCCTACCTGACGAGTATCGGTACGCCGGAGAACGGTAAGTTTCTCGACGCGATG
This sequence comes from Trinickia sp., assembly GCF_051953955.1. GTDB lineage: Bacteria > Pseudomonadota > Gammaproteobacteria > Burkholderiales > Burkholderiaceae > Trinickia. The sequence continues at coordinate 70,856 of NZ_JBQCIF010000030.1, read as the reverse complement.
CGCAAACGCTTCGGCAAGAATCTGAAGACCCCGAATGAACTTTCGGAGCCGCAATACGAAGCGTTTTTCCTCTACAAGGCAGCGGTCGAAAAGGCCGGCACGACGGATCCCGATAAGGTCATCAAGGCACTCGGGCAGGTGTCGTTCGACGGGCCGCGCGGCCCTGTGAAAATGGACGAGAGCCGCCACACGCCGCTTGCGATGCGGCTCGGGCAGATTCAGACGGACGGCTCGGTGAAGATCCTTCAGACATTCACGAATGTCGACCCGGGCAAGCAATGCCCGAATATCAAGTAAGGATTTGAGATCGCACGTTTGCTTGCTCGTCCTTCGATAGGTTGTGCGGGCAAACGTGAACCGGAGACGGACATGGTTTTGGCACTGGACGTTTTAACGACCGCGGCGATCCTTTTTATCGTGACTGCCGGGTTGATGGTGATTTTCGGCGTGATGAAAATCGTCAACTTCGCGCATGGCGCTCTGCTGACGATGGGCGCCTATGCAAGCTTCGTTGTGACGCAATTGAAGCTCGATCCTTGGATCGGGCTACCGCTCGCGCTGGTCGTCGGCGTGGCAGTCGGCATGCTGGTCGAACAAGTGATCGTGCGGCCTCTGTATAAGCGCCCGCTCGATGCGATTCTCGCCACATGGGGGCTCGGGATCGTGATCGGCCAGCTCATCGTCATGGCGTTCGGTCGCGAGGTGCAGTTTGTCGAAACACCGCTGAAGGGGGCCATTTCGGTCGCAGGCGTCGAATATTCGGCCTACCGCTTGCTGTTGGTCCCGATCGCCGCGGGCTTGTGCTTGCTTTTGACCGCGCTGCTTTCCGGCACACGCTTCGGCGTCAAGACCCGCGCGGTAATCATGAACGAGGACCTGGCACGCGGGCTCGGAATTCACTCCGGCCGGATTCGCTTCATCACCTTCAGCCTCGGCGCCGCGCTCGGCTCCCTGGCCGGAGCGTTGATGACACCGCTATCCAGCGTCGAGCCGAACATGGGACTGGCTTATCTGATCAATGCTTTCATGCTGGTGATGGTGGCGGGATATTCGATGGTGAGCCTGCTGGCCACGTGCCTGGTATTCGGCGCATGCCAAGTGCTGGTCAGTACCTTCGTCAGCCCGGTATTGGGCGGCCTGACCATCGCTGTGCTCGCTGCTTTTACGTTGCGTATCCGTCCGCAGGGGTTCTCTCATGGCTAAGGTTACTGCGTCGCCGGGCAATGTCGGCATCGGACTGCGCGCGGCCGACAATCGGATGCGGCACATGCGCGGATTGCTCCTGGTCGGCGGGCCGGCGATCGCGCTTCTGATCGCCGGTCCTTTCCTGTTCGGCACGTATCTGCTGAACGTCCTGATTCAAGCGTTCTTCTTCTCGATCGTTGCTGTGACCGTGGACGTGCTCTGGGGCTATACGGGTTATCTGACGTTCGGTCAATCGGCCTTTTTCGGCATCGGCGCTTACGCGGCGGGTCTCGTCTTCACACATGGCGGGTTTTCGCCGAGCTACGTCTTGCTGGGACTCGGCGTGGCGATCGCGGTGGCCGCGGCCGTCGCCGCAGTGCTCGGCTGGCTGTCCTTCTACCGCGGCGCATCGCCTTTCTTCGCGACCGTCATGTCGCTCGTGCTGCCGATCGTGCTGTCCCAATTGCTGTTGTCGGGCGGCGAGTGGACGGGTTCGAGCTCGGGCCTCACGGGGTATGAAACCTTCGACCTGTCGCTTCAGGCATGGTATGGAATCGCGGGTGCGGGCTTGCTGATCGTCGCAACGCTAGCCTGGTTCTTCGTACGCAGCGACGGCGGCCGCACGCTGGTGGCGATTCGCGACAACGAGTCGCGCTGCCAGTACCTCGGTATCGATACGTCGCTCGTCAAGATCGTCTTGTTGATCGTAGCGGCGATCGTCGCCGGTGTCGCGGGGTTTGGTTACGGCGCGTTTAGCGGGGTGGTCGCGCCGGAACTCACCGGGTTCGTTCTCGGCACGCAATTGATCATCTGGGTGGCGCTCGGCGGCCGAGGCACCCTGTGGGGGCCGGTCGTCGGCGCGCTCTTGATCAATGTCGTGACCTCGTACCTCAGCGGCAGCTTGCCGTTCGCGTGGCAATTGATTCTCGGCGCTGCGTTCGTGGCCGTCATCGTCTTGCTTCCACAGGGGCTTGTGCCGTTGCTCGCGAGGCCATTCCATAGGCTGGCCGGTGCCGGCACCGGCACACAACCTATCCTGGTCGAGCGAGCTGTGCAAGCGCGGTCCGCGCAGGGGGCCTCAGAACCTGCGCTGCAAATGAACGACGTCGCAAAGCATTTCGGCAGTCTGAAGGTGCTGCAGGGTATCGATCTGCATGCCGATGCCGGCGAGTTGATCGGTTTGATCGGCCCGAACGGCGCGGGCAAGACCACATTGATGCGTTGCATGAGCGACGGCGCCGAACGTTCCGCGGGACGAGTCGTGCTGTGCGGCAACGATATCAAGCAACTCCCGCCGGACCGCGGCGTGCGGTTCGGGTTGGGCCGCAAATTCCAGAATGCCAATATCTTCGATAGCCTGACGGTCGCGGAATGCCTGCGGATCGCGGGTACGCTCATCGAGCAGCCTTCGCTGTTTCAGCGCTCGAACTCGCTGGCGCTACCGCCCTATGCGCTTGAAGTCGTTCGCGCGACGGGCCTCGACCGGAAGCTCGGCACCGTTGCGAAGGATCTGTCGCACGGTGAGCAACAAGCGCTAGAGCTCGCCATGGTGCTGGCGCTGGAACCGCGCATCGTTCTGCTCGACGAACCGACAGCGGGGTTGACCAAGACCGAACGTACTCAGATCGGGAGTGTCCTTGCCTCGCTGGCCCATCGATATCGGCTCTGCTGTCTGCTTGTCGAACACGATCTCGATTTTGTCGCCGAGATCGCCACGCGGATCGTGGTCCTTCATCACGGTCGCATCGTGATGCAAGGCAGCTTCGATGAAGTCGTCAATTCGGAGCTTGTCAAAACGATCTATGCGGGGACGCCGCAGTCTGCGGCGGGCCACGGATCCGCCAATCGCGGGGAACCATCATGAGCGCTATCGCATTGAACTTGCAGGACGTGACCAGCGGATACAAGGCCTCGATCGTGCTGCGCAAGCTATCGATGACGGTGTCGGGCGGCGAGGCCGTCGCATTGCTCGGCAAGAACGGCATGGGCAAATCGACCTTGCTCAAGACGATCATGGGCTATCTGCCGAAGAAATCCGGGGCGATCCAGGTGAACGGGCTCGACATCACTCATGCACCGTCGCACCAGATCGCGCGGGCCGGCATTGCCTATGCGCCCCAGGAGCACGCGCTATTTCAGGACCTCACCATCCGCGACAACCTGCGGCTCGGGCTGCCGAAGGTATCCGTCTTCGACGAGCGCTTCGCGGAAATCGAGCCCATATTTCCTGTGTTCAAGAGTCGCCTCAAGCAGTACGCCGGAACGCTCTCCGGCGGCGAACAGAAGATGCTGCTAGTTGCCAGAGCGTTGATGATGCGACCCTCGGTCATCCTGCTCGATGAAATCACGGAAGGCCTGCAACCTTCGGTCATCGATCGTCTTGCGCAAGCGCTGCTGTGGGAACGCAACCGCCGCGGCACGTCACTCCTGCTCGTCGAACAGCACGTTCCGTTTGCCCTCGAGGTCGCGGACCGCTATGCCATCCTGAAGCAAGGCGAGATCGTCGACCACGGCGACGCGAAGGATGAAGGCGCGGCGGAATCGATCTTCGGTCACTTGCGCGTCTGATCGCTGAAAACAGGAAACCCGAATCCGATGATTGCCAATTCTCTTTATCAGCCCGTCTCGGGATTGAAACCCGCGCTTGGAGCCGGTGGCGTTCCACGTGAGCGCGGCGCCATGGTGCTCGACTCGCTCGCGCGCATCGACGAAGTCGATCCTCGAATCAACGCGATGACTGCCGTTACACGGCGCGAGGCGGCGATGGCGAACGCCGCGGTTGCGTCGGGGCCTTTGGCCGGCATTCCGGTTGCGGTGAAAGACATCTACGACACCCAAAATTTGACGACGAGTTACGGGTCGCCGATATATGCCGGACATCAGCCCAAATCCGATGCGGCCATCGTCACGCTGTTGCGCAGGAACGGCGCGATCATCGTCGGTAAGACGACAACCAGCGAGTTCGCCTATATGGCGCCGACTGTTACGCGCAATCCGTACGACATGGAGCGAACGCCCGGGGGATCGTCGTCGGGATCCGCTGCCGCCGTGGCAGCCGGAATGGTACCGTTCGCGATCGGCTCGCAGACGGGCGGCTCGACCATCCGTCCCGCGTCGTTTTGCGGGATCGCCGGCTATAAGCCCACGTTTGGATTGCTATCGACGGTCGGTATGAAGTGCTTCTCGTGGTCGTTCGACACGGTAGGCCTTTTCGCCGCGGGCGTGCCCGACGTGGCGTACTTGGCTCAGGCCTTGTCGGGGCGTCAACTCGCGGTCGGCGATGTGGGCGACATGCCAGCGTTTGGCATTCCGGAAAGCTACCCATGGACGAAGGCATCCGCAAATGCGAGCGCCGTGCTGGATGTCGCTATTGCAGCGATCGAAGGGGCGGGCGGTCGTGTGAAGCGGATTCGCTTCGATTCTTGGATGGCCGATTTGATTGACGCGCACGACACGATTCAAAGCTACGAGGCGTGGCGCGCGTTGGGATACGAGTTCGATCATCATCGAAACGACTTGTCGCCCATCCTTGCGGGATTCATGGATCGGGCGAGCTCGGTGGACACGGCGGCATACGCGAAGGCGTGTGCCTTGATGGGGCATGCCAAGGATAGGCTCGCGCGATTGTTCGAGGGTGTCACCGCGCTCCTGACACCGAGCGCGCCCGACGAGGCGCCTGTGGGATTCGATTCCACGGGCGACCCCTCGTTCAATCGGAATTGGACGCTACTCGGATGTCCGTGCGTCAGCGTCCCTGGATTGCTCGGCGAACGAGGGGGGCCGATCGGCGTGCAGATCATCGGCCGTCCGTGGGACGACGCACGATGCCTGAGTGCCGCGGCATTCGCGGAACGCGCGATTGCTGCGTATCGTTCTTGAATCAGGGAGTTGCTTCATGACTAAGGAAAGCCAACCTGCGAGCAACGGGCGCGACGAGCAATGGCGCATCGGCGTTTTGTATTCGCGGGCCGGCGTGACCTCGGTAACCGAATCGGAGCACTTCTTCGGTACCGTTCTCGCGATCGAGGAAATCAATGCGGCGGGCGGCGTCGCAGGGCGCCTGCTCGATCCGGTGGTCTACGATCCCAAGGGAGACGCGGACGAATACCGCCGCCTTGCCACGCGCATGCTGCAGGAAGACGATGTGACGGTCATTTTCGGGTGCTCGACTTCGTCGAGCCGGAAGGCCGTGTTACCGGTGATCGAGCGCAATAACGCGTTATTGTGGTATTGCTCGATCTATGAGGGATTCGAGTATTCGCCAAACGTGATCTACACCGGCGCGGTGCCCAACCAGAACAGCTTGCAACTCGCGGCCTGGCTGCTGCGCAACGTCGGGCGACGGTTTTTTCTTGTCGGTGCCGATTACATCTATCCGCGTGAATCCAACCGTATCATTCGAGACATCGTGGAAGACCACGGAGGGGAAGTCGTCGACGAAGTCTACCTGCCGAGCGATGCCGATCCGGCGTCGCTAAAAACCGTCATCGACGAGATCGAATCCGTCGGCCCGGATGTGGTGTTTTCGACGCTGATTGGCCGCGGGGCGCGGACCTTCTACAAGTTGTACCGCGAACGGGGCTTCGATCCGACGCGCCATCCCATCGCCAGCCTGACCATGACCGAAGGCGAGATTCGTATGATCGGCCCGGAACTGTGCGGCGGGCATATCGTTTCCGCCAGCTATGTCAATACGCTGGACAACGAGAGCAATCGCCGCTATTTGAATGCGTGGCGCGCGCGATTCGGAGATGAGCCGGCCAGCATGTGGTCCGAGATGGCTTACAACCAAGTGCATCTATTCGCCCGGGCGCTTGCGCGGGCGCAAACGCTCGATACGGCGAGACTGGTCGAAGCCGTTCATGAGGTGGAATTCGATTCGCCGGAAGGCCTGCTTAGGATCGATCCCGGCAACAACCACGCTGTCTTGACGCCGCGCATCGCGATTTGCAGATCGGACGGCAGGTTCGATGTCGTATGGGAGAGCCGCGGGCCCGTCAAACCGGATCCCTATCTAACCGCATACGGCCTAGCCGAATTCTGGCTTGACGGGGAACGTTCATGACGAGCGCGCGTCGCTTATTCGATGATCTGCGCTCGCTGCGCGCGGCCGTCATCCATCCGCCGGGTGACGACCGAAGCGTCTTGGAGGAGCAGTTGCGCCGGATCGGCTGCCCGGTCCGCGTCATCTGGCCGTTTCCTGCTCAGTTGCCGGCGGATGCCGACGTCATATTTTTTCTGGTGGGACCGGAGCTTCGATGCGCTGGCAATTGGTGCGCGGCCGATACGAACGCGACGTTGATCGCCTTGTCCGACTACGAGAATCCCACTGCCCTGAAAATGCTGGTGGACACGCAGGCGCACGGCGTGATCACGAAGCCGTACCGTTCCAGCGGGATCCTGAGCACGCTCGTGCTCGCCCGGGCCTCGTCGGGCTACCAGCAACGGCTGCAAAACAAGATCGGCAAGCTGGAGGAGGCGATCAAGGCGCGGCGCCATGTCGAAAAGGCCGTGCGTATCCTGATGGAGGCGCAGCGGCTTACCGAGAACGAAGCCTATGAACACATGCGCTCCCGCGCGACGGGATTGCGTGTCACCGTGGGCGAGATCGCGACGATGGTGATCGACGCGTACGAGGCAATCGAAAAGCTTGGACTGGGGAAGGTACCGAAGGTTTGAACAACCGAGTTCGCCCGCATCGATGAGCCGCTGACACGAGGAGGCTGCTGAACACCATGAACGAACCGCGGAATACCGCCTTGGCCAAAGCGCGCGCCGTGCCCATGCCTAGTAACAGCGTGCTCGCACCGCTTTACGCTGGCGCGGACCTTTTGGACGCCTTTGCAATTCGACTGCCGGCGGAGGCCAGCGATGATCTAGAGGTGTTGGCACGCACGGCGTTCGAGCGGCAGGCGTGGTGGATTCGCGCGCTCACGTGTGTTCGCGATGGGGTGATGGTGACAGCCGGCGTCAAATCGTCTCGCGCCGTCGGTCTTGCCGCAGCGGCGCGTGGGCCGGTAATCGGCTACTTGCCGCTGCTGTCAAAGAGCGCGACGGAGTTGGTAGTGGGCGCGGATGACCGGCATCTCGACTTCCGCGCCACCATCCAACTTCTCGCCGAAGCGGAAAATGGACGAGAGCTGCTCGCGGGTACGGTGGTGCATTGCCATAACAGACTAGGCCGAATCTATCTTGCGGCAATTGCGCCGTTTCATCGCGTGATTGTGCGGGCAAATTTGGAACGGGCAGTAAGGGCAATGAGGATTTAGGCATGATTGACGCGCGGCAATCTCCGGCCATTCGCCCCAAAAAAATTTGCTCTGAATCTGTGCTCTTAAACCAGCATCGACTGCTGGGCGAATATGCCTGCCATCGCGCCCTGCGATGATGCCTGGGTGACCGAGGGCAAGAAGGGGGTGGCGAGGTCGCCGGCGGCGTAGATGCCGGGCATGCTGGTTTGGCGGCGCTCGTCGACTTTGAGGACGATGCCAGTCGGCGTATCGACCGTGGCGAGGCCTAGTGATTCATGCAGGCTTGCGGACGGCTTGTTGCGCGGATGCGCGAACAGGATGTCGACCGCGACATTGCGGCCGGAATCGAGATTGACGGTGGCGGTATGCCCACCGTGACGGGCGATCTCGACGATCCGGCCATCGACGACAGGTATCTTGCGGCGCGCCAGATCGACCTGGATATCGGGGGAAATGTCGTGACCATCGGCGAAGACCGTCAACTTGTCGGTCCAATCGTGGAACAGCCTGGCAGACTGGTGCGACTGCGGGCCGGACCAGACGAGGCCCCAATGCTGGCCGGCGACTTCAAAGCCGTCGCAGTAGGGGCAGGGCACGATGGACGTGCCCCAGCTTTCGGCAAAGCCCGGAACATCAGGCATCTGGTCGGCGACGCCATAGCTCAGGATCAGGCGGCGCGCCCTTAGGCTTTCGTTATCGTCAGTGACGACGCAGAAATCGTCGATGGCGCCGGTCACGCTTTCCGCCCGGGCATGGACCAGCCTGATCGTTGGATAGCGCGCCAGCTGCTGCCGCGCCTCGAGTAGGATGTCCAGCGGCGGCTTGTGATCATGGCCGAGCAGGCCATGCGAGTGGCCGGCAAAGCGGTTACGCGGCCGGCCGGTGTCAAGAACGGTGACCTTGCGGCGGGCACGGCCGAGCTGCAGGGCGGCGGCGAGGCCGGCAAAGCTGCCGCCAATGATGATGACGTCATCCATGGTGATGGGCTCCGTGTTGTGGATGGAGGGGTGGGCTGGGCCTGGTGCGCAATATCGTCCGGCGATACGCGCTCAAGACGGGCAACGCGCAGGGCTTCGGCATCGACGAGAAAGTCACCCATTGCTGTGTTGACCGGCCGGACAATGCGGCTTCGATATCGCCGGACGGCCCTGCGGAAACCTCATTTGGAGGACGCCAACCCATTGGCTTGCACATTTCAGGTACTGCATGGTATCGTAATTAAAGTATTGAGATACTGTCAAGTACTGGAATTGTCGTGACCGAAAGTAGACAGGGCCGGCGTGGCCGGCCCGCGAACGAGGCGCTTGCCCAAACGATCGTCGACGCCGCGGGCGAGCTCTTTGTGGAATTGGGTTTTCAAGCGACGACGTTGGACAAGGTCGCCCAGCGGGCGAAGATATCGAAGCTCAGCATCTATCGGCACTTCGAGAACAAGGAGGCGCTGTTCAGCGCGGCCATCGCGGCCGGCTGCCATCAGTTGTTTGCACCACAGGCCCTTCTTGAAGGCGTCGACGGTTCGGTCGAAGATCAGCTCATGGCGGTGGGATCGTTACTGCTTCGCACGCTGTTGAGATCAGACGTCCGCAGTGTCGAAGCCATGGTCATGGCCGACAAGACGAATCAAAACTCGTTGAGCAAGCTCCACTACGAAGCCGGCCCCGCCCATGTCATCGCCCAAATCGAGGCCCTGTTGCGTCAGTTGCATGTGAAGGGGGTTCTGAACGTGCCCGATCCTCTCCGGTCCGCCCGCTTGTTTGCCGCGCTTTTCAAAGGATCCGATCTCCTGATGATCGCGCGCTTCGATCAGGCGAGAGCCGAGGACGACAACGAAATCGAATCCTATTGCCGGTCGGCCGTCGCCATGTTCATCGCCGCGCACCGTGGCAACGACCGCGCGGACAGATAGTCTGGTTAAGAACGGATTGGAAAAGGAGATGGCATGGCAGAGAAGAATGTTTATCAGGTAGCCGACTGGAAGGGCCAAAGCGGGGAGCGCTGGGTCGCGTACCAGGCCCGGCTCGATGCCATGATGGCGGCCTTCGGTCAAGCCGCGATCGAAGCCGCCGCGCCCGCCGCGGGCGAACGCGTGCTGGACGTCGGCTGCGGCGCGGGCGCGTCTAGTCTGGATCTGGCCGCCCGCGTCGGCGCGGGTGGCCAAGTGCTCGGCGTGGACATATCCGAACCGCTGATCCGCCGAGCGCGCGCGCTTGCGCCACAGGATACGCCGGCCCTGTTCCGGGTGGCCGACGCCCGCAGCGCCGAGCTGCCCGAGGGCGCGTTCGACATCCTGTTCTCGCGCTTCGGAGTGATGTTCTTTGACGATCCTACGGCGGCGTTCGCTCATATGCGCCGTGCGCTCAAGCCGGGCGCGCGGGTCGCGTTCGTCTGCTGGCGCGGCATGGCCGAGAACGATTGGGTGCGCCTGCCGATGGGCGCGGTCAAGGGCATCGTCCCGCCGACGGCGCCGCCCGATCCCGAAGCGCCCGGCCCATTCTCGTTCGGCGACCGGGGGCGCGTGGCACGCATCCTGACGGCGGCCGGCTTCACCGATATCGCAATCGCGCCCTTCGATGCTTCCGTCCCGTTCGGCGAGGGCGGGACGCGGGACGCGGCGATCGACGACGCGGTGAAGATGACGCTCGAGGTCGGCCCACTGTCGCGTGCGCTCGCCGATCAGCCCGACGACATCCGCGCCCGCGCCTCGGCCGCGGTTCGTGCCGTCTTCGCGGACCTCCGCGGCGAGCGGTCGGTGATGATCGACGGCGCGGCATGGATCGTCATGGCACGCAATCCGGCAAGCTGACTTACCTTCATTTCCCGATGCGCGGTCAGAGCTTGTACCCGCCGCTCGCTTCAATCGTCTGGCCGGTCACCCAGTGGCCTTCATCAGAGGCCAGGAACGCCACGACGGCGGCAATTTCCGAAGGCTCGCCAAAGCGGCCCAGCGCAATCTGGGCCTCGACCGCCTTGACGAGTTCGGGATTCTCGCGAAAATCGGCGTTCGCATCGGTTCGCGTGAAGCCCGGCGCTACGGCGTTCGCGGTGATGCCACGCGGCCCCAGCTCGATTGCGAGCGTATGGGTCAGTGTATTGATCGCCGCTTTCGCCATCGAGTAGACGGGCGCAGCCGTGACGGGCTTCGTGGCGGCCGCGGAAGAAATGTTGACGATGCGGCCACCATCGGCGAGACGCTCGAGAGCGGCCTGAATGATGAAGAAGGGCGCGCGGGCATAGACGGCCATTAGGGTGTCCCAGCTCTCCGGCGTTGCCTCCTTGAAGCCAAGCCAGCCGGAATTGCCGGCGTTGTTCACCAAAATATCGAGGGCCTTGCTTCCGTGCCGCTTGGTGAACTCGTCGTCGAGTCTTTCGAATAAGGTTGGGACGGTCGCCGGGTCAACGAGATCGGCGTGGATTGCGAACGCGGTGCCTCCCGTTTTCTCGATGGCCGCGATCGTCTCGTCCGCGCTGGATTTGCTGGCGTTGTAGGTCAGTGCGACTGTCGCCCCGTCGTTTGCAAGACGTTCGGCGATGGCGCGGCCAATGCCCCGCGATGCTCCGGTAACGAGCGCCGTTTTGCCCTTTAGTGATTGCGTCATCTGATTTTGCTCCTCAGAGTTGAGCCAAGCCGCCGTCAACGGCGACCTCGCTGGCGGTCATGAAGCTGCTGTCCGGCGACGCAAGAAAGGCGGCCACGGCTCCGATCTCTGCCGGATCGGCCATACGCTGGAGCGGCGTCATTGCACCGTAGGCCTTCTGGCCCTCTTCGCCCAGCGCCTCCTTGGCTAGTTCGGTCGCTGTCGCCCCGGGCGACAGCACATTTATCCGGATGCCGGTTCCCTTCAGGTCCTCCGCCCAAGTCCGGGCGAGATTGCGCACCGCGGCTTTGCTCGCGCTGTAGGCCGTGAATCCCGGGGCGCCCGTGGTGCCGGCGCTCGATCCGGTCAGGATGATCGAACCGCCCGAGTCCATCAGCGGCAGCGCCTTCTGCACCGTAAAGATCGTCCCTTTCACATTCGTGCCGAAGATGTCGTCGATGTGCTCGGCGGTGATCTGGCCGAGAGGAAGCGGGCTTCCCGTCCCGGCGTTGGCGAAGACGATGTCGAGGGTTCCGCGCTCCGCCTTGACCGCCGCGTAGAGCCGATCGAGATCGGTTGGATCGGAGACCGAGCCCTTCACCGCGCGGACATTGGGTCCAAGGTCGGCCACCGCGGCGTCGAGCGCCTCCTGCCGGCGGCCGAAGATGAAGACGAAAGCGCCTTCCTCGATGAAGCGCTTGGCTGCGGCGCGGCCGATGCCCGTTGCGCCACCGGTGATCACAGCGGTCTTTCCATTCAGTCTGTTCATGTCATGCATCCTTCGAAACGAAAGCGACAACCCCGATTCTGGCGTGCTTGATTCATGAAGCCAATTGACTGAATATCTATAAGTACCATCTACTTTCTAGATACATGCTCGACAACGTCACCATCAATCAACTTCGCGCGTTCGTCGCCGTGTGTGACCAAGGAAGCTTTTCCGGGGCCGCGCGGGAACTGAGGCGTGCGCAGTCGGCGATCAGTCACGCGATCAGCGCGCTCGAGAATGCCTTTGACGTGATGCTGTTCGAGCGCAATACGCGCAGAGCGACGCTGACGGCGGCGGGCCGCAGCCTCCTGCCTGATGCGCGCGGCGTGATCTCACGCACCGAGGAAATGAAGATGCGTGCGGTTGCGATTGCTGAGACCGGCGTCCCGCAAGTCTCGATCGCGGTGGATACGTATTTTCCGCGGGCGCACCTGATTGAATGCCTGCGCACACTGCAGGCGGACTTTCCAACGATTGCCATCAATCTGCGCATGACGACCATGCAGGGCGGCGAGCGGTTGGTTCTCCAAGGCACGTGCGGATTGGCGGTAACGATCACGGACGTGCCCGAGGTCAGCCCGGGCACCATAGAACGACATCATTTATGTGATGCGCAAATGGTGACCGTCTGTGGGCCATCGCATCCGCTGGCCGCAATGGCGAGGCCTATCCCGCGGGAGGAATTCGGCCGGCACATCCAGCTCGTCGTAACCGACAATCAGCCGGATGCCGAAAAGACACAACAGGGGGTCGCCAGTGAACGCCAGTGGTGGGTGAACGACCTCGGCGCAAAGCACGATCTACTCAGAGGAAGCTTGTGCTGGGGGCACATGCCGCGGCATATGGTCGAGGAAGACCTGGCCAAGGGGACACTTGTCGAACTGCAACGACGCGCATGGCACATGCGGCCGCTCACGTTCATGATCTCGCAGCGGCGCGGGTACTCGTTTTCCGGATGTGAGACACGGCTGGTCGAACTTCTTGGCAATCGCTTCGAAACCCTCGACGGCCGGCGATGATCAGAGATCGCCGCGTACTTCGCCGGTTCCCAGGACGTTCCGCCGGTGGTTGACTGCTTCCCAAACCTCATTGCTGTCGTCATTGCGCAGCAGGATCACCCAGTCCAGTTGATCGTTGGTTATGCCGAAGTAGTCGAGGATTTCCTTGCGAATGGCATCGAGGAACTGCGCGTATTCCGGGGTTGCTTGGGCCTGTGCGTGCAAAGCGTCGTATGCCGCATCGTCCGCGCCACCGCCGTGCTCATCGATGTACCGCGAGATCCACTGCTCCCGTTCGTAGTCGTAGTCGGCCTCGGCGCGCATCGCTTGCATGGCCGTGTAGAAATCCAGTTCGGCAAACGCGGCGATCGCCGCCGCTGTGGCCTCGTCGAATGCAGGTGTCATTTCAAATCTCAGGTTTGCCGTGGTGCATCATCGCACGGCTGCGGCTGGACGGGGGCGGGGGCCGGATAGGCAGTGGGGCCCTGAGCGCTGCATGGGCGAGTGCAATGGACGCGGCCCGGCCGGCGGCGGTCTGTAGGCGACCCAGTTCAGTCTTCCGTTCCACGCGTATGAACGTCATGACCGAACTCAACACCAGTCACTCCAGGCGTCGTTCATGCCCGAGCCTGCGCGCGACGCGGCCCTTGTTGTGACGGACGCTTGTCTGCCACGACTAGCCGGCGGGGACCGCGGCGTGCGGCATCAGTTCGGTTACATCGCGGTGCGGTGGCGTGCCGAATTGCCTCGCGTATTCCCGGTTGAATTGGGAGGGACTTTCATAGCCCACTTCATAGGCAACTGTCGACGCATTCAAGCCCTTGACCAACATCAACCTTCGAGCCTCGGTCAGGCGCAGCCACTTCTGGAACTGCAGCGGACTCATCGATGTGAGGCGCTTGAAGTGGTGGTGGAAGCGGGACACGCTCATGCCCACTCGGGCGGCGAGCTCAACGATGTGCAGGGGCTCACGAAAATGGTTTTTCAGCCAGTCGATGGCCCGAGCGATGCGCTGGTTCTGATCGGCAATGGAAGCCATCTGCCACACGTGGCCCTTAACGTCGCTGCGAAGTAGGCGATAAAAGATCTCGCGCTGTAGCAGTGGGGCTAGTACTGGCAATAACTCGGGCTCGTCCAACAGCCCGATCAGTCGATCCAAAGCAGACAGTAGCCCTGCCGTCGTCTTGCCCAACACGATGCCGGGACCGTTGGCCGCCCGCTCCCGGAGATGCTGCAGGCCGGTCTCCACGACTATGTCACTGATCGCACGCGAGTCGAGTCGCAACACCACGCTCAGGAACGGCAAGTCGAGCGAAGCCTGCGCAACCTGCATCGCCACAGGCAAGTCCAACGACGTGAGCAAAAAGCGATGCCTGTCGTAGGTGTAGACCTCGGAGCCCAGCCACGTTTGCTTCACGCCCTGAACCGGCACCGCGATGGCGGGTTCCATCAGGCAGTCGAAGGGCGAATCGGCGTGTGTGTGCCGGTGCAAGGTCAGGCCTGCAATCGCAGGCCTGTACTGCTCGGCGTCGCCAGTCCACCGCGCGATTCGCGACGCCAAGCGGCGTCGATATGTCTCGAAGTCGTCGTCCATGGACCCAACTTTAAGCGTGGGCTCCGCCTTCATCAAGAAGATTGGCCTGACCTCAGGAGGATTAGGCAATTTTCCGGGAGCATCCACCTTCCGCGACCGATCGGGTCGGGCCAAACTGCATTGCGTGCACGACAGGTGTCGTGCCAGGCGTGATCGCCGTTCTGAATACCGCAAAGGAATCCCGATGAAAGCTCATGTGTACCGCCGAAACGGCGAGCCGACCGAAGTGCTCGGCTTCGAAGACATCGCCGCCCCGGCGCCACCTGGTCCCAACGAAGTCACAGTCCGCATCACCAAGCGCATGGTGCATCCGCTCGACGACTTGATGGTGCGCGGCTACATTCCCGCGCCGATCCCTGCTGAGGGAACTGTTCCCGGCGGCGACGGTGTCGGTGTCGTTGAACAGGTGGGCGCGGGCGTCGATCCCGCCACCGGCATCAAGCCGGGCCAACGTGTGATGCTCTTCCCGGCGAGCGGTACGTGGTCGGAGCGCGTGGTCGCGCCCGCCATGGCCGTCATTCCGGTCCCGGATGATGTCAGCGATACGACCGCGTGCCAGATTGCCATCAATGGCATCACCGCGATCGTGCTCATGCGTGCGGCACTAGCTGCCTCCGGCGGCGCGCCGTTGCTGGTCACGGCCGCCGGCTCCGGCGTCGGCCACAACCTGATCGCGCTGGCACAGATGCACGATGCCAAGGCCATCGCGCTGGTGCGCAGCGACGCCGGTGCAGCGATCCTGGCGCCCAGCGTTCCCGGCGTAGCCGTCGTCAGCTCGGAGCACGACGGATGGGCTGCCAAGGTGACCGCCACAGGCGGGCAGGCCCCGGCCGTGGCGATCGATCCGATCGGCGGCGAGATGAGCGCCCAACTTCTGAACGTGCTCGCCGATGGTGGCACCTTGCTGACCTATGGTGGCCTCGACCCACGACCGTCGGCGATCTCCACGATCCCCCTGACGGTTCGGCAACTGACGTTGAGGGGGTTGAACGCCTATGGCTGGCTTGCGAGCACGCCTGTGCAACGTGCATCCGACATCGCCGACCTGTTCGAACTGGCGCGCCGGGCGCCGCAGAACTTCGCGGAATACCGCGAGTTCGTTTTCACGCAAGCGACCGAAGCGCTCGCTGCGGCCCACGCGACGCCGCGACGCGGAGCGACGATCTTGACTTCGGAAACTTGAACCATGCAGCAGCTCTTCCCTGACCTCTGGCAGACGCAGACGGAACATCCGTTCCACGGCGTCACCTCGCACGCCTATCTGCTGACGCGGCCGGAAGGCAACATCCTGTTTTACGGCACCGGTGTCTTGGAGGAGCTGCAGCCGATCAAGGATCTGGGCGGGATCGTCCGCCAGTACCTGTCCCACCGGGACGAGGCCGGGCCGGCACTGGCAACGATCAAGCAGACGTTCGGGTCGGCCCTGTGCTGCCACAAGCTGGAGGCCAAGGCGGTCAAGTCGTACAGCCCCATCGACGTGACCTTCGACGCGCGCGAGACGCACCTGGGCAACATCGAGGTCATTCCGACGCCGGGGCACACCTCGGGCAGCACCTGCTTCATGTACCGCTCGCCGCACGGCAAGACCTATCTCTTCACCGGTGATTCGCTCTTCCCCAAGGGGCAGTCTTGGGGAACGCTGATCTGGCCCCTCTCGGGAGGGCGAAAATCCAGTCTCAGAGCCAGTCTTGGCCTGTTGCGCGAACTCGATCCCGACGTGGTGATTGCCAGCGCCTGCCAGGGCCCAACGCCGGTCTCGATGACCTCCGCTGATGAATGGCACGCCATCGTGGACGGTGCTATTGAACGGCTATAGCCATACGGCCGCGTTGATCTGATGGAAATTAGCACCGTCGCAAATTTCGTTGACGACAACGATGTGAACTGTCCGCGAATGGGATTGATGCGTGCGGAGACTGCCCAGCCAGTAGCCCATGGTGCCCGGCTCGATTTCAACGCCGTGGCGCGCGTACATGACCGACTGACGGTAGAACGCGATAAGGTACGCGAATTTCGACACGGGGAACGGTACAAGTCAGATGCTTACTGAGAGAGCGTCGGAGGGACGCGACATCTACCGCATGCGTCCCTTTGTGAGTCGGAAACGGCCTTTCAATAAATCGTCGTAGATGTCTGTTCCTGACCGACCCCGGCCAGACGTCGACCAGCGGGCGAAGTCGGCCATAGTCCGGGCCGCGTCGGACAGCTGTCGACCCACAACGGTCCTACGCCGCCCTCCAGAGCGGACGGTCATGCGCTACGGGCCAGCATCCACCCGAGCCTTCCGCTCGCCAAAGCTGTTCCGAAGAGCACGATCGCGCATCCAGCGATCATCACCAATGTGATCGCCTCCCCCAGGAAAGCCGCGCCCCAGATCATTCCAAAGATAGGGATGAGAAAAGTGACAGACGCAGCGTATGCGGCACCGACACGCTCAACCAGCCTGAAAAACAACACCGAGCTCCGGTGCCGCCACACGCATAAAAAGAAACGATGCGCCCCAGATAGCAGCAAGCACGAGCAGTTCGATTACGTTCATTGAATATGTCGATCCAGTGGTTGAATAACAATAGGCACTTGCATTCGTCACTTCTGCAAGGCTGCGAGTGGCGGGTGCACGAGTGAACCGCGCGACAATGCTTCGTCGCGATGGAGATCGGGGCCGTTAAAGATCGCCTCGCCCGGGACACTCAAGGCACCTTCGCTCTACGGGCCGTGAACTCGGCAGACTGGGGTTATTCGCGTTGCGCTTCGTGGCGACGCCAAACGTGCAACGTTGCATAAGCTCGCCACGGCTGCCATCGTTGGGCGTGTTGGTTAAGTGCTGGTGCGCTCGAATAACCTAGCTGCTTCTTCAGTACGGCATCGCCGTGCGCTTTGATCTACGCATTCGGTCGAGCGGTCGGTTTCGGCAGGTAGGAATTCTCGCCAATGATGAAGGGAAGGATTCGGGACGAAGAGGCCCGCGAGCGGTTGATCCTATGGATCCGGCGTCGCATGGACGAGTTCGGCATCACGCCGCAAGTTCGCCGAGTCTCGAGTGGTCGGCCACCGAGAAATCTTCCATGCCAATTATTCCGCTAGCGATGATCACGAAACGCGCTAGCGGTATGCACGAAACCCGCTAGCATCGGCTATGTCCAAATGCAGCCGTGCGGCGGCAGACATGCCGTCATCGCAGCGCTGCGAGCGCTCGATCGACTTGATGCCCAGAGGGCCGGGCCCGAGCGCGACATCGCCGTCGCGCTCGGTGAACGTGGCCGAGAGGGCACAGCGCCTTCGCGAGAAACCGTTGTTAGCGCAATTTGAGACGACGATTCGGCTGCTATCAGGTTTCCTGAATGGCGCTGCAAATATTGTGGCTTAATCGCCAATTCGCGAGTGACACCCGTAGGAAGAAGAAATTTAATGAAATCAAAGGCTTGAGATGCCTTCTCGCTAGCACATTTCGTGATCATCGCTAGCGGAATTTGCGGATCTCAACACCGGATAACCCCGAACTGATGGATCTCCTTGATGGATCAAAAGCAGATCCCCTCCCGGAGGTGCGATTCGCATCGAACTTTGACCACGACGCATGAGTTTTCAAACGTCGCAAGAAAAGGAATCGCGAACGCGAAGGGATTGCATAGGAAATTTGAAGCAGGAGGGCATAGGTCATTGACCACAATCGCCACGCGTGCTAACTCCAGTTATCTTAATAGCCTATCTGCAATGTCCATATCGGAGCGCCATTTGACCGTTCGTCGAGGTGCTCCCATTTCAGCGAACACCCCGTCGTCGCCTACACTGCATTACATTCGAACCACGTCAAGAAGAACCTTCTTGCCATCCCTATAAGAAAAGATAGATATCGCACCATGCCGGAGATCCCCCTGCGGCGTAAAGCTCGTTTCGCCAATCACGCCCTTGTAGTCTGTGGACGGCATCGCTGCGAGGATTTTAGTCGGATCGATCGAATCTGCTCGCTTCATCGCGTCGACGATAATGTAGACCGCATCGTAAGAAAACGGAGCGTAGACCTGCAGCGGCTGGTGGAAACGCGCCTCGTATTTCCGCGCAAACTCTACTCCGCCCGGCATTTTCTCGAGGGCCATGCCTGCCTCCGAGCACACAATGTTGTCCGCTGCCAGCCCGGCGAGCTTGACCACATCGGTCGAGCAAACACCATCGCCGCCGAGAATCTTCGCTCTCACGCCCAGCTGCCGCGCCTGTTTAGCGAACGGTCCACCCGTTGCGTCCATGCCGCCATACATGATCGCGTCGGGATTTTCGCCCTTGATCTTGGTTGCGATTGCTCGAAAATCGACGGCCTTGTCATTCGTTGCGTCTCGCGACAACACTTTTACGCCAACGGCGCTGGCCGCCTTTGCGAATTGATCGGCAAGCCCCTGTCCATACGCGGTCGCATCGTCGACGATCGCCACGGTCTTCACCCCCAAGCTCTTCGCCGCATACATCGCCAGCGCAGGACCTTGCTGGGAATCCGTCGCGACGACGCGATACGTCGTATTGAATCCTTGCTGCGTGTATGCAGGATTCGTCGCGGCCTGAGAAATTTCGACCACGCCGGCTTCCTTGTAGATCCGCGACGCGGGGATGGTCGTACCCGAGTTCAAGTGACCAACCACGCCCACCACCTTATCGTCGACGAGCTTCTGAGCAACCTGTGTGGCAGTGCGAGGATCTCCCGCGTCATCTTGGGGATCCAGTTGCGGCGTCACGCGCTTTCCGCCGACGACAAGCCCCTTGGCGTTAATTTCCTCAATGGCGAGGCGAGCACCGTTCTCGCTGTCTTTGCCGAGATGGGCGATTGCGCCGGTAAGCGGTCCAACATGGCCAATGCGCACGATGTCATCAGCATTCGCTGCGAAAGGAAGCGTAAGGACCGCCGTTGCGATCAGGTGGCCCAGTGTGTTTTGTCTCATTCCCATGTCTCCTTTGATGCGCGCGCATGCACGGGTGCGCGCGCGGATTTTTCGTGCCTTCAATGGCGAACAACTGCCTGTGCCGATGAAATTGGCTTCGCGTGCTCGCCAAGCGCGCTGCTTACTGCCATGCCGTACAAATCTTTCGGATCGTGCGGTGCCGGAATGAGATCGAGTTCAATGCCGATGTTCCGCTCTCGCGCGGCAGCATAGAGATAGCGAAGCGCCGAGAAGTCTTCCAGCGCAAAGCCTACGGAATCGAACACCGTTACCTGCTCGGGCGACTCTCTGCCCTTATCTTCGCCAGATACGATTCGATGAAACTCGACAACGGGGAACTCGGCCGGCAATTGCTGAATGTCGCCCTCGATGCGCGTTTGCGGCTCATATTCGACGATGACACGTGCGCGCCGCAGGACATCCGCATGCAGTTCCGTCTTACCCGGACAATCGCCACCTACGGCGTTGATATGTACGCCCGCTTCGAGCATGTCTGGCGTCAAAATCGTCGCATTGGTCTTGTCCGCCGTCACTGTCGTCACGATGTCCGCGCCGCGCACGGCTTCCGCGGTGGAGCCGCTGCGAACGATACGAAGGTCCCTAAAGCGCTTCAGATTGCGCGCGAGCTTCTCGGTCGCCGCTTCATCGACATCGAATACGCGAATTTCGTCGATACCCAGCATCTCGTGAAAGGCGATGGCTTGGAATTCGCTTTGCGCACCGTTGCCGATCAACGCCATCGAGCGCGAGTCCTTTCTTGCTAGAAAACGCGCGAAGAGCACGGAGGTCGCGGCAGTACGAATTGCAGTCGTCAGCGTCATTTCGCTAAGAAGCAAAGGGTAGCCTGTATCGACATCCGCGAGCACGCCGAAGGCCATCACCGTCAGCAAGTCCGCCTTGGTATTCTTCGGATGGCCGTTGACGTACTTGAACGAGTACAGTTTTGCGTCCGACGTGGGCATGAGTTCGATGACCCCGTCGAGCGAATGACTCGCTAGCCGAGCTGTCTTTTCAAACGTATTCCAGCGCCGATAGTCTTGCTCGATGTAGCTCGCCATCGAGGCGATGACACCCGTTACGCCTACTTCGTGGATCAATTTCGAAACATCGTTGACATCGATATATCGCGTCATGTTTAGTCCCTCTGAGTTTTCCTGAGTTTCATATAGCGCGGCGTAGCTGCCCCAAGCCTCGTCACACTTTGCCCTCGAAGCCAAGTAGGACGTTTACCGCGTTGATCCCGATCTCATCCACCATGTAGCCGCCCTCCATCACGAATAGCGCGGGGAATCCGAACCGCGCGATGGTTGCCCCGATGCGCAGGTAATCGGGTGTACGCAAGCGAAAGTGACTGATGGGATCGTGCTCGAACGTATCGACGCCTAGCGAAACGACCAGCGCATCGGGTGCATGCCGCGCAATCGCGGAGCCGGCCAGACGCAGCGCGGCCTCGTATTCGGTCATCGCCGTGCCCTTCGGCAAACCCAGGTTCAGATTGAAGCCCTCTCCCGCCCCGACGCCTCGCTCATCGGCATAGCCCGAGAAATACGGGAAACTCACTGCCGGATCGCCGTGCAACGATATGAACAGGACATCGGAACGGTCGTAGAAGATCTCCTGTGTGCCGTTCCCATGGTGAAAATCGACATCGAGCACGACCACGCGCTTGGCGCCTTGCTCAATGCATCGTTGTGCTGCGATCGCTGCGTTGTTCAAGTAGCAATAGCCACCCATGTATTCACGACCGGCGTGATGGCCGGGGGGGCGGCATAGAGCGAACGCCGCGCGCGAGCCGGTGGAGAGGCGATCCGCGCCGGTCAACGCAGAGTTCGCGCTCGCGCACACCGCGCCCCATGTGCCGGCGTTAATGGGTGAGCCTGCATCCATCGAAAAGAAGCCAAGCTTCCCGTCTATGAATTGTGGCAGTTCGTGGCTGGGCAATCCGCTTACGGGCCATACGAGCGGCAGCGCCTGGCAGGTGCGGCCGGTTTCCATCCATTCGCTCCATGCGGTTGCCAAAAATTCGACGTACCGCTCGCTGTGCGCGCCGATATAGGCTGAGCGGTCGTACGATTTCGGAGCGATGACGTCGCCCAATCCTGTGGCCATAACCTGCGCAAGAACGGTCTCGGCACGGGCGGGTTTTTCGAATGATTCAGAAACGACGCCGTCCTTGAGTTCGACGCCGTGATGCAAGCGATGATCGCTGCTGTAGATGGTGAGCATGTTTGACTACCCGGTTGACGGTAGCAAACAGTCTACGGACGACCGGGTGCAAAGATTTTGCTTTCCATATCGGCTGAGGCTAGACTAGTGGATAATTTATCTACGAAACGCGGAAAGTGAGCACAAAAGGTCCAAAGGTGGAAATGGATACGGTCGACCGTTCAATGTTGCGCCTGCTTCAGGATGATGGCTCGCTGTCGAATGCAGCCCTGGGAGAGAGGCTCTCGCTGAGCGTGACGCCCTGCTGGAGGCGGAGGAAGCACCTCGAAGACGCGGGCGTGATTACGGGTTATCACGCGAACATCGATCGGCGCGCGGTCGGCCTGGATCTGCTCGCCTTTGTGCAGATCCGAATCAATATTCACTCGGACAAAACGGCTGACAACTTCGAAGCTGTGATCCGTGGTCGGCCCGAAGTTCTGTCGTGTCACAAGATTACCGGCGACGCTGACTACATCTTGCAAGTCGTTGCACCCGATCTCGATGCGTATGGTGAGTTCGTTGAACGCGTGTTGCGGCGGCAAGCCGGCGTTGCGTCAATTCAGTCGAATCTGGCGCTGCGCGAAGTGAAGCTCTCGTCACGCATTCCCATACCGGATGAAAGCTAGCTCGCAGCGCCCGGAACCGCGTCCCGTATAGATGATTTTCACGCACCGTCTTCTCGTTCGCATATTTTAAGGTCACTGCAGGAGGAATTTGCGAACACGAAGCGAAGCCGTTAAAAAGCCTGGGAAGAGGTCATACGGAGGGGTATCGTCTCTCTACTCTAACCATGAGACGGGAGCCGCCATGCGCGCGATCGTTCTTGAGTTTTGAAGTTGGCGATGGGAGCGTGGTCAAGCGAATCGAGGTCATGTGGCGCAACCGGGTCCCTGAGGACCCCAGACCTCTGAGGACGTGGGACTGTCGCTTGCTGAAGGCAAGTCATTTATCCATTGCATCCAGCAGCTGATCCCGTTTCCTTCGAAGAAAACGAGAGGGGAGAACTCACCGCGATGTATCGCGAGTTACGCCCCGGTACGAAGGTCCATCGATGGGGCTTCATCAAAGGAGTGAATCTTCGACCTGCCCAATGCGCAGCCGATCCCCGAGCCGCCCAAAGTCGTGCCGCCCCGCCCGGGCAAGCAGCGCCAAAGCGTGCGCGGTGGAAATCCCTGCCCGGAAGCCGGCTGGTGGTATACGCACGCCATGCAAAACAGCCGGCGATATTTCAAGCAAGGAGAACCGATGCCGGTTATCGAGGGCAGCAAGTGGGGGGCAACGTATTGGATTTGGGAGCCCAGCCAAGCCTGCAACTGCGCGGTGCCGCCCGGCGAGGTTTTCTGCCAGCGGCGCAGCACCGTGGCGCGCAGGGAACGGAACTCGGCGACCACATCGTCGATGCTGAATCCGTGCGACAGGTGATCGTCCGCGTGCAGGCGCGCTACCCGGTCGAAGTTGGAATTCGGGGCGTCCTTATCGCCGCGCGATTTGGTTTCCTGCTGCGCGGCGCTCTGCGTCTCACGCATGTCCGTCGCGATCGCCGTGAGGATGTCAGCCGCCGAATTACGCAACTGTGCTTCCGTCAACTGGCTGTCCTCCTGACGAGCGCGAGCGCATAAGTGGTCCAGTCGTCCACCAGACCGGGAAGATCGGCATCAATGAAGTCGGCGAGGTTCATCGGGATCTCCAGCAGATTTCGACCTCCGCGGTCGTACAGAATGCGTTGGCCGGGACTTGAATCGCGACCCGGCTGCTACGCCTGATACGGATCGCGCCGCACGATCGTATCGTTGCGCTCCGGGCCCGTCGTGATCAGGGATAGCGGAGCGCCGGCGATCGCTTCGACGCCTTTCACGAAATCGCGTGCTTCCCTCGGTAGATCGTCGAAGTGCCTTTGACCTTTGACCGGCACTGACCATCCCTTGAAGCGTTCATACACCGGTTTCGCGCGCGATTGGGCCGCTAGGCTCGCCGGTAAGAAATCGGCGCGCCGTCCGTCGATGTCATAGCCGATACACACTTCGATGAAGTCGAGTCCGTCCAGCACGTCCAGCTTCGTTAGGGCCAATGAATCGATGCCCGAAACCTTCACGCTTTGCCGCAATTGTGCGCCGTCCAACCAGCCACAGCGGCGTGGTCGCCCGGTGTTCACACCGAATTCGCGGCCTTTGTCCCTGAGCATTGCGCCAATCTCATTCCAAAGCTCGCTCGGAAAGGGACCCTCGCCCACTCGGGTCGCGTAGGCCTTGGTGACTCCGAGTACATGCCCGAGCCGCGAAGCGCCGACCCCCGCCCCCGTGGCCGCCGCTGCGGCGATCGTGCTGGAGGACGTGACGTAAGGATACGTGCCCCAATCGACGTCGAGCATGGCTGCTTGCGAACCCTCGAAGAGAATCTTCTTGCCCTCGTCGATCGCTTCGTTGAGGTATGCCCATACGGGGCGGACGAACCGAAGCACTCGGGGCGCGATGTCACGGAGGGCCGCCAACATGGAATCCGCGGAAAACCCATCGAGCCCGAGTCCTTTGAACCAGGCGTTGTGATGATCAACCAATGCTTCGAGCTTTTGCGCCATTGCGTCTGGGTCGGCAAGATCGCAAACCCGCAGGCCGCGACGACCGACCTTGTCCTCGTATGCTGGGCCGATCCCTCGCAGGGTGGTCCCGATGGGTTCGCGCCGCAGTTTCTCCTGTGCGAGATCCACTGCTCGATGGATGGGCAACACGAGCGTTGCATTTTCCGCGATTGCGAGGTTGTCGGGCGTCACGGTCAGGCCGAGTTGTTCCATGCGAGCGATCTCGGCGAGCAGCGCCTCAGGATCAAGCGCGACGCCATTTCCGATCACGCCACATTTCCCTCTGACGAGGCCGCTCGGAAGCAGCGCGAGCTTATAGGTTTTTCCATCCACGACGAGCGTGTGCCCCGCATTGTGACCGCCGTTGTAGCGCGCCACGATGTCTGCCTCTGCGGCCAGCCAATCCACGAGACGTCCTTTTCCTTCATCGCCCCATTGGGCGCCGACCACCACGATATTCGGCATTGTGTAGTACAGTCCGTGTGAGAATTTGAGACACGGTCATTCGTTACTGATGACCATTTACCCGGAATATAGGCCGTAGTAGTACATGGAATCAAACGATTAAACCTGACGAGTCATGTGAGAAATTTTCACGCGAACGAATGATGGCCCGCAAACTTCCACCGTTGAATTCGCTACGTGCTTTCGAGGCGGCTGCGCGCCTAAGCAGTTTTTCACTCGCCGCGGATGAGTTGTGCGTGACGCATGGCGCGATCAGCAGGCACGTCCAGCAGCTAGAGTTGTGGCTTGGGCATCCCTTGTTCGAGCGATATAACAGGCGAGTCGTGTTGACCGACGCTGGGAGCAGCTATCTTGCGGAGATCGGAGCCTCGTTTGATCGTATCGCGATCGCTACCGCGCAGCAGATGCAGCGCGGGCAACAGAAAGTGCTACGCGTAAGCGCGCCGGCCACTTTCTCCTTGCGCTGGCTCGTGCCGCGGCTCTCTTCTTTTCAGGTCGTCAATCCGACAATCGAGGTACGGCTTTCGACCTCGAGCGAGCCGATCGAAAAGTTGCGCGACGATATCGACATCATCATTCGAGGCGGCCCACAAAATATCGACGGATATGTCGCCGAGGAATTTCTTTCCGAGGTGCGTCTTCCGGTGTGTTCACCGAAGATTCTCGAGGGCAAGCCGCTGAAAAAGCCGAGCGACCTGGCCCACTTCACGCTCCTGCATGCCGCAACCTACCCCAGCATGTGGCCCGATTGGCTCGCGCAAGCCGGCCATGCCGATCTGAAGCCGCGACGATCGCTCACGCTCGAGCATTTCTATTTGACGCTGCAAGGCGCACTCGACGGGCTCGGCGTGGCAATGGGACCCACCGCCCTGGTGGCGGACGATATCGAAGAAGGGCGGCTCGTGCGTCCCTTTGAGGGGCCGGCGCTTCCGCCCTGGCGGTATGTCGCCTACGTCGCAGCTTCTCGGTTCGAGGATCGAGCCGTGCAAGCATTCATGAGCTGGCTCAGAAGTACCGGTGGCGCTACCCCACAGGCTGCAAATCCTGAAGCATCGTCGGCACGAGTTCGCTTACGGTCGGATGGATATGCACCGCGCGGCTGATCGTGGTGTACGGTGCTTTCGCGTACATCACGTCGAGCAGCGAATGCACCACTTCGTCGCCGGTCACACCAAGAATCGAGGCGCCGAGAATCGCCCGGGTGTCCGCATCGACGATCACTTTCATGAATCCCTGGCTCTCGCCTTTTTCCACGGCGCGTCCGACGCGCGTCATCGGCCGGGTGCCCACCAGCAGCTTACGGCCTGACTGTTTCGCTTCATTGAGCGTCATGCCGACACGGCCA
Organism: Trinickia sp.; assembly: GCF_051953955.1. Classification (GTDB taxonomy): domain Bacteria; phylum Pseudomonadota; class Gammaproteobacteria; order Burkholderiales; family Burkholderiaceae; genus Trinickia. The sequence goes on along the minus strand of NZ_JBQCIF010000030.1, from coordinate 44,963 downwards.
AGCGGGGGATCGATGAACAACGCGTACACCGGGATGCGGTCGGACACCATGCGCGGGTCGTCGTCGAGCAGGTTGGCCGCAACGATCTCGTAGTCGTTGTACGACGTATGGGTGAACGCGCCGCGGCCGTTGCAGTCGCCCAGTGCCCAAATGCCGGGGACGTTGGTGCGTAACTGTTCATCCACCTCGATGTAGCCGTGCGCGTTGGTCGCAACTCCGGCTTTCTCCAACCCGAGATCGTCGGTGTTCGGCGCGCGCCCGACAGCGAGCAGAAGATGCGAGCCCGCGGCTTCCCGTGCCCCGCCGGAGCAATCCAGTCCGACGACGATCTTGTCTCCATCGCGTCGCGCGCTCAGGCAGTTGGAGTCGAGTTGGACATCGATCCCCTCGGCCTCGAGGATTTCCCGCACGGCCTGCGACACGTCCTCGTCCTCGCGCGGAATGAGGCGCGGCCCCCTCTCCACGATCGTCACGCGCGACCCGAAGCGCCGGTACATTTGGCCGAACTCGAGCCCGATGTAGCTGCCGCCGACTACGATCAGGTGCTCCGGTAGGAAGTCGACTTCCATCATGGTCGAATTCGTGAGGTAGGGCACCTGATCGAGCCCTGGCATGGACGGAATCAGTGCCCGTCCGCCGACGTTGATGAAGATCCGTTCCGCTTCGAGCAATTCCCCGCCGACTCGCACGGTATTCGCGCTTTCGAAGCGGGCATGGCCCTCATAGACCGTGCAGTGCTCCAGGCCACGCATCCAATTTTCGACGTTGCGGCTGGAGCGCTCCGAAATCTGATCTTTGCGCGTCTTCACCTGCTTCATGTCGACGGTGACCGGCCCACCGATCATGACGCCGTACTCGGCAGCTCGCCGGGCGAGATGGGCAGCATAAGCGCTGGCTACGAGCGTCTTGGTTGGGATGCAGCCGGTGTTCACGCACGTTCCGCCGAACCGCGCCCGTTCGATGACGGCGACTTTCATGCCCGCTCCTGAGAGCCTCGCGGCGAGTGCGGGGCCGGCCTGTCCGGTACCGATGATGATTGCGTCGAAGCGTTGACTCATCGTGCTCTCCTTTGCGGCTTGGCCGCCATCGGACGGCGTTTTCGCCGCTGGGTTGCGTTCGTTCCTGCTCATGGTGTCGGTGTCGTTTGCGCGCGCACTGACTCGAGTACGATTGATTCTTCCTTCGGGCGTCCGTATATTTGCATGCCAAGCCGCAAGCTGCGCGAGGGTGCGCCAACTCCAAGATGAAAAAACTTCTGCCGCTCGCCGTGTGCCTCGCTTTTACGGCGGGACATGCCATAGCCGCAAGTTCCTCTACCGCCGAGATGCGCAAAAAGGCTTGGGTCGCGACCAAACACGAGCCTAGCGACATCGACGGTGTCGATTGGGTTGCGTCATACGAGCCCGGCCCGCTACGCGCCGCTTATCGCGCAGAGACCTTATGCTCGCTGCCGCTCAACGACCCGTACGTGATTGAACGCGATGCCGACAAAGGCCTGGTTTTTCTGAAAGATCAGCATGATCGAAGGGTCAAGGAGTACGCGATCCCCGGCGGGCGGATACGCGCGATCGTCCACATCAAATACGGTACGAATGCTCCCGACCGGGCCGACCTGGTATTCACCGACGGCCGCGGCCGAAACCTCGTGCTGATCCATACGACCATCGAGAATGCCGGAATATTCACGAGCAGCGATGTTTATCCGCTTGCATACCGGCACGGAAAGGTAATCGACAGCCATCATCTGATAGATGACCCCACCTTGGCCAAAAGGGTCGCAATGGGCGTTTCGCTCTATCGCGAGGCGTCGCAGGCCGCCCGTTCGAGGTAGAGCGTGTCTCGCTGAGCGAACTGCTAAGCCACTTATTCGTCCGAGCCTACCGTCTGCCGGGGCCGATCGAACAGGCAAGCGCGTGGCTTTTTCGCGTCGCCCGCAACCGCATCATCGACGGCTTCCGCAAGAAAGAGGAACAACCGCTCGTCGATCTGTCCGACGGTGATGCCATCGCGGACGAAGACGACTACAGGCTGGATCTCGCACTGCCCGCTCACGATGCCGGCCCCGAAGCGCTCTACGCGCGCAGCGTCGTGCTCGAGGCGCTGCAGACGGCGCTCGACGAGTTGCCGGCGAATCAGCGCGAAGTGTTTATCGCGCACGAACTAGAAGGGCGAAGTTTCAAGGACATGGCGGCGGAAAGCGGCGTGGCGATCAACACGTTGCTCGCACGCAAGCGCTACGCCCGCTGCCTACCGCTGCGCGGCGGCCCGTTCTCGAAAAACGGACGGGTTATGCCAGTTCGGCGAAGAACCCATGAAGTCGTCGAAGTAGGCAATGGCGATCGACGGTTCCTCGATCAGATTTTCGCGGAACGATTGCCAGATCTTGATATCGTCGAATTTTTCGGATGGAGCGACGAACTGGCCGCATTCCTGCGCGATGACTTTGCGCACGAGTCCGACGCAGAACATCGTCGAGGCAAAACCCGTTGGCCACCACTTTGCGATCGCGTTGCCGTTGCGTGCCGCTTGCTCTCCCTCGATACCGGGCACCGCGTCGATCGCATGCGCCGCCAGCAGTCGCGCAAGCAGAGACCCGACGAGGAACTGAAAATAATCCGGGGTCTTGCGGCGGGGATCCGCAGCATGACTCTCCACGATTTGAGCCCACCCGAAGAATGCGGTCACGAGCGCGCGCTCGTTGATCTCGACGGAGATGCCGAAATCCGAGGCCATCGCTTTGCAGTGCTCGTGAAGCAGCTCGTTGAATGACGAGTGCCTGGTGGCTGCTTGCCAAACGTTGCGTCCGCGGCCTTCAATGGTCGTGCTGCGCTCGCGCATGCCAAAACCCCCATCAAAGGAATTTCATGATCGATGCGAATTCTTGCTCGAGCGCCGCTTCCGATTTTCGCTCGTGTAGAAGCTCGCGAAATCTCGGCTCGCGGGCACCGAGAATGTCCGCGGCGAGGCTCACCGCATGGTCGGGATCGACAGGGAGCGAATCCGGGCAGGCGCTTCTTGCGCACCCGAGCAACCCGAGCAGCAGGAACACGTAAGCGTTCGGCTCGGCGACCAGCCACCAAGGCGCGAGGACGTTCGGGAGTTCGACGAACCGAGCACTGCGGATGGGATGTTTGTCGATCAGCGATAGGCACAGGCGCGCGAATACTCGGCACACTTCGGCCAAGGTGCGCAATGGCGGGGCGACGATGACTGCCTCGGACGACGACAAGCCGCGAGAAGCGTCGCAAAACGCGACGAATCCCTCGTTGATGCGATGTTCGAAGATCAAGACGTCCGCCGCGCCGGCGCGCAGAATGAAACGCTTCGCAGCAGCGTAATAGACGGCCGAATAACTTCGAACGCGCTTCATATCGTCAGCGCAATGCATGAGCGATTCGACGTCGATGTCGAGATCGACGGGAAGCTTCCAGTGGTCTTGCAGCGGCGGAATGGCGTGGCCGGCATAAGTTTCGGCCGTTTCGAGCAGCGAATCGGCGAAGTGCCCGACCGAGCCGAGAAAACGCGGCAGCGGTGGGCGCCCGATCGCCGATTGCCGAGGTGGCGTTCCGCTTACGGCCGAGTCCGTGCCCGGAACGTTGCGCGCCGTGTAACGGAACTGCCTGGCGCAATCGACGAGCGCAAGATGGATTTGATTCAAATCCGGGCCGATATGACGGGGAATCAAGGGCTTCGCTTCCATGTTACCTCGGCGATGCGGCGTTCGAAGTTAAGATAGCACGATTGCCTTGACTCGACTGCCACTTTCAATAGGGAGAAAACGGGGTGCCGAAAGCGACGAACAAGCTGCGCCAAGACGATGTCGACGATCGAAATCCGGCTCAGCGGCTGCGTTTGCGCGCTTCCTGGATGTATTACGTCGAGGAGATGACACAGCAGGAAATCGCGCAGCGCCTGGGTATCGGGCGCGTCACCGTCGTGCGCATGCTCGCGCAAGCGCGCGAGCGCAATGAAGTCAGAATCGTCATTCAGGATCGGCTCGCTGAATGCGTCGATCTCGAGCGCAGGCTCGAGCAGCGGTACGGCTTGCGAGAGGCGATCGTCGCTCCGCTCTCCTCGCCGGATGCGGATGCCACCGGGCCCGTCAGCGCGGCCGCGGGCGCCTATCTTTCCGACCTGGTGCGTTCCGACATGCGTATCGGCGTTGGCTGGGGGCGCACACTCGTGAATGCGCTCGCCTACATGAGCGAAAAACCCGTGGAGAACGTTTCGGTCGTATCGCTGCTCGGCGGCATCATGAAAGCGCGCGCATTCAACCCCGCCGAGTTCGCATGGCGCTTCGCCGCGCTCTATCAAGCCGACTGTCATCTGATGACGGCGCCGATCGTCGTCGATAGCCCCCAGACGCGCACGACGCTGATCGAACGCTGTGGGTTGCGCGATCTCTTCGACATGGCGCGCACGCTGGACGCGGTCGTTCTTGGCGCGGCAGGGATGGGCAAAGATGCGACGGCCTATCGCTCTCACTTCATCACCGACAGCGATCGTGAGTCGTTGATCGCGGCCGGAGCGATTGGCGATCTGCTGTTCAACTTTCTCGACGCGGAAGGTCAAATCGTCGACCATCCGATCCACGAGCGCGTCATGTCCGTACCGCTGCCCATCGTCAAGGAAGTGCCGCAGCGCATCATCGCGGCGGGCGGGATGACGAAGGTGCGCGCGCTTCGCGCATCGATCAATCTCCTCGCGCCCACCACCCTGATCACCGATCAATATGCGGCCGCCGCGCTGCTGAGCTGAGTCGGACAGGCCGAACGGGCCGAACCGGCCCGGTACGCTCGACGCGCAACCCCTCTGCGCGCTGCCTTTCTCGGCGGCGTGCGATGTTCTGCCCTCGCTTCCTCGCTTTTCCCACCCCATCCGAATTTACCCTGAGAAACGACGTTTCGTCGTGGTCGACGCTTGCTCTTGAGTGAACATATCACTAGTATAAAAGACAAATGTACATCAAACAACCTCGGAGCCGGCATGGCGCAGCACGTTGGAGGTGATCGCCGCCACTCGGTCGAAACTCGGTTCGGCGCCTGTACGGGCCCTCATCTCAGGAGATTTTGCTGATGTTGAACATCATCCCAAGCGGCCTCGCCGCCTCGCTGCAGGCTCGCGCGCAAGCGGGCAATCCCATCCGAATCGGCCTGATCGGCTCCGGAGAAATGGGGACGGACATCGTCACGCAAGTGGCGCACATGCAAGGCCTTCAGATCGGTGCCATCGCCGATTTGCGCGTGGAGGCCGCGTGCGACGCGGTGCGCGTGGCGCGTCAAGCCGACGACGGCTATCGGGTCGTCGAAAGCGGAAGCGACATCTCGCGTGCGATCGAGTCGGGTTCCATCGCCATCACGCAGGACGCGGCGTCGATCTGCACGCACGATCAGATCGACGTCGTCATCGATGCGACGGGCAAACCGGCCGTCGGCGCGCAAATCGGCCTGCTCGCCATGGAGCACGGCAAGCATCTCGTCATGATGAACGTCGAGGCCGACGTCACCATCGGCGCGTACCTGCGCCGCGAGGCCGAACGGCTGGGCGTCGTGTACACGCTCGGCGCAGGCGACGAGCCCAGTTCCACGATCGAGCTCATCGATTTCGTGAGCGCGCTGGGCTATCCGATCGTCGCCGCCGGCAAGGGCAAGAACAATCCGCTCAATGTCGACGCGACGCCGGACGACTACGCCGCGGAAGCCAAGGCGCGCAACATGAACCCGCGCATGCTCGTGGAATTCGTCGATGGCTCTAAGACCGCGGTGGAAATGGCCGCAATCGGCAACGCAACGGGCCTCGTGCCGGACGTCCCGGGGATGCACGGCCCGTCGGCAACGCTGGACCGGCTTCACGACGTGCTGTGCCCGGTGGCGGACGGCGGCATTCTGAGCCGCAAGGGCGTGGTCGATTACACGATCGGCAAGGGCGTCGCGCCGGGCGTATTCGTCGTGGCCGAGTTGGCCCATCCGCGTCTACGCGAGCGCATGCACGATCTCAAGCTCGGCAAGGGGCCGTACTACACCTTCTATCGCCCATATCACCTGACGAGTCTCGAGGTGCCGCTCAGCTGTGCGCGCGCCGTGCTCTACGGCAAGTCCGACATGCGGCCGCTGCCGGTGCCCGTGGTCGAGGTTTGCGCCGTGGCGAAACGCGATCTCGAGCCGGGCGCGCATCTCGATGCGATCGGCGAATACACCTATCGCGCTTGGGCGTTGGCGGCCGACGACGCGTTGGCGAAGGACGCGCTTCCCTGCGGCTTGCTCGAAGGCGGCACCGTCAAGCAGCCGATCAAGAAAGGCGAGCTGCTCACGCGGCAGAACTGCGCCGTCGATCCGAACGCGGCCATCGTGCGGCTGCGTCAGCTGCAAGACGAACTGGTGCTGGGCGCGCGTCGCGCCGCGGCTTGAGGAGCGATTCATGGGATATGTTGAAGACAAGGTCGACGGCACGCCGGCGATATTCCGTGCCGTTTCCGAATCGGCGCTGCGCGAGGCGCTGCGAAAAATGATTCTCGTTCGTCGCTTCGAGGAGAGCGCGGAGCAGGCCTACATGCGCGGCCTCATTCACGGCACGATGCATCTGTCGATCGGGCAGGAAGCCTCGGCGATCGGCATGACGATGCTGCTGAACGACGATGACTACATCACGTCGACGCATCGCGGCCATGGGCATTGCATCGGCAAGGGTGCGGATCCGAAGCGGATGTTCGCGGAGTTCTTCGGCAAGGAGACGGGCTACTGCCGCGGGCGCGGCGGTTCGATGCACATCGCCGACGTCAGCCGCGGCAATCTCGGGGCCAACGGCATCGTGGGCGGCGGGCTTCCCATCGCGGTTGGGGCAGGGCTCTCGATCAAAAAGCAGGGCCGCGATTCCGTCGTGGTGTGCTTTTTCGGGGATGGGGCGAACAATGAAGGCGCGTTCCACGAGTCGCTGAACTTCGCGGCGATCTGGGATTTGCCCGTCATCTTCGTCTGCGAAAACAATCGGTACGGCATGTCGATGTCGGTCGAGCGCTCCACGGCGGTCAGCCACATCTCGCAACGTGCGGCGGCGTACGACATGCCCGGCGTGACCATCGACGGCAACCGGTTGAGCGATGTGCTGCAGGCGGCGCAGCAGGCCATATCGCGAGCGCGGACCGGTGGCGGCCCCACGCTCATCGAGTGCGAGACCTATCGAATCCGCGGCCACTCGAAGAGCGACCGCAATCGCTATCGGACGCGGGAGGAAATCGACGCTTGGGGGGCCCGCGATCCGATCACGCTCTTCGAAAAGCAATTGCTCGAGTATGGATTCATCGATGCGGCCACGGTGCAAGCCATGCGCGCCGACGTCGAAGACGAGGTCAAGGCGGGCCTCGATTTCGCGCAGGAGAGCCCCTCGCCGGAGATCGGGGAACTGACGCGCGATGTCTATACCGGCGCCCCGCAACTGACGCGACAAGGAATGCGGCAATGAACACGGCAACGAACACGGCAACGAACACGGCAACGAGCGAAGAGCGAGAACTGACTTACGCCCAAGCAATCAACGAAGCGCTGGCGATTGCGCTGGAGCGCGACGATAGGGTGTTCCTGATGGGCGAGGACATCGGCGTATACGGCGGCGCGTTCCAAGTGACGGGCGGCCTTTACGAGCGCTTCGGCCCCGAGCGTGTGATGGATACGCCCATTGCCGAGCTCGCCGGCGCTGGCATCGCGGTGGGTGCGGCGATGACCGGCTCGCGGCCCGTCTATGAATTTCAGTTTTCGGATTTCGCCACGCTTGCGATGGAGCAGATCGTCAATCAGGCAGCGAAGATGCGATACATGCTCGGCGGAGGCGTCTCGGTTCCCGTGGTCATGCGCTTTCCCGCGGGCTCGGGCACCGGCGCCGCGGCGCAGCACAGCCAAAGCCTCGAAGCATGGTTCGCCCACGTACCGGGCCTCAAGGTCGTTCAACCGAGCACGCCGCACGATGCCAAAGGGATGTTGCTGGCTGCGCTCGACGATCCCGATCCGGTGATGATCTTCGAGCACAAGCTGCTGTACAAGAGCAAGGGCGTCGTTCCCGAAGGCTATTACGTCGAGCCGCTCGGCAAGGCCGTGATACGGCGCGAAGGAGCGGACGTCACGATCGTTGCCACGTCGATCATGAGCGTGCGCGCCGTCGAGGCCGCCGAGGTGCTGGCCCAAGAGGGCATCGATGCGGAGGTCGTCGACCTGCGCAGCATCCGTCCGATCGATCGGCAGGCGATCATCGACAGCGTGCGGAAAACCGCTCGGCTGATCTGTGTCTACGAGGGCGTGCAGCAACTGGGCATCGGTTCGGAAATCGCGGCCATCGTGAGCGAGGGCGAGGCGTTCGATGCACTCGATGCGCCGATCGTTCGGCTCGGCGGCGCGGACTGCCCGCTGCCCTACAACCCGCAGCTCGAAAAGGCTGCGGTGCCGCAGGTGGCCGACATCGTGGATGCGGCCCGGCGGCTCGTCGGCGGGAGGATCTGAGATGCCGACAGAGGTCATTCTTCCCCGCGTCGACATGGACATGACGGAGGGCTCGATCACTGCGTGGTACGCGAGCGACGGCGATGCGGTCAAAGCGGGTGCGCCGCTGTTCGACATCGAGACGAGCAAGGCCACGATGGAAGTCGAGTCGCCCGCTTCGGGCATCGTGCGCAAGATCACCGCGAGCGTGGGGGACACCGTGCCGGTCGGGACGGTGATCGCATGGATCTATGCGAGCGATGAAGCGGTGCAGGCGCAGCCGGAAGAGGCGCTACAAGCCGCAGGGGCGCGAGCGCCCGAGCCGTCGGCGGCGGTTGCCGACCCTCAGCCCGCGCCGGTCGCACGCGAATTGGCCGTTGCCGATGCGGTAGAAATGCGGGCTGGCACCCGGGCGAGCCCCGCCGCACGCAAGGCCGCACGCGAAAGCCGCATCGAACTGACGGAGGTCAGAGGATCGGGCCCGCACGGACGCATCGTGAAGAACGACGTGCTGTCTTTTTTGCGGCATGCGCCGGCAGCGGCAGACTCGTCGGTGCGCCTCAATCGCATATGGCTGCACGAGGGAAATGCGGCTACGATCGTCCTGGTGCACGGGTTTGGCGCGGAATCCAACAGCTGGCGGCCACTCTTGCATGCGATGCGTGAGGCCGGCGTGCTCGCCGATATCGGCGTGCTTGCCATCGATTTGCCGGGACATGGAAAGTCACCCGATGGCGACGGCCTTTCGCTGCAGTCGATCGCCGATGCAATCGAAGCGGTATTGCGCGAGGAATATGCGGAGCCGGCACACCTCGTCGGTCACTCGTTCGGTGGTGCGGTCGCCGCTCAACTCGCCGCGTCTTCGCGGTTTGCAGTGCGGTCGTTGACCTTGATTGCGCCGGCCGGCATCGGCGAAAGTTGCAATTGGGCATTCATCAACGGCCTGACGAAAGCGACGGATCGTGCAACGCTCAGACCATGGCTGGAGGAACTCGTGCAAGACGCGTCGTTGATCGATGAGGCGTTCGTTGCCACGGCGGAGCAGCAGCTCGGCCGCCCGGGCAGGCGGGAGACGCTCCAGCGCATGGCCGCCGCTTTCTTCCGCGATGGTCGGCTGCAGATCGATCTGACACCGGTGCTGTCGGACTTGCGAATACCGGTGCGGGTGATCTGGGGCGTAGCCGACCGCATTTTGCCGATCACGCATGCGGAGCGCCTTCCGCGCAACGTCGCGCAACATCGATTCGCAGGCGTCGGGCATCTCCCGCAAGTCGAGGCTGCCGAGGCGGTAGCGCGCGTAATCAGCGAGCAGTTGATGCGTTAGCGGCGCAAGCCTTCCGCGTCTTGCCCGAGACATCCGCGCCGATATATGTATTAATAAGTAGGATCAAACGCTCAACAGCCGGGTGCGCGGTATGCCCGGCCCCCGCCGAGCTCGGCCATGGGCCGAGACGGCAAGGAGACAGGCAATGGAACTCGTCCGGCTTGGTTTGTTGCTGCTTGCTTTGATGTGGGCCCTGCAAATCGTCGCTTCGTGGATTCAATTGCGCTACTACCGGAGCGTCGTTCGAAGAACGGCGACAGCGTGGAACAGCGGATTTCTCGGGGCCGGTTCTTTCAAAGCCAGGCTCGGGCGGGGTGCAGTCGCAATCGTCGTGATCGATGATCAGGCGCGTGTGTGCGAGGTGCTCAGCATGTCGGGCCTGTCGGTTTTTGCGCGCTTCGAGGCGCTCGACGATTTGTGCGGCGCGGCTGCCGATTTCAATCAGCGTGTCGCTATGTCTCCGCTTCCCTCGAGCGTCAAGCAGGCGCTCGCGAAAGCATTCGAAGTCGCATGCCGGACGGCGAACGAACGTCAGCAGGCGCCGCTGATGACGTGGTCTTAGCCGAGATTCCAGTTTTTCCGCGGTTGGTTTCAGTTCGACAATTACAAGACAACTTGTTAAGCACGGTGTTCCATATCAGGAGAACAGCATGAACCCTTTGGATTTTCTGACTCACGCTGCCGAAGCGTTTATCGGTGTATTCAATGCGGGCGGCAAGACGTTCGTCGGTTTCGTGACGGGAATCTTACCGACATTGATCGTACTGTTGACGGCGGTTTATACCATCATTGCACTCGTTGGCGAGCAACGGATTCAAGGTCTCGCGCGCTTCTTCTCAAAGAACGTGATCACGCGCTATACGCTGTTGCCGTTGCTGGCGATGTTTTTTCTGACCAATCCGATGGCCTACACATTCGGCGTCTTTCTCGAAGAAAAGCACAAGCCGGCATTTTACGACTCCGCCGTATCGCTTTGTCATCCGATCACGGGCCTCTTTCCGCACTGCAATCCCGGCGAGCTCTTCGTCTGGCTCGGGGTGGCCGCCGGCATCACCAAACTCGCCGAAAATCACGCCGCTCCATTCTCCCTTCCGAAGCTTGCGCTGTTCTACCTCGGTGTCGGCTTGGTGGTGAATCTGTTGAAGGGCATCGTGACTGAAGGGATCACCCGGATGATCGCGAAGCGCGAAGGGCTCAAGCTCTGATCACCACGAGAAACCACAAGAGACCACAAAAGGACACTGGAGGAAGACATGGACACGCGTACTTATCGTGCCGTACGGATCGAGAAGGGACCTAACGGCTGGGGCGGCCCGCTCGTCATCACCCCCACGCTCGAGCGCAATAAGATCGTTGCCGTCACCGGCGGCGATATCCCGAAGGTAGCCGCGCGGCTAGCGGAAATGACGGGCGGTATCGTCGTGGATGGCTTTCGCAATCCGCCGCTCGAATCCGAGATCGCGGCGGTCGTCATCGATTGCGGCGGCACCGCACGATGCGGCGTTTATCCGCGCAAGCGCATTCCAACGATCAATCTGAGCCCCGTGGGGCAATCCGGACCGTTAGCGCAATTCATCACCGAAGACGTCTATGTATCCGGCGTCGAACTGCATAGCCTCCATGCGGTCGACGATGATGCGGCGCAAGCCGCGCCTGCCATCGTCGCGTCCCCTTTTGCCCCAGCCACCGGTGCCGCGGCGGCCACCGCCTCAGTGGCGGCCGCGGGCGCGGAGCCCGTGCACTCGGGGGGGATAGTAGGTTGGATCACGTCGATCGGGCGAGGGATGGGCGGTGTGGTCAATGTGCTGTTCAACAGCGGCCGCAAGTCGATCGACACCGTGATCCGGAACGTCCTCCCCTTCATGGCGTTCGTGACGATGCTGATCGGCGTCATCAACTCGACAGGGATCGGGATGGGGCTCGCTCACGTGCTCTCGCCGTTGGCCGGGAATATCATTGGACTCGTGGTTCTGTCGGCGATTTGCGGGTTGCCGTTTCTGTCGCCGGTGCTGGGCCCGGGTGCGGTCATCGCCCAGGTTATCGGCGCCGCCATTATCGGCCCGGCGATCGGCAATGGGACGGTCCCGCCGCAAATGGCCCTGCCTGCGTTGTTTGCCTATGACACGCAAGTCGGCTGTGATTTCGTGCCGGTGGGCATGGCGCTTGGAGAGGCGAAGCCGGATACGATCCGCATCGGCGTGCCGGCCGTGCTCATTAGCCGTCAGATCATGGGGCCGGTTTCGGTGCTCATCGCGTGGGTTGCAAGTTTCGCCCTTTGATCACATTCGGAAATGACTATGCATTACTACAAGACCGTTATCTCGTCGATCGGAGAAGAAGTGCAGGCACTGCTGGAGGGCGGGGTGCTCATCCTTTACTCCGACGGTGCCCCCCCGGAATTGGCTGAAGTTTCCGTTCTTCATCGCGTCGAGCAGGCCAGCCGTGAGGTACCGCGGATCGGCTCCGTTTTGCGCATCGGAGAAGACTCGGCGATCGTGACTGCCGTTGGACCGACAGCATGGAACAAGGTCAGCGAACTGGGCCACGTCGTGATCAATTTCAATGGTTCGCGCACAGCCGATCGTCCGGGCGAAATCTGCGTGTCCGAAGTCGATTGCGCTCGGCTCTTCGACGGCATGAAAAGCGGCACCGTCATCGAGATCGTCGACGCTTGATGCGCGCGTAGCCATCGAACCGATATTTTGCCGAAACCTAGAAAGGGCACGTCATGTTGGAGACACCGGTCGTCGTCAAGGTGCATGAAGGGCTGCACGCTCGTCCCGCCACGCAATTCGCCAAGCTTGCCAAGAGCTTTACCTGCTCGCTGAAGATTGGCCGAGGCGATGCGTGGGCTGACGCGAAAAGCGCAGTGAAACTCATGCTGTTGGGTATCAAGCAAAACGAGCAGATCGTCTTGCGCGCGGAGGGCGAAGACGAATGCGAAGCGTTGGGGCGGCTGGCGCAATTCCTCGCCGATCCGAGCATTGCATCGCCGGCTGCCGGCCAGGCGGGAGTGTGCGTGCCCGGCGCCGCTGCCGAGCACGAAAGTCCGACGTTGAATGGCGCAGGTGCCGGCGCGCCGGCCGTCGATGCACGGGGTCTTTCATTCAATGGCGTCGCGGCGAGCGAAGGCTTGGCCTTCGGGCAGACGTACGCTTATTTCAGGGAGGAGATCGTCGTGGATCGGCAGTCCATCGCGCCGCATGAGGTAGACGGCGAATTGGGCCGTTTCGGTACGGCACTCGAGGATACGCTGCGAGCGATGCTCGCGCCGCGCGGCGATGCCGCCGAACACGACGAGATCTTCGATGCGATCGCGGAAGTGGCAAGAAGCGACGATTTTGCCGGAGCGATTCGCGCACTGGTGTCTTCGCAGTGGAGCGCCGAAGCGGCCACGCTGAAATGCGGGCTCGATTTGGCGGTTGCATTCGCGACGCTGCCCGATGAGTATCTGCGCAGCCGCGCCGATGATATCCGCGGGTTGACGCGCGCGGTTGCCGCATCGCTTCTCGGCAAGCCGCTGCCGTCACTCGGCGAATTGCCGGGCCCGAGTATCGTTCTTGCTGAGGACCTCAGTGCGCCCGATCTGGCACGCGCCGATTTGCGGAACATTCTCGGCATCGTGTGCACCTCTGGAAGCGCGACGTCGCATGTCGCGATCATCGCGCGTGCGCACGGCATTCCCGCCATTCTCGGCGTGCAGGCGGATCGAGAAACGCTGCGCGCGGCGGCCAGAGCGGCGATCGATGGCGGAAGCGGTCAGCTATGGCTCGATCATTCGCCCGAATTGGAAAAAGCCATGTCACGGCGGTTGGATCTGCAGCGCGAAGCGCAGGCGAGCTTGCTCGCATACCGGGACGTTCAACCGCGGACTCAGGATGGCCACAAGGTCCAGGTCGCGGCAAACCTTGGATCGCTTGCGGAAATCGAGGCGGCACAGCGTGCCGGGGCAATGGGAGTCGGTTTATTCCGGACGGAACTGCTGTTTATGGATCAGCGCCGCGTGCCCTCGGAAGACGAGCAGTATGAGGTGTATTCGACGCTCGCGCGCGCGTTCGCACCGTGGCCCGTCATTATCCGGACGTTGGATGCTGGAGCGGACAAACCGCTGCCTGGGGTGCGCTTTCCCGAAGAGGAAAACCCATTCCTTGGGTGGCGCGGGATTCGCATGTGCCTCGATTGCCCGGAGATATTCGAGCCGCAGTTGCGTGCACTGCTGCGAGCCGCGGTGCATGGCAACCTGTGCGTCATGCTGCCGATGGTGGACGATATCGAGGAAATTCGCCGGACGAAAGCGATCATGGCGCGCTTGTCGAGTGCGTTGACCGAGGAGGGCATTACTCACGGCCAACCGAAATTGGGCATCATGATCGAGACGCCGGCCGCTGTGCTGACGGCGGATCTATTGGCGAAAGAGGCCGATTTTTTCTCGATCGGCACGAACGATCTCACGCAATACGTCATGGCCGTCGACCGGATGAATTCTCGTCTTGCTGCGCTGTATCGCACCGATCATCTCGCCGTGCTTCAGGCAATCCGCATCGTATGCGAGGCGGCGCAACGCGCAAAAATCAGTGTGGGGGTGTGCGGCGAAGCCGCGTCGCGGCCGGAGATGATACCGACGTTGGTTAGGCTCGGTGTCGACGAATTGAGCATGAGCCCTTCAGCGATCCTTCGAGCGAAGAAAATTATTACCGAGATCGAAGGGACGCAGCGGGATGCTGCTTGACATTGCCCGTTGGACGCCGCATCGAAACGGCTCGTTTCGAGCGGCGACGGTCATCACGGAAATCGAAGCGGTTCAGTCGCCGAACAACTCGCGGTAACCCCCGGCCCTGAGCCGCGCGCAGCGCGCGCAGCAATTGCGCCGATCTTTACGCATTTTTTATATCCCCACCGCTAATCTTATCGCGGCGTTTACTCCGGATCGCCTACGCTTGACGCTGTCCTGATCCGCTAATGGGAAACGCCGAAATGGATTTCGTCTACATCGCGGGCATCGCCGCCTTTACGGGGCTGTGCCTTGCATTCGCAGCCGGTTGCGAGAAGCTGCGCAGCCGCGCGCCGGGAGGCCGTCCATGACGGCGTGGATGCTGTGGCTCGCCGGAGCCTCGACGGCGATTCTGCTCGCCTATCTCGTCTACGCGTTGCTGCGCGCGGAGGACCTCGACTAATGAATGCCAACGATATGTTTCAGACGGCGCTTTTGATCGTCGTACTGATTGCATTGGCGGTGCCGCTCGGCCGGTATATGACGTCCGTGCTGGACGGCTCTTCGGTGGTGGTGCGCCGGATCGGCAGGCCGATGGAGCGCGCCATTTACTGGGTCGCCGGTGTCGATGATCGGGCGGAAATGTCCTGGAAAGCCTACGCTGCCGCCCTGCTGATTTTCAACGCATTGGGGGCGCTTGCCGTCTACGGATTTCTGCGCCTGCAGCAGTGGCTGCCCGCGAATCCCGAAGGATTCGGGCCCATGACGCCTGACGCCGCGTTCAATACGGCCATCAGCTTCGTGACGAACACGAACTGGCAGGACTATGCGCCCGAATCGACGGTCAGCTACCTGACGCAGATGGCCGGCCTGACCGTGCAAAACTTCGTCTCGTCCGCGACGGGGATCGCCGTCGTGGTCGCGCTGATTCGCGGCTTCGCCCGGCATACGGCCAAGACGATCGGCAACTTTTGGGTCGACCTGACACGCATCACGCTATACATTCTTGCTCCGCTCGCGATCGTCTTTGCGGTGGTCCTCATCGGCCAGGGCGTGATCCAAAACTTCAAGTCTTACGAGGACGTTTCCACGCTGCAGGTGACGACGTACCAAGCGGCGAAGACGGACGCGCGAGGCGATCCCGTGAAGGATGCGAAAGGCGATCCCGTGATGCAGGACGCGAAAGCCGATAAGCAGACGCTTGCCATGGGGCCCGTCGCTTCGCAGGAAGCGATCAAGCTGCTCGGCACGAACGGCGGGGGATTCTTCAATGCGAACTCGGCGCACCCGTACGAGAACCCCACGCCCCTTTCGAATTTTCTGCAAGTTCTCGTGATGCTGATCATTCCCGCGGCGCTCTGCGTGGTTTTCGGCCGCATGGTCGGTGATCGCCGGCAAGGCTACGCCGTGCTCGCTGCGATGACGATCGTGTTCGCGGTGGCGTGCTGTGGCGAAATCACGGCCGAACAAGCCGGCAATCCGGCTTTTACGTCGCTCAATATCGATCAAAGTGCCTCCCCGCTGTCTCCGGGCGGCAACATGGAAGGCAAGGAAGCGCGATTCGGCATCGCGCAGACGGGCATCTTCACGATTGCGACGACGGCCGCATCGTGCGGTGCCGTCGACGCCATGCACGATTCGCTCACGCCGATGGGCGGCTTCGTGCCGCTGCTCCTGATACAGCTCGGCGAAGTCATTTTCGGTGGAGTCGGTTCGGGCCTGTACGGCATGCTCGTCGTCGCGCTGCTCGCGGTCTTCGTCGCCGGCTTGATGATCGGACGCACGCCCGAGTATGCGGGCAAGAAGATCGAATCGTTCGAGATGAAGATGGTGGCGATCGCGATTCTCGTCACGCCGTTCCTCGTCCTCGTCGGAACGGCGATCGGCGTGCTGTCGCCGCCGGGCACTGCCGGCATCGCGAATCCCGGTCCGCATGGTTTCACGGAAGTGCTCTATGCGTTCAGTTCTGCCGCGAACAACAACGGCAGTGCGTTCGCAGGGCTTTCGGTGAACACGCCGTTCTACAACGTGCTGCTTGCGATTGCGATGTGGTTCGGTCGCTTCTCGTCGATCGTGCCGGTGCTCGCCATTGCGGGCGCGCTGGCGAGCAAGAAGCGTTTAGCGGTTACAGCGGGCACGCTGCCCACGCACGGTCCGCTCTTCGTGGTGCTGCTCCTCGGCACGCTCTTGCTCGTCGGTGCGCTCACCTATGTGCCTGCACTCGCACTCGGCCCGGTCGTCGAGCATCTCCAGCTGATCGCAGGCCACTGATTTCGAGGAACGCATGACTCCTGTTCATCAAACGTCTGCCCATCGTCCCGACAACCTCGGGCAGGCACGCACGGCAGTGCGCTCGATGTTCGACTCGGCGTTGTTGAAGCCGGCGATCGTCGATTCGTTCAAGAAGCTCGCCCCGCGCACGCAGCTTCGCAATCCGGTCATGTTCTGCGTCTATCTCGGCAGCGTCCTGACGACGATACTGTGGGTGGCGGCGGTCGCGGGCGAGGCGGAGGCACCGGCCGGATTCATTCTTGCGATTGCGCTCTGGCTTTGGTTCACGGTGCTCTTCGCCAACTTCGCGGAGGCCCTCGCCGAAGGGCGCTCGAAGGCGCAGGCCGCTTCGCTGCGCAGCGCGAAGCACAACGTGACGGCCAAGAAACTCGGCGAGCCGCATCCGAAAGCACCGATCCGCATCATGGCGTCGACGGATCTGCGCAAGGGAGACGTCGTGCTCGTCGAGGCGGGCGATACGATCCCGGCCGACGGTGAGGTCATCGAAGGCGTTGCGTCCGTCGACGAATCGGCCATCACCGGCGAATCGGCGCCCGTCATCCGAGAATCGGGCGGCGATTTTTCGTCGGTCACGGGCGGCACGCGCGTGCTGTCGGACTGGATCGTGGTGCGTATCAGCGTGAATCCGGGTGAAGCGTTCCTCGACCGCATGATCGCGATGGTCGAAGGCGCGAAGCGCCAAAAGACACCGAACGAAATCGCGCTGACGATCCTGCTCGTCGCGCTGACGCTCGTGCTGCTCTTTGCGACGGCCACTTTGCTGCCGTTCTCGATTTTCGCCGTGGCCGCCGCCAACGCAGGACATGTCGTCACGATCACCGCGCTCGTCGCGCTGCTCGTGTGCCTCATTCCGACGACGATCGGCGGTCTGCTCTCGGCCATCGGCGTAGCGGGCATGAGCCGGATGATGCAGGCGAACGTCATTGCCACGTCGGGCCGCGCGGTCGAAGCGGCCGGCGACGTGGACGTGCTGCTGCTCGATAAGACCGGCACGATCACGCTCGGCAATCGTCAGGCGTCGACGTTCCTGCCGGCGCCTGGCCTGACGGAGGAGGCGCTTGCCGATGCCGCGCAGCTTTCGTCGCTCGCCGACGAAACGCCCGAGGGCCGCAGCATCGTCGTGCTCGCCAAGCAGCGGTTCAACATCCGCGAGCGCGACATGGGAACGCTGCATGCCGAGTTTCTCGGGTTCACCGCGCAAACGCGCATGAGCGGCGTCGATATGCCTAATCGGGAAATCCGCAAGGGCGCTGCCGATGCGGTTCGCCGCTATGTCGAGGGCAGCGGCGGCCGTTTCCCCCAGGAAGTGCAAAAGGCCGTCGACGACGTGGCGCGCCGCGGCAGTACCCCGCTCGTCGTAGCCGAGAAAGCGGGTGCGCGCGGCGAGGGGCAAAATGCAGCGCGCGTGCTCGGCGTGATCGAGCTGAAGGACATCGTCAAGGGCGGCATCAAGGAGCGCTTCGCCGAGTTGCGCAAGATGGGCATCAAGACGATCATGGTGACGGGCGACAATCGCTTGACGGCGGCGGCCATCGCTGCTGAAGCCGGGGTGGACGATTTTCTGGCGGAAGCGACACCCGAGGCCAAGCTGACGATGATTCGCTCGCATCAGGCCGAGGGGCGACTCGTCGCGATGACGGGCGACGGCACCAACGACGCGCCGGCCCTGGCGCAAGCCGACGTTGCGGTGGCGATGAATACCGGCACGCAGGCGGCGAAGGAAGCGGGCAACATGGTCGATCTCGACTCGAACCCGACGAAGCTCATCGAAATCGTGGAGATCGGGAAGCAAATGCTGATGACGCGAGGCTCGCTGACGACTTTCTCGATCGCCAACGACATCGCCAAGTACTTCGCGATCATTCCGGCGGCGTTCGCCACGACGTATCCGCAACTGCGGGTGCTCGACGTGATGCATCTTGCGTCGCCGGCGTCGGCGATTTTGTCGGCCGTGATCTTCAACGCGCTCATCATCGTTTTCCTGATTCCGCTGGCATTGAAGGGTGTCAAATACCGCGCGCTGGGCGCCGCCGCACTGCTGCGCCGCAATCTGCTCATCTACGGGCTCGGCGGCATCATCCTGCCGTTCCCGTTCATCAAGCTGATCGATGTGTTCCTCAAGGCGATGGGCTGGGCTTGACGCTGCCACCACTGGAATCGAACGACCATGAAGACTCTTTTGCGACCCGCGGCGGTATTGTTTTTGGCGCTGACGGTGGTAACCGGCATCGTCTATCCTGTCATCGTCACGGCGATCGGTCAGGCGATGTTTCCCCGGCAGGCGAACGGCAGCCTCATCGAAAAAGACGGAAAACCCGTCGGCTCGGCGCTGATAGGGCAGCAGTTCGACGCGCCGTATTACTTCTGGGGCCGGCTCTCGGCCACGACGCCCAATCCCTACAACGCGCGCAATTCGGGCGGCTCGAACCTAGGCCCGACGAATCCGGCACTCGTGGCTGAAGTCAAGGGGCGGCTTTCCGCGTTGCACGATGCCGACCCGGCCAACGCGGCGCCCGTGCCCGTCGACCTCGTGACATCGTCGGGCAGCGGTCTCGATCCCGACATCTCGCCAGCGGCGGCCGATTATCAGGCCGGGCGGGTTGCGAAGGCGCGCGGGGTCGCGCTCGACCAGGTTCGACGACTCATCGAGCAAAATACGGCAGGGCGTCAATTCGGCGTGCTCGGCGAGCCGCGCGTGAACGTCCTGAAGCTCAATTTGGCGCTCGACCGGCTGAAACCGGTACATTGACGCAATAGGCCACACGAGCCGCGCCGGTATAGGATGCGATGCACGCAGGGGTGCAGCCTGCGATAACCAGCTAGACCGAACGCTGGGGTTTGTTTGCCGACATATGGAACACACGTGCGAATGCTCGAAGTCGTTCGGGGGCAAGCAGACCTCAAGGGATGACGCCTCATGGAACGACCTGATCCCGACGCGCTGCTCGACAAGATTCAGCGCGACGAAGAAAAGCAGCGGCGCGGCCGGCTCAAGATCTTTTTCGGGGCCTCGGCTGGCGTGGGGAAGACGTTTGCCATGCTGCAAGCGGCGGCACGCCGCAAAGAAGAAGGTGTCGATGTCGTGATCGGCATCGTCGAGACGCACGGCCGCAAGGAAACGCTTGCGCTGCTGGAAGGGCTTCCCGTCATCGAGTCCGCCAAGATCGAGTATCGCGGGCGGCTTCTCAATGAATTCGATCTCGATGCGGCGCTCGCGCGCATGCCCGAGCTCGTGCTCGTCGACGAGCTCGCGCATACGAACGTGCATGGCTCGCGCCATTTGAAACGTTGGCAAGACGTCCATGAGCTGCTCGACGCCGGTATCGACGTCTATACGACCATCAACGTACAGCACCTCGAGAGCCTCAACGACATCGTCGGACAGATCACGGGTATCCGGGTTTGGGAAACCGTCCCTGATCGCGTGTTCGATCTCGCCGACGAAGTCACGCTCGTGGATCTGCCCGCGCAAGAGTTGCTCGATCGCCTGCGTGACGGCAAGGTCTATTTGCCGCATCAAGCCGAAAACGCCGTTCGGAATTTTTTCCGCAAGGGAAACCTCATCGCGTTGCGTGAGTTGGCCTTGCGCCGCACGGCCGACCGCGTCGACGCCCAGATGCGCGAGTACCGTGCCGATCAGTCGATCGAGCGAATCTGGCAGGCGCGCGAGCGCATCATCGTTTGCGTCGGCGCCGGGCCCGAGAGCGCCATGCTCGTGCGCGCGGCTGCCCGCCTTGCCGCGAGCCTGAAAGCAGACTGGCTAGCCGTCTATGTCGAGACGCCGAAACTGCAACGGCTGCCCGATGCGATGCGCGAACGCACGCTCGATGCGCTGAAGCTTGCCTTGGATCTGGGTGCCGAGACGGTGACCTTGCAGGGCGAGGACGAAACGCAGACGTTGATTGCCTATGCGCGCATGCGCAACGTGTCGAAGCTCGTCGTCGGTGCGTCGTCTTCGTGGGGGCTTCGCGCGTGGTTGCGTCGTTCGACGGCGGAGCGCCTGGTCCGGGCGGCGCGCGACATCGATGTGACGCTCGTGAATACCGGTGCGGTGCGGGAAGAGGCCGAGCGTCGCGAGTCGGCGGCCCGGTTCGCCGGCATTGGCCTCGGCGGCCGACGTTCGAAGCCGATATCGTATGCCTATGCCGTTGGAATCTGTGCGGCGATCACGGTGCTCGCGAGCCTCGCGCTCGGTCGGATTTCGCTCGCGAACCTGATCATGCTTTATCTGCTCGGCGCGATCTTCACGGCTGCGCGGCTCGGGCGCGGTCCGGGCGTGCTGTTTTCGTTCCTTGGCGTGGCATTGTTCGATTTCTTCTTCGTCCCGCCGCGCATGTCGTTCACGGTTGCCGATACCCAGTATCTGCTGACGTTCGCCGTGATGCTCGTCACGTCCTTGACGATCAGCAATCTGACTGCGAGCCTGCGCAGGCAGGCGCGCGTCGCGACGATGCGCGAGCGACGCACGGGCGCGATGTTCGCGATGACGCGCGAGCTCGGTGCCGCGCTTGCGACCGTGCAGATCATCGAGATCGGCTCGCGCCACGTGGCGGAAGTTTTTCAGGCTCGCTTGGCGATTTTGCTGCCCGACAGCAGTGAGCAGGTTCGTCAAAAGCTCGACAACCCGGATCCCGCCGTTACGCTCGACGAAGCGGACCTCGACAGCGACATCGCGCAGTGGGTTTATGATCAGCAAAAGCCCGCCGGTCGCGGCACCGACACGCTCCCAGCCGCCGCGGCGCTTTATTTGCCGCTGAAGGCCCCGATGCGCACGCGCGGCGTCATCGCGCTCGCGTCGCCGCATATGGACGAGCTCCAAGTGCCCGAGCAGCGCACGATGATCGAAACGTTCGCGGCGCAGATCGCGCTTGCGCTCGAGCGCGTCCACTACGTCGAGATCGCGCAGGATGCACTCGTCAATATGGAATCCGAACGATTGCGCAACTCGCTGTTGTCCGCGATTTCGCACGACTTGCGCACGCCGTTGACGGCGATCGTCGGATTTGCCTCGGTGCTCGCTGAGGATGAGACGGATAAGGGCGCGCGCGGGACGCGCGCGCACGAGCTTGCCGAAGCGATACACGACGAAGCGTTGCGCATGACGGGGCTCGTTACGAACCTGCTCGATATGGCGCGCCTGCAGGAGGGCAGCATGCGGCTCAATCGCCAGTGGTCGTCGATCGAGGAGGTCGTCGGCGCCGCCTTGGCCGGCTGCCGGCGCGTGCTTGCCGGCCGACGCGTGCAGGCCACGGTGCCTGCCGATTTGCCGTTGGTGCGGCTCGACGCGGTGCTCGTGGAGCGGCTTTTCGCGAACCTGTTCGAAAATGCCGCGAAGTACACGCCGACGGGCTCGCCGCTGTCGATCTCGGCCAGGGTGATGCACGACGGGGATGCGCGTTTCGTCAGAGTGGAGGTTCACGATAGCGGCCCCGGCTTACCGGCCGGCATGGAAACGCGCGTGTTCGAAAAGTTCACGCGCGGCGAGAAGGAGTCGGCGAAGCCCGGCATCGGCCTGGGCCTTGCCATTTGCCGCGCGATCGTCGAGGCGCATGGTGGCAAAATTGGCGCGACGAACCGGCTGGCTGTGGACGGCACGATCGCCGGATCGACGTTCTGGTTCACGTTGCCCGCCGACGAGACCCCTCCCGAGACACCGATGCTCGATATGGAAGATGCCGAACCTACCTGACTGACATAGCCATGTCCGACGAATCTCCCACCACCATCGTTTTGATCGAAGACGACAGCCATATCCGCCGCTTCGTGCACGCATCGGTGCAAACCACCGACATGCGCGTGCTCGATGCCGAGTGCGGGCGGCGCGGTCTCGCATTGGCGGCCAGCGCGAGGCCGGATCTCGTCATTCTCGATTTGGGGTTGCCCGACATGGATGGCGTCGACGTCATTCGGCAATTGCGCGATTGGTCGTCGATACCGGTCATCGTGCTTTCGGCGCGTACGCGCGAGGACGAGAAGGTGGCGGCATTGGATGCGGGCGCGGACGACTACCTGACGAAGCCGTTCGGTGTCGCCGAGCTCATGGCACGGATTCGGGCGCATCTGCGCAGGCACAACCGCAATGCGGCCGACACGGCTCAAACGTCGAGAATCTGCTTCGGCGAGGTTGCCGTCGATCTCGAGGTTCGGCGCGTCGAGCGAGAGGGGCAGGTGGTTCACCTGACGCCGATCGAATACCGCTTGCTGGTATCGCTGATCCGGCATGCGGGCCGCGTCCTCACGCACAGGCAATTGCTGCAGGAGGTCTGGGGCCCGGGGCGTACCGATAGCGCGCACTACCTGCGCATCTACATGGGCCACCTGCGCCGCAAGCTCGAGCGCGATGCGGCGCAGCCCGAGCACATCGTGACGGAGACGGGCGTTGGCTACCGCCTCGTCGGCGTCAAATAGCCGTCGATGCCTCTTTGCCGGTCATTCGGAGGGAGGCTGCCGGCACTCCGTTTGGAACCAATAATCGACGAGCCGCTGCGCGGCTTGTAGGTCAGCTGGGTAGTACGGATCGTCAACCCATGGCCACGGATCGTAGCCCGCTTTCCTCAGCACTTCGGCCTCGGTTTGATGTTCGGCCAGCGTCGGGTGCGCGCTCGTCTTGAGCGCCGCCAGGTCGTGGCACTCCGCCGGGCTCAAGTGCCGCCCGGTGTACGTCGGCATGCCGCCGACGGCGCAGCCAGCAAGCAGCAGCGCGAGAACGCAAACTATCAACGGGGTTTTCTTCGGCTTTTTCATCGGACGTATCCCTTAGCCGCGGCGGCATCGTTCGATCACGGTTGCTTGCTCGAATGATATGCCTCCTGGCAGCAAGGACCGTTCCGTGACACCGCATGGGCGACGCTTCGCTCGGAAGGCGTTCGATGGGAGCACGCTCGCGACAGCGCGCCGTGGGATCTGCCGAAAGGCAACGGGCGCCTTCAGCCTCGGTGCAGGGTGATTGCGTCTGATAAGACTCCGCCGTTTGCCGGCCCGATCCTCACTGCTGGCAACATCACGGGTCCAAAGATCGGAACTCAGATCGCGCCCTAGACACCTATACCACTGAGTGGTATAGTTAACTCACTCCAACGTCCGTATGTTCGTCGCCAGAGCACCCCTGAGAGTATTCAAAACGGCATGGTTCACGAAGAAGGCGAGGACATCTGAAATATCCGATGCAACCTTGTGCAAGGCTGCTAGGGAACTGGGCGCCGGGCAGGGCGATGATCTCGGCGGGAACGTTTGGAAAAAGAGGCTGGATAGGAACACGAAACGAGGCATCATTGTCAATAAAGTGGGCGATTTTTGGGTGTTCGTCTACCTGTTCGCGAAGAGTGAACGAGAGAATATCGACGATCGCGAGTTGCGCGATTTCAAGCGACTCGCTCGCGACTTTGGTAGGGCAAAGAGCGCCGACATCGAGCGCATGTTGTCATTGAAGGAATTAGTGGAGATTTGCCATGGCTCGGACTCGCTTCAGAAGTGATGCGTCGGAAGCGATTCATGGCGCTGCGTCTGGTATGCACCGCGCGAAGGTCATCGATAAGAAGACGATGCGGGAGTATGACGACCTGTGCATCGAAAAGGCACCGGAGTTCAATCCCCAAGAGATTGCCCGCATTCGCAAGGGCGTGAATGTTAGTCAAGGCGTGTTCGCCTTATATCTGAACACGACGGCATCCACGATACGGCAATGGGAGCAGGGGGATAAGAAGCCGAGCGGCATCGCGGCTCGTATGCTCCAACTCGTGCAAAAAAACGGGCTGGGAATATTTGCCTGATGGGAGTGCGCCGGCAGCCGCGCCACCACGGCCTCGACAACGATATCGGCGCGGTCCTCAGCGTCTATAAGCGTTCTAAGCTCGAGGCGGCGCAATGTCCATATCGAGCACGATCGAGCTGACGGACTTGCCGTGTGCATCGAGTGCGAGCGATCGCGTGACGCCGCCTCCGAGCGCATTGCCCAGAACGAGATTGAACGCGGCGAGCCGAGGCAGGTCGTAGCGAACGACGTCTCCCAGCACGAAATCGGCGAGCCATGCTTTCACGCGCTCCGGCGTCAAATGAGCGCGCAGATGCTCGTAGTGCTTCGGATCGCGACAGATCACCGAAACGTTCAGCGTATTGCCCTTGTCGCCCGTGCGCGAGTGCGCGAGTTCGCGTAGCTTCACGTCAAGCCTCCACGAAGGTGAACGCGGGTGCAACGGTGCCGCGCGGCAGTAGGATCGATTGCACGGCGAGCACCTCGCGAGTCGATTTGGTCACGCCGCCGCCGCCGGCGGGGCCGTTCGTGTAAAGCGTCTCCACCTCGTTGCCTATGCGTTGCGCCTCTTGCGCGTTGGCGGTGCGACCGGCCACACGCAGCCGCACCTCGGCAGGCTCGGCCCGTGTCGACGCCCCCGTCTCGCCATATAGGGAATCGACGCCGATCAGATCGAAGCGCAATTCGCTAGCCAATACGTTCGTGAAAGCGAGCCGCTCGCGCACGATGTCGAGCGCAAGGCGCGCACGCGCCACTGCGCCGGGTCCCCCATACGAGATCAGTCCCTCGCCGATGAAGCCGTCGGCATATCCGACCGATACCTTGAGCGTGTCCGTCCTCGCGTGACCAAGGCCTCCCGTTACGCGCACGCGATCGGGCGCTTCTTCGAGCACCTCGACTTCCGTGAAATCGGCGACGACGTCGGGTTGAAGATAGCGGCTCGGGTCGTGGATTTCGTAGAGCAATTGTTCCTTGCACGTTGCCGCCGACACGCGCCCGCCCGCTTGCGGCACTTTCGTGATGACGACCGATCCGTCCGCCGAGACTTCACCGATCGGAAAGCCGAGACGAGCCAAGTTCGGCACGTCTTTGTAGCCGGGATCGGCGAAATAGCCGCCCGTCACTTGACCCGCGCATTCGAGCAGATGCCCAACGACAGTGGCCTGTCCGAGCGTGTCCCAGTCGTCCATGCGCCAGCCGAACTCGTGAATGAGCGGGGCCGTGAACAGCGACGGGTCGGCGACGCGCCCCGTGAGCACGATATCGGCTCCGGCCGCCAACGCACCGACGATCGGAGCCGAACCGAGGTACGCATTGGCCGAGACGATCTTCTCGCGGTAGCCGGCAACTTCATCGCCCGATTCCACGAAGCGAAAGTCGCCGTTTAAAACGAAGTCGAGCACGTCGTCGCCGCTGACCGCTGCAATCCTCAGTCCGCTCAAGCCGAGCGATTGCGCGATGCTCGCGGTCTTGAGCGCCGCCGCATGCGGATTGGCCGCGCCCATGTTCGAGATGATGCGCACACCGTTGCGCACGGCGACGGGCAACACCGCGCGCATGCGGGCTTCGAGCAAGGGGTCGTAGCCGAGATGCGGATTGTTGCGCTTCGTTTGCTGAGCGATCGCGATGGTTCGCTCCGCGAGACATTCGAAGACCAGATAGTCGAGCGCGCCATGTTCCGCGAGCTCGACGGCCGGCTCGATGCGGTCGCCCGAGTAGCCCGCACCCGCGCCGATTCGCACGCGGCGAGTCTGCTCTTCGAGTTTGAAGCCGTCTGTTTGATTCGCTGTCATTGCCTTGCCGTCGGTTGCACACACTCAAAGAGAAAAGACGCCGAGCACGACGCACGCGATCGTCATGACGATCGACGCCCCGAACAGCAGGGGAAAGGTGAACTTCTGGTGCTCGGCCAGCTCGATCCCGCACAGGCCGACGACGAGAAACGTCGCGGGCGTCAGTGGGCTGACGGGAAAGCCTGTCGTCATCTGGCCGAGCAGCGCGGCTTGCCCGATGTGCACCGCGGGCACGCCGAGTTGACCTGCCACTTCGGCGATCACGGGCAGCACGCCGAAATAGAACGAATCGGGATCGAACAGCAAGCTCAGCGGCATCGAGAGCAAGCCGAGAACAACGGGAATGTGGCTTGCCATCGACGGCGGGACGAACCCTACTGCTGCCTGCGCCATCGCTTTGAGCATGCCGCTGCCCTGCATGATCCCCGTGAACACGCCTGCCGCCAGCAGAATGCCGGCCATCATCAGTGCGGCGCGTGCATGAGCGTCGATGCGCTTGCGCTGCATTTCGACGTTCGGATAGTTGACCATCAGTGCAATGCACAGCCCGACCATGAACATGATCGCGGGCGGAATCTTCTCGCCCATGACGACCATCGTTCCGAGCACGATCAATGTCAGGACGATGTTGAACCAGAAGTTGCGCGGCCTGCGCAGCGCCTGCTCCTCCGGCGTCAATTCACGCTTCGGCACCACGATCTCGCCGCTCTGCGTGAGCACGCCGAGGCGCTTTTCTTCGCGGCGTCCGAGCCAATAGGCCGCGCCGAACACGAACACGAGGCCGATGGCTTGCACCGGGATCAGGGGATTGAAGAGAGCGGACACGGGCAAGTGCAGCGACGCCGATGCGCGAATCATCGGGCCCGTCCATGGCAGGAAATTGATGCCCGCCGCCATCGACGCGGCAGCCGCCAGCACACGCTTGTCCATTTGCAGGCGCTCATAGAGCGGCAGCATGGCCGGAATCGTGACGAGAAAGCAGACGGCGCCCGAGCCGTCCAGGTGAATCAACAGTGCAAGCAGCGTCGTGCCCATGACGATGCGTGTGGGTCGCGTGCCGACGGTACGCAAGATGCGGTCGATGATCGGATCGAGCGTGCCCGCATCGGTGATCGTGCCGAAGTACAGAATTGCGAAAACGAACATGCCCACGACGGGCGCGAGGCTCTTCAGGCCATCGACGACGAACTTGCTCGTGTGCAGCCCGAAGCCGCCGATCAGCGAGGCCGCGATCGGCACGACGATGAGCGCGACGAGCGGCGACATGCGCTTCGAGAGGATGGCGCCGAGCAGCACGGCGATCGTAAGAAGCCCCAGTAACGGCAGCATGACCTTGTCTCCAATCTTGTTTTTTGAGAGCTTCGAGCGTAAGTTCGCGGTGTCGATTACACAATTGAAATAATGTGATTGCAGCAATCACGATTCGTTATGGATCTGAATCTTCGCGAAATTCGTGCGTTCGTCACGGTGGCCGATGCGGGCAACTTCACGCGCGCCGCCGCTCAGTTGCATTTGTCTCAGCCCGCGTTGACCGTCCAGATCAGGCGCTTGGAGGAGCTCGTTGGCGCGCGGCTTTTCGATCGCAATAGCCGCAGCGTGGTGCTCACGCAGACGGGGCGGGAACTGTTGCCGCTGCTGCGCCGTTCGCTCGACGACATGGAAAGGGTGTTGCGCGATGCCCGCGCGCTGGGCGAGGGCGTGAGCGGTACGATCCGGCTGGCTTGTCTGCCGACGTTTGCAGCCAGCGCGCTACCGGAGTTGATTCGTACGTTTCGCGAGCAAGTGCCGCGTGCGAGCTTCCAGATTCGCGATGCGGTCGCGAGTACCGTCGTCGATCTGGTGCGCAGCGAGGAGGTCGATATCGGGCTCACGGGCGGCGACGTCGTCGATGCTTCGCTCGAGGTGCTGCATAGCGGCTCGGATCGCCTCGTGGTCGTATGCCCGAAAACGCACCCGCTTGCGCGCAAGCGGCGCATCAAAGCGGCCGACCTGGCAGGTTCGTCGCTTGTGCTGACCGCGTCCGGTACCAGCGTGCGGACCGTCGTGGATCGGGCTCTCGGTGCCACCGGATACTCGCTGGAGGTGGCGTGCGAGCCGACCTACATGATGACGGCCGTCGCGATGGTTCGGGGTGGCCTAGGGGTCACGATCCTGCCGGCGACCGCGCGCGAAGTGCTGGCTGAACCGGATCTCGTCGCGCGTCCGGTCGACGATCCCGCTTTCGTCCGTGCCACCGCGCTCGTGAAGAAGCGCGGCCGAACGCTGCCGCGTATCACAGAGGCGTTCATCGGGGCGTTTTTGGCGCGGTTGTAGCCGGTGCAGTGCATCGAGAACGTCCTTTGCACAGGCTGCTTGGCTTTGAACGTAACGTATTTCATGCGGTACATTACAAGACGATGTGGCGTTAACGATGTATATATAGCACATTACGGCTGCGCCGAAAATGTATCGTATGTGCTACACTATGTTGTAAAAACGTCATAGTGTACGGAATACGGAACATGACCCTTTCCCAACTCGGTGAGTCGTTTCGCCAAGCGCGGATGGCTGCTAACCTCACGCAGCAGCAGGTCGCGGATATTAGCGGGGTGACACGCGGCCGCATCAGCCTGTTTGAAACCGGAACACTTCCCGAAATCGGTACTGTCAAGATGCTGAGCCTTTTCGACGCGGTAGGGTTGGAGCTGATTGCGCGTCGGCCGGGCCATCAGCGCACGCTGGACGACGTCGTGATCGAGTCGGCCGGATTCAGCGATGAGCCGCCGCGACAGCGTGTCAGAAAGCGGGCGGGGCACCGCAAGGCTGTCGAGGGCGACTCGTGACCCGTTCCTCGCTCGATGTTTATGTGTCCGGAGAGCGAGTAGGCACGCTTACCGAAGAAGCCGGCAGATATGTTTTCTCCTATCTGCCCGACATTCCGTCAGCAAGCCTCGTTTCGCTTCTTATGCCTGTACGAGCGGCGTCGTACGACTGGGGCACGTTGCATCCCTTCTTTCAAATGAATCTGCCGGAAGGGTTCAAGAAGGATCTGATGATCCGCCGGCTTGGCCCACATACGGACGTGAGCGATTTCGGTTTGCTCGCGCTGACCGGCGCAAACGCGATCGGGCGAGTTCAGGTCGTGCCGCGGGGCGTCAAGCCCACAGCCGCAGTGAGCAATGCCGATATGGCTGGGCTGTTGGCATCGGCCGACTCGCGTGAGAACCTCTTGCAGTTGCTGGAAGCCGGGGTCGCAGAAGGCGTGTCGGGCGTCATGCCGAAGGCGTTTGCCCAACCGGCCGATAAGACTACGGTTTGGACCGACGAATTCATCCTGAAGACGGGTTTTGATGATTTGCCCGGGCTCGCAATCAACGAATATCTATGCCTTGAGGTCGCTCGTGAGGCCGGCCTCGAAGTACCCGAAGCACAGTTGTCCGACGACGGACAAGTTATAGCCGTTCGCCGATTCGACCGCATCGCGGAAGGCGGAATGCTGGGAGTGGAGGATTTCTGCGCTCTCAAACCCAACGATGCCGTGAACAAATACAAAGGATCTGTCGAGGATCTTGCCAAGCTCACCCATGCTTACGTATCGCGGGCGACATTCAAGGACAATGCAAGGCGTCTTTACGCGCTTCTATTGCTGAACCATGCGGTTCGCAACGCTGATGCACACCTCAAGAACTTCGCGCTCGTCTACTCCAGTATCGAGGATGTACGGCTTTCACCGGTGTACGACGTGCTAAGCGGAACCGTCTACCGGCAATATGCGACCCACTTGCCAGCGCTGACGTTGCAGGGCAAACGCGTTTGGGCGGCGGGCTCGATGCTGGCGGCCTACGGAGGGGGGCGGCTTGGTTTGAGCCGGGCGGATATGAACGAGGCGCGCGAGCGCGTTTCGCGTGCCGTCCATAAAGTCGTCCCAATGGTTGCTGAATATGCGGAGCGTTACCCGAGTTTCCGGCAAATCGCCAAGAGCATGTTGGATGTATGGGCTTGCGGGCTCGAAGATATCAAGCCCGACGCGAAACCTGGGAAGGGTGTTCCCGCGCCCTTACGCGAGCAGATGGGCATGTCTGCGGACGATTCGCCGACTCAACGCAAGGAAGGCAATCCATACGCCAATATCGACGGAGCGTTCAGCCATAAGGCTCGATAGTCGAGCGTTCGCTCATGCGGTGCGTTGGTGATGGGTCTGTGTCGTCGGGCAAGCTGTAACGCCTACATATCGTCAGGGCGAATGGCGGCGGGCGCCGGCCTCGCGGATCGGGATGACGGTTCGGCCGCCACTGTTGCGCAATAGGTCGCGCAATTCGAGGATGACGGGGAACACCTCATGGTTCCAATCGGCACCTTGCTTATCGTGCGCTTCTTGCTCCTGCTCGACGATCCACCTATCTTCCTTGAAGATCCGTTCGGTGAACCAGACGAGCAGTGGCCACGCCAGGTCCAGCGCAAATGGAATACGCGGCTTGCGGATCGAAAGCAGACCAAACGTGCGGTTCGTACGCTGTTCGGCATCGAGCGGCACGTAGACGATCCACAAGTCCATCACCAGCGTGCCGTCGCTCGAGCGAATCTGCAGGGTTTGGTACGGATAGCCGGTGCGTATCGTCATGACGTCCTTGTCGTCTTCTCCCCGGTCTCCCTTGGCGGCACCGAATACCAGCGCCTCCCCCACTGGCTGCTTCCCCTCCATCCGTGCGAACGTGTAATCGACTTCGACCCAATCCTCGCCGCGGCGGCGGCCCAGCGAGCGCGCGCGCATCTGCCCCATCTCGCGCCGGTGCAGGAACTGATGGTTCATGTCCATCAGGTTTTCGTGCATGAAGGAATAGTGGCACTTGACTTCACGGCCGAAGCGGCGCGTCTTGTACGCCTTGTCTTCCACCGAAGGCAACTCGGGCAGCGGCCGCGTGTCGGCAAGTGCCGCATCGCCGGGAAAGACGAAGATGAGGCCATGCTGCTCGCGGCACGGATAGGCGCGCACGCCGTTGGGCAGTCGCTCGCGCCCGAGATAGGGCACGTCGACGCAGTGGCCGGCGCAGTCGTAGGTCCAGCCGTGATAGCCGCAGCGGATGGATTCGCCGTCCACCACGCCGGCATGCAGCGGAACCTGCCGATGCGCACACCGGTCCTCCAGTGCGAATATCGTGCCCGACTCGGTTCTTACCAGAACGATGGGCTCGCCCGCAAAGTGCACCCCGAGCGTTTTGCCCCGTTTGACCTCGCGCGACCACGCCAACGGATACCAGTAATCGGGATGGATGGGAACGCGGCGCAGATCGCGCTCGGGCGCGTGTGTGGAGGGGGTGACGGCACTGCTGTCCAAAGGCACTGCATGCATGCGTGAGGCCTCCTTTATAACGGGCTTATGACGGGACAGGTTCGAGCGTTGCGTGTGTGGACGCACGAGCGAAAGGGCGCGTAGGGCAGTCTACGCCAAACCGGCTCGCCAAGCGTACTATGTCCAGGTTGACCAGCGAGCTTCGGGAGGCGCCATGAAAGCCAGGTGTCCGTTGCATGGGCCGACGACCATCGTCGGCACGAATGCCTATGGATTCCCGATTTATGCATGCTGCTGCGACGATCCACCCTACGTCGCGCCGCCGGACGCATGCGCGAGAGAGCCGAATCGACGCGGGGCCGACCCGCGGCAAGCGCCGCAGCGGCCGAAGGCGGAAGAAGAAGGGCGCCGTTGATTCGCTGGGCGAGCGCCTCGGGTCGAGAACGGACAATTCGGTACGTGAGTCTCGCACGCTACCTGCAGCTGTCATCCCGGCACGAATACGCCGACCGCCGCGACGGCCATCGCGACCGTCGCGATCCATCCGCCCCAGGCCATCAACCCTTTGACGGCGAACTGGCCCATGATGCGACGGCTTCCGGCCATGAGCATGATGATCGCCATGATCGGTACCGCGGTGATGCCGTTGATCACCGCGCTCCAGTACAGCGCGTGGATCGGGTCGAAATGCATGAACGTGATCATTACGCCCCCGGCGATCGACAGCGCGATGACCGCATAGAATTGGCGCGCGAGCGACAGATGCAGCGCTAGCGAACTGCGCCAGCGGAAGCTGCCCGCGGCGGCGTAGGCTGCCGATCCCGCAAGGACGGGCAGTGCGAGCAGACCGGTGCCGATGATGCCGAGCGCAAATAGCGCGTAGGCGAAGCGCCCACCGATCGGCTCGAGTGCCCGAGCGGCGTCTGCCGAGGTTTTCACGTCGATGTGGTGCAGATGCAGGGTCGCTGCCGCCGTCAATACGATGAAAAATCCAATGAGGTTCGACACGCCCATGCCGACCCACGTGTCGAAGCTGATGCGCATCATCTGCGCCGGTGCCTGACGAGGGACGCGGCGCAGCGGCTGTTGGCCCGGCTGCGATCGCATTTCCTCGACTTCTTGCGAAGCCTGCCAGAAGAACAGATACGGGCTGATCGTCGTGCCGAGCACCGCCACGATCGTCGTCAGGTAGTCCGAGCTCAGCGAGAAACGGGGCATGACGATCGAGCGTGCAACATCGCCCCACTTGACGGGAACGATGAGCGCGACGGCGACATAAGCGAGGAGGACCAGCGCTATCCACTTCAGAAGGCGCGCATATCGGTCATACGGAACGAAGATCTGCAGGCAGACCGATAGCGCGCCGAGCACGACGACGTTCAGTTGCTGAGGAGTCCTCACCAGCAACTGGGCGGCCGCGCCCATCGCGGAGAGATCCGCCGCGATGTTGATCACGTTCGCGACGATCAGCAGCAGCACGGCGCCATAGAGCAGCCACTTGGGGTAGTGCGTGCGAATGTTCGACGCGAGGCCCTTCCCCGTCACGCGGCCGATCGTTGCGCTCACGAGCTGGATCGCCGTCATGAGCGGGTAGGTCAGCAGCAGCGTCCATAGCAAGTTGTACCCGAACTGCGCGCCGGCTTGCGAATACGTGCCGATCCCGGAGGGATCGTCGTCCGCCGCGCCCGTGATCAAGCCCGGCCCGAGGCGTCGGATCCACGATCGTTCGACGGGGTCTTCGACCGTGCTTTCGGGTTCGTGAAGTTTATCGTCGCTCACGGCTGCCTCCTGTGATGGAGACGCGCCTGCAATAACCAGGCCTGATCGTTCAGAAGCGATCGGCGCGAAACGGCGTCGGGTCGGCGATCGTCGGTGTGCCGGTCATCATTTCGGCGAGGAGCCGCCCCGTGATCGGGCCGAGCGTAAGACCATGATGCGCGTGGCCGAATGCGAACCAAAGATTTCGATGCTTCGTTCCTGGGCCGATGATCGGCAGCATGTCGGGCGTGCATGGCCGGCTGCCGAGCCAAGGCTCGGCATCGACCCGTTCGCCCAGGGGGAAGACGCCGCGCGCGAGCGGCTCGACGGCTTCGAGTTGCACGGGCGTTTTTGGGGCATCGCGATAGCCGAGCTCGACGCCGGTGGTCAAGCGGATGCCGCGCACCATCGGCGTGATCAGATAGCCTGCCTCGGCGTCGAGCACGGGCTGGTTCAGCCGGGCGCCGTCTCGCGCCGCATAGTGCATGTGATACCCGCGCTTCGCGGCGAGCGGCAGCGCGTAGCCGAGCCGGCGCGTCGCGTCGTTCGACCACGGGCCCAGCGCGATCACGGCCGAATCGGCATCGACGGGGCCTTCTTGCGTCTCGACGTGCCACGACGGCGCGAGCGTGCTCGCGTCTCCGATCAGAATGCGCCCGCCTAGCCGCTCGAAAAGACGCGCATATGCCGTGACCAGGCCGTTCGGATCGCTGACGGAATCGGAGGATGGGTACCGGACCGCGCCGATCAGCACCGGCCTCAACGCGGGTTCGGCCGCCCGTAGCGCAGTGCCGTCGAGCGCCTCGTGGTGCACACCGTACTCCGCCTCCCAACGTCGCGCGTCCGCGATGGCCGCGTCGAGCGCGCGAGACGTGCGAAACACCTTCATCCATCCGCCGGTGCGCAACAGCGATCGAGCACCGGCCTCCTCGATGAGCGTGCGATGTTCCGTCACGCAATGCTCGATCAACGTCGAATAGGCGCGCGCGATGGCGGCATGTCTGTCCGCGCGCGAATGGTGCCAATACCGGTAGAGGAACGGCAGCAGCTTCGGCATCGCCGCGGGGTGGTAACGCACGTCCGTCGCGCGATTGCTTGCGTAGCGCGCGAGCGAAGCCCAATCCCGCGGGAACGCATAGGGATAAACGCCTTCACGCTGAATCAGCCCGGCGTTGCCGAACGACGTTTCGTTGCCGGGCGCCTTGCGGTCGACGAGCGCAACCGATAGGCCGCGTCGCTTCAGTTGGAGTGCCACCGAGACGCCTACGATGCCGGCGCCGAGGACAATTGCATCGACTTTCATCACATCCTTTCGTGCATCCGCATCCGCATCCGCATCCGCATTTCCGTTTCGCCTATGCAGCCGGTGCTGCCGTTGCGGCCCGTGGCGATCATACCGCCGACGGCCCCGATGCGTAGCGGACGCCTGCGTTCAAATCCGGCGGCGTCGTGACGATCGATTTCAGCGCCGGGTTCGGCTCTGTGAGACGCGTCAGATCGGGGCGCGGGCGGCGCAGCGTCGGCGAAGCCGCGAACGCCTGTTCGAGCGCTCTCGCCGTTCGCAAAGTCTGCAAATCGCCGCGAAACGGGCCGACGACCTGCAAGCCGAACGGCATGCCGGCCGCATCGACGCCGCACGGCAACGCAAGCGCAGGGTGGGTCGTGAGCGTCACGACATAGGTGAGGGCGAGCCAACGGTAGTAGTTCGCTTGCGGCCGGCCCTCGACGGTGGCCGCGTAGAGTTCGGTCCATGGAAACGGCGATACCGGTGTGACGGGCGAAACGATCACGTCGAACTTCGAGAATGCCCGCTGAAAGCGCTGAAAGATGCGAGTTTGCTCGGCATGCGCCCAGGCGCAATCGGCGAGCGACATCTTGGCGCCCATTTCGTAATTGGCCCGCGTATTCGGCCCGAGCGCGCCCGGGTCGCGCGCGTAGATCGCATGCAAGCCCGCGACGAAGCTCTCGGCCCGAATCACGTCGAAGCAACGGTGCGCATCGCCGAAATCGAACTCCACGGGCTCGCACGTATGAACGATGCGTGCAAGCTCGGCCACCCGCGCGCGGAACGCGGAGCGGATGTCGCCGTCGACGTCGCAGCACCCGAAGTCCTCGGTGTAGCCGATGCGCAGCGTCGAAGGATCGATATCCGGCGAGCGCAAAAACGCTAGCGGATCGACCGCATAGCTCAGCGGATCGAGCGCCGATTCGCCCGCGGTCGCGGCCAGCTGCAACGCCGTTTCGGCGACGTCCCGCCCCATCGGACCGACCACCGAGATCGGTGTCCAGCCGAGCAGGCGCCGTGAATTCGGCACGAGCCCCGGTGACGGGCGAAAACCCACGACGCCGCACTTCGCCGCGGGAATGCGCAGCGATCCTCCCGTATCGGAGCCGGTACACACCGGCAGCATGTCGCACGCGAGCGCGGCGGCCGACCCGCCCGAGGAGCCGCCTGCGTTCAGCGCAGGGTTGAAGGGGTTGCCCGTCGCGCCCCATACCGGGTTGCGCGTGTTCGCGCCCGCGCCGAGTTCGGGCACGTTCGTTTTGGCGACGAGGATCGCGCCGGCCGCGCGCAGGCGCTGAACGAGCAGCGCATCGCTGGATGGAACGTGGCCGCGCGATGCCGGCGATCCATAGGTGGTGAGCAAGCCCGCGGTGTCTTCGAGATCTTTGACACCCAGCGGAAGGCCGTGCAGCAAGCCGAGCGGCTGGCCGTCCATTACCGCCTGTTCGGCGGCTTTCGCGGCGTCGCGCGCCGCGTCGAAGCACGTTGCCGTCACGGCATTGACGGCCGGATTGACCGCTTCGATGCGGGCGATGCAGGCGTCGAGCAGTTCGACCGGAGAAACGGCCTTGGTACCGATCAACCGTCTCAATTCGACGGCGGATAGGCTTGTGAGCCCGGCGTTGTCATGCGTCATTGAGCGCTCCAACGAGAGAGGGGTCAGCCGATCGCTTCGCCGGTGCGATCGCGCAGCCAGAACACCGGAATCAGCGACACGGCGCAGGCGGCCGCGACATACCACGCCGGCGCGAGCGGACTGCCGGTGCGGGCGACGAGCCAGCCGGCGATCAGCGGCGAGAAGCCGCCGAAGAAGGATGCGCTGACGACGTAGGTGAGCGCAATCCCCGTGGCGCGAACTTCGCGCGGGAAGAGCTCGGGAATCATGACCAGCACCGGCACGATCTGGCCGGCGACGAACACCGCAAAAAACGCCGAGAGCGCGCAGAGCAAGCCGACCGACGGTTGCGCGGTCAGCCACGCGAATGCAGGGTAGACGCACAGCAACAGCGTGACTCTCGATGCTATCAACACGGGCTTGCGGCCGATGCGATCCGCGAGTTTGCCCGCGAGCGGCGCAACGAGGAACAGCACGAGCGCGCTGACCACGGCGGACAACACGGACGCCGTGTGAGACAGGTGCAGCGTGCGCACCGCATGATTGGGCAAATAGAACGTCATGACGTAGACCGACACCGATCCGCCCAGCTCCGCGAAGGTTCCGAGGACCGTGAGCCGCCAGTGCGTCGTCAGCGCGGCCTTCACGGCATTGCGGCGATGGCTGCGCTGCACGGTGACGCTCAGCGTTTCTTCGAGCCGGCGGCGAATCAGCGCTCCGACCGGCGCCGCCAAGACGCCGAGCAGGAAGGGCAGGCGCCATCCCCATTCGCTGACGGCTTCCTTCGATAGCACGGCATTCAGGAGCGACGCGACCGTCGCGCCAAGGGCGACGCCGAGCGCCGTGGCCGCGAAGTTCCAGCTCGCGAAGAACGCGCGGCTTGCGTCGCTCGCATATTCGACGAGCAGCGTCGTACCGGGGCCGAATTCGCCGCCGGCCGCGAATCCCTGCACGAGCCGCGCCGCGAGGACGAGCAGCGGTGCGGCGATGCCGATCGCCGAATACGTGGGCGCACAGGCGATCAACGCGCAACTGAGCGCCATCAGCATGATCGTGAGGACCATCGCATTCTTTCTGCCGGCTCGATCGGCATAGGCGCCGATGACGATGCCGCCGAGCGGCCGGACGACGAAGCCCACGCCGAACACGGCGATCGACAACAGAAATTGATTCACTGGCGATGCCGACGGAAAGAAGAGCTTGCCGATCGGGATCGCGAAAAAGCTGTAGATCGTGAAGTCGTAGTATTCGAGCGCCGTCCCAAGCGTGGTCGCGACGATGACTTGACGCTTCGAAAGACCGGCTTTCGTTAGGGCAATGGAGGCCACGGCTCACTCCTGAGGTCCTGAGGGGTAGGGACGGCGTGCGAGTTATCATATACGAGAAAAAATTGATTCTCGTATACGATAAAACCCGCACGGGAGAACCGTTCCTTTCATGGAAATCGATCACAAAGTCATCGGTGCACGCCTACGCGAGGCTCGTAAGGCGCGAGGCTTCACGCTGATGCAGTTGTCCTCGCTCTCCGGGATTGCCGTGTCGACGATTTCGAAGGCCGAGCGGGGCGACATTGCGCTGACCTACGACAAGTTCGCTGCGCTGGCGCATGCGCTGAGCATTGACTTCGATGTGATCTTCGGCAAGCCGGAGCGCGCGAAGACGGGGCGGATGGAGCCGTCGCTGACACGCTCCGGCGAGCAGATGACGTACGACACGCCGCTCTATGAGTACGGGATGATTGCCAACGATCTCACGGGCAAGCGCATGGTGCCGGTACGCGGACGGATCCATGCGCGTTCGCTCGGCGATTTCCCGGAATTCATTCGCCACGGCGGCGAGGAATTCCTCTTCGTGCTCGGGGGCGAACTGCAATTGCATTTCGAGGATGGCACGGTGTACGCGCTTTCGCGCGGCGACAGCTTGTATTTCGACAGCGCGGTCGGCCACGCGTACATCAGCGTCGGCGACGACGATGCGGACGTGCTCGTTTGCTGCGTGGATGCCGATCCCGTGCGCTCGCCTGAGGTGCTCTGAAAGGGCGGTCATCATGTTCGAAATCAGCCAAATCCGTTGCTTCGTCGCCGTTGCCGAGGAGTTGCACTTCAGCCGTGCGGCCGAGCGCCTGAACATGACGCAACCGCCGTTGAGCCGGCAAATCCGGTTGCTCGAGCATCAGATCGGCACGCCGCTCTTGGACCGCACGAGCCGCTCCGTTCGGCTGACCGCCGCGGGCCGCTCGTTCTTGCTCGAGGCGACGCGAATTCTCCGTCTGGCCGAGGAAGCGGCCTACACAGCTCGTCGCGTCGCGAAAGGCGAGACTGGGTTTCTGTCGATCGGCTTCACCGCCGCCTCCGGCTATGGCCTGCTGCCGAAGCTCGTGCGCCTCGTGCACGAGCACTCGCCGGGCGTCGCACTGACCCTCAAGGAGTTCGTGAGCCGCGAGCAGCTCAAGGCGCTGGCGTCGGGGCAGCTCGACCTCGGGCTCTTGCGCCCGCACGTCGACAGCGGCGAGCTCGAAACGGCCGTGCTCGGCAACGAAGGCCTCGTGCTCGCGATTCCCGAGAGCCAAGCCGCGCATTGGCCCGAGCACCCCGTTGCCGCCGACCTGCATGGCCGCCCGCTTCTGATGTACTCGCCCTACGAGGCCGACTACTTTTACCGGCTCATGCAGGCGATCTTCGACCGTGCCGGCGTCGTGCCGGACTTCGTCGAGCATGTCGCCCAAATTCATACGATGCTGGCGCTCGTCCATGCGGGCATCGGTGCCGCGTTGATTCCGCAGGCGGCGACGCGGCTGCGGTTCGAAGGCGTCGTCATGCGCCCGATCGACACCGATCCGCCGCAGCCGGTCGAAACGATCTGCGCGTTCCGGCGCAGCAACGACAATCCGATTCTGGCGATCGTCAAGCATCAAATCCTGCCTACCTTCGCGGATCGATGAGCCGATACGGCCGCGTGCCCAGGAACGAGGCGCGCATTCGCCGCTTCGAAGATTCGTAGCGGAGTCCTCAGCGCCGATCGGCCAATCTGTGTGTGTCCACCGTGCTATTGATCCAAGTTTTGAATCAATCGAGTCACGGGTTGATTTGATCCTGAATCGACCTCCCCCGAGAATGCAACGGACAACAACGCCGGAGCGATTCACCCTGCAGGGCGAACGCTCGAATCGGAGGAGACGGAACATGGAACAGATACACGCGCCGGCCGCACCGGTCGTTCGCAAGCTCGCATCCCGCACGCGCTGGGGCATCCTTGCGATGCTTTTCATCGTCACGACGGTCAACTACGCGGACCGTGCCACGATCTCGATCGCAGGCCCGGCGATCCGCAAGGCGATGGAGCTCTCTCCCGTGGAGATGGGCTACATCTTTTCAGCATTCGCGTGGTCGTACGTCGTCGCGCAGCTGCCGGGCGGATGGCTGCTCGATCGCTTCGGCTCGCGGATCACCTATTTCTTCAGCATCCTGCTGTGGTCGGTCTTCACGCTGTTTCAAGGGACGATCGGGTTCCTGACCGGCGGTGCGGCCGTTGCCGCACTGTTCTTGCTGCGGCTCGGTGTCGGTGCGGCCGAAGCGCCGTCGTTCCCGGGCAACAGCCGCATCGCCGCCGCTTGGTTTCCATCCCATGAGCGCGGCATGGCCGCCGCGATCTTCAACTCGGCCCAGTACTTCGCGACCGTGCTGTTCGCGCCGATCATGGGCTGGCTCGTGCACAGCCACGGCTGGCAAAGCGCGTTCGTGTTCATGGGCGTGGTGGGCATCGTCTGTGCCGGCGTGTGGCTCAAGGTGATCCACGGGCCGAAAGAGCATCCGGCAATCAGCGAGAGCGAGCTGCGCTATCTCGAGGAAGGCGGCGCACTGGTCGCGCTCGATGCCGGCCCGGGCGACGCCAAGCCCAAAGAGGTGCAGACCTGGGCTTGCATCAAAGAGCTGCTCGCGAACCGCATGCTGCTTGGCGTCTATATCGGCCAGTACTGCATCACGACGCTGACGTACTTCTTCCTGACATGGTTCCCGGTGTATCTCGTCCAACAGCGGGGCATGACGATCTTGAAGGCCGGTTTCGTGGCGTCGCTGCCGGCCATCTGCGGTTTCCTCGGCGGGATCATCGGGGGCTGGCTGTCGGACCGGATGTCGACGGCGGGCTTCTCGCTGTCGGCCTCGCGCAAGACGCCGATCGTCCTCGGCATGCTGATGTCGATGAGCATGATCGCCTGCAGCTACATCAGCGACAACACGCTCGTCGTCATCGTGATGTCGCTCGCGTTCTTCGGCAAAGGCGTCGGCGCGCTCGGCTGGGCCGTCGTGTCCGACACGTCGCCGCGCGAAGCAGCGGGGCTGTCCGGCGGGCTTTTCAACACGTTCGGCAATACGGCCGGCATTACGACGCCGATCGTCATCGGCTACATCGTGCAGGCGACGGGCTCGTTCGCCGGTGCGCTGGTGTTCGTCAGCGCGAACGCGGCGATGGCCATCGTCAGCTACCTCGTCATCGTCGGCGAAATCAAGCGCGTGCACCTCGTGAAATCGCTGGCGAGATAAGCCGCGCCGCCGATCATTTTTACCCAGCGGAGCTTTTTGATGAATACCACTTTCTCCGGCACGCCGGTCGTAACGGACCTGCGGGTCGTTCCGGTCGCCGGCCAGGACAGCATGCTGCTGAATCTCAGCGGCGCACACGGCCCGTGGTTCACGCGAAACATCGTCATCGTGCGCGACAGCGCCGGGCGCACGGGCCTTGGCGAGGTGCCCGGCGGCGAGGCGATCCGCAAGACGCTGGAGGATGCGCGAGCGCTCGTCGTGGGCCGTCCCATCGGCCGCTACAACGAGATCCTGAATGCGATGCAGGCGGCGTTCGCCGAGCGCGACGCCGGCGGTCGCGGGCTGCAGACCTTCGATTTGCGCACGACGATCCACGCGGTGACGGCAATCGAGTCCGCATTGCTCGATCTGCTCGGGCAATTCCTCGACGTGCCGGTCGCGGCGCTGCTCGGCTCGGGGCAGCAGCGAGACGCGGTCGAGATGCTCGGTTATCTGTTCTACGTCGGCGAGAAGCGCAAGACGCCGCTCGCCTATCGCACGGAGCCCGATGCCGACGACGCTTGGTTCCGTTTGCGCAACGAGGCCGCGCTCACGCCCGAGGCCGTCGTCCGGCTCGCGGAGGCGGCGCAGGCGCGCTACGGCTTCAATGACTTCAAGCTCAAGGGCGGCGTGCTGAGCGGAGATGAAGAAATGGATGCGGTCGTCGCGCTGCACGAGCGTTTCCCCGATGCGCGCGTGACGCTCGATCCCAACGGCGCGTGGTCGCTCGCCGAGGCGGTACGGCTGTGCCGCGACAAGCACGGCGTGCTGGCTTATGCCGAGGACCCGTGCGGAGCGGAAGGTGGTTATTCGGGCCGGGAAGTGATGGCCGAATTCCGCCGCGCCACGGGGCTGCCGACGGCGACGAACATGATCGCGACCGACTGGCGCCAGATGGCGCATTCGATCCAATTGCAATCGGTCGATATTCCGCTTGCCGATCCGCACTTCTGGACGATGCAGGGCTCGGTGCGCGTGGCGCAGCTGTGCCAGATGTTCGGGCTCACGTGGGGATCGCATTCGAACAATCACTTCGACATCTCTCTCGCGATGTTCACGCACGTCGGCGCCGCGGCGCCGGGCAACGTGACGGCGATCGACACGCATTGGATTTGGCAGGACGGACAGCGTTTGACGCGCGAGCCGCTGCGGATCGCCGGCGGCAAGATCGAGGTGCCGCGGAGAGGCGGTCTCGGCATCGAAATCGACATGGACGAAGTCGAAAAGGCGCACGCGCTGTACCTGAAGCATGGTCTCGGCTCGCGCGACGACGCCGCGGCCATGCAATACCTGATTCCCAATTGGACATTCGACAACAAGCGTCCCTGCCTCGTGCGCTGAGGGCGTTGCGTACCCGATTCATTTACGGACTCTATGAGCAGGACCAGATCATGACCACACCGCAAGAACTGAAAACGATCGTTTCCGAGGGCCTCCTGTCCTTTCCGGTGACCGACTTCGACGCCCAGGGCGAATTCCGGCCCGACACCTATGCGGCCCGCCTCGAGTGGCTCGCGCCCTATGGCGCCAGCGCGTTGTTCGCCGCGGGCGGCACGGGCGAATTCTTTTCGTTGACGAAGAGCGAGTACTCGAACGTCATTCGGACCGCCACTGAAACGTGCAAGGGCAAGGTGCCGATTCTGGCCGGCGCGGGCGGCCCGACGCGCGTGGCGATCGAATACGCCCAAGAAGCGGAGCGCCAGGGCGCGCAGGGCATCCTCTTGATGCCGCATTACCTGACGGAGGCGCCGCAAGAAGGCATCGCGGCGCACGTCGAGCAGGTATGCAAGGCCGTGCCGAGGATGGGCGTGATCGTCTACAACCGCGCAAACTCCAAGCTCGATGCCGACATGCTCGAGCAGTTGGCGGATCGTTGCGACAACCTCATCGGCTTCAAGGATGGCGTGG
The DNA here is from genome assembly GCF_051953955.1 of Trinickia sp. Classification (GTDB taxonomy): domain Bacteria; phylum Pseudomonadota; class Gammaproteobacteria; order Burkholderiales; family Burkholderiaceae; genus Trinickia. The sequence goes on along the minus strand of NZ_JBQCIF010000030.1, from coordinate 2,213 downwards.
GCGAGATCGAGGCCATGGTGACGATACGCAGGCGGCTCGGCGATCGCTTCGCCTATCTCGGCGGCTTGCCGACGGCGGAAGTGTATGCGGCCGCCTACAAGGCGCTTGGCGTACCGGTGTACTCGTCGGCCGTGTTCAATTTCATTCCGAAGACGGCCATGGCGTTTTATCGCGCTATCGCCTCCGACGATCACGCTACGGTGGGCCGCTTGATCGACGAGTTCTTCCTGCCTTATCTGAAGATCCGCAATCGTCGGGCGGGCTATGCGGTCAGTATCGTGAAGGCCGGCGCGAAGCTGGTCGGCCGCGATGCCGGCCCCGTGCGCGCGCCGCTGAGCGATTTGAACGCCGAGGAAATGGGGCAGCTCGACGCGTTGATCAAGAAGCTCGGGCCGCAGTGAAGGGGGAGACGCCAAAGCGTGGGGTTGGCTACTTGCGCGTACTGGCTAGATAGCGAGAACGTTCGACTTTCGAGCAAATATGCTCGTACGTCGAGCGCGCGATCGGCAAATTTCGTACGGAGGCCGGTAGATGCCCGGCGGCTTCGCAGACTTGATCGATGACAGCCGCTGCGTCTTCCTTCTTGATGCCCGCCTTGGACGCGAGATCAAGTAGATGTGAACGCTCGATCCGCATTGCCTCGCCGCAGACGTCCATCTGGTGATAGCCCCCGGGACCCTCGTTGAAAGTGAGGTCGTATCCGGGGGCGACACACCAAGTGCCATCCCGCCTCATCAGAAACGACAGGTTCTTCGCATGATCGTCCCGGTTGTGAAAGACCACATTGAACACACAACGCCGGTACATCTGCAAGACTTCCCGCTCGTCTGCGGTGAGCAGGCGAGTGAGCCTCAGCACTGAGAGGTAGTCGAGCGAGGGAAGCCGGAAGTCTGCGTGCGCCAGACCAGAAACACTATGCACTGGGACACGCATTCCCTCCACGCGGTCGAAACGCTCGATGCCGAATGCAGTCACGTCGTCAGCGAGCGCGAAGAAGTGTGTCGCGGGCATCGGAATCCCTGATATGCGGGCCATGCCTGCATATGCGTATTCGATCGCGCAGACTTCCGGAGCCTCTTGTCGACCGGGGAACTTAACGAGCCACGGCGAACCGGGTCCGTCTTCCGACATGGATGCGACGCCTGCGGTCCAGTCCAGGTTCACTCGAACTTTCGGCCGCGCACCGTGCGGGGATCCTCCCATCAGCGCAAGATCGCGCAGCATGTCCTCACTGTCCCCCGAAAGAACGCTGCGTACACTATTGGCGATTTTTAGCAGATCGACGTCACGCGTTTCAAGGTGCGGCTCTGACGGCGGCTCGAACGCTAGCGCACCCATGGCATCCTCGCCAATGAAGGCTAGCCGATCGAGCGGGGAAACGGTAGCGACATCGACGCCATTCTTGCGGAAGAGACGGTCCATGACGAGCATGCCCCACCCGTCGGGGAGCGCGTCGCTCACGAGGCCCGGCAGACGGTGCTGATGCCTCGGAAAATCGCCGTATGCCTCGCGTGAGAGCACGAGATGATAGGGCGACAGTTCTAGCCCGCGGGCCAGTGCATTCGGCGTGTATTGGAAGAGTAGATCACGTCCGTCGTCGGCCAACTGTGCCAGCGCGAATCGCTCGCCCCAGCCAACGTACGTTACGGTAAGTTTTTTCATGCTTCGACTTTCCGACGGCCGGCGCGCCGACGTGAGCGGCTCGCGGCCTCCATCTGCTCAATGCTGGCGGGGCGAGTGACGAACACGGGCTCCAACTGATGCAGCAGTCCGAGCGTGCTGGCTACTCGCAACATGACTTCGACCGTTACTAGGCCGGTTCGCTCGAGGTTACGGACGGCGCCAAGAGAAACACCCGCCCGCGCGGCCGTTTCGGCCTGCGATTGATTGAGCGACAGCCGGCGGGCCCGCAAGCGCTGCCCGAGTTCGCTCGCAACTTCTTGTGCGGTGGCTATCTTAAAGAGCATTATGATGACGTTTAGCCAAATAAATCGAGTTAATCGTCATTATAATGTCGGTAAGCCGGATGAACAACACTGTGCTGCCGCCAAATGCAATCGCCGTGCAATCCCGCCGCTCACCAGGGCACGACGCGCCCGAGGTAATCCACGTAGTGCAGCCCCGTCCGTCCTGCGTGCGCCTCGATCGTATCGACCAACTTCGGGATGCTCTCTTCGATGCTCAACCGCGCGTTTGGCCCACCCATATCCGTT
>NZ_JBQCIF010000029.1:0-13985 GCF_051953955.1 Trinickia sp. | reverse complement strand
CACGCCCGACATTCTCATCGCCTGGGGCAGCAAGGGGCGCGTGTACTCGGTTCCGGTATCGGCGCTGCCGGGCTGGCGCGGTGACGGCGCGCCGGTCACTTCGTTCATCGATCTCGAAGCGGGCACGCACCTCATGCACTACTATGCGGCCAGCGCGGAGCAGTCGCTGCTGCTCGCGTCGAGCAACGGGTATGGGTTCGTCGCGCGTGTCGGGGATATGGTGAGCCGCATCAAAGCCGGCAAGTCGTTCATGACGATCGACGAAGGCGCGCAGCCGCTCGCGCCGATGCCCGTGTTGCCGCAGGCGAACCGGGTGGCTTGCTTGTCGAGCACGGGGCGGCTCGCGGTATTCGGTCTCGACGAAATGAAGTCGCTCGCCGGCGGTGGGCGCGGCATCATCCTGATGGGGCTCGACGACGGCGAGACGCTCGTGCAGGCGTTGGCGATCGCGCCGGCCGGCGTCGTGCTGCTCGGCACGGGCCGTGGCGGCAAGCCGCAAGAGGAACGGCTCGCCGGCGCGGCGCTCGCACCGCATGTCGGCAAGCGTGCCCGCCGCGGCCGCGCGCCCGATACGCGTTTGAAGATCTCGGCACTACGCCCCGCGCTCGATTGACGCGCGGGCACGGCCGGCGCCCGCGCATGCCGCTCGGCATCTCGGTGCGCCGGAAATTGAATGACCCTTTGGGAGAGTCTCATGTCACTGTCGATTGCGATCGACGCCGCGCTGTTCGTCCACTTGGCTGCTGTCGTCATATGGGTCGGTGGCATGGTGTTCGCGCACTTTTGCTTACGCCCGGCGCTGGCCGACGTTTCACCGCAATTGAGGTTGCCGCTGATCGAAGCGGTATTCGGGCGATTCTTCAATTGGATCGGCGGCTCCGTGATCGCCATTCTGATCTCGGGCGGCTTCTTGATGTCGCGCTTCGGCGGCGCCCATGCACCGTGGCAGATCCACCTGATGGCCGCGCTCGGCGTCGTCATGATGCTGATTTTTGGGCATGTGCGGTTCGCGGTGTTCCCGCGCATCCGCCGCGCCGTGCAGGCTCAGCGCTGGCCCGATGGAGCGCGCGCCGTCGATACGATGCGCCGGCTCGTGCTGATCAATCTCGTGCTGGGCATCGCGACGATCGTGTCCGCCGTGCTTTCGCGCGGGTTCTGAGCGGCGGCGGCAACTGCAACTGCGGCGTTCGGCGGCGCGCTGCGAAAGCAGCCTTCGCTTCCTCAGCGATACCCGAGCAGATGCGCGCCGGCGTACACTGCCGCGACGATGGCATAGACCGCGTAGACGGGCAGCTTCAGCCGAGCGAGGCAGACGAGCGCAAAAACGGCGGTCACGAGTTGGGGAGCCGCACGCGGCACGTGCTCGACGATGTGCACGACGGCGGTCAACAGAAATGCGGTCGTCGATGCACGCAGCACGCGCATGCCATGCTCGAAGCGTTCGTTGGCCTCGAGGCGATGCAAGTGCCGGCGTGCGAATACGATCAGCATGCCGGCCGGCACGAATAGCGCGCAGGTTGCCTCGACGGCCCCGACCCAGCCATGCATCAGATAGCCGAGAAACGGTAACACGTTCAACAACGGCCCGGGAGAGACGGGCGAGAGCGCGAACGCGAGCGTGAACTCGCGCGCGGTGATGCCGACTTCGGGTGTTTCGAACAGCGACTTGAGCACGGGCAGCGCCGAGAATCCTCCCCCGAATAGCGTCATGCCGGCGCCGGCTAGGCGGGCCCAGATGAGGCGGGCCGCCAACGCGGGAGGCAGCGGTAACGCGAACAACGCGATCAATGCGAGCACCGCTAGGATGAGCAGCTTGTCCGTCAGTCCGAGCGACACCTCGAGCTTGCCTCCACGGGCGGGACTCGCGAGCCAGCCCGCGGCGAACGCGCTGCCCAGCAACAGCACGAACGACGCCGTGCTGCCCACCGTCAGCAGGACGATGCAGGCGATCGCCGCGGCGGCCCATTCGAGCGGTTCGTGCACGAGTACGCGCGTTTGCCGATACCAGGTGACGCCGATGAGCACGGCGAGTACGACAGCGAAATGATCGATGAGGCCGGGCACGGCGAGTACGTGAATGAACGACGCGTGATAAAACGTCGCCAACGCCGTCATCGTGCAAAAGAACGGCAGCACCGAAGCGATGCCGGCGACGCAGGCGCCGATACGCCCGCGCAACGCGTAGCCGACTTGCACGGCGACGCCGCAGCCCACGGCACCCGGTGTCATCCAGGCGAGCGCGACGAAATCCGAATATTGAAGCTGCGTGAAGCGCCGCTCGCGAACCACGTAATGGAGCTCTAGCTGCGCCATCAGCGCGAGCCCGCCCCAAGAGAGCGACGAGAGCGCAAAGACGACGCGAAACAGCGTCCATAGTGGCTCGCGCCCTGCCGGTACCGGTGCCGGTGCGGGTTGCGCCTCGTCCTCCGTGGCAGGCGTGGGGCGCACGGCGCGTGAAGCGCGTGTATCGTGCGTGGTCGCTTCACCCATCGGTCGGTCCTTCCGTGTACTCGTGTCTCCAGCGCATCGGTGCCCGTGCACCTACGCCGATTGTTTGCTTGTGTTGTTTTGGCTCTTGCCGTGCTTGGCGAACGGCTCTTGCGTGTCGCACACGCCGAAGCGCTCGAGCAGTGCTGCGATGCCGTCCGCAGGCACGGGGCGCGAGAATAGGAAGCCTTGCGCTTGGATATTGCCGAGCGCCGACAACCATGCGATCTGCTCTTCGGTTTCCGTGCCTTCGACGACGACGGTCAAGCCGAGCGATCGCGCCAGGTTGACGATCGCCGACACCATCACGCAGACGCTGCGGTCGGCCGGGATCGCCTGCACGAACGAGCGATCGACCTTGAGCGTGTCTACCGAGAAACGGTTCAAGTACGACAGCGATGAATATCCCGTGCCGAAGTCGTCGAGCGCGATGCTGACGCCAAGCCGTTTTAGCGCGACGATTTTTTCCGAGACGAGTTCGGGGTATTCCATCATCGCCGTCTCGGTGATCTCGAGCTCCAGCCGATGCGCCGGAATGCCCGTCTCCTCGATGGCGCGCGAGATCGTCTCGTACAGATCGCCACGCCAGAATTGCACGGCCGAGATGTTGACGGCGAGCGAAAGCGATTCATAGCCGTCGCGCTGCCAGGTGGCGAGTTGGCGGCAGGCCGTTTCGATGACGAAGTCGCCGATCGGCACGATGAGGCCCGTCGATTCGGCCACGGGAATGAATTCGCTCGCGGAGATGACGCCTTGTTGCGGATGGTTCCAACGCGCAAGGGCCTCGAAGCCCGTGATGCAACGGCGGGCGAGATCGATCTTCGGCTGATATACGAGGAACAGTTGGTTCTCGGTAAGCGCGACGCGCAGTTGCTGCTCCCACTGCATCAGATGGTCGGCGCGATGCGAGAGGTGCGGAGCATAGAACTGATAGCAGTTCTTGCCGGCATCCTTGGCGCTGTACATCGCAAGGTCCGCTTTCTTGAGCAGATCGATCTCGCTTTCGCTGCCGGTCGAATACAGTGCGATGCCGATGCTCGCGTGCAGCACGAACGAGGTGCCGCGCACGTCGAACGGATGCTCGAAGATTTCGCGCACGTTTTCGGCGAGCTGCACCGCTTGGCGCTCGACGTCGCCGCCCTTGAGCACGACGACGAACTCGTCGCCGCCGATGCGCGAGAGGATGCCCGCGGCACCGACGGCATCGGACAGGCGCGAGGCCGTCATCTGCAGGACGATGTCGCCCGCGTTGTGCCCGAGCGTGTCGTTCACCGTCTTGAAGTTGTCGAGATCGATGAACAGGATCGCGAGCCGCCCGACATTGGCGGGGTCGCCTACGTCTTGCCGTAGGCTCTGCATCGTCGCGTAACGATTGCGCAGGCCCGTGAGCAAATCGTACTCGACGAGATGCGTCATCTCGCGCTCGCGGCCGAGCAGTTTGCCGATGAGCCCCGTTGCGACCGCGAAGAAGGCGAGCATCGCGAGCGAGATGAAGCTCGCCATCAGCAGATAGACGTTGCGCGTATGGTTGTAGTCGGCGAATTCCTCCGCCTGGGACAAGCCGACCAGGACGCCCATTTGATAGCCGTCGATGTGCCTGTACGAGACGATGCGTTTGACGTGGTCGATCGGGTCGACCATCGTGCCGGAAACGTGCTCGGAGATCGGGTAGGTGCCGCTCGCCGAAAACGCCCCGGCGGGGTCGCGCGCCAGGCCCGTGCGCCGCGCGAGCACGGCGCCGTTGTCCGAGATCACGGCGATCACGCCGTCCTTGCCGATCGCTGCATTGTTGTAGAAGTCGCTCGTAAAGTAGCTCGGGTCCTCGGACACCACGACGACCCCGGCGAACGACCCATCGGGATGGTTCAAGCGGCGCGTCATCTGGAGCGTCCACTGATGCGAGACGCGCCCGAGCACGGGCTTGCTGATGTAGAGCTGATCGTCGTTCTCGTGCTCGTGCACCTTGAAGTGCTCGCGGTCGGAGAGATCGATCGGTGCCGGATTCGGCTCGGCCGTGCTTGCCGTCAGGATGCCGTGCTCGTTGATGATCGACACTTGCACGAGCGTATCGCTTTGCACGACGCCTTTTTCGACCGTGCTGGCGAGATCGAAGCGCTCCGGGCTCTTTTCGTACTCGTACTTGACGAAGCGCGTGATCTGGTCGACTTGGTGGATCGCCTTGACCGTGTGCTGCTCGAGCGCGGCCGAAAGGATCGCCGCGGAGGCCGTCGCCTCGCGGTAGGTCGACTCGCGCTCGACCGAGAGCCGCGCCGAAATCACCGTCCACAGCAACGCCAGCACGAGCACGCCCAACACCGGAATCGCAATGAGCGCGCGGCGGCGTGTGCCCGCGGCGTTGGCTCGCGTGCGGGTGTCTCTCGTGGAATGAAGCCGGGCGAAGTTCATCGGGGCAGTGGGTTATTGGGGAGGCTTCGAATACCGCAGACGTTCCTCATCGAGGATATTACTGAATGGATAAAAATTAAGATAGCGTCCGTTTATCGGGTAAACGTTCGCCGCACCGGGCACGATTTCGGCAATAGTATTCGCGTTTCGCATCCAACGCCGGGACGGGAAGGTTTGTCCAGGCGGCCTCGGATGGGGGCGGCCTGTATCTAAGACATTACCGATTTCATGTGCAATCGCCGATCCACGCGGCTCGCGTAGCCGAAATGGGTATTCCGTGCGGTGGAATATGCGGTGGGAAGTGCGGGGGAAGCGCCGGAAGATCCGGCCGTGGAGGACATTCGCCGGGGCCGCGGGTGCGGCCCCAAGGCTGCGGGAAGGGCGGTGTTCTAGGGGAGTCGGAACGTTCCTTCGACGATCGTGGTCGAGCGGCCGCCCACCCAGATTTTGCCGCTCGGATCGTATTCGACCGTCACGCGACCGTCGCGCCCGATGGCCGTGCCTTGACGAACCGTGTACCGCGTGGCGGGCCGGCGGCCGCGCGCCGCGAGCAGGCCCGCGAGTGCCGCATTGGCGCTGCCCGTGACCGGATCCTCGTAGAGGGGGCCGCCTTCGGCGACGAGGCAGCGCACCTCGAGCGTGGCCGGGCCATTCGCCGCATGCGATGCATACAGTGCGAGGCCGGACATGCCCGTTTTCCGCACTATCTGCGATACGGCGATCGGATCGGGCGTAATCGAGACACAGGCGTGCGGTGATTTGACGCCGATGACCAGCCACGGCACGCCGTTATCGACGCAGCACGGCGCGATATCGTCGAAATCGACGTCATCGCAGCCCAGCGCGGCCCTAAGTGCGCCGAATTCTCCCGCATCGAGCGGCTCGATGCGAGCGGGCGGCGCGACGAACGCAAGCGTCCCGTCGTCATGCACGGCAACCTCGATGAGCCCGGCGCCGCACTGCTGAACGAGACGGCCCGCCTGCCGCGGCCGATATCCGCTCTCGAGCAGCGCATGCGCGGTGCCGAGTGTCGGATGTCCGGCGAACGGCAATTCGTAGGCCGGCGTGAAAATGCGAACTCGGTAGTCGGCCTCGGGATCGCTCGGCCGGCAAACGAAGGCCGTTTCCGACAGATTCGTCCACCGGGCAATCGCTTGCATCTGGTCGCCGGTCAGGTCGTCGGCATCGAATACGACGGCCAGCGCGTTGCCCTTGAACGGCACTTCCGAGAACACGTCGACTTGCTTGAAGCGGACTTCGCGCGCGCTCATCGATTCGCTCCTGCTCGTGTTAGGCGTCTTAGGCGACTTCGGCAATCAGTTCGATCTCGACGCAGGCGCCCAGCGGGATTTGCGCCACGCCGAATGCCGAGCGTGCATGCTTGCCGGCGTCGCCGAAGACTTCGCCGAAGAGCTCCGATGCGCCGTTCGTCACGAGATGCTGCTCGGTGAATTCGAGCGTCGAATTCACGAGGCTCATGACCTTGACGATTCGCTTGACGCGGTTCAAGTCGCCCGTGTGCGCGTGCAGCGTGGCGAGCAGGTCGATGGCGATCGAGCGCGCGGCGGCCTTGCCGTCCTCGGTCGTCATGTTCGCGCCGAGCTTGCCGACCCACGGCTTGCCGTCCTTCTTCGCGATATGGCCCGACAGGAAGACGGTGTTGCCCGTTTGGGCGGCCATGACGTAAGCCGCGGCCGGCGCGGCCGAGGCGGGCAGTTCGATGCCCATTTCCTTGAGCTTGTCGTAGACGTTTTGGTTTGCCATGTCGGTTCCTTGAAAGTGGAAAGGATGCAGTGGGAAGAATCTTGGGCGCGAGCCGAACGTATCGGCCGGGGTCGCCCCGCTGCGCGCTCGATTGCTGGCGCGGCGGGGCGGCAAGCGGCTACCTACAGGCTACCTGCGGACTAGAGGCGCTCGCGGATCAACTTGGCCAGGCGCGCAATGCCTTCGTCGATCCGCGCTGGCGGCACCGTGACGAACGACAGGCGCAGCGCGCTGTGATCGGCGTCGTTCGCGAAGAAGGGGGCGCCCGGCACGAAGGCGACGTTTTGCGCGACGGCCGCGTCCAGCAGCTTCATCGTATCGATGTGCTTGGGCAGGCTCGCCCAGACGAACATGCCGCCTTCGGGGCGGTTCCAGGTCACGCCTTCGGGCATGTGGCGCTCGAGCGCCGAGAGCATCGCCTCGCATTGATCGCGGTAGAGGGCGCGAATCGTCGGGATATGCTCGTCGAGGAAGCCGTCCTTGACGACTTCGTGCACGATCCGCTGCGTGAAGCTCGGCGTGTGAAGATCGGTCGCTTGCTTCGCCTGCACGAGTTTGAAGTGCAGTTCCTCGGGCGCGATCATGTAACCGAGGCGCAGGCCCGGTGCGAGCACCTTCGAGAACGAGCCGCAGTGCACGATGTGGTCGGGTGCCATCGACAGCAGCGTCGGCAGCGGCGCCCCGGCATAGTCGAGCGCGCCGTACGGGTCGTCTTCGATCACGGGGAAGGGGCTCGTACGCGCGAATTCCGCCAGCGCCCGGCGACGCTCGAGCGGCAGCCGGCGCCCCGTCGGATTCTGGAAGTTCGGTTGCGCATAGAGCAGCCGCGCGCCCTCGGTCAGCGCCGGTGCAAGCCCCTCGGGGATGAGGCCGTTGTCGTCCGTCGGCACTTGCACGTAGCGCGGCTCGTACATCGAAAACGATTGCAGTGCACCGAGGTAGGTCGGCGTTTCGACCAGGACCGGGCTTGCCGGGTCGATCAGCACTTTGCCGAGCAAATCGAGCGCTTGTTGCGAACCCGTGACGATGAGGACCTGGCTCGGGCGGATCGTGACGCCGTTCTTGGAATAGCGTGCGGCTACCCACTCGCGCAGCGGCATGTAGCCTTCCGTTGCGCTGTATTGGAATGCGGCGGACGGCGCCTCGCGCGTCACGCGCTCGCAGGCGTCGCGCAGCCGCTCGACCGGGAACGTGACCGGCGCGGGCAGGCCGCCCGCGAACGAGATGACTTCGGGCCGTTCGGTGACTTTCAGGATCTCGCGGATGGCGGAGCTCGTGAGTTTGCGTGCGCGCTCGGAAATGCGCCAATTCGTGTGCGGCTGATCGCTGTGATCCATGAAACGTCTCCTTGGTCCTCGATGGTGGTTGAGTGGGGTTCCGTCGTCTGTGCCGAAACACGGGTACTGTTTCGAGACGAGAAGCGCGATTATCGCGCGAGTCGTCCCGTTGCGGGTGTCCGTGTCGATACCGAGGCCGTCCGGACGGCCGTCTTGCGGCCGAGCATTACGGTGGCGATGACGGCGGCGGCGAACAGCCATGTCGACGGCGCGACGGTTTCGCCGAAAAAGAGCTTGGCGAATGCGATCGTGAAGAATATCTGCAATAGCTGGACTTGTCCCACTCGCGCGATTCCGCCCATCGCCAGCCCGGCGTACCACGCGAAAAATCCGATGAATTGCGAGAACAGCGCCACATAGCCGAACGCGAGCCACGTCCGCAGAGCGAAGGGCGCCGGATGGGCGACGTGCTGCTCCCAGCCGAGCCAGGCCACGGGCACGACGAGAACCGGCGCCGCGAGCACGAGCGCCCAGCAGATCGTTTGCCAGCCGCCCAGCTCGCGGGCGACGCGTGCGCCTTCGGCATAGCCGAGCGCGCCGACTGCGACGGCCGCGACCATGAACAGGTCGCCCGCTTGGAGCGCGCCGCCGCCGGCGTGCAGGGCGTAGCCGATCACGAGGGCGCTGCCGACCGCGGCGCTCACCCAGAACGCGGGCGATGGCCGCTCGCGCGAGAGCCAGGCTGCATAGATCGCGACGAACAGCGGCTGCAGGCCGTTCACGAGTGCGCCGTGCGAGGCGGGCACCGTCTTCATGGCCCACGCGGAGAACACGGGGAACGCGACGATGACGCCCAGCGCCGTGACGGCGAGGCCCTTCAACTGAGCGCCGGTGGGCAGGCGTTCGCGGCGCCAGGCGAGCAGGGCCGCGGCGGGCACGGCTGCCGCGAGCGCTCGGCCGAGGCCGTTGAGCACGGGGTTCCATTCCTGCACCACAACGTGCGTCATCGGCAGCGTCAAGCTGAAGATGATGACGCCGAGAAGGCCGAGCAGCATGCCTTGTGTTTCGCGCGACTTCGTCATGAAAAACTCTCCGGGGGATTCGATGGGCTCGTCTATGCGAGCGTGCGCACGCCGGCCGGCGTTTCGATGTCGGCCGTCAGCGAAGCGGTGCCGTCGGGCACCGCCTCGACGTGGATCAGGTGGCCCGCGCCGAGCCATTGGAGCTGAGCGAGCACGTGGTCGGCGCGCGGATGGCGAGCGCGCAATGCCTTGACCGCCAATCCCGTTTCGGGCAGCCGCGCGCTCGGATGGTCCGCGGTGTCCCATTGAATCAGCGTGGGCAGGACGCCGTCGCCGGCGCCTTCCCAATTCGGGAACGCGCCGTCCTCGGGCACCGTGAGCCGCCAGGTCAAGCCGCCGCGCGCCATCGGCATGACGTTCGGGATGCGGGCCGGGTATTGCGCCTGCCAGCGACCGAGATCCTTCGGGCGCGGGACGCGCGCGACCCAGTGCGCCAGATATGGGCCGCGCTCGAGTCGTGCCCGCGTTGCCGGGTCATCGAGCGAAAACCAGCGCGGGCGGCCAGGCGCGGCGTCCGGCTTGCCGGCACGGTCGCGCTCCGCATCGGGATCGATTGCGATGATCTCCAGATAGGCACCGCCCCAAAGACCGAGCAGTTGGTTATGCGTGCCCATGGCGGCGTGCTTGCCGCCGGCGGCGGGCTCGACGCCGAGCGTATCGGCGACGAAGCGCGCGCCCTCTTCGAGGGTGCGGGCGGCCACGACGAGGTGGTCGAGTTCGAGCGCGGAGGCGTTTTTCATCAGGTGACTTCAGGTTGCGCGGACGGGGCGCCGCTGTTTTTCAAGGAAAACGGCGCGCGTTCCGACATGTCGGAACGAACGATCACTTTAATCGGCATGGCCGGCACAGTAACGGTACAATCGACGCGATACTTTTCGGTACAGTTCGGCACGGTCATGTCTACTGCTCTCGATCACATTCCCGCGCCGCACGGCGCTTCGTCGCTCACGCTCGTCGAGCAGCTCGTGCAATGGGCGCGGCGGCGCATCGAGGAGCGCGTGTTCCGGCCCGGCATGCGCATGCCCTCGATCCGCAAGCTGGCCGAGGACAAAGGGGTGTCGCGCTTCACGGTCGTCGAGGCCTACGAGCGGCTCGTCGCGCAGGGCTATCTCGAATCGCGGCGCGGCTCCGGGTTCTATGTGCGCGAGCGCGCCGGCGGCACGCCGGGCGAGCGCGGCGATGCGCAGCCGAGCGCCGCGCCGGCGCCCGCGGCGCAGCGGCCGATCGACGTCGTCTGGCTCGTGCGCAACACGTTGCAGACGGGTGCTGCCGAGAAAGGGCCGGGCCTCGGCTACTTGCCGAGCGCCTGGCTCGACGGCGAGCTGATCGTTTCCGCGCTGCGCACGCTGTCGAGGCAAAGCGGGGGACAATGGCTCGGCGCCGGCACGGCGCTGGGTTTTCTTCCGTTGCGGCAGCAGTTGCAGACACGGCTCGAGGAGTTGGAGATCGGCGCCTCGCCCGAGCAGATCGTGCTGACGTCCGGCATCACGCAGGCCATCGATCTCATCGCGCGGCTCTATGTGCGCTCGGGCGACGCCGTGATCGTCGGCGATCCCGCCTGGTTCCAGATGTTCGGCCGTTTCGCCGGGCAGGGCGCCCGGCTCGTCGGGATGCCCTATACGCCGGCGGGGCCGGATCTCGATGCGCTCGAAGAACTGGTCAAAACCTGGCGGCCGAAAATGCTCGTCATCAATTCGGTCTTGCAGAACCCGACGGGTACGTCGCTGACGCCCGCGCAGGCGTTCCGCATTTTGCGGTTGGCCGAGGAGCACGATTTCGTCGTGGTCGAGGACGACGTTTATTGCGACCTGTGCCCGCCGAGCCACCCCGTCACCCGGCTCGCGACGCTCGATCAACTCGGGCGCGTGATCTATCTCGGCAGTTTCTCGAAGACGCTGACGGGCAATCTGCGCGTCGGCTTCGTGGCTTGCGCGCCCGAGGTGGCGCAGGCGCTTGCCGATCAGAAGGTTCTTATCGGCATGGCGACGCCCGAGCTCAACGAGCGCTTGTTGTACAAGATCTTGACCGAGGGGCATTACCGGCGGTACGCCGAGCGCCTGCGCGCCCGGCTGGACGCCGTGCGTGACCCGTGCGCGCGCATGCTCGAGCAAGCCGGATTCTCGCTGTTTTCGAGGCCGACGGCGGGCATGTTTCTCTGGGCCGATGCGGGTGTCGACGCTGACGCGTTCGCCGCGGCCGGGCAGGAGGCCGGATTCTTGCTCGCCCCGGGCAGCTTGTTCTCTCCGCATCAATCGCCGACCACCTGGATGCGCTTCAACGTCGCGAACTGCGGCGATCCCGCGCTGCCCGGCTTTCTGGCCGATTACATCGAGGGGAGGCACCGCTTCGCGCGCCCCTTGAAAGGCGCGTCCGGCATCCCCATTTGAAGGACCGCTGCGCGTCGCCGCGGCCGCCAGCTAGGGACAGGGCACCCGGGCCGCGGGCGGCGGGGCGAATCGCCGTCATCTAGCTCTCTTTACGAACCGTAACCGTACGCAAAGGAATACGAGACCATGGCACAAGAAACCATGAGCTTTCAGGCAGAGGTCAAGCAGCTCTTGCAGCTGATGATCCATTCGCTCTACAGCAACAAGGAGATTTTCCTGCGCGAGTTGATCTCGAACGCCTCCGATGCCGCGGACAAACTGCGCTTCGAAGCGATCGCCGACAGCGCGCTGTACGAGAACGATGCGAATCTGCGCATTCGCGTGGCGTTCGACAAAGACGCACGCACGATCACGATCGACGACAACGGCATCGGCATGAGCCGCGATGAAGCCGTCTCGCACCTCGGCACGATCGCGCGCTCGGGCACGAAGGAGTTCTTTTCCCAGCTGTCGGGCGATCAGCAAAAGGATGCGGCGCTGATCGGGCAATTCGGCGTCGGCTTTTATTCGGGTTTCATCGTCGCCGACAAAATCACCGTGGAGACGCGCCGCGCCGGATTGCCGGCTTCGGAAGGCGTGCGCTGGATCAGCGCGGGCGAAGGCGATTTCTCCGTCGAGACCATCGAGCGCGCCCAGCGCGGCACGACGATCACGCTGCATTTGCGTGCGGACGAGGACGAGCTGCTGTCGTCGTATCGGCTCAAATCGATCATCCGCAAATATTCCGACCACGTCGCGTTGCCGATCCTCATGAAGAAGGAAGAGTGGGATGCGGAGAAGGGCGAGATGCTCGTCAAGGACGAGGACGAGACCGTCAATCAAGCGAGCGCGCTCTGGACGCGTCCCAAGAACGAGATCGAAGACGAACAGTACAAGCAGTTCTATCATCATGTGGCACACGACGAGCAAGATCCGCTTGCTTGGACGCACAACCGCGTGGAAGGCCGCAGCGAGTATACGCAGTTGCTGTACGTGCCCGCGCACGCACCGTTCGACCTATGGAACCGCGACCACCGCGGCGGCTTGAAGCTGTACGTCAAGCGCGTCTTCATCATGGACGACGCGGAGCAGTTGCTGCCGACGTACCTGCGCTTCGTGAAGGGCGTCGTCGATTCGGCCGATCTGCCGCTCAACGTCTCGCGCGAGATTCTGCAGGAAAGCCGTGACGTCAAGGCGATTCGCGAAGGCGTGACCAAGCGCGTGTTGTCGATGCTCGAAGAGATGGCCAATGCCGAAACGGAAGAGGGCAAAGCCAAGTACGCGACGTTCTGGAAAGAATTCGGGCAAGTGTTCAAGGAGGGCCTTGGCGAGGATTTCGCGAATCGCGACCGCATCGCCAAGCTCGTGCGGTTTGCGTCGACGCATACGGATTCGGCCGAGCAGACGGTTTCGCTCGCCGACTACGTAGCCCGCATGAAGCCCGAGCAGACGAAGATCTACTACGTGACGGCCGATACGTGGCAAGCCGCGAAAAACAGCCCGCACCTCGAAGTGTTCCGTAAGAAGGGCATCGAAGTGCTGTTGTTAACCGATCGCGTCGACGAATGGGCGCTCGCGTACTTCACCGAATTCGACGGCAAGCCGCTGGCGAGCGTGGCGCGCGGCGATCTCGACATCAACGCGTTCGACGATGAAGAGAAGAAGGCACACGAGGCCATCGGCGAGACGATGAAGCCGCTCGTCGAGAAAATGAAGGACGTGCTCAAGGACAAGGCGAAGGACGTGCGCTTGACGTTCCGGCTCACCGATTCGCCCTCGTGTCTCGTGGCCGACGACGGCGAGATGACGGGCTATCTGCAGCGCATGCTGAAGGCAGCGGGGCAAACGACACCCGATTTTCATCCGATCCTCGAGATCAATCCCGAGCATGCCCTCGTGAAGGCGCTTTCGGCCGATCGCGGCGATTTCGCCGATTGGTGCAATCTGCTGTTCGATCAGGCCGTGCTGGCCGAGGGCGGCACGCTCGACGATCCTGCGAGCTTCGTCAAGCGCACGAACGCGCTGTTGCTCGCGCGGTGATGCGCGCGGCGCGTCTTCGCTACGATGCTGCCGGCCACGCGTGGCGCGCGGCTGGGCGGCCGGGATCGACCTTCGATCAGAAGGATTGGTTGACGCGCGGCGGTTCGTTGACGGCTCATTTGCGCGGGCTCGGCGACGTGCGGGTGCGCGTGACGCGCGAGGCGGTGGATCGTGCATGGCCCGACGAATGCGCGGCGTTGCGCGTTGCGCCGCGCACGCGCGTGTGGGTGCGCGAGGTGGTCTTGGAAGTGGGCGGCGTGCCGTTCGTCGCCGCGCACAGCATCGCGCCGCTCGCCGCGAGCCGCGGTGTCTGGCAGGCGATGCGGCGGCTTTCGACGCGGCCGCTCGCCGAGCTTCTTTATGCCGATGGCACGGTCGCCCGCTCGGTGCTCGTCAGTGCGCGCGTTGGGTTGCGGCATCCGTTGGCGGGGCTGGCGCGGCGTCAGATCGCCGGGCACGCGCCGCATGCGTTGCTTGCGCGCCGCTCGGTGTTCGTGCGGCATGGCGCGCCGCTCATGGTGACCGAGTGCATGTTGCCGGCGCTATGGGCGCATCTCGAGGCG
>NZ_JBQCIF010000028.1:0-33282 GCF_051953955.1 Trinickia sp. | reverse complement strand
ATCGGCGATACCGCGTATCGGCCAAGAGGTCGTGATCGCGCATGATCAGGGAGACCCTGACATGCCTTTGGTGATCGGGCGCGTGTTCAATGGGGAAGCTGGCAATCCGTATCATGGGACGGCTGGGCAGACGATGGGGATTCGGAGTCAGACGCATAAAGGGAAGGGGTTCAACGAGCTGCGGTTTTCGGATGTCAATGGTGCGCAGGAAGTCTTTCTGCATGCGCAGAAGGACATGAATACCATTATCAAAGACAACGAGACGCATACGGTGGAGGCGGGCGCGCGTAGCATTTCGGTGTTGAAGGGCGACGAGAGCAAGCACGTTGCACAAGGCAGCTTATCGGAAAAGATCGCGAAGGCGCGCTTCACGACCGCTAACACGGTAGGCGTACAAGCCCTCGCCGGCGATGCAGGACCCGGAAAGCAGAGCTATCAGGCGACCGATGAGATCGAGCATCGCGTTGGTGCAAGCGTTGTCACGCTGAAGCCAGACAGCATCCGGCTTTCGCACGGTGCGTCGAGCATCTTGATCAATCAAAGCGGCGTCTTTCTCGACGGGCCGGTGATTCATCTGAATCAAGGGCTGTTTGTGACGCCCGAGCAGGCGATGGCGATTGAGTGGGCCAACCAGCAGGCGGTCATTGCTGCGGGGCTTGCTTCCGCTGATCCAGCAGTCCGAGAGGCTGCACGCAAGTTCCAGGCGACCGCAAAGGCACAGCAGATGGCGAAGCTCGCGAATGCGGTTTATGAGCCAGGTACGGCGCCGCCGGGGTGGAAGAACATTACCAATGATCCGGCGGCGTTGGCGAAGTACAATTTACGTCCTTCCGATTTCAAGATTCCGGGAAGCAATTTCGGCTCCCAAGCTTACGCGCCTGACCCAGCCGTGTTTGGCGACAGCATGAAGCCTACCATCGCCTTTAAGGGAACAGAGAATCTGCTTGGCGAGGATATGACCAACAATATCGAGCAAGGTGGGGGAAAGAAGTCCCCGTACTACGCACAAGCAGTCTCCATCGGGAAGAGAGTTTTACTTTCTGGCAACGCGAACGATCTGGACATAACAGGTCATTCCTTAGGGGGAGGGCTTGCGTCCGCAGCATCGGAGGCGAGTGGCTCGTCAGCTACCCTGTTTAACGCCTCAGGCCTGAACCCCGCCACTCTTCCGCTCTACGACGCATCGCCGCGAGCCGCTTCAATCACCAACTATCGCGTCGATGGCGAAGTTCTGACCGGGATACAGGAAGGACGTCTTGGGCCCATTAGCGATGTAACTGCGGCAGTTATGCCGAAGGCCGTCGGCGATCAGATTGACATCGCGGGAACCAGCATGACGAGCTTCGGCCGCCATAAGATGGCAGACGTGTTTAACGGCATGCGATCGAGGGCTGCACAGGAGCAGGCAGACCTTCTTCAACAGCTCGGTGCACATTGATGAAATATCGCAAAACGGTGATCGTTGGCGTACTCGTCGCCGCAATTGGACTGTCCTCCCCGATCTGGTGGCCTACTCACGCACAAGGAACAAAGATGTCGGGATTCAAACGCTACCCGCCGGAAGATTTTTTTACAGGACAACAACTCACGCTCGCTCAGGCGATCCGTGACGGAAACCTGGGGGCCGTCAAGGAGCTTGCCCCAAAAACCGATCTCGCCGCACTAGGCAACAAGAAAACGAGTCTCCTGTCCTTTGCGGTGCAGGAAGTTATTCCGGTCAAGAACGACGCTGCAAACGTTCGTTATCAAATCATTTCCGAGTTGGTGCGAGACGGTGCGAAGCCCGAGCAGCCTTTTGGATCGACTGACGAGGACGTTGCTTATCTTGCGGCACGCGCAGATAACCCGAATCTCCTTAAGGCGTTGTTGGCCGGCGGGATGAGCCCGGATTTGCGCTACGACGGCGATACCCCCTTGTTGTTCGCCGCGTCCGAGGACAGCTTGTTACCGCAGTTGAGAACGCTGATCGAACATCATGCCAACGTGAACATACGGGATTCGGTCGGCTACACCGCACTCTTCCAAGCGACGGGACTGCGCCAATGGGACACCGTCGACTATTTGCTTGCACATGGCGCAGACCCAACGGTATCAGATAACCAGGGGGCGAAATACGCCAAAGCGTTGAGCAATGAACTGCATCAAACGCCGACAAATTCGCCGCAACTGTCGCGCATAGAAGCGATCCGCAAGCGCATCGTCGCGGCCGGAGTGCAGTGGCCGCCGAACTGATGCGAGCGGTGCGGTTCATGTTTGTTCAACTTGTGTCTTGCTTCGAGGGCCTCGCCGGAGCAGGCCGACCTTCTCCAGCAACTTGGTGCGCACTGATGAAATATCGCAAAACTGTAGTTGTCGGCGCGCTCGTCGCTGCAATCGGATTGTCGTCCCCGATCTGGTGGCCCATTCACGCACAAGGAACAGAGATGTCGGGATTCAAGCGCTACCCGCCGGAAGATTTTTTTTCCGCCCAGCAACTCACACTCGCCCAGGCGATCCGTGACGGAAACCTGGAGGCTGTCAAGGCGCTCGCTCCCAAAACCGATCTCGCCGCCCTAGGCAACAAGAAGACGAGCCTCTTGTCCTTCGCAGTTCAGGAGGTCGTTCCCGTGAAAAACGATGCTGCCAACGTTCGCCACCAAATCATCTCGGAACTGGTTAGGGATGGCGCGAAGCCGGAACAGTCGTACGGACTCAACGACGGCAACATTGCCTACCTTGCAGCCCGCGCAGACAACCCGAATCTTCTCGAGGCGTTGCTGGCTGGCGGTATGAGTCCAGACCTGCGCTACGACGGCGATACTCCTTTGTTATTCGCAGCGTCCGAGGACAGCCTGTTGCCCCAGGTACGAACGCTGATCGAGCATCATGCCAACGTCAACATCCGCGATTCGATTGGCAACACGGCTATCTTCGATGCCACGCGACTTCACCAATGGGATGTCGTCGACTACTTACTCGCAAACGGTGCAGACCCAACTGTGTCCGATAAGGGCGGGCTGAAATACGCAACGGTGCTGAAGAACCAGTTGAACCGAATGCCAGCGAATTCGCCGCAGTTGCCACGAATGGAAGCGATCCGCAAGCGAATCGTTGCGGCCGGAGCGCAGTGGCCGCCGAACTGATGCGAGCCGCGTGCCTCGTGCTAGATCCAACCAGTCTCTTGCTTGAATCGGCAGTGCCTACCGATATCGAAATCCATGCCTAAATATGAGATGAACGACGCGGCGATCGATTTGCCCACGAACTTTACCGACAAGACGATGCACCTGTTCACGGTCGACGCGCCTGGCAGTAGCAGTTTCACGTTTGTCGTGTCGCGCGCGCCAATGGAGAAAGACGATACGGTTGATACGTTCGTGACGCGGCTCGTGTCCGAAATGCGCAAGACGCTACCGCGTTTCGAACTGAAGCATCAGGGCATCAGAGAAATCGATGGGGAAACGGCCCGCGAAGTCGATTACCAGTGGGTGTCGGAGGGCTCACCGCTGCATCAGCGCCAGACGGTCGTGATGTCTCCCGTGCCGGGCGAGCAGCGGATGGCGATCAGTTTCATTGGGACCTGCCCCAAGACGTTCTCGGCTGAAAAGCGAAAAGAGTACGACACCTTGATCGATAGCGTGGTGCTCAAGCGTCCGGACGATGCCAGCTTCATACCTACGCAGCTAGCCCTTGACGCTTCGGGGTTCGTCTTCGTGCTCCATGAAGCGACAGAGACGCTGTATGTGCTGACGAACTTGGCTGAACTGATGCGCCACGATGTGACGGAAATGTCCGAGGGCGTCGCGTTCTTTGAGGCGTCCGGTGCGCCATTGGCGCTGCGAGCCGAGCCCAACGGGCAACAGGCATGGAAAGCTCCGGATGGCCGTCAATTCGCGCTATGGACAATGGACCCGAAGGTGGCTCCGTCTTTGCACGAACGACTCACCGGCGTTAAAGCGGTGAAAGGGACTGCCGGAATACAGACCATCGCCGCGGTGCGGTCCTATCTCGCTACCGTTGGAAACGGCAACTAAGAGGGAGAACCCGTGGGAACATTGCTTGCGGCCGCGCGGCTTGGCGACCCGGTAGCGCATACGGCCTCCAAAGGGTGGATGATCGCCGGACTGATTGCGGGTGCGGTAATTGGAGCCGCGGCGGTAGTCGTGACAGGCGGCGCCGCATTGACCGTCGTCGCGGCGGTTGCGGCCGGTGCCGCTGCGGGCGGCGGGATTGGCGAAGTGCTTGGCACCATGTCGTGGGCGCCACGGCACGTTACGGGAAGCCTGACAAAAGGGTCACCCAACGTATTCATCAACAGCCGAGCGGCGATGCGCGCAAACCTGAGTCAAGGGGTGTGCAGCGATCACAATGGGCCGCCGCAGGTTGTCGCGCAAGGCTCGTCGACGGTTTTTATCAATCGCCAGCCGGCGAGCCGGAAAGACGACAAGTTGATGTGCGGCGCGCTCATCAACGATGGGTCGCCGAATGTCTTCATCGGTGGTGCGACAGTTGGACAAGCCAATTCCGAGATTCCGGCATGGGTCAACTGGACGATGATGGCGGTCGGCGTTGCAGCTGCTGCCGTGCTTGCGGGGCCGGTGCTGGCCGTCGTGGGGGCAGCAGGCGGCTTCGCAGGCGGCGAGGCCGGTTCATGGATTGGCGGCAAAGTCTTCGGCGAAGGTTCCGACGGTCAGAAGTGGTCGATGCTTGGCGGGAGTCTGCTCGGGGGATATGCTGGTGCCAAGGGGGCCGGAGCATTTAGAGCTAGCGACCGACCATTGGTAGGCTCGCCCGATGCGCTTGAGAGCGTTCCGTCGATTGGATCCGGTCCGAGGGGCTCACGTTTCGACTACTCCGTCGATGCAGTGCCGGCCGACCTAGAGGCAAACACAGCGGGCGTGTACGGCTATACGCCGAAACCAGGAACGGAAGTCTCCCAGGAAAAATGGGGGGTGGATTGGACCGATCGGGACGCTACGGCTAGTGCTCGTGCAAAGCGATTGGACTACCACCAAGGGTTGGAGGAAAAGCAAGCGTGGGTTGAGGAGCAACGGGCCTCGGGGGTTTCGGATGAGGACATCGCGCGGCAAATCGTGCAAGAGCGGAACGAAGCTAGGCTATCGTACTATCCTGAAGACGAGCAGCCGATTATCAGAGCCCGAAATTTGGCAAAATATCAAAATGAAACGGGGCCGTCGTACGAATATTTCATATCGAAGGGTAAAACTGCCCAGGATATGATCAATAGTGCGACTCGCTCAAATCAGAGTATGGACATTCTCACTGGAATAGCGGCGGTAAAATGATTGAGACACGTGTTATATTGAATGATCTTCCGGGCAAGCCACAGCTTGTTCTTGATAAATTGACTGGCGTGCTCCATCCTGCTCAAGGAGAGATGGTGCCATTTCGAGGTTGTATCAATCGAGTGGAGGAGAATGCCTTCTGCCTTTACGCAGAAGACGGAAATCTGATGCTACAACTTGGTTTGCAGAGATGGCCTCTTGATGGCTCGGTTGTAGTAAATTACACCCATGATTTTGATAAAAAAACGACGACGTTTTTGATCGGTGATTTCTCTATAGAGTACGAGGCGTGGTGGGCTTTCGATCCGACTTACAACAAATTTGCCCCGGAGCGAGATGAGGATGAAGATCCTCTAGCGTATGTGTACGCGTTGCGAATGAATGCGCAGCGTCGCAGCGAACTCATTAAGCGCTGGAGCGTCTGAAAGGACGCCGCCGGGAACGAAGGAATGAAGTAATGGGCGTGGACAAAGGTGAGCGGTTTGGCCGTGAAGATATCTACGTCGACTATCCATTTGAAGATGTGATGTTCAGATGGGACCGTCTGGCGGGCCAGATATATCGCAAGTTCTATGGCAAAGCGGAGACTGGCCCGATCCCGCACGACAATCGCTTGTACAACGATGCCCTTCTCTATGGTGACGAAATTTCGAGGGATGTTCATCTCGCCGGCAAACAACCCGGGAGTATGCGCAATCGGTGAGCGCTAGCTACTCATGTTCCGAGCGATACACTAAGCCTGGACTCGGCGGTGTCTACGGTGCTGATTCTCCAGCGACCGCTCTGGCGGAAGTGAATCACTATAAGGTCGATCTTTCGAATCGGGAGTTGATCAGCAAGGACGTAACGCTCAACAGTGTGTTGGACCTCACTGACCCGCAAGTGCGCGAGCAGCTTGGTGTATCGTTGAGTGACATAACAGGCAACTCGTATGACGCTACTCATCGCCTAGGAGATTGGGCAAGCGACAACGGCTATGATGGAATTCTTGCTCCTTCGGCGCGAGATGCGAGTGGTGCAAATCTAATATAATTTGGCGGATTTTGAAATGGATGCTTTGGAGAATTATTATTCCGGCGATTCGGCGTGGATGACGTTTGCAGAGATGTTTGATGAATTCAGAGATGATCCGAATGTGGTCGAGTTGGCAAAGCTATTCGACAACCAACTCGATTTGGCGGCGGTGATTTTCGGCAAAGTTGGGCCTGGATACAAAAACTGGATCAACTCGAAGATTCCGGCTTTGGAGAATATTAGTCCGATGGAATGCGTGAGCGACGCCAGCTTGACGAAGCGGCTGCGCGAAATGTTGATGCGCATGCCGTGCTAATCGTAGGAGATAGAACGAGTCGGGTTTACATTACAACCTCAACCGGTACTTTGATGCGGAGTCGGGGCAGTACCTGAGTGTTGATCCGATCGGGCTGGCGGGCGGCCTGCGCGCGCATGCGCATGTGTTCAACGCTACCAGTGGGTCGATTCCTCGGGGCTGGCGCGATGCCCTGCAATCATCTTGGGAAGGAACGAAAGATGTTCTTCCTCGCTTGAGGACGGAGCGCGGAGATCTGTATAAGACGATGGCCTGAACCCCGCCACACTTCCGCTCTACGACGCATCGCCGCAAGCGGCTTCCATCACCAACTATCGCGTCGACGGCGAAGTTCTAACTGGGTACAGGAAGGACGTCTTGGGCCCATTAGCGATGTAACTGCGGCAGTCATGCCGAAGGCCGTCGGCGATCAGATTGACATCTCGGGAACCAGCATGACGAGCTTCGGCCGCAATAAGATGGCAGACGTGTTTAACGGCATGCAATCGAGGGCTGCACAGGAGCAGACCGACCTTCTGCAACAGCTCGGTGCACATTGATGAAATATCGCAAAACGATGATCGTTGGCGTACTCGTCGCCGCAATTGGACTGTCCTCCCCGATCTGGTGGCCTACTCACGGACAAGGAACAAAGATGTCGGGATTCAAACGCTACCCGCCGGAAGATTTTTTTTCAGGACAACAACTCACGCTCGCTCAAGCTATCCGTGACGGAAACCTGGCGGCCGTCAAGGAGCTTTCCCCAAAAACCGATCTCGCCGCACTAGGCAACAAGAAGACTAGTCTCCTGTCCTTTGCGGTGCAGGAAGTTATCCCGGTCAAGAACGACGCTGCAAACGTTCGTTATCAAATCATCTCCGAGCTGGTACGAGCCGGCGCGAAGCCGGAGCAGCCTTTCGGAGCCAGAGATGAGGATATCGCTAACGTTGCGGCACGCGCTGACACCCCGAACTTTCTCAAGGCGTTGTTGGCTGGCGGCATGAGCCCGGACCTGCGCTACGACGGCGATACCCCTTTGTTGTTCGATGCGGCCGAGGACAGCCTGCTACCGCAACTGCGAACGCTGATCGAGCATCATGCCAACGTCAACATCCGCGATTCGATTGGCAACACGGCTATCTTCGATGCGACCCGGCTACGCCAATGGGATACCGTCGACTACCTACTCGCACATGGGGCAGATCCAACGGTGTCGGATAACGGGGGATTGAAATACGCCAAAGTGCTGAGCGACGAATTGCATCAAACGCCGGCAAATTCACCGCAACTGCCGCGCATAGAAGCGATCCACAAGCGCATCGTCGCGGCCGGAGCGCAGTGGCCAACGAACTGGTGTGAGCCGCGTGCCTCGTGCTAGATCCAACCTGTCTCTTGCTTGAATCGGGAGTGCCTACCGATATAGAAATCCATGCCTAAATACGAGATGAACGACGCGGTGATCGATTTGCCTGTGAACTTTACTGATAAGACGATGCACCTCTTCACGGTCGACGCGGCGGGCGGTAGCAGTTTCACGTTTATCGGGCTTGGATAAGATGCCGAGCTCATCCCCGGTTCAGTATCGGGGGTGGCGTTTGGGGGACCCGGATGCTTTGGCGAAATTTGACGCAGATTTTGCACCGGGTAAGACGGTCGAGTCGAAGTTCTGGTCAACTGGGTCGTCTGAAACTGATGCTTACGTTGCTGATCGAAATATGGTCATCTACACCGATAGCGCGAAAGACATTTCAGACTTGGCGTTTGGTGTAAATTATCACGGGCTTATCGGGAAGCCGGTATACTTATCCGAGACCTTGATTCCTCCAGGGGTGAAATTTCAGGTCGTCGGTACAGATGCGGCTGGGAGAATTATTTTGGAGCAATTGTAATGCTGAAGCGGAAGAGAGTGACCTATTCGGAATTGTCACCGTCGATCATGGCTATCGTGCCGGAATCAGCGTTCCTCAAGGCATTTGATGTCGCAGAATCTCAAACGGTTGTCGTGTGGTATGTCGACTCGAAGCTAAAAAGGCAACATGAAGTTGAATTCTCGCGGGCGCGCGGGCGCTTGTTGTCTCGGTTGGAGCGCGAGAGCGTATTTCCTGCGGAGCGAGAGCTTGTGCTGCCTGGTGACGGTGTCAAGGTCCGCATCGGTAATCGTCTCGAGCAGGACACTGACGTGAGATATGAAACGTATGTCGCCGTAGATCCTGTAACCGGTACGAAGCTCGCCGAAACTGAGCAGATTTTCTACGCTCCATTTTTGCTCGACCCCGAAGCAGTAGTTCGCGCGGCAATTCGGAAGACGAACTTCCCCGCTACCTATGCTCGGTGGAGCCCTGTCGAAAAGATTCAATACTGGGTTGGTGCACTATACCGGATCAGGCGCCAAACGGGGGAAGGCGGGCGCAGTGAGGATGAGGCATTTTCGCCCGCGTTGCTAGCGAAGATGCGAACGATTGATCCGAACGTTGACGGTATTCTCGCGCCGATCTTGGCCGAATTAAGTCGAATGGAGATGGTGAGCCCTGATGTAATGCGAGCGGCCTTCAGTCGGCGAGTTGGGGTATCGATTTGACGTGAACTTACGACGCTGCGATGCGGGACCGGTTCGCTTTTATTTGCAAGTTGAGCATTGATGAGGGCGTCCGCCGTCGCTACATCGATCGACTGATGAACATGTGATTGCGGGCGCCACGTGCGTTTTATTTCATGGCGCCAGCGACATGGGCGTGCGCCCGACGCTTATCGTGCCAGTCTGCCTACAACACCTTTCTCAAAGAAGGCAATGCCGAGCTTCCGCGCGAGGCCATCGAAGCTAAATTCGGTGAGGATGAAACTACTCGGCTACACATAAACTGTACGCTGAGTATTACGGGAGGTACGATGATCAATGCGTTGCGAATAAAAGTTAATTTCAGATATATCCTGAATATTTGCAGCATGGTGTTGTGCCTTGCTGGATGCGCTCAGGATAATGGAGCAGACACGCAGAACGAACAGATGGCACAACCGAAAATGACCCTATGGCAAGCAATCGATGCCCTACCTCGTCAAATTCCGTTCACAAAGGTCAAAATCGAACGATTGCTTTCGGCCGAGCTTGTTGAAACCGACGAAGGCGGCAACGACCTATTTCGATTCTTCAAGAGCAATCCGGTCAAGCTCTTAGATGGCGTCGTCATCGAAAATGTGGATTTGCGTATTAAGCGCGTAGGGCCGGATCCCGGCTTTCTGGTTCTGGACACAGGCGGTAGCTGCGTCACGATCGAGGACGTGCGGCTGCACTACAAGAATCTCAGAATCACAGATAGACCCCGCGGGCGCTCACTGGAAGAAGTCACTTCTCATACGACCACGCTATCGTGGGGCACACTGTCGTTTGGCTTCAAGGAGCGCAATCGCAAATGTCTCGCATCCGTGGCATTCGATCCGACGAGCGCCAAAACAGGGGGCGGCAGCGGAGAGTGATGTAAAGGTCTATCTGGCTGGTAAGCAACGTGGAGGTGCGCGCAACCGCTGAGTGCGCCGCGTTCTGGTTCTTCCGAAGCGTTTAAGCGCGTGCCGGGTAACGAAGGATTTTTTGCTCGAGTCGCGCTGCGAGTACCGGATGAGCCTCGCGCAGCGCGTCGAGGATCATGCGTCCCTCCTCACGATACGTCTCGATTTTGGCCGACTGCCAGTGTCCGGGCGGCGGCGCGAGGTTAGCAATTCTATCCGCCATTTTGACGCACCATATCGCATGCGATTGTTGGCGAATGCGTGCCAGGCTATCAGCCATTGCGTGCCGTTTCTCGAGCGATGGATCCTTGCTCAGCGCCGCGACACCCGCTGCCACGGTCGCGCCGAACTTCTCGCGCAGCGTGTCTATGGACACTCCCTGATCTTCGACGCAGTCGTGCAACGCCGCGCATACAACGGCAAGATTGACGTCTTCGATCGGAGACGCTGCGTGCGCAGCCAACAACTCGATTACCACGTTCCCAATATGACAGAGGTATGGGCGATCGCTGCCGGGGACGAGTTGCCCTTGATGTGCGTCCGTCGCGAACTTCCATGCCTCGACCCAGCTATCGGTGTGCATGACAGACGCTGAACCGGTGGTGATGTGTTCCATAGGATGTCGGGAGTGTCATCAAGCAGCAAGTTTGAACTCTACTCTCCTCACTGCCCTACCCGAAACTCGATCCGCCGATTCCTCGCCCGTCCATCGCTCGTATCGTTCGACGCAATCGGCTGGTCCGGCCCCACCCCCATCGTCTCCATCGATCGCGGCGCGACGCCCTTCGTGACGAGATACCCCTTCACGGCATCCGCGCGGGCCTGGCTCAGCGCGATGTTCGACGCGCGGCTGCCGGAATTGTCGGTGTGACCGATGATTTCCACCGTCTTGCTCGGCATCTTCACGAGCACGCTCGCCATCTGATCGAGAATCGCTCGGCCTTCCGGCGCCAACGTCGCGCTGCCCGTCTCGAATTCGATCGTGCGGTTCGCGAGCGTCGAATCGAGCAAGCCTTGCTCCGACGCGCTCACGCGCAAGCCGTTGCGGATCGTGTAGGTCGGATTCAGTGCAGTCGCCATGTCGCTCGCGAGCTGCTGACGCAGCGCTTCGTTCGAGACTTCCCCCTTCACGTCGATCTTCGTGCCGTCGATCTTGAGCTGTCCCTTGCTGATCTGCTTCAGTTGCGGGCCGAGCAGCTTCTGAACGTTCGCGCTCCAGTTCGGCGGCGTCGACACGCTCCCCACTTCGATCTGATCGACGACGTTGCCGGCACCGTACACCTCGCGCAGCTTAGCGAGCACGGCGCTGTGCGTCGCTTCGTCAGGCACCTTGCCGCCGACGACGACTTGCCCCGGTGCGGCATCGGCCGGCGTCGGCACGCGCGTGCTCGTCGACGGATTGCCCGAGCCCGCCACGTTGGCCGATGCCAGCTGAATCGGCGCGTCCAACGTCGTCATGCGCACGTGCACGCTGCCGTCGGCGACGGGCGTGACGGTCGCCGGGGCGCCGACGTCGGCATGCGCCGCGAATGCGGCGAGCGAGCCTGCAACGGCGAGCGCCAGCGCGGCGACGTGCCGCGCGCCGCGGCACGCCGGGGCCTGCCGATGCCCGTGGTGTTGATTCGAACGAGATGCGCCGGTCATGGCCTCACGCCCCGACGAACGCTTCGCGGAACGTATCCACAGCGATGCGCAGCGACAGTTGCGGTTGTTCGAGATAGCTGACGAGCTTGCTGATTCCATGTTCGTTCTGAGCGTGGTCGTCGATCCATTCGGGATCGTCGATGTCGATGTTGTGCGCCGCATAGGCCTGCGGATCGATGACGCTGTGCAAGGTCTTGGCCGATGCGCCGTTGAAGCCGACGACGAGGCGCTCGCGCTCGGCGATCGTGCCGATGAAGATGGCGATTTCAAAATCGGCTTGCGCGAGGAACGGCGCGATGAGCTCGAGCCAAAAAGTGGCGACGAGGCTGCGATAGAACGTGTCGTTCGGCAGCGGCAGCGTGAGCCCGCGCTCGAGGTTCGGCGCATGACTCAGCATGACCGGCTTGAGCAGCGAGCCGAGCGCGAGCATCGCGCCGCGCAGGCGCACGGGGTGGCCGCTTGCGAGCAGCATCTGCTCGAGGCCGGCGAGCGTCTGATGCTCGAGGAAATCGGAGAATGTCCCGTCATGCGAATTCGCGACACCGACGTCGATCGGCACCTGCGTATCGCCGAGCGCCTGCAGCGCGCTGGCCGGCTCCTCGCACTCGTACAGCGTGCGCATCTGCACGGCGGCGCGTGTCCACAAGCGCGCGAACGCGAGTGGGCTGCGCGCGAGGAATGGGAGAGGGCGCTCGACTTCGAGGGCGGTGGCGGCCAGCAGCGGGAAGCGGCGCGAGGCATTGTCGCGGCTCGACATCATATGACCGGCGATGGCGAGCCGGCTTTGCGAGCCGAGGAAGGCGAAGTGCATCGGCTTCGCATTGTCGTAGACGATCTTCCAGCGCGGGTCTTCGGCCAAGAGCTCCGTGGCGTGCGCGACCCAGCGGTCGAGCGTCTGGAGCAATTGCGGATTGTGCGTGCTTTTGACGAAGTCCCCGCGCGAAGGAATCTTGCCGAAGTAGGCGAGTTGCGCCTGCACGGATTGCGTCATTGTGCGGCTCCTGTTCCTGGGTTCGAGACCGCTACGTCGGCGGTCGAGGGAGAGGGGGAAGGCAGGCTCGGCGGCGCAGTGGCCGCGAGCGTGCCGGGCGCGGCCGGGGCCGACCCGCTCAAGGCGGCCGCTGCCGCACGCGCCGCCGCGGCGTCCGCCACCGATTCGGGTAAGCGCACACCGGCCAGGCTCTGCTGCTGCGGCGCGTTGCCGCCGCCGCTCGAAGGCTGCGACGTGCTGATGATCTTCATGCTCAGTGCGACGGTCACGCTGCCTTGCGTCCACGACAGCGAGAACGTGCCGTCAGGATTGCGCGTGCGCTTGGCCGAGTTGATCAGCTTTTCCAGCCCGTAGCGGCCCGGCTCGTTGACGAGCTCGATCGTGCGGCCGTCGAACGACGTGGCCGTGAGCGTCGCGCCCGGCGAGCCCTGCGGATTCGGCCAGACGAAGTTCGTCCACTGCGGCGGCGTGTTCCGGTAGCGCAACTGCTGGCCGTCGATGTTGATCGTGTACTCGGTCGTGCCTTGGCCCGGCTGCGGCAGGATTTGGAACACCGTCTGCGGCGCCCCGGCCGCGCCGCCCGAACCGCCGGCCGCTGCGCCCGAAAGCGGAGCGACCCAGCGCGCGAAGCCGTTCGTGAATGCGGGCGAGAGCGCGATGCCCATGCCACCCCACGTGCGCGGCGACAGGGTATCGCCGCGCCGCACGGCGAGCGGCCCGAGCGTCGTGCCGACGAACTTCGAGATCGCACCGTCGGGGCCGAACACCTGCGCGATCTCGCTTGCGCCCGCTTCGACCTTGGCATCGCCCGAGAACGGATACTTGTTCACGAGCGCGGTCTGGAACGTCTGGTAGACCTGCGCGTTCCACACCTTGTTGACCTCGTTGCTGGCCGGCTCGATCACGACGGCGAATGCCTGCATCAGCGGTCTCACGAGCAGCGGACGCAGCGCCTTGCGCTGATCGTCGGTCAGCCCCGTGAGCATCTGCTCATCGACGAATTTGAGCGAATCGGCGAGCTCGGAGCCGTTGCCGTCGAGCGTCTGCTGCATGAGCTCGCGCGCGCCCGGTCCGGGATCGCCCTGGTTCTTCAGGATGTTGAAGCGCGTGCGGACCTTCGAGAGGGTGTCCATGTAGCCGTTCAGCAGCGACGCGTTGTCCTGCTTCGCGACGATGCGAGCGAGGCCGCTGAACGCGATGCCGACCGGTCCGGCGGCGGTCCCGCCGTCCAGGTTCAGATCGACGTCGACACCGGCGTTGCGCGCCGCTTCCTGCTTCGACGAGAACATGCGCTTGAACCAGCCTGTCACGCCATTCTGCGCTTTTTGAAGCGGCGTGGACGCGAGCGCGGGATTGTCCCACGACGTTTGATCGTAGGCCGTCTGGAAGATCTTGCGGATCGGCGAGTCTTGCGGATCGCCGAGCCGGTTCATCGCCGTCACGGCCTGTCCGAAGCTGCCGAAATCGCGCACGGCGATGCCCTGCATGAAGCGCTGCCAATGCTGGGCGTACTCGGTCTTGTACATGCCGACGAGCGCCTTTTGAATCTGCTCGGGGCTGCCCTCGAGCGTCAGATCGTCTTGCGACGTCGTGCCCAGCACCCAGTCCTTCGCTTGCAACTCCTTGGTGGCGGCGTCGCGGATCGCGGGCTTGACGTAGCCGAACCACGCTTCGCGCGTGAACGTGCCCGGAATGGCGTAGCTGCCGCCGACGAGATTCGCGTTGTTCTCGCCGACGATGCGTGCGACGGTCATCGGCGCATAGCGCGTCGAGGCGCGCGCCTTGATCTCTTCATACACGCGCTGGCGGGCCGGCATGCCGCGCACGACGTGGCGCAGGTTCTCGCGTGTTTGATCGATGAGCGAGAGATTCGCGTCGATCATCGGCCAGTCGTCGTCGGACACATGGGCCAGATAGAACGTGATCATCCGTTCGGCGCTGCGGATCATCTCGTCGCGCGACATCGTGCCGCGATTCGTCTCGAGCCAGCCGCGCCAGAAGCGCGCGAGCTGATCGGTCAGATGCGCGGCTTCGACGTGGCGCTTGTCCGAGAGCATCAGATAAGTCTTCAGCGCGTTGTAGGCGTCTTCGACGTTGGCCGGCGAGGCGTCGCTGTACAAGCCGCCCTGCGCGCCCGCCACGGCGCCGAGGCCGCCGCTGCGAGCCGACACGGGCATCGCTCCGGATTCGGGCGGATGCGTGAGCGGCGTGAGCTGATCCGGATGCGCGTTCACTTCCTTCAGGAAGGCGACGAGGTTTTGCGAGACGGGGCCGAGCATCAACTGCTTCACGCCACGGTAGTACTCCGTCAGAAGCCGCTGTTCGATCCGGTCGCCCTGGTAGAGCCCGAGCGAAACCGACAGCGGACGATTGCGCTTGAACTGCTCCAGTTGATCGATGCGATCCTCGAGGATGTCCATGGCCTGCAAGCGCGATTGCAGATCGTTGCGGTTTTGCTGGAGGCGGACGACGTTGTCGAGATCGGCTTGCACGTTCGACGCGAGCTGCTCGTTGCCGATCGTCGACCAGGTCCAGCCGCCAAGCGCCAGCGCGAGCACGGCCACGAACGCGAAAAACGTGCCGTAGCGCAGGCGCGTTTTCGCGGGGCTCGCGAATTGGCGCACGGTTTGGCGATCGGCGAAGATGACTTTCGAGAACAGATCGCGCAGGAAGAAGCCGTTCTTCGACGACGCGGCTTGCGGCTTCGGCAGATCGGCCACCGAAAGGCCGAAGCGTGCGCCGATGCGCTGGGCGGCGGCACTGCTCGTTTGACCCTCTTGCAGCGCGCTCGTGAAATAGAAGCCGCGCAGAATCGGCTTGTATTGAAATGGATTGCTCTCGAACAGCGTGGCGAGAAACACGCGCAGCGCCGGCTTGATCGCGAGGAACTCGAGCGGGAAGCTCAGTTGCCCCGGCGAGAGCAGCGTGCCGCGGTTGATCGACATTTGGGCGACGCTGATTTCCTTCAGGCCTTCGTAGAGCTCTTCGAAGCGCTCGTCGAACAGCGCCACGACGTCGCGTTTCTCGTCGCGCTCGTAGGGCAGCGTCGCGCCCCAGACGCGGTCGTATTCGTGGCGCTCGCCGCCGCTGAAGAATTCGGCGAAACCAGTGATGAGATCGGCTTTCGTGAACATCACGTAGACGGGCGCGAATACCTCGAGCTTCTCGGTCAGCTCCTGTACGCGCTGACGCAGGCTGCGCGCGAGGTTGATCGTGGCGTCGGGCCGGCTGCTCGTCAGCTCCGCGATGCTGGCCGTGACGATGATGCCGTTGATCGGCGCCTTCGGGCGGTAGCGCTTGAGCAGGCTCAGAAAGCCTAGCCACTCGGTGCGGTCTTCGTCGAGCACCGAATAGCGGCCGGCCGTGTCGAGCAAGATGCCTTCGGTCGTGAAGAACCAGTCGCAGTTGCGCGTGCCGCCGATGCCGTGGACGATCGCATCGCTTTTTTCCGCGAACGGGAACTGCAGCCCCGAGTTCAGCACCGCGCTGCTCTTGCCGGCGGCCGGGTTGCCGATGACGATGTACCAGGGCAACTCGTAGAGCGCCGCGCCCCCGGACGCTTGGCCGATCTTCGAGGTCTTGATCGTGCGCACCGCGTCGGCGAGCCGCGTGCGCAGCACGTCGAGGTCGGCTTGCTTGGCACCGCCCGGCTGCGGCATCTTGCCCGTCTCGGCCTGCTGTTCGAGCACTTCGCCGAGTTTGGCCGAAGCGCGCCGAGCCGCGAGGCGCCGCCATAGCCAGACGAGCAAAAGCAGCGCGATGAGGGCCGCCACGGCCGCGGCGGGCCACGCGAGCGGGAGGTCGAACCAGAGGGCGGCGCCGAACAGGATGGCTGCGATGACGACCACCCCTGCGACGGTCATCGTGCGTTTGCTGGTCAGCGCGTTGAGAAAGCGTTGCATAAGGCCTTAACTTAACGGTCTAAGTCTTGATCTCGATTGAGCCCGGCGCGGGAGCGCAAGGCATTGCGTAGGCATGCGGCGATTCGGTGCGATTCGCCTATTGCCCGGGGAGCGGAACCACGGGTTTGCTGCGTCCTAGGACGAAGCCGGGCTTATGGTATTCAACGTGTCCGAAATCCATCAATTTCCATCGTCCGCCCCATACCAGGCCGACTTGTTCGGCCGTTTGCCCATATAGCTCATAGCCGTGCATGGCCCAGGGATCTTTTTCTGAAATGACGACCTTGCCGTCGCGCAAAAAAGCGTTGTCGGCGGCAAGCCCGTATTGGTGATAGCTCTGATATGCGGCCGCATTGGTCACGCCCCCCAGCTGCGCGAGCCGGTTTTGTCGCTCCGGGCTCCGATAACCTTCCAATAGCACCATTTCGTACCCGTACTGCTCGCGCATGATCTTGTAGACGAGCAATAGGCGAGTTCTGAAATCGGTATCAAGCAAATTCCAATCGCGGCTCGCGTCGCGCAGTGCCGGACGGACCTGCTCTACTTCTTTGGTCTCGAAGACTTCGGGCGGCAGCGGCGGCGGTGGAACGAGCTGCTCGCCATTGAGCAATGCGGCGATTTTCTCGTCCGGCACGCGGGTCTCGCCATCAAACTGAAACAATTGGCGGCCGCGCAAAGCAATTGCAATCAATGGAGGCGCCGCAAGGATACCTGCCGTAATCAAAATCAGCAAGCGCTGCCGAATCAGTACTTTTTTCGTATCGCCGATTGCGGTATGGGAAATTCTTACTGATTTATCGAGTCCATTACGAAGATGTGAGATCCCACGCGACGTGCGGCGCGACATGCGACGTTGTAATGCGAGGGCTGCGGAGACGAGTGCGCCGCGTGCCGCGGGCAATAGGAACAATGCGGCGATGGTAACGGCGACGGCGAAATAAGCGGCGAGTGCGACGGCAATCAAGATCGGCCCCGGGGGGAAATGAATTGTATTTTGTAATGCTTGCTCTTAGAATCTGGCCTGCTTGCAAGGGAGGCCGGATTCCTATTATCGCGGCGAATTAAACAACGATTCAACGAGATACTACTGAATGAGTGCACCGGAAACCACTTCGAGAGGGCGGCCGAGCCTGATTTCCGAGACGGCTCCCGGTGCGCCGGACAACAGCTCGCGCATTCTTGCGAGCCTCGAAGGGCGCGTCGTTGCGCAGCAGGCTCCGCGTCCTCGCCGTTCTAAAAAGCCGTTGATCGCGGCGGGGCTCGCGCTCGCCGGTTTGGTTGCCGTCGGCGCTTGGCAATGGCAACGGCTTGCGGAAGGCGGTCGTTCGGCCACCGCGGTCGTAGCCGGTGCCGACAAGCCGCCTGCGGCCGCTGCGCCGGCCGGTCAAGCGAGTGGCGCGGCGGCCGCGGTCGGCGCGGCATCGGTGCCGCAAAGCGCGATCATCGTGGCCGACGATGCGACGACCGCGGCGCCGAACGGCACTGCCTCCGATCCGCTTTCTCGTGCGCTCGCGAACGGCGCGGTGCCGTCGGCGGACAAGAATGCGTCCACGGTCAATGTCGCGGCAGCGTCGGCTTCGACGCCGGCTTCCGCTGCGTCGGCGACACTCGCCGCGGGCAAATCGGCTGCGATCAAATCGGGTGCGGCCCGCGCCGACCGCGAAAACGCGAAGAGCCGTCACGCGGAAAAGCAGGTAGCCACACGCATGGGTAAGCATGCGAAAGGGGTATCGAAGCACGACGATCCCGACGCCGATTTATTGGCCGCGCTCGTCGCCCGCACGAAGCCGTACGATGCGCGCGCACCGCAGTCCGCTTCCGACGCGAAGGCATCATCCGCGAAGACGCGTCCCGTCAGCTTGGCCGCGCAGGTCAAGCAGTGCGACAAGTCGAACTTCTTCGAAGCGCAGCTGTGCCGCTGGCGCGTGTGTTCCGATCATTGGGGCAAAGATCCCGTCTGCCCGAGCGCGAATGCGCCGGCGTCGTCGCAAGCGCGCTAGTCGTCCAAGCGTCGTCTCCGCTTCCACGTCCCCATACCATTTACCGGCGTCTTGCAATCGAAGTCCGCTTCGGATGCTTGCGCCCGGTCGCTTCCGGCTGCCACGCGACCAGGGCGGCCTGGGTGTTTCACGAACGTCCGGAAACGCCATCGTGCGAGGCACGCGCGTTGCGGCAGTGCGGCAGGACTCGGAGCCGCTCGACTCGATCGAGCTCGGCTTCGAGTAGCACTCATGACTGACATAAAGGACGTTCATCATGGCACGCAAAACATTGGAAGATCTTTTCATTCATGCACTCTCGGATATGTACAGCGCCGAAAAGCAATTGACGAAGGCACTCGGCAAGCTGGCGAGAGCGGCCACGAACGAGCAGCTTTCCCAAGCGTTCGAAACGCACCTTCAGGAAACGCACGGCCAGATCGAGCGCATCGATAAGGTCGTCGAGACGTGCGGCATCCGCCTGAAGAGAATGAAGTGCGCCGCGATGGAGGGCCTGATCGAAGAGGGCGAAGAGCTCATCGACGAGATCGAGAAAGGTCCCGTCCTCGATGCCGGCTTGATCGGCGCGGCCCAGAAAGTCGAGCACTACGAGATCGCTTCGTACGGCACGCTATGCGCGCTAGGTAAGCAGCTCGGCCGGCAGGAGGCCGTGACGTTGCTCAAGGAGACGCTCGAAGAGGAGAAGGCCACCGACAAGAAGCTGACCGAATTCGCCGAGAAGGTCGGCAATCCGGAAGCGAAGAAGAGCTAGCTTGACCGCTGCATACGTTCCCCCTGTTCGTTTCCTTTTCGATGGAGTCAAACGATGAGTTCACTCGCAATCGACTATTCGGGCGCCGCCGCGCAGGGTAGTTCGGCCGCGCAAGCGGCGTTCGCGTCGATGGCCGATATCGCCAATCAAACGTTCGACGGCTTTGAGCGCCTCGCGCGGCTGAATCTTCAAACGATGAAAACGACGCTGGCCGAGCAGCACGGCATCGCACTCGAGGCCATCGATTCGCGCTCGATCGCGTGGGTCATGACGCTGCCCGCGGCTCAAGCGCAAGCCGGTTTCAAGAAGACGCTCGCCTATTGGCAGCACGTGAACGAGATCGCTACCGAGACGGCAGCGAACAACGCGGGCGCGGGGTGGGAAGGCTTGACCGCGTGCACGGATTGGCTCGCCCGCGCTTACACGACGGCGTCGCACTCGCGCACGGGCGGGCCACTCGTGCTCGCTTCACCCGAGGAGAATCTGCCGGTGGAAGTCGAAGGCCAAACGCAAGCCTTGACGAAAGCTGGTGGTAAGAAGCGCTCGGTCGACATCGTCGACGGTTCGGGCAACGTCGTGTCGTCGGTGAAGCAGTAGCAGTAGCGGCTGCCGTGACGTCGCGCGCTACCATCGCGCACCGACGGCTTGCGGGTCTGACGCGCAAACGATTGCACCCCGCAATCAACTCCAATACGGTTTGCTTTATAAGGCGAATACGGTTATTGCCGGATTTTGGCGGCGGCCTCAAAAGGGTCGCCGCTTTGTTTTTCAAGGCGCCGCTAGCACCCTGTCGATCGGGGTATTCACGTACCGTTCACGGACGCACTAGTGATTGATCGTCGCGTTTCTCTAGACTAATATCCACACACCGCTGTCTCGAATGACGATTGTTCACCTTTCGGGGCCGGAGATCGAGAAGCGGGTTGCTGCAGTGACTTCTTCTGCGCAAAGGAAATGTGATAACAGATGCCCGGTGACGCAGACGAAAACTCGAATACGGAGCAGCGGCCGAACGAGGCGAATGGTGGCCGGTTGTATCTGCGCTCGGCTGAAGAGGGCGATCGCACTTTCCTGTACCAAGTCTTCGAAAGCACGCGGGTGGAAGAATTCGCCCGGATCGGGTGGGCTCGCGAGCGCATTTCGGCGCTGCTGGCTGAACAATTTTCCATGCAGGACGCTTACTACCGTCGCCACTATCCGCAAGGCCGCTTCGATGTGGTCATGCTTGGGCAAATGGCGATCGGCCGTCTTTATCACTATTGGCAGGGCAGCGAGGCGCGCTTGATCGACATCGCGTTGCTGCCCGCCTATCGCGGGGCAGGCATTGGCGGCCGCCTCGTGCGCGCGCTCGTTGCACGCGCGGCGGCGAAAGCGATGCCGATCGTGTTGTACGTCGAAATGGACAACCCGGTGCAGGCGCTTTATCGCCGGCTGGGATTCGAGGCCGTGGGAGAAAACGGCGTCTATCTGCAGATGCGGCGTCCCGCCGCGCCGTATGCCGACGATCGCTCGGAGCCTGTGGAAGGGCTTGCGGCGAGCGGCGGCGCACGGTAACGCGGCGCCGGGCATGATGCGGCTCGCCCTTGGCGGGCCGCGCGAACGAGGCGGTAACAACGTCGACTCCGGCCGCAACGCCGGGCGATACCAATAACGACCAACCCACGGGGGCTTGCTTGTTGTCCATTCCCACCCACGACGAGTTGATCGAAGCGATCGGGCAACGCTTCACGTTCAGCTTGGCCGACGGACGGACCGTCGCGGCCGTGCTGACGCACGCACCTGCCGGCATTCCAATGAGCGACAGTTTCGTCTGCTACTCGGCGACGTTCGAACTGCCTGCGAGTGTCTTTCTACCGCAGGACGTCTATCGAATCGGTTCTCCTGCCGGCCGCACGTGGGATCTGCTCGCGACGCCGACGAGGCCGACCGAGGATGGGCACTCGACACTCACTGTCGTCGTGCACTGCCGTGCCGATGCGCTGGCGGAGATCGCCGGCTCGCCGGATGCGGCATAGCGATTCAAAAAAACTCGAATCTCGAGAATATCGAAATATCGACAGGAGGCGTCAAATGAGTGATCCGTTTATCGGCGAAATTCGCATGGTGGCGTTCAACTATGCGCCTGAGGGCTGGGCCCTCTGTGCAGGCCAAACAATTGCCGTCACGCAAAACCAAGCGTTGTTCGCGCTGCTGGGCACGTTCTACGGCGGCAATGGCGTATCGAACTTCCAATTGCCAAACTTGCAAGGCCGCAGCCCGGTAGGCGTCGGTCAAGGCTTGGGCCTCTCGACCATCAACATCGGCGAGACAGGCGGGACCGAAACCGCCGCGCTGACGATCGCGAACATGCCGCAACATACGCACACCGCGACGGTGGTGGGCGGCGGCGGCGCCTCGGGCCCGATCGCGATTCCCGCGACGACGTCGACCGCGGCGGGCACTCAGGCTAGCGCGCCCTCGGCGAACACCGTGCCGGGGCCGGTCAGCGTAACGAATCACCAGGGGTTGCTTTACAGCAGCGCGACGCCCGACACGACGCTCAAGCCGTTCAACGTGTCGCTGGCGGGCAATCCGCCCAGCATCACGAATAGCCTTACCGGCAGCAATGTTCCCGTTGCATTGCGCAATCCGTATTTGGGTATCAACTTCTGCATTGCGCTGGTAGGGGTCTTCCCACCGCGCGGGTGATGTACGACTGCGCGCCGCCCGCGCGGCGCGCG
The DNA here is from genome assembly GCF_051953955.1 of Trinickia sp. Lineage (GTDB taxonomy): Bacteria > Pseudomonadota > Gammaproteobacteria > Burkholderiales > Burkholderiaceae > Trinickia. The sequence continues at coordinate 11,179 of NZ_JBQCIF010000028.1, read as the reverse complement.
CTCAAGGACGACAAGCGATGAAACTCGCCGCCAGATTCTCGAAGCTCCTCGCCGCGATGCGCGCGCCCGCGGCGATTTCACGCAGCGAAGTCGCCGCTTTGCCTGCGCCGCTCATCGTCGCGCTCGAGCCGCGCATCGTCTACGACGCATCGGCCGCGTCGATCGGTATGGCGGCTGCGGTGGCGCAGCAGCATCCGGCGAGTGCCGACACGCACGATGGGGCGAGCGCACCCGCCGCGGTGCCCGTCTCGGGCGCCGGTGCACGCGCGGTGGACTCGTCGGCAGCGACGGGTGCGGCGCACGGCTCCACGAACACGCCGCCGGCGGCCGGCGTGGGCGACGCGTCCACGGTCCGTGCGGTGCAAGGCTATACCGACGTCGTGGGCGCATCGGTGGACAAGCAAGTCGTCTTCGTCAATTCGAACGTTTCCGATCTTCAAACGCTAGTCGCCGGATTACCGGCCGGCACGCAGTACGTCGTGCTCGATTCGACGAAGGATGGGCTGCTGCAAATCGAGCAGTATCTGCACGATCACCCCGGCGTAAGTGCGATTCACCTCGTGTCGCACGGGGCGGCCGGCGAGTTTCAGGTCGGCAGCACCTGGATCAACGAAGCCGACTGGTCGACGTATAGCACCGAATTTGCGCAGATCGGGGCATCGATGAAGGCGGGCGGCGACTTCTTGATCTACGGCTGCGACGTTGCCGGCAATGCGGATGGCAAAGCGCTCGTGCAGCAGATTTCGTCGATCTCCGGCTTGAACGTGGCGGCGTCGACCGATGCGACCGGCGCGGCCACGCTCGGTGGCGACTGGGTGCTCGAATACGACGCGGGCGCCGTGCATACGGGCGTCATATTCTCCGCGGCTTCGGAGCAGAACTACGACCACGTTCTTTCCGCGTACGACGAGACGTATGACGGTTCGGTCGGCTACGATTCGGGCACGACGCCGGTCGCGTCGACGACGCTCGGTTTGTCGACCTTGACCTATACCGGCGATCAAGCGGTCGAGTATCAGGTCGTCAGCGGTTCGCTTCCGGCGAGTGGGTCGGGCGGAGAGCTCGTCGTCAATACGCAGGGCACGCAGATGTCGACGTTGACGCTTACGCGTCAAGATGGCGGTTCGATGGCCATAGAGAACTTCGACATCGATATCTTCGTCAGCAACGCGGTGACGGTTCAAGCGCTCGACGGGTCGGGAAACGTACTCGGGAGCATTACACTCGATGTTTCCGCCGGCGCCACGGCCTACACGCCGGGCCACGTCGCGAGCAGCTCGCTCTTTCACGTCGATTTGTCGAGCAATGCAGCGTTCTCTCAGGTGAAGAGCATCAAGTTCGTCGAGACGAGCGGCAATGGCACGTACCTCTCGCCCACGCTCGACAATTTCACGTATCTCTCGCCGTCTTCGCCGCCGACGCTCACGGCCAGCGGCGGCACGACCGCCTTCGTGGCGGGAGACAACGTCGCGTCTACGCCTGTCGCCGTCGACTCTGGCGTGACGCTGACCGACGGTAATTCGACCACGGCCACGAGCGCCACGGTGTCGATCGTCGGCAATTTGCACAACACGGAGGATGTGCTCGCTTTCACGAACACAAGTGCGGCGACGTACGGCAACATTTCGGCGGCTTATAACGCGACCACGGGCATCTTGACGCTCAGCTCGTCGGGCGGGACCGCCTCGATCGCGCAATGGCAGGCTGCGTTGCGTGCGGTGACCTACACCGATACGGCAGTTACGCCGAATGCGACGACGCGCACGATCAGTTTCCAAATCACGAGCGATGGTTTCACGGCCGGCAATTCGACGAGCAAGGCGGTCAGCGTCACCGACACCGATCAAACGCCGATCGTGACGGCCACGGGCAGCACGACGAACTACAGCGAAGGGGCCGCGGCCATCACGATCGACAGCGGCATCTCGGTCAGCGATAGCGACAACACCACGCAATCGTCGGGAACCGTGTCGGTTTCCGGCGGCTTTCACAGCGGCGACACGGTGGGCTTTACGAACGATGGCTCGACGATGGGCAACATTTCGGCCTCGTACAACGCAGCCACGGGGGTGCTGACGCTGACGTCCGCAGGGGCGATCGCTAGCGACGCGCAGTGGGCGAGCGCGCTCAAGGCGGTGACCTTCTCGAGCACGAGCACCACGTTCGGCGCGCGAACGATTTCTTTTGCCACGAGCGACGGCACGAAGACGAGCACTGCCGCGACCGACACGATCAATGTCGTGAATCCGCTTCAGCTAACGGTGGATTCGGGCTCGGCCGCGTTCGTGGCCGGCGACAACACGGCGTCGACGCCGGTCGCGGTCGATGCGGGGCTGACGGTGAGCGATACCGCCGCCGGTACGCTGTCATCGGCGACGGTAGCGATCACGGGCGGGTTCCAAAGCGGCCAAGACGTGCTCGCATTTACGAACAACGGTTCGACGATGGGCAACATCACCGCCTCGTACAACGCGGCCACCGGGGTGATGACGCTGACGTCGTCCAGCGCGACGGCGACGCTCGCGCAATGGCAAAGTGCGCTGCAATCGGTGACGTACACCGATACGGCCGTCACGCCGAACAACGCGACGCGCACGATCAGTTTCTCGGCGGTGGACGGCGCGGGCAACACGAGCGCGACGGCCACGCGCACGGTGACGGTCACCGACACCGATCAATCGCCGATCGTCGCGACGACGGGCGGCACGACGAACTATGTGGGTGCTTCGTCGGCCGTGACGATCGACGGCGGCGTTTCCGTCAGCGATCTCGACAACTCGACGCAATCGTCGGGCACGGTATCGGTTTCCGGCGGCTTCCATAGCGGCGACGCGCTCAGCTTCACGAACGACGGTTCGACGATGGGCAACATCACGGCCTCGTACAACGCGGCCACGGGTGTGCTGACGCTGACGTCCGCAGGTGCGACGGCCACGGACGTGCAGTGGGCGAGCGCGCTGAAGTCCGTGACGTTCTCGAGCACGAGCACGACTTACGGTAGCCGGACGATCTCGTTCGCGACGAGCGACGGCACGAAGACGAGCACGGCGGCGACCGACACGATCAACATGACGGCGCCGCCGGCGATCACGATGGATTCGGGTTCGGCTGCGTTCGTTGCAGGAGACAACACGGCCTCGACACCGGTGGCGATCGATTCGGGTTTGACGGTGACCGATGGCAGTGCGGCGACGCTTGGTTCGACGACGGTAGCGATCACGGGCGGGTTCCAAAGCGGCCAAGATGTGCTCGCATTTACGAACGACGGTTCGACGATGGGCAACATCACGGGCTCGTACAACGCGGCCACAGGGGTGATGACGCTGACGTCGTCCAGCGCGACGGCGACGCTCGCGCAATGGCAAAGTGCGCTGCAATCGGTGACGTACACCGACACGCAGGTCACGCCGAACAATACGACGCGCACGATCAGTTTCACGGCGGTGGACGGCGCGGGCAACACGAGCGCGACGGCCACGCGCACGGTGACGGTCACCGACACCGATCAAACGCCGATCGTGACGACGACGGGCGGCACGACGAACTACATAGGCGGCACATCGGCAGCAACGATCGACGGCGGCATTTCAGTCAGCGACCGCGACAACACGACGCAAGCGTTGGGAACCGTATCGATCTCGGCCGGATTCCACAGCGGCGACACACTGACGTTCGTGAACACCAACTCGGCCACCTTCGGCAACATCGTGGGTTCCTACAACGCGGTGACGGGAGTGTTGACGCTGACGTCTTCGGGAGCCACGTCCAGCGACACGCAATGGTCGAATGCGCTTAGTGCGGTGACGTTCTCGGCCGGTTCGAGCGCGACGCCGGGCAACCGCACGATTTCGTTCACCACGAGCGACGGCACCAAAACGAGTGCGGTCGGCACGGACACCGTGGTCGTGCTCGGGCCGCCGACGATCACGACCGATTCGGGCTCGGCCGTGTTCGTGGCCGGTGACAACGTGGCCTCGACACCGGTGGCGATCGATGCGGGCTTGACGCTGACGGACGGCGCCGCGCCCACGTTGGCGTCGGCGACCGTGGCGATCACGGGTAACTTTCATAGCGGCGAGGACGTGCTCGCGTTCGTCAACACGAGTGCTGCAACGTTCGGCAACATCGCTGCGTCTTACAACGCCGGCACCGGTGTGCTCACGCTGACATCCTCGGGTGCGACGGCGAGCCTCGCGCAATGGCAAGCGGCGCTCGATGCGGTGACCTACACCGATACGGCGGTGACCCCGAGCAACGCGACGCGCACGATCAGCTTCGCGGCTGTCGATACGAGTGCGACCACCAGCAACACCGCGACGCGCACCGTGACCGTGACCGACACGGATCAAACGCCGATCGTGACGACGACGGGCGGCACGACGCGCTACGTGGGCGCATCGTCGGCCGTGACGATAGACAGCGGTATTTCGGTCAGCGACCTCGACAACACGACGCAATCGATTGGCACCGTTTCGATTGGCACGGGCTTCAATAGCGGCGACACGCTTTCGTTCACGAACACGAGTTCAGCATCATTCGGCAACATCGTCGGTTCGTACAATGCGGTGACGGGCGTGCTGACGCTGACGTCCGCGGGTGCGACGGCCTCCGACGCGCAGTGGTCCCACGCATTGTCGGCGGTGACGTTCGCGACTACGAGCGCCACGCTCGGCAATCGCACGATTTCGTTTGCGACGAGCGACGGCACGAAGACGAGCGCCGTGGCGACCGACACCGTCGCGGTGCTCGATCGGCCGCACGTCACGCTCGATTCGGGCGCCGCTTCATTCGTGGCTGCGGACAACGCGACGTCCACTCCGGTCACCGTCGCACCGGGCTTGACGCTGACGGATGCGACCAGCAGCACGTTTTCCGCCAGCGTTTCGATCACGGGTGGCTTCCATCAGGGCGAAGACGTGCTCGCGCTCGCGAGCAACAGCGCGACGATGGGCGACATCAGCGCTGCCTATGCTGCGAACAGCGGCGTGCTGACGCTGACCTCACGCAGCGGCAATGCCACGCGCGACCAGTGGCAAGCGGCGCTCGCGGCGATCACGTACACCGACACCGCGATCACGCCCGCCACCACGACGCGCGTCATCAGCTTTACGGTAACGGACGGCAACGGCGCCGCCAGCGCCGTGCAAACGCGCAGCGTCACCGTGGCCGATACGGACCAAACGCCGCTGCTCAGCGTCAGCGGCGGCGTCACGTTCACCGCGCGCGGGAACGGCTCGACACCCGTGGCCGTGGCGCCGCAGGTCACGATCACCGATGCCGACAACACGACGCTGACTTCGGCGCAAGTCGCGATCAGCGGCGGCTTCGACGCGGAGCACGACACGCTTTCGTTCACGGGCAGTGCGGCGACGGGCAACATCACCATGTCGAGCTACAACGCCGCTACCGGCGTTTTGACGTTGACGTCGGCCGGGGGCACGGCGACGATCGCACAATGGGCCGCGGCGCTGCAATCGGTCACGTACTCTGATTCTTCGCAGAGCGCCGGCAGCAGCCGCACCATCAGCTTCGCGGTCAGCGACGGCGTGAAGAGCAGCGCGCTTGCATCCAACACAGTCGCCATCGCCCATGCATCGTTGTTCCCGCCGATCGTGCCTGCTGCGCCCCCGGTGATCGTCGATACGCCGGCTTCCTCGCATTCGTCGATATTCAGCGACGACACGAGCCCGCCCGACGTCCTCGACGAATTTGATCGTCCGATGCCGATCGGCTCCGTGCCCATCGTGCAAACGATGACGTTCACCGATCCGAACGCGCCGGCGAATATGCATTCGCTCGATCACACCTCGGTGCCGAGCTTCGACATCGGCATGGCGGCGCTCGCACCGAACGACGTGCAGTCCTCGCTGCCGGATGTATCGTTCACGATGGCGCCCAACGACCCGTTCTCGATCAACGTCGCGACGTTGCTCCCGCCATCAGAGGCCATGCAAGGCGGCGCCGACATCACCGTGCGGCTTGCGGACGGCCGCACGCTGCCGGGATGGATTCGCTACGACGCCGCACACGGTGTTTTGCGCGGCAAACTGCCGGCGGGCGTAGAGAACGTGCGCATCGTCGTTCAGACGCGCGATGCCTCGGGCCATGGAACGCGCCGCGAGATCGTGCTGGCTCCGCGCGACAACCATGCCGGGCATGACGATTCCCACGGCGCCAGTCACGGCGTCACTCATCCGAAGCCGCCGGGGCATGCGGCGCTTGCGGAACCCTCCGTCGCGCGCGCTGCGCGCCCGGTCGGCAAGCCTTCGCTCGATCGGCAGTTCGCGCAGGCCCGCGCGGCGCTGCACGTATCGCATCCGCGCGTCGCACCACGCCGCGCATGAACGACCGTCATCCTCTAAGACAAATGACACTACAACCATTAGTTGCCGAAGCGATGCCCGCCGCAGGCGTTGCACCTGCGCCCAAGGCCACGAGCGGGGCGCGTTCGACGCGCGCGTTGCGCCCCTCGCTGATCGCCGTCTCCGTCGCCGCATTATGGCTGTCGGGCTGCGCGATTCACCCGACGCCGTTCACCGACGCCGAGCGCGTGCAGAATGCGCATGCCGAGCGCACGGCGATGTTCGCGGATCAGCCGCCGCTGTCCGGCCCAGTGACGCTCGAAGAAGCCATGGCGCGCGCGATTCGCTTCAATCTCGATCATCGCTTGAAGATGATGGAAGAAGCGCTCGCTCAAAAGCAGCTCGACGTAGCGAACTTCGACATGTTGCCGCGTTTGACCACGGCGGCCGGCTATACCTATCGCGATCATCCGCTCGCGTCGGAGTCCGTCTCGCTGCAAACACATCAAGTGTCATTGGAGCCGTCGTACTCGACCGATCAGAACGACCGGACGGCTGACCTGACGTTCTCGTGGAACTTGCTCGACTTCGGCGTCAGCTACTTCGAGGCAAAAGAACAAGCCGATCGCGTGCTCGTCGTCGAACAGCGCCGCCGCAAGGTCGTGCAACTGATGATGCAGCAAGTACGCGAAGCGTATTGGGAGGCCGTCGGTGCCCAACGCCTCGAGGGCCGCATCGGCCCGCTGCTGACCCAGGCCAAGCAAGCGCTGGAGGAGTCGCGTCAATCGCAATCGGAAGGGTTGCGCTCGCCGCTCGATACGCTCGCCTACCAGCACGCGCTACTCGACATCATGCGCCAGCTCGAAGCCGTGCGCGACCAGCTCGACGAAGCCAAGCCGCGGCTCGCCTCGCTCATGAACATCGCGCCCGGCACCGACATCATGCTGGCACCGCCCGAGGGCTTCTCGGTTCCGACGTTCGATATGCCGATGGACCGCATGGAAGAGACGGCGCTCGAACGTCGCCCCGAACTCGTCGAAGCGAGCTACAACGAGCGCATCAGCGTCAACGAGACCCATAAGGCGATCGCCAAGCTGCTGCCCGGTATCGAATTCCAGTTGGGCGCGCACTACGACAGCAACAGCTTCCTTGCCTATCACGCATGGCGTGCCGCCGGTATCAACGTGAGCTGGAATTTGCTGAACTTGCTCAACGCAAAGAATATCCGCGGTGCGGCGGATGCTCAGCACGAAGTCGCTCGGGCGCAGCAGCTTGCGTTGTCCATGGCCGTGCTCACGCAAGTGCACGTCGCACGCACCGAACTCAGCGCCAAGCGGCGCCAGTTCGATCTGTACAAGCAGCTCAACGACGTCGATGCGCAGATTCTGCAGCACACGCACAATGCCACCGTGGCCACGGCGCAAGGCAAGCTCGAAGAGATTCGCGCGGCGACGTCGGCCATGATGTCGGAGCTGCGTCTCTATCAAAGCTACGGCGAACTCGAGAGCGCATATGGGCAGATGCTCGCGACGCTCGGGCTCGATCCGCTGCCGGGGAATCCCGGCGACACCGATTTGAAATCGATCGAGCAATCGATCGACAAGGAGCAAGCGCGCTGGGCCTCGTTCGGCGGCGCGGATGGAGCAAAAGCGCAATGAATAGAGGGTGCAAGACAGGGCTATGCGGTGCTGCCCTGATGTCGTTGCTTCACGGCGTATGGGCCGCGGCACCGCAAGCCGCGGCGCCTCACGCATCGGCTCCGGTTCAGGGCGTAGCGCCTGCGTCGCCGCTTCCCGCGGCCCCTGCCGTGCCGGCATCGGGGCGGACGCAGGACGACGGCCGCATTCGCATTCAACTCGTCGCGCGCGATCAGGTCGATCTCTCGAGCGAAGTCAGCGCGAAGATCGCATCCATGCCGTTTCGCGATGGCGATGCATTCCGTGCCGGACAGACACTCGTCTCGCTCGATTGCTCGCTCTTCGCCGCGCAATTGCGTAAGGCGCAAGCGGAGGCCGACGCGGCGGTGCAATTGAAGCGCGTCGACGATCGGCTGTCGCAACTGCATTCGATCGGACAGCTCGACGTGGAACAAGCCGCTGCCAAGGCGAAGGCAAGCGCGGCCGAGGTCGCCTACATGCAGACGACGGTGCACAAATGCAGCATCGCGGCACCGTTCGACGGGCGCGTGGTCAAGCGTAGCGCGGCGGCGCAGCAGTTCGCCGAGCCCGGCAAGCCGCTGCTCACGATCGTCGATACGGGCCATCTCGAACTGAAAATGATCGTGCCGTCGAAGTGGCTCGCGTGGCTCAAGCCCGGCCATGCTTTGACGGTCACCGTCGATGAAGTCGGCAAGACCTATCCGGCCACCGTTGCGCGGATCGGCGCTCGCGTCGATCCGGTGACGCAGACCGTCGACGTCACGGCCGCGCTGTCGGGCAAGACGTCCGAGCTTCTGCCCGGCATGAGCGGCTGGGCGAGCTTCGCCGGCACGGGTCACTAACCGCGAGCCGCCATGAACGCTCCGGTGCAGATCGAGGCGGCCACGCTCGCCGTCCTATGGCAATTGTCGGCGCGTGCGCGCGAGGCGCAGACCGAGGAGACGCTCGGGTTCGTCATCGTCAACGAATCGCTTTCACTCGTGCCGTATCGTCAAGCGGCATGGTGGCGCGCGCCTGCACCGGTGCCCGGCGCCGTCGCGGCCGTGTCAGGGCTACCGCAGAGCGATCCCGGTGCACCCTACGTGCAGTGGCTCGGCGAGGTATGCCGGGTGCTCGAACGCCGCTCGACCCATGCGGCGGTGGGACCGTCGCCGCAGGCACAGGACGGTGCGGCGACCGTGACTGCCGCCGATACGGAAGCGGCGGACGCCAAGGATCGTACTTGGCCCCGCGCCTTGACCGCGGACAGCCTGCCTGACGTACTCGCCGCCGATTGGGATTCCTGGTGGCCGACGCACGCGCTATGGGTACCGCTCGCCGATCGCGCGGGCCGCTCGCTAGGCGCCGTCGTCTTTGCGCGCGAGCAACCGTGGACGCACCTCGAAGAAGCGCTGTTCGCCGAGCTCGCGCGCGTCTGGTCGCATGCGCTCTCGGCGTTTTCACCGCGCACGTCGTGGCTCGAGCGCGCCAAGCTCGCACTGCGCGCGGGCAAGCATCGGCGTCGCGCGTTAGCGGTGGCCGCCTGTGCGCTGATCGTTCCGGTGCCGCTGACGGTGCTCGCGCCGGCCGAGGTGACCGCGAAGGATCCGTTCGTCGTGCGCGCACCGCTCGACGGTGTCATCGATAGGCTCTATGCGCAGCCGAATCAACGTGTCGCTGCCGGTGCGCAGCTGTTCGCGCTCGATTCGACCGCACTAGCTTCGCGCTATGCCCTTGCGAACAAAAACTACGCCACCGCGCAGGAGGAGTATCGGCAAACCGCGCAGCTTGCCGTGACCGATGACAAAGACCGGCTCGACATGGCCTTGCGCAAGGGCAAGCTCGAAGAGAGCGCGGTCGAACTCGACTATACGGCGCGTGAGCTCGCGCGCGTGAAGGTGAATGCGCCGCGTGCGGGCGTGGCTGTATTTTCCGATCCGAACGATTGGAACGGCAAAGCGGTGTCGATCGGCGAAAAAGTGATGCTGCTGGCCGATCCGGCGAGTGTCGAGTTGACGGCCTACGTGCCGGTGGCCGACAACGTCGACGTCGTGCCGGGCGCCACGCTTACGCTGTATCCGAAGAGTTCGCCGCTGGCCTCGTACGATGCGCGCATCGATACCGTCGCGTATCGCGCGGAGCCGACGCCGGAGGGTGTCGTCGCCTACCGCGTGAAGGCGACGTTCTCAGGTGCAGTCAAGCCGCCGCTCGGTGTAATGGGCACCGCGCGTATTCACGGCCGCTGGGTCCCGCTGGCCTACTATCTGCTGCGTCGGCCGCTCGCGACGGCACGGCAGTGGCTCGGCTGGTAGGCCGTGCAGGCCGCCGGTTTTCATCCGATTTTCGCCATTCGATGTCGCGCCTTCCGCCCCTTCGCCAAGAACTGAGCCTGACGCCCGGCGCCACGACGCCGGACGGCGCGCCGACTTGGATGCTTCACGATCCGGCAGCGAATCGCTTTTTTCAAATCGGCTGGCCCGCGTTCGAGATGCTGTCGCGCTGGCCGCTCGACGATGCCGCGGCGATCGTCGCATCGGTCAACGCCGAGACGACGCTGACGTTGTCGATCGACGACTTCGAGGCGCTCGTGCGCACGCTCCACCATCAGCATTTGCTGGTGTCCGCGAGCGCGGCGGATACGGGGCGGCTCAGCGGCGCCGCCGCGGCGGGCAAGCTCTCGCACGCGATGTGGCTGCTCAAGCACTACCTGATGATCCGCGTTCCGCTTTGGCGCCCGATGCCGTTCCTTCGGCGGTTCGCGCGCTACGCCGAGATCGCTTACCGGCCCGCGTTTTGGGTTGGCGTGGCGCTTGTGGCGCTGACCGGGCTCGTCCTGGTCTCGCGCCGATGGGACGAATTCATCCACACGTTTCACGGCTACGCGGACTTGCGCGGGCTGCTTGCGATCGGTCTTGCACTGGGCTGCGCGAAGATTTTGCACGAGTTCGGGCATGCGTTCACCGCGCATCGTTACGGGTGCCGCGTGCCGACGATGGGCGTGGCGCTTCTCGTGATGGTCCCCGTGCTTTATACCGATACGACGGAAGCGTGGAAAGTGCCGGGGAGGGCCGAGCGATTGCGCATCGGCGCCGCCGGCATGCTGACCGAACTGACGCTGGCCGCGTTCGCTACGTTGGCGTGGAGCCTATTGCCGGACGGGCCGGTGCGCGCGGGTGCGTTCCTACTGGCAACGACGACGTGGATCGGCACGCTGACGATCAATGCCAGTCCGTTCATGCG
>NZ_JBQCIF010000027.1:0-41948 GCF_051953955.1 Trinickia sp. | reverse complement strand
CAATCCGGGATATTTTCTTTTACCGTGCGGAGACTTATTACAACTTTGCCACGGAAATGAAGAAGCTCGATGTGGAGCCGAGCTTCGATCCAGAGATTCGGCATGCATATGGCGGTCGAGAACTTCACCAATTGTCGCACGGGCAGTCGGTCATCCAACTCTTCAGGCACCGCTTCAGGTCTTACGGCTTGTACATCATGGACGAACCAGAAGCAGCATTGTCTCCTGCTAGGCAACTGGAGGTTATCAGCCACGTGAGAAATCTCACGGCTGCGGGTGCACAATTCGTGATCGCAACGCACTCACCGATTCTAATGGCGATTCCCGGTGCGACCATCTACGAAATAGGCGAGGCGGGGCTATGCGCGACCGAGTACAACTCGCTACCCCAAGTAGCTATATACCGACGATTAATTAACGATCACGAGCGGTTCATCGGCTCCATCCTAGAGCAACCGTAACAAGTATGATTGATCTAGATGGCAACCATTGGAACAGAGAGGGCAACGGCGAAGAGATGTTCAAGCAGATTCAGTAACACACATCTCAACGCCCGCACGCCGTCGCACCTGCCTTCCGCCTCAATATCTGCTAGCCGCCGCCGGGCAGCAATTAAAGATCGACAGCGAGCCCCGCCTCGTGCGCCTGCACGTCGGCGTGATAGCTCGAGCGCACCATCGCGCCCACGGCCGCATGCGTGAAGCCCATCTTATAGGCCTCTTCCTCGTACATCTTGAACGTATCGGGATGCACGTAAGCCCGCACGGGCAAGTGGTGCTCGGAAGGCTGCAGATATTGGCCGATCGTCAGCATGTCGACGTCGTGCGCGCGCAGATCGCGCATCACCTGCAAAATCTCTTCTTCCGTCTCGCCCAAGCCCACCATCAGGCCCGACTTCGTCGCGACATCCGGATGCAGCGCCTTGAAATCCTTGAGCAGTTTCAACGAATGCGCGTAGTCGGAACCGGGGCGCGCTTCTTTATATAGCCGCGGCACCGTCTCGAGGTTGTGGTTCATGACGTCGGGCGGCGCCGCGTTCAGAATCTCGAGCGCACGATCGAGGCGGCCCCGGAAATCGGGCGTCAGAATCTCGATGCGCGTGGCCGGCGAATGCTCGCGCACCTGCCGGATGCATTCGACGAAATGCCCCGCGCCGCCATCGCGCAGATCGTCGCGGTCGACGCTCGTGATCACCACGTACTTGAGCTTGAGCGCCGCGATCGTGCGCGCCAGGTTCAACGGCTCGTCGGTATCGAGCGGGTCGGGACGGCCGTGGCCGACGTCGCAGAACGGGCAGCGGCGCGTGCATTTGTCGCCCATGATCATGAACGTGGCCGTGCCCTTGCCGAAACATTCGCCGATGTTCGGGCAACTCGCCTCTTCGCATACCGTATGCAGATTGTGCTCGCGCAGGATCTGCTTGATTTCGGAAAACCGCGAATTGCCCGTCGCCGCCCGCACCCTGATCCAATCAGGCTTCTTCAGCTTTTCGATCGGCACGATCTTGATCGGGATGCGCGCCGTCTTCGCCTGCGCCTTTTGCTTGGCGGTGGCATCGTAAGGCGTCGCGGACTGCGGCGCGTCGGAAGCGCCGCTCGGGGATGCGGTAACGTCAGTCATTCGGTGATCCAGTCGATGAGCGTGCGCGCAGCGCGCCGCCGAGGTTCGCGGCGAGCCGGGCCGCCAGTGTTTCGGCTACTTCGTTCCAGCCGGCGGCGACGCCGAGCGTCGCCATGTCGACCGTTTCCAACCCCGCGTAGCCGCAAGGGTTGATTGCGAGAAACGGCCGCAAGTCCATCCTCACGTTCAGGCTCACGCCGTGATAGCTGCATCCGTTGCGGATCTTCAGGCCCAGGGCCGCGATTTTCGCGCCTTCGTGCCCAAGCGCTAGCCCCCCCGGCGCCACATAGATGCCGGGCGCACCGGGCCGCCGCTCGCCGACGAGATTATACGCCGCGAGGGTATCGATCACGGCTTGCTCGATCAGCGTGACCATTTCACGCACCATCAGCTTGCGCCGGCGCAAATCGAGCAGCAGGTAGGCGACGACCTGCCCGGGCCCGTGATACGTGATTTGCCCGCCCCGATCGACTTTGACGAGGGGAATCGCCGGATCGGCCGCCAGCAAATGCGCCGGATTACCGGCCTGCCCGAGCGTGAAGACGGGCGGGTGCTCGACGAGCCAGATTTCATCGGGGGTTTCGCCGGTGCGGGCTTCAGTGAAGGCCCGCATCGCGTCGAAGCTGACTTCGTAGGGCACGAGGCCTCGCCAGCGGACAATCGGCGCCAGATCGATCGGCGCCTCGTCGAACGCGACCGCGCCGCTCAAGATGGCATCCGGCGCCGCCGCGTCCGAGGAAGACGGCGACGCAGGCGCGGGTGAAAGAGACGATGCAGACGATGCGGCACACATGATGGCCGCCAGTTTACCGGAATCGGGACCGGCCCGCCCAAGCGGGGCCGCGCTGCCTCATGCGCGGCCGGCAGCGCATGCCGCTGCTCTCAGACGGTGCGCCAGCCGCCCCAGCGCGCAGCCCACCAGTCCGACAAAGACCGCGAAAGATCGGTCAATACGGCCGCGCGGGCGAGCGGCGCCACGAACGCGACACACGCCGTGCTCGGCCCTTCGGTACTGAGCCACAGCCGTTCCCCCTGGCGCAGGCGCAACGAATGGCCGGGCTCGAGCCAGTAGTCTTCGACGTCGTTGCTGCGCGTGACCCACACCGGCGCGCCATGCACGGACAGGCGCGTGCTCTTGGCCACCATCATCGGCAGCGTTTCGCCCGGCGCGACTTCGAACGTGATACTTGAGGAAATTTGTCTCATGATCGTTCCACCCAAAGAATGCTTCATGGCTAGAATCGTATGTGTCACAAGGCATTGCGCAAAACGATCAATTCTCACGCTCTTGTGAGAAAAATTAACAGATGGTGCATCCGTGAATCTACGACAACTGCCAGCGCTGAACGCCCTCAAGACATTCGAGGCTGCCGCCCGCCACGAAAGCTTTTCCCGTGCGGCGGACGAACTGTTCGTCACGCACGGCGCCGTCAGCCATCAGATCCGGGCGCTCGAGGAGGAACTCGGTAGCCCGCTGTTCGCGCGCGAAGGCAAGCGCGTCCGCCTCACCGATGTCGGATGCCGCTATGCGAAGGACGTGCGCGCCGCGCTGATCGCGCTCGCGGACGCTACGCGCGAGGTGCGCGAGGGCCAACGCGCGCGGCGGCTCGTCGTGTCGTCGGCCTCCTCTTTCTCCGCGCGCTGGATCACACCGCGCATCGGCGGCTTCATCGAGCGCCATCCGGAGTTCGATTTGGAGCTGTTGTCGACGAACGCGTTGACCGATTTTGCGCGCGAAGACGTGGATATCGGTATCCGTTTCGGTCCCGGCCCCTATCCGGACCTGCACGTCGAGCCCCTGCTCGACGAAGTCGCTTTCCCCGTCTGCGCCCCGACGTTCAACGGCGGCGCGTTGCCGGCGACGCCGGCAGCGTTGGCCGCATCGCCAAGGCTGCTGCGCTCGGATGATCAAATGTGGCGGGTATGGTTCGAGGCGGCCGGCGTGAGCAACGTGGCCGAGCCGCGCCGCGGCGTGCTCTATCAGGATTCGTCGAATCTGCTGCAAGCGGCCGTCGACGGGCAGGGCATCGCACTCGTGCGCCGCTCGATCGCGACGCACGAGATCGCCACCGGGCGGCTCGTGCGCTTGTTCGAGATCGACGCGAAAAGCACGTCGTCCTATTGGTTCGTCTGCCCGCCGCCGCTCTTGGCGAGCGCCCGCGTTCAGGCCTTTCGCACGTGGCTGCTCGAGGAGATCGAGCGCTTTCGCACGCAGTTCACAGCACGACTTTCACCATGGGGTGCCCCGTGAGCGCCCGATAGATGTCGTCGAGGTGCTCGCGGCTTTGCGCGCGCACCGTCACGGTCAACCCCGTGTAGTTGCCGCCGCTCGACGGCCGCGTTTCCACGCGGGAGACGTCGAAACCGGGATCGAACTGCCGCACGACGGTCACGACCGTCTCGGTGAAATCGGGGTGCGCCTTGCCCATGACTTTGATCGGAAAGTCGCAAGGAAACTCGAATAAGGACTCGTTCACCGGGCTCATGATCGCACCTCCCTCCATCACTTCTTCTTGCCGAACATGAGCAAGAGCGAATCCCAAATGCGGCCACCGATGCCGGCCTGCGGCACGGCCTGCAGCGCAACCACGGGGAACTGCGTGAGCGTCTTGCCGTCGGCGACGATTTGCACCGTTCCTACCGGCTGGCCGTTCGCGAGCGGCGCGACGAGCGGCTCGTTCAGCGCGAATTGCGGCTTGATCTTGTCGCCCATGCCGCGCGGCACGGTGATGTACTGATCGCTCTTCACGCCCACCTGCACGGTATTGGACGCCCCCTTGTAGACGCGCGGCGTCTGCACGGCCTGATTCGCCCGGAACAAGCGCACGGTGTCGTAAGCCGAGTAGCCGTAGTTCAGCATCTTCATGCTGTCTTGCACGCGCTCGTGCTCTTTGTCCTCGCCCATCACCACGCTGACGAGACGGCGCGACGCATCGGGCACGCCCGGCAACGGACGCTTCGCCGAGGCGATCAGGCAGTAGCCGGCCGCTTGGGTGTGCCCCGTCTTCAAGCCGTCGACGGTCGGGTCGATCCAGAGCAGGCGATTGCGATTCGGCTGCTTGATCTTGTTGTACGTGAATTCCTTGATCGAGAAGATGTTGTAGTACTCGGGGAAGTCACGAATGAGGTGCGCCGACAAAATCGCCAGATCGGCGGCGGTCGTGTAGTGCCCCGGGGACGGCATGCCGTTCACGTCGGCATAGTGCGTGCCCTTCATGCCGAGCCGCTGGGCTTCGGCGTTCATCATCTCGACGAAATGCGCTTCACTGCCGCCGACGAGCTCGGCCAGGGCGATCGCGGCGTCGTTGCCCGACTGGATGATCATGCCGTAGACGAGATCGTGCACGGTAACGGGCTTCTCGGCCTCGATGAACATGCGCGACTCGTCGTTTTTCACGCGGCGCACGGCGTCGCTCGGGGTCACGACCTGGTCCATCGAAATCTTCTTCGTCTGCAGCGCTTCGAAGACGAGATAGGCCGTCATCAGCTTCGTCAGCGAGGCGGGTTCCACGCGCTCGTCGGCATTGCCCGAGGCGAGGACTTGATTGCTCGTGGCATCGACGAGCACCCACGACTTGGCGGTCACGGCCGGCGGCGGCACCTGCGCTTGCGCGGCAGGCACATAGGCCGCACCGGCGATGAGCGCAGCGGCAGCCAATGCGCATACTGGCGCGGAGCGAGCGAGGGACGAAGGAGCGAAAGACGAAACGGACGACGGGAGGCAGAACAAGGAAGAACGCATAGATCGATTCGTGCAGAAAAGCGCCGCGCGCCAGGCGCGCGATCGGGAAGTGCGGGCCGCCGATCGGCGGTTCTCGCCGCCCGTCACGGCGCACGATGAACGGGCGACGCGCAAACGCGGCGCCCGTTCGACCAGCGGCGCGCGATTCGGTTCGCTCGATTCACTCGGGCGTGCCGTCATGCGTTCCGCCCGAAATCAGGCGGAGCGACGTTGACGGGCGGTGCGAAAAAAATTGCGCCCATTATACGCGGCACGTCTCGTCTGAAACGCTAGGAAAAAGCGCTTTTTCTCGATTCGCGCCGATGCGCTCCGGCCTCCCTAAAGCGCACGGCAACGCAGGCCGGCACCGGGCTGGCGCAGCGCGCCAGCCGCGCTGCTCACGCGATTCGTCAGCCGATTCGTCAGCTTGGTGTCAGGCGAATGCGAGTTCAGCGCCAGGCATCGACGATGATGCGTTTCAGTATGTGGAGCTTGCGATGCAGGAAATGCTCGGCACCGGGGATGACGACGACAGGCAACTCTTGCGGCCGCGCCCAGTCGTACACCGACCCGATCGGCACCGTCTCGTCCTGTTCGCCGTGGATCACGAGCGTGTTCTCGGGCACCGTCGCCACGTCGAAGCGGCTCGCGGCCGTGCCGACGAACACCATCCGCTCCACGCTCTCGCCGCCGCGCTCGGCGAGCGTGCGTGCCACATGCGAGATCACGGCCGTGCCGAACGAAAAACCGGCCAGCACGAGCGGCAAGGATTCCTGCCCCGGCTGCTCGCGCATATGCGTGAGCAGCGCGAGCAAATCCTCGCGCTCGCCCACGCCCTCGTCGTACTTGCCTTCGGTCTGCCCCACACCGCGAAAATTCGAGCGATACGTCACATAGCCCAATTGCACGAGCGTGCGTGCGAGCGTTTGCGCGACCTTGTTGTCCATCGATCCGCCGAACAGCGGATGCGGGTGCGCGACGAGCGCCACGCCGCGCGGTGTGCCGTCGGGCGTATCGAGCGCGACTTCGATCTTGCCGACGGGTCCGTCGATCAGAAACTTCTTCGTGTGAACGTTCATGGATGACGCTGCGCAAAGACTCGGCGCATCAGACGGGCCGGTCGGGTTGGTCGATCAGCAAACGCTCGACGATCTTGCCGTCCTTCAAGTGGGAATCGACGATCTCGTCGAGGTCCGCTTCATCGAAATAGGTGTACCACGTGCCTTCCGGATAGACGACGATCGCGGGTCCCTGCTCGCAGCGGTCGAGACAGCCGGCCTTGTTGATGCGCACGTTGCCCGGCCCCGCGAGGCCGAGCTTCTTCACGCGTTTCTTCGTGTGGTCGAGCATCTTCTGTGCGTCGCATCGCAACGCGCAACTCGGCCGCTCGGCGCCCGGATCGCGCTGGTTCAAGCAGAAAAAGACGTGGTACTTGTAGAAGGAGTCCATGGTCTTGCCGTTCGGATCGTGAGCCGGGCCGCCGCACCGTGCCGCGCGCGATCGCGCATGGGTACGAAAGCGCATTACGCGGGAACGGGCGCCGGCACCCGAGGTGAGTGGGATGACGGAAATCGGCCGATTATAGCGAGCGTCGCGCGCGGCCGCTGGCGACCGCTGGCGGCATCGGAAGCATAAACGCCGCGATCTCGAAGCCCGGCAGGTACGGGGATATCGAAAGGGGAATACCGAAACGGTCGACGCAGCTGCCGACGACCATCGCCGAGCCTCTCGCCCTTCATTGCACGACGGCACCCGTCTGCATGCCGAGCCATGCCACGAGTTGCGCCACGAATTCGTCGCTCGCAGCCGCCAGCGCTTGCACGCCGCCCGCGGCGTTCGGCATGCTCGCCGGGGCGCGGGCCACGAACGTCTGCTGGGCGATCAGCGCGCCGTCGCGCGTCAGCGTCGCGCGCGCCGTCAACACGCCCTGGCTCTGGCTTTCGCTGTCGAACACCTGCTCGAACTGCTCGAGATCGATCGTGAGCAGCGGCGCGCTCATGGCCTGGCCGCCGCCGAGCACGGCTCCATGCGCTGCCAGCGCCCCGCGCACGCGCTCGGTCAGCAGCTGGGCCGGCCGCATCGTCCAGTGGCTGTTCGCGTAAGCCGCCGTGCGGCGCGGGTCCGCATAGCGCATGCGGTACAGGATGTCGTCCGTGTCGAGCGAGGCCGGTGCCCGCACGTCGAACACCCGCAGCACCGGCAACGGGCCCGAGTAGGCCGATGTCTTCCGCGGGCCGAAGTCGTAGCGGATGTTGGAGATCGCGGCCGGCGTGCCGAACGCGCAGCCGCTGAGTGCGCCGATTGCGCCGAGCAAGCCGGCGGCTACGCACGCACGGGCCGTCACCGTCAAAAAGCGAGCGAGCGAGCGCGGTACCCGCATGTTCGGCATCGCACCTGTAGGCCGCGCGCGCCCCGCCATGGGCGCGACCGGATCGGATGAACGTGTCATGCTCGAAGCTTCCTTTTCATCATCGTCTTGATTCAATGCTGCGCGCCGGCGGCCGCGGGCTCGGGCCACGCGAAGCCGGGCTCGCCCGGGCCGGGCTGCGCCCGACCCACCCCGAACAACACGCTGCGCGGACTCGTGCTGAACGCGTTCGCGGCGCGATCGAACGCCCGCGCGGCGCCGCTCATGTCGGTCGCGAGCGCATTCACGCGCGGCAGCGTCTCATAGCCGAGCCGCGCGGACATCTCCGAGAGCGATGCATTCATCGTCACGAGCGCCCCGCCCGCACGATCGGCGGCAGAACCCACCTTGTTCAAGTTCGACACGAGCGGCCCGTTCGATGCAGACAGCTGAGCCGCGAGCGCGTTCGTCGAAGCGAGCGTGCGCGCAAGCTCGGTCATCGCGGCCGGCAGCTGCGTCGCCGCGGGCTGCACGGCCTGCGCGAGCTGCGTGACCGCGTCGGCCGCGCGCTGCAGGCTCACGGCGGTGGCCGTCAACTGCGCTCTCGTTTGGTCCGACAGCATCGCGTCGGCATGCCCGGCCACGCTCTGCATCTCGTGCAGCAGCGCATCCCCGCGCTGTTGCAATTGATCGAGCAAGCCCGGACGCATCGGCAACTGAGCGACGTGTTTCGCCGAGGTCGCCACGGGGGCCGGATCGGCGCCCGTGTCGTCGAGCTGCACGAAGGCTATGCCGGTAACGCCTTGCAGCCCGAGGCTGCCGAACGTCGAGCGCGTGATCGGCGCGTTCTTGTCGACGAGGATGCGAATGACGATCGTCCCCGGATGCGCCCGATCGAAGCGGATCGACTGCACTTTCCCGACTTCGAGCCCACGATAGCGGACGTCGGCGTCCGTGGACAGCCCCGTCACGTTCGTGTGCGAAATCAGATCGTACGGTATCCGCACGCTGCGATCGCGATTGAACCAGAACACGGCGAGCGCAATCGCGAGCCCAAGCCCGATCGTGAAGAGTCCCGCCCAGAATGCATGCGATTTGTTTTCCATTGGCCCTCGTCCCGTCGTTGCGTGCGGGTCATGGCCCCCTCACGCTGATTTCACGCTTGCGAACGTGCACAAGCGCGGCGGTGCGCCGCCGTCTCACAGCGGCACCTCGACCGACGCCGGCTCGAGCGCAGCCGGCGGCAGCTTGGCTCGGCGCTCGGGCGGCAGCGCCTGCAGCGCGCGCCGGCCGCGACGGCCGAGGAAGAATTCGCGAATGAACGGATGGTCCACGGCGGCCGCCTCCTCGATCGGCGCGGCGACGAGCACGCGCCGGTCCGCGATGACGGCCACACGCGTCGAGAGCGACGCCATCGTGTCGAGGTCGTGCGTCACCATGACGACGGTCAAGCCGAGTGCGCGGTGCAGCGTGGCGATCAATTCCACGAAATCCTCCGATGCCTCGGGGTCGAGGCCGGCCGTCGGCTCGTCGAGAAACAGGAGCTCCGGCTCGAGCGCGAGCGCCCGCGCGATGCCGACGCGCTTGATCATGCCGCCCGAGAGCGCCGCGGGCATCTTCGACGCATGCTTGCAAGGCAGCCCGACCATCTCGAGCTTGAGCATGACGATATCGTGCAAAAGCGGCGGCGGCACGCGGCCGAGCTCGCGGATCGGCTGCGCGATGTTGTCGAAGACCGACATCGAGGAGAACAACGCCCCCTGCTGGAACAGCATGCCCATGCGACTGCGCATCACGCGCGCCGTATGTTCGTCGATCGTCGCCGTGTCGCGCCCGAACACTTCGATGGTGCCGGCCGTCGGCGCCTCGAGACCGAGAATCTGGCGGATCAGCGTCGTTTTGCCCGAACCGGAGCCGCCGACGATCGAGACGATCTCGCCGCGCCGCACGTCGAAGTCCAGATGCTCGTGCACGAGCACGGTGCCGTAACGCTTGGTCAAATCGCGCACCTCGATCACGCGCTCGGCGATCGTGGGCGGCGGGCAGTTGCGCACGGCTGCTTTGAGGGGCGTGCTCATAGGCCGACGTTTTGAAAGATGACGGCGAACACCGCGTCCGCCAAGATGACGATGGTGATCGAAGAAACGACCGATGCCGTGGTGCCGGTCCCGAGGCTCTGCGAGTTCGGCTTGATCCTGAAGCCGAAGTGACAAGCCGTCAGCGCGATCAGCATGCCGAATACGACGCCCTTGCCGAGCCCGATCCATAGGTTGGCGATCGGCACGACGCTCGGCAACGCTCGGACGAAGTACAGGATGTCGATGCCGAGCACGAGTTGCGCCGAAAGCGCGCCGCCGATCAATGCGACGATGTTCGTCCAGATGACGAGCAGCGGCATCGCCACGGACAGCGCAACGACGCGCGGCAGCACGATGCGCAAACCATGAGGGATGCCCATGACGAGCATCGCATCGAGCTCTTCCGTCACGCGCATCACGCCGATTTGCGCCGTAATGGCCGATCCCGACCGGCCCGCGACGAGAATCGCCGCGAGCACCGGACCCAGCTCGCGAATCACGGCGAGCCCGAGGATGTTGACGATGAATTGATTCGCGCCGAACAGCTGCAGTTGCTGCGCCGACAAGTAGCTGAGCACGACGCCGATCAGAAACGCCACGAGCGCCGTGATCGGCAGCGCTTTCGCGCCCGCGCCGTAGATGTTCGCGGAGATCTCGAGCCACGGCGCCCGCGCGGGACGACGCACGACGGCCAGCGCATCGAGCGCGAAGCGGCCGAACATCGCCAAGCCGCCGTATGCGTGATCGGCAAAGCCCAAGACCGAGCCGCCCAGCGCGGTGACGAATCCCACCCGTTCGACGGGCTCGGGGTTCTCCCGCTGCGTTTCGAGCAAGGCGATGCGCGCGAAGATGTCGCGCTGGGTATCCGTCAGCGCGATTCGCTCCGGCAACTTGCGCCCCCAGACGCGCCATAGCGCTTGCCCGCCGACGTGGTCCATCCGTTCGACGGCCGACAAGTCCCACTGCGCGGGAGCCGAGCGAGCGAGCGCGGCCAAGCGCGAGCGGGCACCGGTGCGGGCGCGATCGCGCGCGAGCGCCAGCGCCAGCGCCGTCCACTGCCCGGACAGCCTGACGAGCGAGCCCTGGCTGCTCGTCTCGATGCGCAAGAGCGGCGGAGTGTCGAAGTCCAAGGAAGGCAAGCCCCACGCGATGAACTGAACTGCGGCCATTGTAGCGGGGTAGGCCCGATCCCGGCCTGATCGCGGCCACGGCGCCCGCGCTTGCCGCGAACGGGGTCACTCGCGATCGCCGCGTACGTTTGCCGCGCCGCCTTGCGCCGGCGCCACTACAATACGGCCATGACCGATACCCTTTTTCCTCCTCCGGACTCCGCCGCGGCGCCGAACGGCCGCGGGGACGACTGGCGCATCGATCGCGAACGGGCACGCGCGGGCGGCGCCGGTGCGGTTCCGTCCGAGGCGCTCGAAATCGTCGACGAGACGGCTTCGACCAACACCGACCTCATGGCTCGCATGAAGGCGCTGCCGCGCGAGCGCGCCGCGCTTGGCGTGCATGCCGTGCGCGCGGCCTACCGGCAAACAGCGGGGCGTGGGCGGCAAGGCCGCAGCTGGCATGCCACGCCGGGCCACGCACTGATGTTCTCGCTCGCCTGCGTGCTGCCGCGTCCGCTCGCGGGGCTCGCCGGGCTCAGTCTCGCCACCGGGGTCGCAGTCGCCGACGCACTTGCGTGCCTCGCCCCGGCGGAAGCGGCCCGATTCGCGCTCAAATGGCCGAACGACGTGCTGCTCGACGGACGCAAGCTCGTCGGCATCCTGATCGAGACGGCCTGGAGCACGGCGCACGCCAGCGCCGTCGTCATCGGCGTGGGCATCAACGTGCGCCACGACGAAGCGCTCGAAGCGGAGCTCGCAGCCGCCGCGGCAACGGTGCCCGCGCAGGCGCGTGCGACGCCGCCGGCCGCCCTCTCGCAGGCGCTGCCGAACGCGAATCTGACCGACACACTGGCGGTGACCGTCAAAGCGCTGACGGAAATGATCGAGCGCTTCGGCTCGTACGGGTTCGCGCCGTTCGCCGAGCGCTGGAACACATATCACGCCTACGCGGACAGGGAGGTCGTGCTGATCGAGAAAGGCGAGGAGATCGCGCGCGGCGTCGCGACGGGCGTGGACGGCTTGGGGCAATTGCTGCTCTCGACCGGCCGCGGCATGCAGGCGATCGCGACAGGCGACGTCTCGCTGCGGCTCGCCGGCGACAACGCGCCATGAGCGGGCGTGCGCCGTTCCTGCTGATCGACGCCGGCAACAGCCGCGTGAAATGGGCGCTCGCCGATCGACAAGGTGCTTTGCTGCGCAGCGGCGCCTTCGCGCATGGGCCGGGTGCCGAGCCCATCGACGATTCGGCGCATTCGCCACGCTCCACAAGTTCGGCAGGTTCGGCACACGCGGTGGCGCCTCCCGAGGCGGACGCGGACGCGCATACCGCGTGGGCGGAGCTTCCGGCACCGGTCGGAGCCTGGATTTCGAACGTCGCGGGGGAAGCCGTCGGCGAGCGGCTCGCCGCGTCGCTGGAAACGCATTGGCCGGGGTTGCCGCGCACGGTCGTGCGCGCACGCGAGCGGCAGTGCGGCGTCGTCAACGGCTATGGCGCGCCCGAGCGGCTCGGCAGCGACCGCTGGGCTGGCCTCATCGGCGCGCGCGCGGCGTTTCCGGGCGAGCCGCTCTTGATCGCGACGCTCGGCACCGCGACGACGCTCGAAGCGCTGACCGCCGACGGCCACTTCGTCGGCGGCATGATCTCGCCGGGATGGTCGCTGATGATGCGCTCGCTCGGCGAGCATACGGCGCAGTTGCCGATTCTGGCCGTCGATTCGGTCCGCACGCTGGTCGGCGATGCGCTCGCGCGGCATTGGTTCGCGGCCGATACGCGCCATGCGATCACCGCGGGCTCGCTGCTCGCGCAGGCGGGGCTCATCGAACGGGCGTGGCGAGAGCTCGGCCGCGCTTGGGGGGCGCCGGTGCGTCTCGTCGTCGGCGGCGGCGCGGCCGATGACGTGGCCGGCGCGCTCGACGTGCCTTACACGCGCCACGATACCCTCGTGCTATCGGGGCTCGCGCTGATCGCGGCCGAGGATGAAACCGTTGCTAGAGTTCGATCGAGACTGTGAACGATAAGGAGACGTGACGATGTTGCGTTGGCTGATCGCTATTTTGTTTCTCGCCAATCTGATCGCATTCGGCCTTGCGAGCGGCATGCTCGGGCCGCTGCCGGCCGCGGGCGACCGGGAACCGCATCATCTCGAGCGGCAAGTCCATCCCGAGTGGCTGAACGCTCGGCCCATTTCGGAGGCGCAGGCCGCCGAGCAAGCCGTCGTCGGCCTGCCGGACCCCATGCCGTCCATCCACACCGCTCCGCTCGGCGGATAGCGGGCCGCTCGGGATCGGCTGTCAGCCTGCAGCCGGCGTTGAAGAAACGATACGGGCTCGGTTAGATTGCTTCGTGAGTCGTCCGAGCCTCGCCCATTCTCCGAGGCCGCCCCGCCATGCCGGGCCCGCCTACGCGCTGCCCGCTTGCGAGCGCACCTTCTTCAGCAGCGCAGTCGTCGAGCGCTCGTGCTCGAACGCGATTGCGATCGCGTGCCCGCCCCAGCCACGGACGAGCGCCGATTCGGGCAGCGCATCCATATCGTAGTCGCCACCCTTGACGAGCACGTCGGGGCGCAACGCGCGAATCAGCTCGACGGGCGTTTGCTCGTCGAATCCGACGACCCAGTCGACACATTCGAGCGAAGCCAGCAGCGCCATCCGGTCGTCCTGGCAATTGATCGGCCGGTCGTCGCCTTTGCCGAGCGTGCGCACGGACGCGTCGCTGTTGACGCCGACGATGAGGCTCGCCCCGAGCGCCTTCGCCCGAGCGAGGTAGGTGACATGACCTCGATGCAGGATGTCGAACACGCCGTTCGTGAACACGACGGGAGCGGCAAGCGTCTCGCGCCGCGCCGCCAGCGCCTCGCGCGTGACGATCTTACGTTCGAACGGAACAGGGGAAGGGGACATGGAGAGCGCCATCCGATCGGCGCGAACCGTGCCGCGCCATGAGGGTGTCTTGAATGGAAAAAGCCCGCCGGCTCGAGAAGCGGCGCCTCTCGCCCCGACGGGCCTGCCGATGCGATCGGCTGCGTCAGGCCGCCTGATGCTCGGCCGAACCCGGGCCTTGCACGCGCGCCGAGACTTCCTTGCGGTAGCGGTTCAGTTCCTGCGCCGTCGTGAACGTGCGCTCGAACAGCAGCGACAAGTTGTGCAAGATCCGCTCGACGACCTTCTTCTCCCACCCGTCGTCGAAGCGAATCTGCTCGTCGAGCCAGCGCTCGAGCCATTCGGGATCGGGCAGCCGCGATTGGATCGTGTCGCGCGGGAACAAATCGCGATTGACGTGCAGGTTCGTGGGGTGCAGCGGCTTTTCCGTGCGGCGCGCCGATGCCATCAGGACGCCGATTTTCGAGAACGCCGCGCGCGCGACGTCGCCGCAATTGTTCAGCGCCTTCTTCATGTAGCGCAGATAGGCGCCGCCATGGCGCGCCTCATCGCGCGAAATCGTTTCATAGATGTGCTTGATCACGGGCTCCGTGTGCCATTCGGCGGCACGGCGATACCAGTGGTTCAGACGAATCTCGCCGCAGAAATGCAGCATCAGCGTCTCCAGCGGCGGCGCCGGATCGAATTCGAAGCGCACCGCGTGCAGCTCCGCTTCCGTCGGCACCATCTCGGGCTTGAAGCGGCGCAGATACTCCATTAGAACGAGCGAATGCTTTTGTTCCTCGAAGAACCAAACGCTCATGAACGCCGAGAAGTCACTGTCGTGATGGTTGTCGCGCAGGAACATCTCCGTCGCCGGCAGCGCCGACCACTCCGTGATCGCGTTCATCTTGATCGTCGTCGCTTGCTCGTCAGTCAGCAGCGAGGCGTCGAACTTGTCCCAGGGAATGTCCTTCTCCATGTCCCATCGGACCGATTCGAGCGATTTGTAAAGTTCCGGATAAAGCATGGTGTTCATAGGTCCCACCCCAGGTCTGCCCATTCCAACTGGTATGACGATTGCCTTCAGGGGCGATCGCAGATCGCGCCGGCGAGGCGAAAAGCACACAATTTTACGCTGCGATTACGCCCGTTCATTGACCCAACTCAAGGCCGGCGAGGCGGCGGAACGTCCGCGCGTGGAGGCATCGGCCGGCGCGAAGCGCCCCCGGACGATGATCGAACGCGGCGCCGCGCATCGCGCCGAGCCCCTTATCGACTCCGGCGGACGGCGGCAGGCGTGCCGCAATCATGATTATTCACTGTTCGCCCACGGAGCGTAATCTTTGAAATGATAGCATGCGCCGCCCGCGCAACAGCCGCCTCGGGAAAAGCGCGACGCGTTGCCGCAACGGTGCGCGGATAGTGCCGCAGCCCACGCTCAGCGGCCGGCGCGCGGCGCCTCTACGCCGACCGAAGCGCTCCCGGCGCCCACCGCTTTATCGTCGGTCAGCGCCGTACGGATCCATTCGGCCAGGCGCTCCCGCTGCGCCAGCGTGTCTCGAAAGCCGAGTTCGATCAACTCGTTCGCGAATTCGGCCTCGAACAGCAGGTAGCTCGCGAACGACGCGCCCGCGGCTCGATTGCCGCCGACGGCGCCGAGCAGCCCCCGCACCGTCAACGGCAAGCGCTTGAGGTGCCGCACGGCGATGAGCTCGATGCGCTCGCTCGGCGCGATCGGAAGCACGTCGACGTGACGCCAGCCGCTCTCGGGCTCCACCTGCTGCGGCAAGTGGCGAATCATGCGGTTGATGTGCTCGATGCGCTCGATGTCGGCACCGATCGAGTCGAGAAAAACGCTGGCCATCACTTGCTGCCCGATCTGGGCCAGCGAGGGATAGCCGCTTTCGAGGCCGGCCGCGGCCGGCACCTCGGGCCGCGGCGTCGCCGCGCCGAGCACGACGATGCGCTGCGCGCCGAAATGGATGGCGGGGCTCAGCGGCGCGATTTGCCGAATCGAGCCGTCGCCGAAGTATTCGGTGCAGCCGTCGAGCTCGAGCGGCACCGCCGGAAAGAGAAAAGGAATCGCGGCCGAAGCGAGCAGATGCGCGGGCGTGAGCGACACCATCCGTGCGCCGCGCTGTGCACGCCGCCACGACTGGATCGGCTCCTCCGCTTGGTAGAACGTCAAATGCCGGCCGCTCGAATAACTGAGCGCCGTGATCGACAGCGCGTGCAGCGCATGCGCATCGAGCATGTCGGCAATGCGCGCGAAGTCGAGCGCGCCGTGCAACAGCGCGGCAAGCGGGCTGTTGTCGAACAGTGCGCGCGGCGAGCGCCGCACCGCCCAGCCGAAGCTCATCGTCGCGAGCCAGCGCGCGCCGGCCGCCGCCACGCCGCGCCAGTCCGTGCGATAGACCTGCTGTGCGCGGATATGCGACCAAAAGTCGATGAGCCGGCTCACGCCGAGCGCGAAATCGTCGGCATGGCTCGCGATCGACGCTGCATTGATCGCGCCGGCCGAGGTCCCGCAGACGATCGTGAACGGCGACACGCGCGCGAGCGGTGCCGCCTCTTGCGCAATTTGCCCGAGCGCCTTGAGCGCTCCCACCTGGTATGCGGCGCGCGCGCCGCCCCCCATCAAGACCAACGCAAGCCGCACGGCGAGCAACCAAGAATGAGAGTTGAGCAAGCGCGCCGCGCGTTCGCCAACCGCAACGCGCGACGCCCCAAACACCGATCGCGGGACGTCATTTTTCCCCGCGCGTGGCGCCTGCGGCCGATCCCGACGCGCTCTTGCGAGCCGGCGGGCGCTTGGCCGCGGCCTTGGTGTTCGGCGAGCCGGCGGTGCCCGCCTTCTTCGGCGACGCAGGCTTGGCATCGGCATCGCCGCCGGATGCATCCGATGCATTCGACGTATCGGATGCGCCGGGCTGCGTCATCGCAAACGCGGCGAGCTGATTGAATTGCGACTGCAGCAGATTCCACCAGCCCGACGGATCGAATGCGGCGCCGCCGGGCGCGCCCTCTTGCGCATCGGACGGCGCGGCGCTGCCTGGCGCGTCGTCGGCCACGCCGGCGTTGCCGCTGCCGCTCTCGCCGGTGCCCGCATCATTGCGCTCCGCCGGCGAAGAGCTCGCCCAAGTGCCCCACGGCGACGATGCTTGCGTGCTCGCCGCCCCGGTGTCTTGCGCGCTCTGCGTCATCGAGGCCTGCGCGAACGCGCCGAACGCACGCAGCGTCGAGAGTGTCGCGCGCTGGACTTCGAGCGCCTGGATAGCCGACTGCAGCATGTTCAAATTGAGCTTGAGCCATTGCTCGACGGCGCGCAGATCGGTGATGCGCTTATCGAGCTCTTCGACGTTCATGAGCGGCGACATCATGTCCGACATCGCGGCCAGCGGCGCGCCGAAGCCCTGCGCGCTACCCGGCTGCATGCCCGGGAACGCCGCGCCGAACGGCGTGAGACGCATCATGTCCCACATGTTGTCGAGCATCTCGGCGGGCGGAAAACCAGGAAAGCCCGGGAATGGCGGTTTGCCGCCGGAGGTATCGGTCATCGAGTGCTCCTTCGATAGAGTAAAGCGAGGAAGACGAGAATCCGGGAAGATGCTCCGAGTCGTGCTCGGTCAGGAAAATCCATCGCCGCCGGGGAAATCGGGCGCACGCCGTTCGCGCAGCGAACGAATGCCTTCGCGCACGTCCGGCCCCGAGAAGCCCATGAATTCGAGCGCAAGCGACGTATCGAACGTGGGCCCCGCCATGCGCAGCCAATTGTTGAGCGCGTATTTCGTCCAGCGGATCGCGCTTTGCGAGCCTTGAGCAAGCCGCGTCGCCACCTCGAATGCCTTCGGCACGAGGTCGGCCGCGTCGACGGCCAGCGAGACGAGCCCGATCCGCTCGGCTTCGGCTCCGCTCACGGGCTCGCACAGCAGCAGGTGGTACTTAGCCTTTGCCATGCCGCACAGCAGCGGCCAAACGATGGCCGCATGATCGCCGGCCGCGACGCCCAAGCGCGTGTGCCCGTCGATGATCCGCGCGTCGTTCGCCGCGATCGAGACGTCGGCCAGCAAGCCGGCCACGAGCCCCGCGCCGACGGCCGGGCCATGCATCGCCGACACGATCGGCTTGCTGCAGTTGATGACGTTGTACACGAGATCGCGCGCCTCGCGCCACACGCGCGAGCGCACGTCGAAGCGATCGGCCATTTGCTCGACGAGGCCCAAGTCGCCGCCCGCCGAAAAGCCCTTGCCCTCGCCGCGAATCACCGCGACGCGTGTGGCCGGGTCGCGATCGACGTCACGCCAAATCTCGGCCAGCTCGCCATGCATGCGCTCGTCGGCCGCCGCCAGCGCGCTCTTGTTCATCCCCTCCCCGCTCATGACGACTTCGAGCACGCCATGCGGGTGGCGCCGCAAACGCAGCGAGCGGTAATGCGCGTAGAGAGCCAAGTCGTCGAGAGGGGTCGTGTCGGTCATCCGGGTCGGCTCCTGCACCAAGGGGTAGTCGACGGCGCGCCGCGGCGCCGCCCATCGTCAGTGTAGGCCCGCCGAAGCGACCCGGCATCAGGCCAAACCCGGCGCGCCGCCGTGCGTCACCGCGTGTGCTCCAGCGGGGCGATCGACTGCTCGATCGCCCCGAAGATCGACTTGCCGGACTCGTCGAACATTTCGATCTTGACCGTATCGCCGAACTTCATGAACTCCGTTTGCGGCGCGCCGTGCGCGATCGTCTCCAGACAGCGCTTTTCGGCAATGCAGCAGTAGCCGCGTTTTTCGTCCTTGTTCGAGACGGTGCCCGAGCCGACGATCGAGCCGGCGCGCAGGTTGCGCGTTTTCGCGGCGTGCGCGATGAGCTGGCCGAAGTGGAACACCATGTCGACACCGGCATCGGGCTGCCCCACCTTCTTGCCGTTCCAATGAACGATCATCGGCCGCTCGACGCGGCCCCCGCGCCAATGCTCGCCGAGCTCGTCGGGCGTCACGGCAACGGGCGAGAACGCCGTGGCGGGCTTGCTCTGAAAAAAGCCGAAGCCTTTCGCGAGCTCGGCCGGAATCAGGTTGCGCAGCGAAACGTCGTTGACGAGCATCAGCAAGCGCACGGCCTTGAGCGCCGCCTCGGGCGTCGTGGCCATCGGCACGTCGGACGTGACGACGGCAAGCTCTGCCTCGAAGTCGATGCCGAACGCCTCCGAGGCGCAGACGATGTCGTCGTGCGCCCCGAGAAAGTCGTCGCTGCCGCCTTGGTACATCAGCGGATCGGTCCAGAACTCGGGCGGCATCTCGGCACCGCGCGCGCGGCGAACGAGCTCGACGTGATTGACGTAGGCGGAGCCGTCCGCCCATTGGAACGCGCGCGGCAGCGGCGCCATGCAGTCCTTCGCCTCGAACGCGAAAGCATGGCGAGCGCGGCCTTGGTTGAGCGCATCGTAGACATCCGCTAGCTGCGGTGCGTAAAACGGCCAGTCGTCGAGCGCGCGCTGCAGCGTCGGCGCAATCCCGTCGGCGATGGCGGCCGTGCGCAGATCGCGCGAGACGACGATCAGCTGACCGTCGCGTGAACCGTCTTTGAGCGTGGCAAGTTTCATTGGCGAGGATCGAAGCCGTAGTGGGATGACGATGAAAGGAATCTATTTTACGATGGTGAACACGCGGCGCGGTTCGCCCTTGCGCGTTGCCCCTCGCACGCCGTCGATAGGGCCTGCACCGCCCCCCTCGTTCACGCCGCCTTCGGCCGTTGTCATTCACTGCACTGCTCGCCCATGTCCGCCAATCACGCCCCCTCCCCCGACACGCTCGATCCCGCGCTCGCCGAATCGGCCGACGCGCTCGACGAAGCCGCCGACGGCGAGGAGAAGGTGCGCTTGGGGATTCAGTCGATCGAAGTCGGCTTTCGCCTGCTCGAGGTGCTGACGAGCGAACCGCGCGCGATGATGTTGCGCGATCTCGCCAAGCGCGCGCAGATGAGCCCCGCGAAGGCGCATCGTTACCTCGTGAGCTTCCTGCGCCTGGGCCTCGTGGCGCAGGACCCGGTCTCGGGCCGTTACGAGCTCGGCGGCTTCGCGCTGCAGATGGGGCTCGCGCGGCTCGCGCGCGTGGACGGCGTCAAGCTCGCTCGGCTCGCGCTCGGCGAGCTGCGCGATCGGCTCGACGTGACGGTCGGCATCGCCGTCTGGGGTAACCTCGGGCCGACCGTCGTCCATTGGACGGAGTCGAGCCACCCGGCGAAAGCGTCGCTCAAGCTCGGCGACGTCATGCCGTTGCTCGGCTCGGCCACGGGGTTGCTGTTCGCCGCCTACCTTCCGCGCGGCAAGACTCAGGCGATGATCGAGCGTGAACTGACCGATTCGCGGCGCTCCGCGCATGCGACGGGGCCGCGCAGCGAAGCTGCGCTCGAACGCGTGCTGAGCGAGGTGCGCGCGCACGGCGCCGCGCGCGTGGCGGGCATGCTGCTCCCGACGATTCACGCTTTTTGCATGCCGGTATTCGATGCCTCGGGTGATCTCGCGCTCGGACTGATCGCGCTCGGACACGAAGGCGCATTCGATCTGTCTTGGGATGGCGAAATCGCCGTCGCGCTCAAAGCGTGCGCGGAAAAGCTTTCCTACGAGCTCGGCTTCAGCGGGACGCCGCGGTAACCCGCTGTAACGATTGGCGGATCGAGGCGTTTCGCCCTGCGTCAGCGCGCCGCTCCGTTTGCGGGCATCATGCAAGCTTGGCCGTGTTTTTCGTTTGCCTTTGCGCCCACGTTCCGTCGTTTCACCGCTTCAAAGGTCATCGCTCGACCGATGATCGAACACACCGCCATGTCGTCCTCGCTCTGTTCCGCCGCCCCCCATGTCGGACCCGCCGCCCGCGGGACGCGCCGCCGTGCGTGGCGCTGGGGCGCGGCGCTGGCCGCCGCCATGGCATTGCACGGCATGGGCGTCCTTTGGTTCGCGCGGCATCGCGACATGTTCGCGCAAGAGAAGGTGGAGCCGCCCGTGCAAGTGGCGCTGCTGACGCCGCAGCCTATCGCGCGGGACACGGCGCGCGCGGCGCCGCGCCGCCCTGCTGCGCCCGCTCGATCGGCAGCCACTGGGCACGCCGATGGGCAAGTGCCGGTCCTCCATGCGCTGACGCCCAGGCACGCCCCCTCCGATCCCGCGGAAAAGGCCGGCAAGGCCGAAAATGCCGAAGCCGCCGAAGCAGCAAGCGAAGCCGGCGACGCGGCGACACCCGCCGAACGGGCTTCGAGCGCGGCGGGCGCTTCCGCAGCCGCGGCGCCCGCACAAGCGAGCACCGCGCAAGCGGGCGTTCGCTTCTCGGTACCCCCGTCGGGCGACCTGCACTACAACACGTTTTACAACGGAGTGGAAAACGCGCCAGGGACGATCCACTGGTCGAGCGACGGCAACGGATACGAAATGGTCGTGTCCGTGCCCCTGCCGTTCGTGGGCACGTTCTCTTACGAAAGCGACGGCCGCATCGACGCGTTCGGCCTGGCCCCCGAGCGCTACGTCGAAAAGCGTGGGCGCCGCCCCGAAGACGTTACGACGTTCGACCGTGCGGCCAAGCGCATCGGCTTCTCGAGAACGAGCACGACGCTTGCGCTGCCCGATGGCGCGCAAGATCGCTTCAGCATGGTGATGCAACTCGCAAGCCTCGTGCGCGGCGATCCTGCAGCCTACCGCAGCGGCGTGACCCGGGCGTTTTACGTGGCCGACAACGATAGCGGCGAGC
Source organism: Trinickia sp. (assembly GCF_051953955.1). Lineage (GTDB taxonomy): Bacteria > Pseudomonadota > Gammaproteobacteria > Burkholderiales > Burkholderiaceae > Trinickia. The sequence goes on along the minus strand of NZ_JBQCIF010000027.1, from coordinate 20,490 downwards.
TTTGGCCGATCGAAACGATCGGCGACGAATCGATCCAGACGCCCGAAGGCTATATCGAAGCGCGCCACTTCATGAGATTGCCGCGGCACGAAGGGGATCGGCGTCGGATCGACGTCTGGCTGGCGCCCTCGCTCGGCTGGCTGCCCGCGCGGATCGTACAGACCGAGCCGAACGGCTCGCAAATCGAGCTGTTGTGGCGCGGACCGCTCCGGGCTCCGGCACCGGGCGCGGAAAATGCGTCGGAGACGGGTAAGACACCGGATGACTCGTCCGATGCCCCGAAGGCCGAGCGAGGAGCGGCGGCGAACGGGCCGGCGCGCGAGCACCCCTAAATCAGCCGCCCGCGCGTGCCGTTATCAGGTGTATCGAGGCACACGGACGATCCTCGATGTTTTCCCTTGCCGCTCGAACGTTTTGCATGGTTGGGGTCTAACTTACAGGTGCACGTAGGGACATCGGTGCAGGTTGACGGCGCGAATATCGAAGGCGAAGCGCTGAGATACGTGACGAACGGGCGCGCGAACATTTAGTAGCAATGTTCCAACCCGTTTTAAGCGCCGTTTAAGCCCCACCCCTTGAAATTCCATGCAACGCGCTCCACGTACTGGGCGGAAAACGGCCAGGAGCCAATCGGAATAAGGAGTGTCGCCATGCAAATGATCTACAACAGCCCTAACTATTGTGTCGTCGAGTTCGCACCGCAAGTGGACCACCTGGCGATGAACGCAGGCGGCTACGAAATCGTGGACAAGAATACGCAGCGCGAGATCTTCATCGACGGCGCAATGGCGGCACAGTTCCGCGAACACGTCCGCAAGCTGATCGAGGAAGAACCCACGCTCGACGAAGTCGACGAATTTCTCGGCCAATTCGACAGCCTCATGACGCAGCCCGTCGTGCTTCACTGACGCACCCAAGCCGCGAGGCGGCACGGCATCTTCATCGAGCCCCGTCCGGCGTGCCGGATGGGGTTTTCTTTTGCTCAGGCGGGCTGTGATACGGCTGCGATACGAGCTGCGGCTGCCCGCTCCGGCAGGCGGGCGCGGCAGCCGCTACAATACGAGCTTCCCCGATTACGCACCGAGCCCGCTCGCCATGAATCCGCCCGCCGCTTCCGCCCCATCGCCCGCCACCGGCACGCATTACACGCGAGGCGCAGCGCTGCCCGCGCTGCTCGCCTCGCGCATCATGATCCTGGACGGTGCGATGGGCACGATGATCCAGCGCTACAAGCTCGACGAAGCGCGCTATCGGGGCGAGCGCTTCAAGGATTTCGGACGCGACGTGAAGGGCAACAATGAGTTGCTCTCGATTACGCAGCCGCAAATCATCGGGGAGATTCACGAGCAGTATCTGGCCGCAGGCGCCGACATCATCGAAACGAACACGTTCGGCGCCACCACGGTGGCTCAGGCCGACTACGGGATGGAGTCGATCGTGCGCGAGATGAATCTCGAATCGGCCAAGCTCGCGCGCGCGGCCTGCGACAAATATTCGACGCCCGACAAGCCGCGCTTCGTCGCGGGCGCGATCGGGCCGACGCCGAAAACGGCGAGCATCTCGCCCGACGTGAACGATCCCGGCGCGCGCAACGTGACGTTCGACGAGTTGCGCGCGTCGTACTACGAGCAGGCGCAAGCGCTGCTCGACGGCGGTGCGGACCTGTTCCTCGTCGAGACGATTTTCGACACGCTGAACGCGAAGGCCGCCCTGTTCGCGCTCGACGAGCTGTTCGAGCACACGGGTGAAGTGCTGCCCGTCATGATTTCGGGCACCGTGACCGACGCCTCGGGCCGTATCCTCTCGGGGCAGACGGTCGAAGCGTTCTGGAATTCGCTGCGCCATGCGAAGCCGCTGACGTTCGGCCTGAATTGCGCGCTCGGCGCCGCGTTGATGCGCCCGTACATCGCCGAGCTCGCCAAGCTTTGCGATACCTACGTGTCGTGCTACCCGAACGCCGGCCTGCCGAACCCCATGAGCGACACAGGCTTCGACGAAATGCCTGAGGACACGTCTCGGCAGTTGAAGGAATTCGCGCAGGCGGGGCTCGTGAATCTCGCGGGCGGCTGCTGCGGCACGACCCCGGAGCACATTGCGGCAATCGCCAAAGCGCTGAGCGGCGTGAAGCCGCGCGCGTGGGCAAACTATCGCGACGCGGCTTGATGCAGGCGCACCGCCGCAGCTTTGTCCCGCGCTAACGCCATCCATCGACGACAACCATGACCGAACACATGATGCGCCTTGCCGGCCTCGAGCCGTTTAACGTCGCCGCTGGCGCGCTCTTCATCAACGTCGGCGAACGCACGAACGTCACGGGCTCGAAGGCGTTCGCGCGCATGATCCTGAACGGCCAGTTCGACGAAGCGCTCGCCGTTGCGCGCCAGCAAGTCGAGAACGGCGCGCAGATCATCGACATCAACATGGACGAAGCGATGCTCGATTCGAAAGCGGCCATGGTGCGCTTTCTGAATCTGATCGCGTCGGAGCCCGACATCGCCCGCGTGCCGATCATGATCGACTCGTCGAAGTGGGAGGTGATCGAGGCCGGCCTCAAATGCGTGCAGGGCAAGGCGATCGTCAACTCGATCTCGCTGAAGGAAGGCGAAGACGCATTCCGCCATCATGCACGGCTCATTCGCCGCTATGGCGCCGCGGCCGTCGTCATGGCGTTCGACGAAACGGGCCAGGCCGATACGTTCGAGCGCAAGACTCAGATCTGCGCGCGTTCGTACCGCATCCTCGTCGACGAAGTGGGCTTCGAGCCCGAAGACATCATCTTCGACCCGAACATCTTCGCGATCGCGACGGGCATCGAGGAGCACAACAACTACGCCGTCGATTTCATCGAGGCCACGCGCTGGATCAAGCAGAACCTGCCCTACGCAAAAGTGAGCGGGGGCGTGTCGAACGTCTCGTTCTCGTTCCGCGGCAACGACCCGGTGCGCGAAGCGATTCATACGGTGTTCCTCTATCACGCGATTCAAGCCGGGATGGACATGGGCATCGTCAATGCCGGCCAGCTCGGCGTCTACGCCGACCTCGACACCGAGCTGCGCGAGCGCGTGGAGGACGTGATCCTTAACCGTCGCGCCGATGGCACCGACCGCCTGCTCGAGATCGCCGACAAGTTCAAGACGGGTGCGGCCAAGAAGGAAGAGAACCTCGAATGGCGTAATCAAGGCGTCGAGGCGCGGCTTGCCCACGCGCTCGTGCACGGCATCACGAACTTCATCGTCGAAGATACGGAAGAAGCACGCCAAAAGATTCACGCGGCGGGCGGACGGCCGATCAACGTGATCGAAGGGCCGCTGATGGACGGCATGAACATCGTCGGCGACTTGTTCGGCCAGGGCAAGATGTTCCTGCCGCAGGTGGTCAAATCGGCACGCGTGATGAAGCAAGCGGTCGCGCATTTGATTCCGTTCATCGAAGAGGAAAAGAAGAAGCTCGCAGAAGCAGGCGGCGACGTGCGCGCGAAGGGCAAGATCGTCATCGCCACCGTGAAGGGCGACGTCCACGACATCGGCAAGAACATCGTCTCGGTCGTGCTCCAGTGCAACAACTTCGAAGTCGTCAACATGGGCGTCATGGTCCCGTGCAACGAGATCCTCGCCAAAGCGAAGGTCGAAGGCGCGGACATCGTCGGCTTGTCGGGGCTCATCACGCCGAGCCTCGAGGAGATGGCCTACGTGGCCTCGGAAATGCAGCGCGACGAATACTTCCGCATCAAGAAGATTCCGCTCTTGATCGGCGGCGCGACGACTTCTCGCGTGCATACCGCCGTCAAGATCGCACCGCACTACGAAGGGCCCGTCGTTTATGTGCCCGACGCGTCGCGCTCGGTATCGGTCGCCTCGAATTTGCTCTCCGACGAAGGCGCGGCGAAGTATCTAGACGACCTGAAGTCCGAGTACGACCGCATCCGCCAGCAGCACGCGAACAAGAAGGCGCAGCCGATGGTGACGCTGAGCGAGGCGCGCGCCAATAAAGCCAAGATCGATTGGGCCGCCTATCGGCCCGCGAAGCCCGCGTTCATCGGCCGCCGCGTGTTCAGGAACTATGATCTGAACGAGTTGGCCCAGTACATCGACTGGGGGCCGCTCTTTCAAACATGGGACCTCGCCGGTCCGTATCCCGCTATTCTCAATGACGAAATCGTCGGCGAATCGGCGCGGCGCGTGTTCTCCGACGCCAAATCGATGCTCGCGCGCCTGATCACGGGCCGCTGGCTGACGGCGAGCGGCGTGATCGCGCTGCTGCCCGCGAACACGGTCGGCGGCGACGACATCGAGATCTACACGGACGACTCGCGCACGCAGGTGGCGCTCACTTGGCACAACCTGCGCCAGCAAAGCGTGCGTCCCGTCGTGGACGGCGTGATGCGGCCGAATCGCTCGCTCGCCGACTTCATCGCGCCCAAGGACTCTGGCGTGGCCGATTACATCGGCATGTTCGCCGTGACGGCCGGGCTCGGCGTCGAGGCGAAGGAAAAGCAATTCCTGGCCGATCTCGACGATTACAGCGCGATCATGTTCAAGGCGCTCGCCGATCGCTTGGCCGAAGCGTTCGCCGAAGCGATGCACGCGCGCGTGCGGCGCGAGTTCTGGGGCTATGCGAAGGACGAGACGCTCGACAACGACGCACTGATCGCCGAGCAATATGCCGGCATCCGTCCGGCCCCCGGCTACCCGGCCTGCCCCGACCATCTGGTCAAGCGCGATCTGTTCGCCGCGCTCAAGGCCGACGAAGTCGGAATGACGGTGACCGAATCGCTTGCGATGCTGCCAGCGGCGAGCGTCTCGGGCTTTTACATCGCGCATCCGGAAAGCCGCTACTTCTCGGTCGGCAAGATCGGCCGCGATCAAGTGGAAGACTTCGCGAAGCGCAACGCCATTGCGATGTCCGATGCTGAGCGTGCGCTGGCACCGCTGCTCTGAGCCCCATCCCATCGGACGAACGCCCGCCGCCAACGGACGCGACACAATGCAAAAGCCCGGTTCACGCCACTGCGCGTGAACCGGGCTTTTTTCTGATCAAAGCGGCAACGCTTACGGTGCCGCCGGCTGCGTGCGCGTCAGCGCACCGTTCACACGCCCCAAAGGACGTCCGCGTTTTCGCGCTGCGCTTCGCGCAGCATGTCGAGGAACGGATACGCCCGCTGCGCGAGGCCGATCGGCAACTCGTGCGGCTCGTGCCCCTCTTCGCCTTCGTGGAAGTGTCCCTCGTGCTCGGCAATCTCGCGCTTGTCCGTCACGATCGCCGCCTCGAGTTTCGAGATCGCCTGGGGCAGTTCGTCGCGAGTGATCACGCCGCGCGCACCCAGGTGCTTGCCGACGATGCCGACGAGGTATTGCGCCAGATTTTCGAGCATGACGACGTCTGGCGCCGCACGACATTTGAATGTAATCAACATGATGAACCCATTTCCTTCGTTTTGTTTACTACACCTGACGGCGAGATGACATCGCTTGCCGAAACCTGCGCGGCCCGCGCCGAGCCCCGCACGCCGCGCGCCACCTCGCCGGCGCCTCATGAAGACATATTAGCACCTGCTAAAATCCGCCTAGACACAAACACGCGCGCGCCCGCCAATGCGAGCGCGAATGCGGCGGGCATCGCCCGCCCGCCATTGCGCCAACCCCTCGCGTCCGCCCAGCGGATTGCCACAGCCGACCGTACCGAAACAGCATGCTGCCCGCACACAAACAGAGTCTCGAAGCCTTGCTCGCCGCCGGCGTCAAGCAAGTGGTCGCCGAATCGAACGGCGATGCCGCCGGCCTACCCGCCATCGGGCTCGAACGCCCGAAGGCCGCGGCGCATGGCGACGTCGCCTGCAACGTCGCCATGCAGTTGGCCAAGCCGCTGCAGAAAAACCCACGCGAACTGGCCCAACGCATCGTCGATGCGCTGCTCGCCCAGCCGGCAGCGAAAGACTTGATCGACGCAGCCGAGATCGCCGGTCCCGGCTTCATCAACCTGCGCCTGACGGCGAAGGCCAAGCAGGCCGTCGTCGCCGCCGTCATGGCCGAAGGCGCCGGTTTCGGACATTCGACGCACGGCGCCGGCAAGCGCGTGCTCGTCGAGTTCGTTTCCGCGAACCCGACGGGGCCGCTGCACCTCGGCCACGGCCGCCAAGCCGCGCTCGGCGATGCGCTGGCGAACGTCATCGCGAGCCAAGGCCATGCCGTGCACCGCGAGTTCTACTACAACGACGCCGGCGTTCAGATCAGCAACCTGGCCGTCTCGACGCAAGCGCGCGCGAAGGGCCTCAAACCCGGCGACGCCGGCTGGCCCGAAGCGGCCTACAACGGCGAGTACATCGCCGACATCGCACGCGACTACATGAACGGCGAGACGGTCGTGGCCAAGGATGGCGAACCCGTCAAGGGCACGGGCGACATCGACGACCTCGATGCGATCCGCAAATTCGCCGTGGCCTATCTGCGCCACGAGCAAGACATGGACTTGCAAGCGTTCGGCGTGAAGTTCGACCAGTACTACCTCGAATCGTCGCTGTACACGGAAGGGCGCGTCGCCAAAACGGTCGACGCGCTGATCGGCACGGGCAAGACGTTCGAGCAAGAAGGCGCATTGTGGCTGCGCACGACCGAATACGGCGACGACAAAGACCGCGTCATGCGCAAGTCGGATGGGACCTACACCTATTTCGTGCCCGACGTCGCCTATCACGTCACGAAGTGGGAACGCGGCTTTGCGAAGGTCATCAACGTCCAGGGCTCGGACCATCACGGCACGATCGCGCGCGTGCGCGCGGGCCTGCAGGCGCTCGGCGTCGGCATCCCGAAGGGCTATCCCGACTACGTGCTGCACAAGATGGTCACGGTCATGCGCGACGGCCAGGAAGTGAAGATCTCCAAGCGCGCGGGCAGCTACGTGACCGTGCGCGACCTCATCGAATGGTCGGGCGGCGCCGCGCCAGGGCAGGAGGCCGCGCCCGACTTGCTCGACGAGGCCACGATCACGCGCGGACGCGATGCGGTGCGGTTCTTCCTCATCTCGCGCAAGGCCGATACGGAATTCGTGTTCGACGTCGATCTCGCGCTGAAGCAAAACGACGAGAATCCCGTCTACTACGTCCAATACGCGCATGCGCGGATCTGCTCGATCCTGACCGAATGGAAAGCACGCTTCGGCGGCGACGAGGCGACGCTGCCGCAGGTGGACGTTTCGGTGCTCACGAGCGTGCGCGCCATGTCTCTGATGCACAAGCTCGCCGAATATCCGGACATGCTCACGCATGCCGCACAGGAGCTCGCACCGCACGCGATCGCGTTCTATCTGCGCGAGCTCGCCGGTGAGTTTCACTCGTTCTACAATGCCGAGCGCGTGCTGGTCGACTCGCCATCGGAGCGCGACGCGCGAATCGCCCTGCTGGCGGCCACGCGTCAAGTGCTCGCCAACGGCCTCGCGATGATCGGGGTCTCGTCTCCGGCGAAGATGTAACTGTAACGATCCCCCACGTTCGCCGTGCGGCGCCGCGCGCCGTCGCTATAATCGGTGGCCGCCCTCGTGCGGCACTCGCTCAGCATGCGCCGGGCGCCGCCTTCACGGTTTCTTTCGCAGGTGATTCAGATAATGGCAAAACCGAGCCGTACTTCGCCACGCAGCACGTCGAAACAGCCCGCCAAGGGCCGAGCCTTTCGGGCGTCGAAGCAAACCGGCAGCACGTTCCTCGGCATCGTGCTGGGTTTGATCGTCGGCCTCGCCATCGCGGTCGTCGTGGCGCTTTACATCACGCGGGCGCCCACGCCGTTCGTGGCCAAGGTCGCGCCGCCGTCGGGTGCGTCCGATACGGGTGCGATCCAACAGCAATACGATCCGAACCGGTCGCTGCAGGGCAAATCGCCGGGGCAGCCCGTCCCGCAAGCCCAGCAGACCCCGCCGCCGAACACGGCGCCGGGCCAATCGTCGGGGCAGCCGAGCGCCGCGCCGGCCCAAGCGCCCGGCATGCTCGAAGAGCCGCAGATCGTCGAGGTCCCCGGTGCATCGAGCGCGACCGGCACTGCTCCGGCGCAGCAGCAATCGCAGGCGCAAGCGAACGCGCAAGCTCAGCAGAAGAAGCCGCCCCAAGTGGCCAACGGTGCCCCGTCCCAGGCCGCGCCCAACGCGAACCCGGCCGCGCGTCCGAGCAATGGCGCCCCGGCCGGCGCGAACGATGCCAATACGGGCTACTTCCTGCAAGTGGGCGCCTACAAGACGGCGGCCGATGCGGAGCAGCAGCGCGCACGGCTGGCGTTCCAGGGGTTCGAATCGAAGGTGTCGCAGCGCGATGCGGGCGGCGTGACGTATTTCCGCGTGCGCATCGGTCCGTTCTCGAAATTCGACGAGATGAATGCGACCCGCCAGCGCCTGTCCGATGCCGGCATCGATACCGCCGTGATCCGCTTCACCAAGCAGTAACAGACCGTAATGCCGGGCAGGCTACGCGCCGCTCCCGGCAGAACCATGCTGGGCGGCGCAAGTCTCAATCGATAGCCGCGTGGCATGCGCATAAGCGCCGCGGCTTCGCCCAATCCAATGGGCGCTCACGTTCATCGCATCAACGAGCCAACAATGAAAAAACTGATCCGCACGCTGCTGTTCTCCGTCAGCCTGGCCGTCGTCGGCACGGGCGTCGCGCAGGCTTCTCCGGCCGCTCCGGTGGCCGGCAAGGACTACACGGTCCTGAAAGCGCCGCAACCCGTCGACGTCCCCGCCGGCAAGATCGAAGTCATCGAATTCATGTGGTACGGGTGCCCGCACTGCAACGAGTTCGATCCGTACCTCGAGAAATGGGTGAAGGCGCTGCCGCCCGACGTCGTCTTCAAGCGCGTGCCCGTTGCCTTTCGCGACGATTTCATCCCGCACTCGAAGCTCCTTCATGCACTCTCGGCACTCGGCCTCGTGCAGCAGTTGACGCCGGACGTCTTCCACGAAATCCACGTCAACAAGAACTACCTGCTGACGCCGGAAGATCAAGCTAAATTCCTTGCCACGAAGGGCGTCGATCCGAAGAAGTTCCTGGCCGCCTACAACTCGTTCTCGACCCAGGCGGACCTGAACCGCGACAAGCAGATGATCCAGGACTACAAGATCGACGGCGTGCCTACCCTTGCCGTTCAAGGCAAGTATGAAACGGGCCCGGCTACGACGGACAGCTTGCCCGGCACGATTCAAGTGCTCGACTACCTCGTCGCGCAGGTACGCGCGAAGAAGATGTAACGCACGGTATAACCCGTTCAGTACGAGAACATAAGCGCCGGCATGGACTCACCGTTGAAGGTTTTCATCACCGGCGCCTCGAGCGGAATCGGCCTTGCCCTTGCCGAGCACTATGCACGGCAAGGCGCCTCGCTCGGGCTCGTGGCGCGCCGCCTAGATGCCCTCTCGGAACTGGCTCGGCGCTTTCCGCAGGTTTCCGTCTCCATCTACTCGGCCGACGTGCGCGATGAAGCAGCGATCGCGCAGGCAGCGTCGCAGTTCATCGGCGCGCATGGCGTGCCCGACGTCGTGATCGCCAACGCGGGGATCAGCAAAGGCGTGGCGACGGGGCACGGCGATCTCGCAACGTTTCGCGAAGTGATGGACGTCAACTACTTCGGCATGGCCGCGACGTTCGAGCCATTTGCGAAGCGCATGGAAGAAGCTCGGCACGGGACGCTCGTCGGCATTGCAAGCGTGGCCGGCGTGCGCGGGCTGCCCGGATCGGCGGCCTATAGCGCGTCGAAGGCGGCGGCGCTCGCCTATCTGGAATCGTTGCGCGTCGAGATGCGGCCGTTCGGCGTCGCCGTCGTGACGATCGCCCCGGGCTATATCCGAACGCCGATGACAGCCCACAATCCCTATCCGATGCCATTCTTGATGGATGCCGAGCGGTTCGCCGAGAAGGCGGCCGGGGCGATTGCGCGCAAGGTGCGGTTTGCCGTTTTTCCTTGGCCGATGCGGATCGTCGCGACGCTGCTCGGGTGCCTGCCGAGGTGGCTCTACGATCGGCTGTTCGAAAATGCGCCGCGCAAGCCGCGGGCGGTGGGGTAGGCGGCGCGGTCGCCGCCTCGGTACCGACGAGTGCCACCGAGTGCCGCTGAAAACCCCACCGCGCGGGATCCGAGGCGACGGACCGAAGCCGCCGGGCCCGTCGCCGTACTGGCAGACGCCTCGGGCCCAAACCCCGACATATCGATATCGGGGACCTATCGTTGTCGGCGCCGCCCGCTTCGGCTAAGCTCATCGGCTCGATCCATCGCTGCATCCCGCTGCTTCCCGCTGCATCCCTATTCGGCCGCTGTCGCCTTGAACGGACAAGGAGAATCCATGAAAGTCAAAATGCTCGCCGCCGCGCTCGCCGTCTTGCCCGCCCTGGCGTTGGCCAAGCCGCTGACCGTTTGCACCGAGGCCAGCCCCGACGGCTTCGACGTCGTTCAATTCAACTCGCTCGTGACGACGAACGCATCGGCCGACGTCATCTTCAACACGCTCGTCGATTACGACGAGGCGGCCAAGAAGGTCGTCCCCGCCCTCGCCGAGAAGTGGGACGTGAGCAGCGACGGCCTGACCTACACGTTCCATTTGCGCCCGAACGTGGCCTTCCAAACCACGGACTACTTCAAGCCGACGCGTACCCTGAACGCCGACGACGTCGTCTTCACGTTCGACCGGATGCTCGACGATGCGAACCCGTGGCACAAGGTTGCCGGCCCCAACGGCTTCCCGCACGCGCAGTCGATGGGGCTCGTCAAGCTCGTGAAGGCCGTCAAGAAAGTCGACGACCACACCGTTCAATTCGATCTGAACGAACCCAATTCGACGTTCGTCGCGATGCTGACGATGGGCTTCGCGTCGATCTATTCTGCCGAGTATGCCGACCAACTGCTGAAGGCTGGCAAGCAAACCGAGCTGAACGCCAAGCCGATCGGCACCGGCCCGTTCGTGCTGAAGAGCTATACGAAAGACGCCGTCATCCGCTACGACGCGAACCCGACGTACTGGGGGCCCAAGCCGAAGGCCGAGCGGCTCATTTATGCGATCACGCCCGATCCGTCCGTGCGCATGCAAAAGGTCAAGGCCGACGAATGCCAGATCGCACTGTCGCCGAAGCCCGAAGACGTGGCTGCCGCCAAGGACGACAAGTCGCTCGCCGTCGTGCAGACGCCGGCGTTCATGACGGCATTCGTCGCGCTCAACACGCAGCACAAGCCGCTCGACGACGAACGCGTGCGGCAAGCGATCAACATGGCATTCGATCGCAGCAACTACTTGAAGGTCGTCTTCGACAATACGGCCACGCCGGCCGTGAACCCTTATCCGCCCTCCACCTGGAGCTACGACAAGCAAATCTCCGCGTATCCCTACGATCCGGCCAAGGCCAAGGCGCTGCTCGCCGCCGCCGGCTATCCGAACGGCTTTTCGACGACGATCTGGGTGCGCCCGCAAGGAAGCGTACTCAATCCGAAACCCAAAGCGGGCGCCGAGCTGTTGCAAGCCGACCTCGCGAAAATCGGCGTGAAAGCCGAGGTGAAGGTCATCGAATGGGGCGAACTCATCAAGGAAGCGAAGCAAGGCCAGCATGACATGCTGTTCATGGGATGGGCCGGCGACAACGGCGATCCCGACAACTACTTCGCGCCGCTGTTCAGCTGCAACGGTGTCAAGTCGGGGATCAACTTCGCCCGCTTTTGCGATCCGAAGCTCGACAAGCTGATCACGGACGCGCGCTCGACGCCCGATCAGCCCGCACGCACGAAGGACTACGAGGCCGCGCAGAAGATCGTGCATGACGAAGCGCTGTGGATTCCGCTCGGCTACCCCACGGCCAGCGCCATCACGCGCGCATCGGTCGCGGGCTACAAGGTCAGCGCATTCGGGCGGCAGCATTTTGCGGACGTCTTCGTGAAATGACTGCCCGCGAATACGCGAATACGAAGCGCGGCGGCTGCGTTGACGCGTGTCATCCGGGCGCCGTAAGCTAGGCGCCCGGAGTTGAAGATTCGATTGAAGCACTCATGCGAAATCTCGGCCGCGCGATAGCGGCGTTCATGATCTGCACCGCGGCCGCCGCCGCCCTTGCCCAACCACCCGCGCCATCGGCGGCGGACTATGCGACGGCCGGCGATCCGGCTGCGGGCCCGCCGGTGGCGGCCGATGCGCCGCCCGATCCGACGGCTGCGGGCGCTTCGCTGACGGTCGCGCCGATGATGGTCACACAGGTGACCGTCACGCCTTCCGCATCCGAGCAGACGCCTACCTTGCCCACGCCGCCCGTCGCGGCCGTTCGCACGGGTCCCCCCCCGATAGTGCCCGTGCCGCAAGCCGTCTACGTTGCGAATTTCATCGCCGTGCCGGCCGGCGCCGCGCCTTCCGGCTTGCTCGATCGGTTGCGCGCCGCGATGCACGCGCACGCCGCCGGCCACGATGCGGGCCTCGTGGCCCAAGCTGTCGTCCAGCGCCTCAATCACGCCGGTCTCGCGGCACGCTACCTCGCGCCGGGCGCGCCGCCGCCCGTGCAGGGCTGGCTGATCGGCGGCGTCTTCCACCTGCAGGAGGGCTTCGGCGCAGCGGTATCGGACGGCGCCGAGCCCGCCGCCGAGGTCGTCGGCGCGGACGTCTCCGTCACCGTGGCCGATCTCGAGCACAGCGCCGATACCCCGTTCGCTGTGATCGGCTCACCGCCCGCGGCGTCGGCCGAGTCGGGCAAATGGCATCCCTACGTCGTACCGGCCAGGCTCTCGTTCGAGCGCGCCGATCGCAACGCCGCCATCGCCGCGCTCGCGCAGCAAATCGCCGATGCGTTCACGGCCAACATCATGGCGCTGCGCCAAGCGGATGCCAGAGCGATTGCGCCCTAAGGCGGATCCGCTAAACGCTTCTTGACGTGCTCGCCTGGTGGCAACGCAGGCGCGGCTGCTCTATGCTCTCCGGCAGAACGCTGCGCCGGCCCCCGGCGCGCCTGCCCAAGGAGTCGAACATGTCCTACCTGCTGTTGATCGTCGAGCCGATCGGCCAGCGCGCCGAGCGTACGCCCGACGAAGGCCGTGCCGCCTACGACACGATGCTGCGCTTCGGCGAGGATCTGAAAGCGCGCGGTCTGCTCGTCGCCGCGCAATCGCTCGCCTCGACCGACGAAGCCGTGAGAGTCGAAATACGCGGCGGCGAGCGCCGGTTCATCGACGGCCCCTTCGCCGAAGCGAAGGAAATGGTCGGCGGCTTCTATCTGCTCGACTGCGATCGCGAGGAAGACGCGCTCGCCATCGCGGCCGAGTGTCCGGCGGCCGAATGGTGCACGGTCGAAGTCAGGCGCTTGGCACCCTGCTTCGAATAGCACCGAGGGTTTTCACCAAGATGCGCGGCGCCGGTGTCGAAAGCGGCGCGTTTCGTTCGTCGTCACTGCAGGAGCCCGATGAGCGGCCTCCGTCACTTTCGAGGAGCGAAAATATGCGTTTCATGATCCTGGTTCGAGCCAACGCTCAAAGCGAGTCGGGCACGATGCCCGAGCAAGACTTGGTGGCCGCGATGACGGCCTATCACGAGGAATTGGCGAAAGCGGGCGTCTTGCTCGATGCCAACGGGCTGAAACCGAGTGCCGAGGGCTGGCGAGTGCGCTACTCGGGCGGCAAGCGCACGCTCATCGACGGGCCGTTCGCCGAGACGAAGGAGCTCATCGCCGGCTATACGCTGATCCAGGTGCGCTCGCGCGAGGAAGCCATCGAGTGGGCACGGCGCTTTCCCGCGCCGTTCGGCGAGTTCGCCGACGGCGAAATCGAGGTGAGACCGCTGTTCGAATTGGAGGACTTCACGCCGAGCGAGCATATCGAGCGGTTTCGCGCACTCGAAGCGGGCCGGCGCTGAACATGGCCGATTCCACGCATCGCGCAATCGAAGCAGTCTGGCGCATCGAAGCGGCACGCGTCGTCGCGCATGCCGCGCGGTTCGTGCGCGACATCGGCGTGGCCGAGGAACTGGCGCAAGATGCGCTCGTCGCCGCGCTCGAACATTGGCCGCGCGAAGGGGTCCCCGACAATCCGGGGGCCTGGCTCATGGCCACCGTCAAGCATCGCGCGCTCGATAAGCTGCGGCAAGACGCACTGCACGCCAAGAAGCACGAAGCGATCGGACGCGATCTCGACGCGCTCGAAGCCCACGTCGTGCCCGATTTCGTCGATACGATCGACGCCGCCCGCGCCGACGACATCGGCGACGATCTGCTGCGCCTCATTTTCACGGCGTGTCATCCGGTGCTCTCGACGGACGCGCGCGTTGCGCTGACGCTGCGGCTCTTGGGCGGCCTCTCGACGCAGGAGATCGCGCGCGCGTTCCTCGTGCCCGAAGCGACGATCGCGCAACGCATCGTGCGCGCAAAGCGGACGCTGCGCGAGGCGCACGTGCCGTTCGAGGTGCCGCGCGCCGATGCCCGTGCGGCGCGCATGGCATCGGTGCTCGAGGTCGTCTACCTCGTTTTCAACGAAGGCTACGCGGCCACGGCCGGAGAGGATTGGTTCCGGCCGGCGCTGTGCGACGAAGCGTTGCGCCTGGGCCGCATTCTCGCCGGGCTCGTGCAGGACGACGCCGAAGTCCACGGTCTCGTCGCCCTGATGGAGCTGCAGGCATCGCGGCTACATGCTCGCATCGATGCCAACGGCCGGCCGGTGCTGCTCGCCGATCAAGATCGCTCGCGCTGGGACCCGCTGCTCATTCGGCGCGGGCTGGCGGCGCTCGCGCGCGCCGAAGCCTCGGGCGGTGCGCTAGGCCCGTATGCGCTGCAAGCGGCGCTCGCGGCTTGCCATGCACGCGCGCATCGCGCCGAAGACACGGACTGGGCTCGAATCGTCGCGCTTTACGATGCGCTCGCGCAGGTGAATCCATCGCCTATCGTCGAGCTGAACCGGGCCGTCGCGGTGGGTATGGCGTACGGTCCGCAGGCCGGCTTTGCGATCGTCGAAGCGCTGGCAGCCGATCCGGCGTTGGCCCGCTATCACTGGCTGCCGAGCGTACGCGGCGACTTGCTGGCCAAGCTCGGGCGAAACGACGAAGCGCGCGCCGAATTCGAGCGCGCGGCCGCGATGACGAACAATGCTCGAGAGCGCGAACTGCTGCTGTTGCGCGCCGACGCGATGCGCGGCATGGGCTGACGCCGGCATCGGGCGACGATGCCCGCTCGTCGCCGCCTACTTCGCGGGTTCGAAGCGCAGAACCCCATCGTCGCCCTCTCGGCGCACGAGCTCGCCTGCCAGCCACAGCAGGTTCAAGTGAGCGAGCGCCTCGCCCATCGCAAACGTCATTTGATGGATGTCGAGCGCGCGCTTGAACATCAGCGGCACGATGTCGGCCGCGCTCATCGGACGCTGCGCGCACGCCTCCCGCACTTCCGCAAGCCGCGCTTCGTGGTGCTCGCGCAGTTGTGCGATTCGCGTATGCAGGCCGCGAAACGGCTTGCCGTGCGACGGCAGAACGAGCGTATCGGCCGGCATCTGTTCGTACCGGCCGAGCGATTCCAAGTACAGCGCCAGCGGATTGCCTTCGGGCTCGATGTCGAAGACGGACACGTTCGTCGAAATGCGCGGCAGGACCATATCGCCCGAAACGAGCACGCCCGTCGCCTCGCAAAAGAGCGCCGCATGCTCAGGCGAATGCCCATAACCCGTCACGACGCGCCAAGCGTTCCCGCCGATGCTCACGGTATCGCCTTCCCGCATGCGCCGGTACTGCGTCGGCATCGACGGCACGAGCTTCGAATAGTAGCCGCGCCGGCTGCGCAATTTCTCGAGCGCATCGGGATCGGATAGGCCGTGGCGCGCAAAGTGGCGCGCCGCGCCTTCGCCCCCTGCGTTCGACTCGTCGCCGGCTGCCATCACGCGTCCCAGCATGTATTCGCCGAGCGTGATCCACAGCCGCACGTTCCAGCGCTCGCGCGCGCCGCCCTTGCAGATCCAATCGGCAAGCCCGAGGTGATCGGGATGGCAATGCGTGACGATCGTGCGCAAGACGGGCAAACCGCCGAGCTCGTGCTCGAAAATGTGCTCCCAGTTGGATCGGATCGTTTCGTCGGCAATGCCGCAATCGACGACGGTCCATCCCGCCCGGCCGTCGATCTCGTCACGCAGCAGCCATAGGTTGATGTGATCGAGCGCGAACGGCAACGGCATGCGCACCCAATGGACTCCAGGTGCCACCTCGTGCAGCCGCCCCGGCTCGGGCAACGTCTCGGTGAACGGATAGTCGAGTTGGTGTTCCAACGCATTCATCGGTTAAATCCTGAGCGAACGCAACCGGCCCCATCGCCAGTTGCACTTTGTCGAAGTTGACGATAACGTAAACGTCCGTCGATTCTAACCCGGCGCGTCCGCCATGACCCAGCATTTCACGATCACCGAGCTCGCACGCGAATTCGACGTTACGCCACGCGCCATCCGCTTCTATGAAGATCAGGGGCTGCTCGCGCCGCGCCGCGAAGGCTCGAGCGGCCTGCGGCGCGTCTATTCGAACCGCGACCGCACGCGCCTGAAGCTGACGCTGCGAGGCAAACGGCTCGGCTTCACGCTGTCCGAAATCCGCGATCTGCTCGATCTGTACGAATCGCCGACCGATACGGTGCCGCAGTTGCATGCGTTCCTGGCGACGATCGCCGAGCATCGCGAAGTGCTCGAACGCCAATTGGAGGATCTGACGGCCACGCTCGAAGATCTCGGGCAGTACGAAGCGCAATGCCGCGCGATGCTGGCCGAGAACGGCATCGATTGCGAGCGCGATGGGGCGTCGCCCGCCGCGGCCGGGGCGGCCGAAGCGGCCGACCGTTTCGCGCCATCTCAGCCCGAGCGGACATGAAGCACTTTCCCAAACTGCTGTCGTCGCAGATCGGCTTCGACGTCGCGCAGACGATGCTCGAGGGCTTCGATCGGCATTACGGCAATTTCCGCGCCGCGGCCGTGCTCGCGAAAACGCTGTTCGAGGCCGGCGATTGGCACGCACTGCAGAAACTGGCGCGCGACCGGATCGCGTCCTACGACGATCGCGTCGACGAATGCGTGCGGCTGCTCGAAGACGAGTACGACGCCGAGAACATCGACGACGAAGTGTGGCAACAGATCAAGCTGCACTACATCGGGCTGCTGACGCGCCATCTGCAACCCGAATGCGCCGAGACGTTCTTCAACTCGGTCTGTTGCAAGATTCTGCACCGCTCGTACTTCAACAACGACTTCATCTTCGTGCGGCCCGTCATTTCGACGGAGTACCTGGAAAACGAGGAGCCCGCCGCGAAGCCGACGTACCGCGCCTACTATCCCGGCAAGGACGGCCTGGCCGCCACGCTCGAGCGCATCGTCACGAATTTTCAGATCGAGCGGCCGTTCGAGGATCTGACGCGCGACGTCGTCTGCATCATCGACACGATCCACGAGACCTTCGGCGCATTTTCGGAAGCGTTCAACTTCCAGGTGCACGTGCTTTCGTCGCTGTTTTTCCGCAACAAAGCCGCCTACATCATCGGCCGCATCATCAACGGCGAAGCGATGGTGCCGTTCGCCGTGCCGATCCGCCATGTGAAGCCGGGCCTGCTCGCGCTCGATACGGTGCTGCTCAAGCGCGAACAGCTCTTGATCATCTTCAGCTTTTCGCACTCGTATTTTCTCGTCGACATGGACGTGCCCTCGGCTTACGTCGACTTCCTCGGCACGGTCATGCCGGGCAAGCCGAAGGCCGAAATCTACACGTCGGTCGGGCTGCAGAAGCAAGGCAAGAACAACTTCTACCGCGACCTGCTCAAGCACCTTTCGCATTCGAGCGATCACTTCATCGTCGCGCCCGGCATCAAGGGACTCGTCATGGTCGTGTTCACGCTGCCGTCGTTCCCCTACGTGTTCAAGGTCATCAAGGACGCATTCCCGCCGCCGAAGGATACGACGCGCCAGAAGATCCAAGACAAGTATCTGCTCGTGAAGCGGCACGACCGCCTAGGGAGGATGGCCGACACGCTCGAGTACACGAGCGTGGCCTTGCCGCTCTCGCGCCTGGACGAACAGCTCGTGCGCGAACTCGAGAAGGAAGCGCCTTCGATGATCGAGTACGAGGGCGACTGCCTCGTGATCAAACACGTCTATATCGAGCGCCGCATGGTGCCGCTCAACATGTTCCTGCAAAACGGCACGGAAGCCGACATCGAGCACGCGATCAAGGAGTACGGCGACGCAATCAAGGAACTGATGCAGGCCAATATCTTCCCTGGCGACATGCTCTACAAGAACTTCGGCGTGACGCGCCATGGCCGCGTCGTCTTCTACGACTACGACGAGATCGAGTATCTGACCGACTGCAACGTGCGCCACGTCCCGCAAGCGCGGACCGAGGAGGACGAGCTTTCGGCCGAGCCGTGGTACAGCGTCGCGCCGAACGACATCTTTCCCGAAACGTATTCGACGTTCCTGCTCGGGGATCCCACGGTGCGCGAGTACTTCATGCGCCATCATGCCGATTTCTTCGACCCCAAGCTCTGGCAAAAACACAAGGATCTGCTGCTCAAGGGCGAATTGCCCGACTTCTTTCCCTACGACCCCAGCGTGCGCTTTTGCAACCGCTATCCTGCGCGGTTTGCCGCGCCGCGCCCCGCCGATACGGCGACGGATGCCGCAGCACCGCGCGAGGACGGTAGCGCGGGCGCAGCACGCGCGGCCTGACGAGGCCAAACGCCGCGCACAGGGTCGCCTTTCCTTCATAGCCCGTCAGGGCTCAACCTCTACGACGCAGACGACACTATGAACGATCAAAACCATCCGCTCGCGCAGCTGTTCGTCAACAACGAAGCGTGGGTCGAACGCAAGCTCGCCGAGGATCCGCAGTACTTCGCGCGCCTGGCCGATCAGCAAGCCCCCGAATATCTCTGGATCGGATGCTCCGATTCGCGCGTGCCCGCGAATCAGATCATCGGCCTGCCGCCGGGCGAAGTGTTCGTCCATCGCAACATCGCGAACGTCGTCGTCCACTCGGACCTGAACTGCCTCTCGGTCATCCAGTTCGCCGTCGATCTGCTCAAGGTCAAGCACATCATGGTGGTGGGCCACTACGGCTGCTCGGGCGTCGGCGCCGCGCTGCACGACCGCCGCGTCGGCCTGGCCGACAACTGGCTGCATCACATCCACGACGTGCGTGCGAAGCACGCCGCGCTGCTGGAGCAGTGGCCGATGGTGGCGCGTCATCGGCGCCTCGTCGAGCTCAATACGATCGAGCAAGTCGTCAACGTTTGCCGCACGACGATCGTGAACGATGCATGGGCGCGTAGCCAGCCGCTCACCGTGCATGCACTCGCCTACGGCGTGCACGACGGGCGCGTGCGCAATCTCGGCATGACGATTTCGAGCGCCGACGCGCTCGAGCGAACCTATCAACGCTGCGTCGCCGCCCTCTCCGCCGAGCAGGCCGGCTCGGCGCAGAACGACGTCGTCGCCGCCGACGCCGCGACCCTCGCGAACGTCGAGCAGGTGGTCAAAGGTGTGATCAAGGAGATCAAGCATGACTGACGCAACGCGCAACACGCAGGACCCGATCGTGATCGTCTCGGCGGCCCGCACGCCGATGGCGGCCTTTCAGGGCGAGTTCGCTTCGCTCACGTCGCCGCAGCTCGGCGCGAGCGCCATCGCCGCCGCACTCGAGCGCTCGGGCCTCGCGGCGAGCCAAGTCGAGGAAGTGCTGATGGGCTGCGTCTTGCCGGCGGGCCTTGGCCAAGCGCCGGCGCGTCAAGCCGCATTGGGCGCCGGTCTGCCGCTCGCCACGGGCTGCACGACCGTCAACAAGATGTGCGGCTCCGGCATGCGCGCGGCGATGTTCGCGCACGACATGCTCGCGGCCGGCTCGGTCGACGTCATGATCGCGGGCGGCATGGAAAGCATGACGAACGCGCCGTACCTCTTGCCCAAGGCGCGCGGCGGCATGCGCATGGGACACGGGCAAGTGCTGGATCACATGTTCCTCGACGGCTTGGAGGATGCCTACGAAAAAGGCCGCCTCATGGGTACGTTCGCCGAGGAATGCGCGAGCGCCTACGGCTTCACGCGCGAGGCGCAAGACGCATTCGCCATCGAATCGCTCGCGCGGGCCAAGCGCGCGAACGAAGACGGCTCGTTCGCGTGGGAAATCGCACCCGTGAAGGTGGCGGGCCGCAAAGGCGACGATGTGACGATCTTGCGCGACGAGCAACCGTTCAAGGCCAACGTCGATAAGATTCCGACGCTCAAGCCTGCCTTCAGCAAGACGGGCACCGTCACGGCCGCTAACTCGTCGTCGATCTCCGACGGCGCCGCGGCCCTCGTCATGATGCATGCATCGACGGCCGATAAGCTCGGGCTCACGCCGCTCGCACGCGTCGCGGGCCATTCCACGTTCGCGCAGGAGCCCTCCAAGTTCACGACGGCACCCGTCGGCGCGATCCGCAAGCTGCTCGAGAAGAACGCGTGGCGCGCGAACGACGTCGATCTCTACGAGATCAACGAAGCGTTCGCCGTCGTCACG